>NZ_LZIN01000030.1 GCF_001667375.1 Mycolicibacter sinensis | reverse complement strand
CCCCCCCCCCCCCCCCCCCCCCCCCCCCCCTCCTCATTTTTTTAATGATCCGGCGACCTCCGACATCTACACGAGCCTTATCGTCGGAAGCGTCTTATGTTTATATGATACGAGGTGAGTAGTCGCCGGGAGGGGGCGGGTAATTGCCCTGAGGCGGCGGCGGGAAGTCAGTCATGGGCACCCTTGCTGAAATCGGTTGATGCGGACTGTCACGCTACCGCAAGGCGCTCTCGCCGGCGGCTACCTGCGACGCGGCCCGTCGGACAGGAAACCCAACAGGTCGTGGCGGGTGATGACGCCGACCGGCTTACCGTCCTCGACCACCATCACCGCGTCGACCTCGGCCAGCGCGGTTGCGGCGACGTCGACCACCTCACCGGAGCCGATCAGCGGCAGCGGCGGCCCCATGTGCTGCGACACCGCGTCGGCCAGCTTGGCGCGGCCCTCGAAGACCGCCGAGAGCAGGTCGCGCTCGGACACGCTGCCGGCCACCTCCCCCGCCATCACCGGCGGCTCGGCGCCGACGACGGGCATCTGCGACACCCCGTACTCCCGCAGGATCCCGATGGCGTCGCGCAGCGTCTCCGACGGGTGGGTGTGCACCAGGTCGGGCAACACCCCGGACTTCGCCCGCAGCACGTCGGCGACGGTGGGCTGCACCGTCGAGCCGTCCAGCCGGGAGCGCAGGAACCCGTAGGACGACATCCAGGAGTCGTTGAAGATCTTGGACATGTAACCGCGGCCGCCGTCAGGCAGCAAGACCACGACGAGCGCGTCGGGCCCGGCTTTGACGGCCGCTTCCACGGCCGCCACCACGGCCATCCCGCAGGATCCGCCGACCAGCAGCGCTTCCTCCCGGGCCAGCCGCCGGGTCATGTCGAACGAGTCCGCGTCGGACACCGCGATGATCTCGTCGGGCACCTTCGGGTCGTAGGCGGCCGGCCAGAAGTCCTCGCCGACCCCTTCCACCAGATACGGCCGGCCGGTTCCCCCGGAGTACACCGAGCCCTCCGGGTCGGCACCGATGATCCGCACCCGGCCTCCCGACACCTCCTTGAGGTAGCGGCCGGTGCCGGTGATGGTGCCGCCGGTGCCGATCCCGGCGACGAAATGGGTGACCTGGCCGTCGGTGTCGTTCCAGACCTCCGGACCGGTGGTCTCGTAGTGGCTCTCCGGGCCGGCTTGGTTGGAGTACTGATCGGGCTTCCAGGCGCCGTCGATCTCCTCGACCAGCCGGTTGGACACGCTGTAGTAGCTGGCCGGGTCGTCGGGCGGTACCGCGGTCGGGCACACCACCACCTCGGCGCCGTAGGCCCGCATCACGTTCTGCTTGTCCTCGCTGACCTTGTCGGGGCAGACGAACACGCATTTGTAGCCGCGGCGTTGGGCGACCAGGGCCAGACCGACACCGGTGTTGCCGGAGGTCGGTTCGACGATGGTGCCGCCGGGCTTGAGGGCGCCGCTGGCCTCGGCGGCGTCGATCATTTTCACCGCGATGCGGTCCTTGGAGCTGGCGCCCGGGTTGAGGTACTCGACCTTGGCCACCACCCGGCCGGCCCCGGCGGGAACGATGGAATTCAGCTCGACCAGGGGGGTGTTGCCGATGAGGTCACTGATGTGGCGCGCTATCCGCATGCCTGCCATCGTGTCAGGTTGTTTGTCCGGGCGGTTCGGCGCCTTGTGAACCGAGCGGGTCAGCCGGTGGCTTCGCGGATGTATTCGCCGATCTGGCGGAGCGAGCGGGTGGCCTCGGGCACGAATGGTGCGGCGAGCTGGAAGACGTGGATCTGACCGGGCCACACCCGCAGTTCCACCGGGACGCCGGCTGCGGCCAGGATCTTGGCGCCCAGCCGCGCGTCGTGCAGCAGCACCTCGGAGCCCGAGACATGTATCAGGGTGCGCGGCAGACCCGGCTTGACGTGCTGCAGCGGCTCGAAAACCTCGCCGCGCCGGCCGTGGTTGCGGGCCGCCGCTTCAACCAGGTCCACGAACGCGTCGAATGCCTGAGGCGGGAACATCGCGCCGGTGTGGATGTTCGGATGCGCCTTCTTGGCTTCCTTGGCGATCTCCAGCAGCGGTGACATCGCGACGATCGCCGCCGGGGCCTCATCGTCCCCGCTCTCGTCCAGCAGTCGCTCGGCCAGCGCCAGCGACAGGTAGCCCCCGGCGGAGTCGCCGGCCAGCACGATCTGGTCGGGTGCGTAGCCCTGCCGGCGCAGCCAGCGGTAGGCGTCGTAACAGTCGTCGACCGCGTCGTCGATGCAGTGCTTGGGCACCATCCGGTACTCCACCACCAGCACCGGACTGTCGGCGTACTTCGACAGCTTCGTGACGAGCCGGCCGTGCGTGTTGGCCCCGCAGGTCAAGAAGGCACCGCCGTGCATGTACAGCACGACCCGCCGGGTGCCGTCGGCGGGCAGGACGCCGGCGGCACGCACCATCTTCGCCGTGCAGTGCGGCAACCGGATGCTGGCTCGCACGGTGCCCGGCGCGGGCAGCACCGCCTTGGCGGTGAAGTCCAACAGACCGAACGGCCACGGCATGCGCGGGAGGTAGCTGCCGACCGAGAGCACCGGCCGGACGGTGAGCCGGGTTGCCAGCCACGTCAGCCGTCCCTCGACGCTGGGCGCATCCTCCACGACCTCGACCGGCAGGCCGTCATTGCGGGGGAAGCGGCGGGGTCGCAGTGCCGGGTGCAGGCGGCTGAATCCACGCGGCGAGCTGGCAATCTTGCTGGGCGCGGTCATGGTGCACACTCCCTCCCGCCGGCCCGGGCCGGCACAGCCAACGCGGTACCTCGCATCGTCACACGGAAAAGTCTGTGAAGGAATCTCAGGGTTGGTTCCGATACGGCTTCGGGTCCGCATCGTGATCATTGTTGTTTGCTGCGCGGGGGCGCCCGGGGCGGTGCTCGCCTAAACTTGCAGCATGGGGATCCGGGTGGCGCGGCGGTCGGTGATCACGCTGGCCACTGCCGGGGCGCTCGCCTCCAGCGGAACCCTTTACCTGGGTGTGCGCAATCTGTTGGCCGGTCAGGCCGATCTGGCGCGCCAAACCATCCCCCGGGCGTGCGAGGTCCCGCCGCGCGCCGACGGCATCTACGTTGCCGGGGACGCCACCGTGGAGCGCTTTCAGCGCGGCATGAGCGTCGATCTGCACCTGATGATCTTCGGTGACTCGACCGGGGCCGGCTACGGCTGCTGTTCGCCCGAGGAGGTGCCCGGAGCACTGATCGCCAGGGCGCTGGCCGAGCGCACCGGTAAGCGGATCCGCCTGAGTACCAAGGCAATCGTCGGCGCGACCTCCAGGGGCCTCGCCGGCCAGGTCGACGCGATGTTCGTCGCCGGACCGCCACCGGACGCGGCGGTGATCATGATCGGCGCGAACGATGTCACCAGGCTCAACGGCATCGCCGTCTCGGCGCAGCGACTGCACGCGGCGGTGAAACGACTGCGCTCCAGCGGCGCGGCGGTGGTCGTCGGCACCTGCCCCGATTTCTCGGTGATCAGCGCGATCCCACAACCGCTGCGCTGGGTCGCGCATACCCGGGCGCGGCAGCTGGCTCGCGCCCAGACCCAGGCCGTCAGGGCCGCCGGCGGTATCGCCGTTCCGTTCGCCGACGTCTGCGCCCCGGCGTTTCGCGAGTCCCCTGCGCTGCTGTTCGCCCCGGACCAGTACCACCCGTCGGCCGCGGGTTACGCGCTGGCGGCGACTCAGGTGATCCCGGCGCTGTGCGCCGCGCTGGACGAGGCCGATTCACACGTCCTGGCCCCAGCGGACTAGATTTTCCTGGAATACCCGATCGCAAGGAGTCACCGTGCCCGAAGCTGTCATCGTCTCAACTGCTCGTTCGCCGATCGGCCGGGCCGGTAAGGGATCGCTGGTCACCATGCGGCCGGATGACCTGGCCGCCCAGATGGTGCGCGCCGCCCTCGACAAGGTGCCCGAGCTGAACCCGCACCAGATCGACGACCTGATGATGGGCTGCGGCCAGCCCGGCGGTGCGGCCGGCTACAACATTGCCCGCGTCGTCTCGGTGCTGCTCGGCTATGACTTCTTGCCGGGCACCACGGTGAACCGCTACTGCTCGTCGTCGCTGCAGACCACCCGGATGGCGTTCCACGCGATCAAGGCCGGCGAGGGCGACGCGTTCATCTCCGCGGGGGTGGAGACGGTGTCGCAGTTCGGTATCGGCGCCGCCGACGGCGCCCCGGACAGCAAGAACCCGCTGTTCAATGACGCCATGGCCCGCTCCGAGGCTGCCGCGGCCGGCGCCAAGGAATGGCATGACCCGCGCGCCGACGGCAACCTGCCCGACGTGTACATCGCGATGGGCCAGACCGCCGAGAACGTGGTGCTGCACACCGGGATCAGCCGCGAAGACCAGGACCACTGGGGCGTGCGCAGCCAGAACCGCGCCGAAGAGGCCATCAAGAGTGGCTTCTTCGCCCGCGAGATCTCCCCGGTCACGCTGCCGGACGGCACCGTGGTGAGCACCGACGACGGCCCGCGCGCCGGCACCACCTACGAGAAGATCAGCCAGCTCAAGCCCGTGTTCCGGCCCGACGGCACGATCACCGCCGGTAACGCCTGCCCGCTGAACGACGGCGCGGCCGCGGTGATCATCACCAGCGACACCAAGGCCAAGCAGCTGGGCCTCAAGCCGCTGGCCCGGATCGTGGCCACCGGGGTTTCCGGCCTATCGCCGGAGATCATGGGCCTCGGGCCGATCGAGGCGGTCAAAAAGGCGCTGACGAACGCCAAGATGTCGGTCTCGGACATCGACCTGTTCGAGATCAACGAGGCCTTCGCCGTGCAGGTGCTCGGTTCCGCGCGCGAGCTCGGCATCGACGAGGACAAGCTGAATGTCTCCGGTGGGGCGATCGCGCTGGGTCACCCGTTCGGTATGACCGGCGCCCGCATCACCGCCACCCTGCTGAACAACCTGCAGACCCACGACAAGACGTTCGGCGTGGAGACCATGTGTGTGGGCGGCGGCCAGGGCATGGCGATGGTGGTCGAGCGGCTCTCCTGAGCCTTTGGCCCGACTACGTCGAGTGTGCGTTTTGGGTCGCAGAATCGCGTCTTGGCGCACCAAACCGCACACTCGATGCCCGTCGTTCGTAAACAAAATGACCCCGTGCCTGCCGGCACGGGGTCATTTTTTAGCTGGTCGTCACTCGTTCTGGAAGTAGCTGAGCAGACGTAGGATCTCCAGGTACAGCCAGACCAGCGTCACGGTCAGACCCAGGGCGATACCCCAGGCCGCCTTCTCCGGCGCGCCGGCGCGGATCAGCTGGTCGGCGGCGTCGAAGTCGATCAAGAAGCTGAACGCGGCGATCCCGATGCACACCAGCGAGAAGATGATGGACAGCGTCCCACCGCTGCGCAGCCCCAGGCCCTCACCCCCGCCGACGCCGAACAGCGACAGCACCAGGTTGCCGATCATCAGGGCCAGCACACCGAACAGGCCGGCGACGATCATCCGGGTGAACTTCGGGGTGACGCGGATGGCGCCGGTCTTGTAGACCACCAGCATGCCGCCGAACACCCCGAGGGTGCCCATCACGGCCTGTCCGATCATCGAGCCGGCGTTGCCGGTGCCCACCGTGAACGCGGTCAGCACCCAGGAGATGGCACCAAGGAACATGCCCTCCAGCGCGGCGTAGCTGAGCACCAGTGCCTTGCTGTCCTGCTTGCGGGCGAACATGGCCACCATCACCAGCGCCAGCCCGCCGAACGCGCCGACGAAGGTCAGCGGACCGGCCAGGGCCTGGTTGGCCGACACCAGGAAGAACGACACGATCGCTGCGACACTCAGCACCCCCAGCGTGATGCCGGTCTTGGTGACGACGTCGTCGATGGTGAGCGGCCTACTGACCTCCCGCCGGTAGTCGGTCTGCGGGCTCTGCAGACCCGGGTAACCCTGGCTCATCTGCTGGGTTGCCCCGGCGGCACCGAAGCCGGTTCCGAACTGTGCGTAACCGCCCTGTTTGGGCAACGAACGAAATACCGGGTTGCTGGTTTCCCGCACCTTCCCGATCCTCTCTAAAGCTGTCTTGTGCTTGGACACGAAAGTTGTGCGAACAACTTGATCAACGATCCACGACCCGCCGGGGTTCCCAACATCCGGGTCGTTCTTCCGCCAAACCTTACCCGCGGATCGGCGACCGCGGGGAGGGATCTACATTGCGAAGGCGTGACAGGCGAATCTGACGAGGTACTGGCCCACATCGAGCGCGGAGTCGGGTTGCTGACGCTCAACCGGCCGCAGGCGATCAACTCGCTGAACCTGTCGATGGTGACCGCGATGACCGCGACGCTGTCGGCGTGGGCTGAGGACCCGGCGGTGGCCGCGGTGGTGCTGGCCGGGGCCGGCGAGCGCGGCCTGTGCGCCGGCGGTGACGTGGTCGCGATCTATCACAGCGCCAAGGCCGATGGCGCCGACGCGCGGCGCTTCTGGCACGACGAGTATCTGCTCAATGCCCAGATCGGTGAGTTTCCCAAGCCGTACGTGTCGCTGATGGACGGCATCGTGATGGGCGGCGGCGTCGGTGTCGGCGCGCACGCCAACACCCGGGTGGTCACCGACACCACGAAGATGGCCATGCCCGAAGTGGGTATCGGCTTCATACCCGACGTCGGCGGCACCTACCTGTTGTCGCGCGCACCCGGGCATCTGGGTCTGCACGCGGCGCTGACCGGTGCACCGTTCTCCGGGGCCGATGCCATCGCGCTGGGCTTCGCCGACCACTTCGTTCCGCATGACCGATTGGGGGAGTTCACTTCGGCGGTGATCGCCGACGCCGTGGAGGCCGCGCTGGCCGCCCATGCGGTCGAGCCGCCGCCGAGCCCGCTTGCCGCAGACCGCGATTGGATCGACGAGTGCTATGGGCACGACACGGTCGCCGACATCGTGGCAGCGCTGGCCGGCCACGGCGGTGCCGGCGCCAATGCCGCGGCCGACCTGATCGGCACCCGCTCCCCGATCGCCTGCTCGGTGACGCTGGAATCGGTGCGCCGGGCCGGTGAGCTGGCCACGCTGGAAGACGTTCTGGTCCAGGAGTTCCGGGTGTCGACCGCCTCGCTGCGTTCCCACGACCTGGTGGAGGGCATTCGCGCCCAACTGGTCGACAAGGACCGCAACCCGCAGTGGTCACCGGCCACCCTGGCCGAGGTGAGCACCGCCGACATCGAAACCTACTTCGCCCCAGCCGAACCCGATCTAGCTTTTTAAGGAGCACCCCATGAGCTACGAAGCCATTCTGGTGGACCGTGACGGACGCGTCGGAACCATCACGCTGAACCGGCCGCAGGCACTCAACGCGCTCAACAGCCAGGTGATGAACGAAGTCACCACCGCAGCAGCCGAATTCGATGCCGACCCGGGCATCGGCGCGATCATCATCACCGGCAGCGCCAAGGCGTTCGCCGCCGGTGCGGACATCAAGGAGATGGCCGATCTGAGCTTCGCCGAGGTGTTCGCCGCCGACTTCTTCGCCGCCTGGTCCAAGTTGGCCGCGGTGCGCACCCCGACCATCGCCGCGGTGGCCGGACACGCCCTGGGCGGTGGTTGCGAACTGGCGATGATGTGCGATGTGCTGATCGCCGCCGACACCGCGAAGTTCGGTCAGCCGGAGATCAAACTCGGCGTGCTGCCGGGTATGGGCGGCTCTCAGCGACTGACCCGCGCCATCGGCAAGGCCAAGGCAATGGATCTGATCCTGACCGGCCGCACCATCGATGCCGCCGAGGCCGAACGCAGCGGCCTGGTCTCTCGGGTGGTCCCGGCCGATGACCTGTTGGCCGAAGCCGGAAAGGTCGCTGCCACCATCGCGGGAATGAGCCTGTCGGCGGCCCGGATGGCCAAAGAAGCCGTCAACCGAGCCTTCGAATCCACCCTGGCCGAAGGACTGCTCTATGAGCGCCGGCTGTTCCATTCGGCATTCGCCACCGACGACCAGACCGAGGGCATGGCGGCGTTCACCGAGAAGCGCGCACCGAACTTCACCCACCGCTAGCCGATGGCCCGGTCGGCCGAAACACCTTGGTGGATCAGGCACTACACATTCACCGGCACCGCCACCGGGCTGGTGTTCATCTGGCTGTCGATGACGCCGTCACTGCTGCCCCGCGGTCCGCTGGTCCAGGGTCTGGTCAGCGGCGCATCCGGCGCCGCCGGCTACGGGCTCGGGGTGCTCATCGTGTGGCTGGTGCGCTACATGCGCTCGGCGGACAGCAGCCCGCCCGCGCCGGGTTGGGCCTGGGCGGTGCTGATCCCGACCGCCGTGGTCATCCACCTGGTGATGATCGTCCGCGTCTACCACTGGCAGCGGCAGCTGCGCTCGCTGATGGATGTTCCGCAGCTGGCCTGGTACTGCTTCCCGATGGCGGGCGGGCTGGCGGTGCTGACGTTGTTCGTGCTGGTGGAGATCGGGCAGGTGGTCCGTATGGTGGGCCGCGCACTGGCACGTCAGCTCAACCGCGTTGCGCCGCCGCGCGTTTCGCTGGTGGTGACGGTGGCCCTGCTGCTGGGCCTGACCATCGCGTTGCTCAACGGCGTGGTGGTGAAGTTCAGCATGCGCGCGCTGAACAACACCTTCGCGGCGGTCAATGAAGAGCTGGACCCCGACCAGGCCGCCCCGCCGAGCCGGCTGCGGTCCGGGGGTCCCGAATCCCTGGCCTCCTGGGAGTCGCTGGGCCATCAGGGCCGTATCTTCGTGGCCGGCGGACCGACTCTCGCGCAGCTCACCGCGTTCAACGGCACACCGGCGACCGAGCCGATCCGTGCCTATGCCGGACTCAATTCCGCTGAAGGAATCAGCGCGACCGCTGAACTGGCCGCGGCGGAACTGGCCCGCACCGGCGGGCTGAACCGCGCCGTGGTGGCCGTGGCGACCACGACCGGCACCGGCTGGATCAACGAGGCGGAGGCCTCCGCCCTGGAGTACATGTTCAACGGCAACACCGCGATCGTGAGCATGCAGTATTCGTTCTTGCCCAGCTGGCTGTCCTTCCTGGTCGACAGGGAGAGCGCCCGCCAGGCCGGCCAGGCCTTGTTCGAGGCGGTCGACAAACAGGTGCGGGCGATGCCGGAATCCGGGCGCCCCAAGCTGGTGGTGTTCGGCGAGAGCCTCGGATCGTTTGGCGGTGAGGCGCCATTCATGAACCTCAACAACGTGCTGGCGCGCACCGACGGAGCACTGTTCTCCGGGCCGACGTTTCAGAACACCATCTGGAAAGACTTGACGATCAACCGCGATCCCGGCTCCCCGCAATGGCTTCCGATTTACGACGACGGCCGCAACGCTCGGTTCGTCGCCCGCGGCGGCGATCTGGCGCGCCCGGACACACCTTGGAGCACCCCGCGCGTGGTGTACCTGCAGCACGCCTCGGACCCGATCGCCTGGTGGAGCCCGGACCTGCTGTTCCACAAACCGGATTGGCTGTCCGAGCCGCGCGGCTACGACGTGCTGCCGCAGGTGCAGTGGAAACCGATCGTGACGTTCCTGCAGGTCTCCGCCGACATGGCGGTGGCGGTCGACGTGCCCGACGGGCACGGTCACCACTATGCCGCCGCCGTGGCCGATGCCTGGGCGGCGATATTACATCCAGCGGGGTGGACCGCAGACAAAACCGAGCGGCTCCGACCGCTGCTCCACTCGACCGCGTGATGGTTTCGACTCCACCAGCACGCCGGCGGCGACCAGGGCGTGATAGCCGCCGATGACGTCGGTGGCGCGATGCAGGCCCAGGTCCACCAGCGCGGCCGCGGCCAGGCTCGAGGTGTAGCCCTCCGAGCACAGGATCACCCACTGCACGTCGTCGCCGATCGCCTGCGGCAGCCGGGCGTCGCTGGTCGGGTCGCAGCGCCACTCCAGCACGTTGCGCTCGATCACCAAGGCGGCGGGCACCTGGCCCTCCTGCGCGCGCTGGGCCGCCGGCCGGATGTCGACCAGAATCGCGCCGTCACGCAGCGCCGCGGGCACCTCCTCGGCGGTCATCCGGTTCAGCCGCGCCCGCGCCGCGGCGAGCATCCCGTCGATACGACTGGCCAGCTGGGTGGTGGTCACGATGCCTCCGGGTATTCGGTGAACTCAGTGCGTTGCCGGCGCAAGGTGTCGTCGTCCGCGACGGCGTAGTAGGACATCTCCACCAGCGGCGGCGAGTAGGCATGCACGCTCAGCGTCGGCCCGGGATCTGACGGCGCCCAGACGACGTCATGCACCCAGCCGCGCGAAAACGAGGCCTGGTCGCCCGCATTGAGCCGATGTTGCGTCAACTGTGCTCCGTCCCAATGGAATTCGTCCAGCGCCCCGGACAGTACCGTCAGCGCGCCGAGTGAGTCGCCGTGGTCGTGCAGTTCGGTGGCGTGGCCGGGCACCCAGCTGATCAGCCAGATGTCGAGCCGCTCGTCGCCGTGGATCCGGGTGAACCAGCGGCTGTCGGTGGGCAGGCCGGACGCCGGCAGCAGGTGCTGGTAGCGGCCGTCGAGCACCGCGTCGGCGGCCAGGTCGGTGGTATGCAGGAGGTCGGGCATGCGCAGCGAGCGGGCCCGGGGGGCCGACGGCCGCAACGCGACAGGATCAGCGATAACCATGGTGAAAACTCCAGAACGGATGGGGTGGATTCAAGACAGGGGTCGGCGGCAGCGTTCAGCTGCGGCAACAACAGCCCTGGAATCCGACGTGCTCCATCACGGGACTCACACTACATCGCGGGACAGCGTCAGGTCCGCGCCGCCGGCTCCCACCCCGCCAACGGTGATAGCTCTGACCAGCGATGATGTCCGTAATGAGCGAACCGCATGGGTTTTAATCAGCCGTGCGAAAAACCCGCCGGCGGTTCGCCCGTCACAATGGAGGGCGTGACATCTCCTTCTTCCAAGCGGGTGGCACTGACGCTCGGTAGCGGCGGCGCCCGCGGCTACGCCCACATCGGGGTCATCGATGAACTGACCGCACGCGGCTACGAGATCGTCGGCATATCCGGCTCGTCGATGGGCGCGCTGGTCGGCGGTCTGCAGGCGGCCGGCCGCCTGCATGAGTTCGCCGACTGGGCCCAGTCGCTGACGCAGGGCGCGGTGCTGCGGTTGCTGGATCCGACCTTCACCGCCGCGGGGGTGCTGCGCGCCGGGAAGATCCTCGATGTGGTCCGCGACATCGTGGGCGACATCAACATCGAGGAGCTGCCGATTCCCTATACGGCGGTCACGACGGATCTCATCTCGGGACGATCGGTGTGGCTGCAGCGCGGACCGCTACACGCGGCGATCCGGGCGTCCATCGCCATCCCCGGAGTGATCTCCCCGCACGTCGTCGAAGGGCGACTGCTGGCCGACGGAGGAATCCTCGACCCGGTGCCGATGGGGCCGATCGCCGCCGTCAACGCCGACCTGACCGTCGCGGTCAACCTGAGCGGCGCCAACGCCGCCGACATCCTCGCGCCCGAGGACTGCGAGGACACCGACGGGGAGCCGAGCCGGGGCTCGACGCCGGCGTGGCTGACGCGAATGCTGCAGAGCACCTCTGCGCTGATGGACAGCAACGCGGCCCACGCGTTGTTCGGCCGGTTCGGCAACGGCGATACCGGACCCGACGGCGAGACCGAGTCCGAACCCGAAGTTCCCAAGCTCGGCAGCTTCGAGGTGATGAACCGCACCATTGACATCGCCCAGGCGGCGCTGACCCGCCACCATCTGGCCACCCATCCGCCGGATCTCTTGATCGAGGTGCCCCGGACCACCTGCCGCAGCCTGGACTTCCATTGCGCCACAGAGATAATCGACATCGGCCGCAAGCTGACCGCCCAGGCCCTCGATTCCGATCAACCGGACTGATCAAAGAATTCGGCGAGCGCGGCGGCATGTTGGCGGCCCTGCTCGCGTCCGGCCCACGCCGACGGCACCCGGCAGGCCGGGTCCAGCGGGTTGCTGCCGAAGGCCCGCAACGCCGCGCCGTCGGCGAACACCGGGTAGGCACGCCCGCCGAAGCCCGCGATCTCGGCGGCCGCACCGGCACTGAACGGCGACGGCGCCGATTCCCCGGACGGCACCAGGACGACGGCCACCTCGCAATCGTCGGCGACGTCGAGGTTGACCGTGCTGCGCATTCCGCCGTCCATGTAGCGCTGCCCGTCGATCACGACCGGCGGCCACACCCCCGGCACCGCGCAGCTGGCCGCCACCGCATCGACGAGATCCACGCCTGAGTCCCGGTCGAACACCATCAGCTCACCGGTGTCGATATCGACGGCGGTGATCCGCAGACAACGATCCGGCCAGCGATGCGACGGCAGCCGACGCTCGATCACCCGGCGGCGCACCGCGGCCGGGACCGTCTCGGCGGACAAGGCCACCGCACCTATGCGCTGCATCTTCTGCGCGGCAGTGGTGTTCGGTCTGGTCATGGCGGCCAGGAACAGCTCCGCGATCTCCTCGCCCCCGATCCCGGGGTCGAGTTCGGGCGAGGACTCGGCCACCTGACGGGCGAACAGCTCCTCGAGGCTCATTCCGCTACCGATCTGTGCGCTCACCGCCGAACCGGCCGAGGTGCCGACCAGCACATCGGATTCCAGCAGCGCCGCTGCGGTGGACGGCGACTCGTCGGCGATCCCGCACAGCACGCCGGTCTCCCAGGCGATGCCCGCCACTCCCCCGCCGGCCAGCACCAGGGCTCGCTTGCCTGTCACAACCACGGGTGTTGAGCCTCCTGCGTAGCAGCGGTCAGTTCCTCCCGGCGCAGTTGCCGGGCGGGCGGATCGGGGAAGGCCAGCTCGGTGCGCAGCTGCAGCCCGGCGTCGACGTGGACCAGTTCGCCCGGGGCGAGCAGCCGCCAGCGCGGATCGGTGTCCATCGGCTCGCTGGCGAAAACCACCGCCGGCCGGCCGCTCAGCTGTTCGGACTGCGCCCGGATCCGGTGTGTGTACAGGTCCACCCCGAACGGCTCGGCGCCGTCGCGGCGGTCCAGCAGGTGCAGCTCGTGGGTGTCGGGATAGCGCAGCGCCCACATGTCGGTGGCGGTGGCCAGCAGGATGTTGAGCGCGTAGATCGGCACGTGGGCCGCCAGCCAGCCGACCGCGTCGCGCAGGCCCGCGCCGACGTCGCCGTCGTGCGCCCGGACCGCGGCGGTGATCAGCGCGAACACGCGCTCGGAATCCGTCTGTCCGACAACCAGATCGGCGGTGCCCAGCTCGCGGAGTCGGTCCTCGAGGACATCCAGGCCGCGCAGCACGCCGTTGTGGGCGAAGATCCGGCCGTCCTGCAGGAACGGGTGGGTGTTGGCGACGTCGCGGGCACCGGTGGTGGCGTACCGCACGTGCGCGACGAAGGTGGTGCCGGTCAGTTCGTGTGCCTCCGTGGCGAAATCGCTGTCCTGCCAGGCGGCGAGGGGCTCCTTGTGCAGCTGCGGGCGGCCGTCGCGGCCGAACACGCCCAGCCCCGTGCCGTCGGGGTTGCGCCGGCTCTGCGCGGCGAGGTTGTCCGGGGCGTTGAGCAACCAGAACGTGGCCGCGACCGCATCGGTGCCGGCGTGTAGCCCGAACAGGCGGCACATGGGTGCCTCAGCCCTCCAGCAGCGTGGCCAACTGTGCCAGGGCCCGCCGAGCGTAGCCCTTCCACAGTCGCCCGAGCACCGGCATCGCGACTGCGGCCGGCGCGGATCTCGGGTGGATGTCCCACCCCCAGGTGACGATGGTGCCCGCCACGGTGGGAGTGAACTGCCACCGGCCCTCGACCCACCGGACCAGCGGCGCCAACGGGCCGGTGATCTCGGTCAGCCGGTAGCCGAACGAGCGCGGAGGGTCGACGCTGGTCAGCTCCTCGCGCATGCTCCCCCCGCCGATCAGCCGCACGAGCCGGGTCTGGCCGACCGCCTCCCAGGGCCCGGTCTGGCCCAGCACCTCCTTGATCGGGGGAATCGGTCCGTACCAGTGCCGGAACAGCTGCGGCAGCGGCAGCGGCAGGGTGCCGTTGAACGCGTCCTCGACGGCCACCGCTATCACCCGGGATTGCTCGACGGTGAAGGCCACTGTTCGAGGTTAGCGTTCAGCGCGCCAGTCGCGGGGCGGCCCGCCCGGTGATCAGCGGCAGGTCGAAGAACCCGGCGAACCCGGCCGGGGCCGCACAGGTCGCCGGAATCGCGTTGACGCAGTGCGCCGCGGTCGCCACGACACCGGGGTTGCTGATCAGGCCCTCCTCGACGGTCTCGGGCTGCCAGCCTTTGACGGTGACGAACGTGTCGGGGTTTCCCCGCACCTCCATCTCGTAGCGCTCGCCTGCTGGACCGAAAGACCATGGCGGGTCGAGGTTCTCCTGGCCCATCTGCCAGTTGACCGTGACCCGAGCGACGACCTCGTCGCCGACGGTCGCCTCCCAGTGGAACCGGCGCCCGGCCACCTGACCGGGTTCGATGGAACCGATCGGTGAGTCGATCGGCGCGGTGGCCACCGCGACCTCCTGGGATGAGCGGATGTGCTCGTCGGCGGCGAAGCCCAGCCGGTCGACGCACAGGCGTACCGATTGGCGGAACCCGCCGTCGAGCAGCTTCTGCATCGGTCCGCTCAACGCCTGATCCGGGGTGCCACCGAATCCCATCACATGGCGCAGCACATCCGGCGCGTCGTAGGTGCGCAGATCCGAATACTCTTCGCCGCGAATGAATGTCACGCCGGTGGACATCACCGACAGCAGCAGCGGGAACAACTCGAAGGCCGCGCCCGGCCCGATACCGGCGCCGTGCAGGGTCACGCCACCTTCGCGCGCCGCAGCCTCCAACGGTCCCACCTCCTTCTCGGACGGGTAGAACCAGCCGACCGGGGTGACGACGTTCTTGCCGGAACGGAGCAGCGCGGCGACCTCATCGGGGTTGGGCAGCAGGGGCGCATAGATCACCGCGTCGGCATCGAGCGCCAAGATCTCCTCGACGCTGTCGGTGGCCGTCACGCCCAGCGGCTCGGCGCCGATGATCTCGCCGACATCCTTGCCGCTCTTGGCTTTCGAGTGCACCCAGCAGCCGACCAATTCGAGGTCGGGATGCTCGAGCACACCCTTGATCGCGGCCACCCCCACCGATCCGGTCGCCCACTGGATCACCCGCAGACTCATCAGTCACGCACCTCGCTCACCTGGTATTGATCTTCGGAGTAGCGGGCTCGGATGGTTTTTTTGTCATATTTGCCGACGCTGGTGCGCGGAATCTCCTCGACGAATGTCCAGCGCTCCGGCAGCCACCAGCGGGCGACCTTGTCGGACAAGAAGCTTCGCAGTTCGGCCGCGCTCACCGAGGCGCCGTCGCGTGCCACCACGACGGCCAGCGGTCGTTCCTGCCAGCGTTCGTCGGGCACCCCGACGACGGCGGCTTCGACCACGTCCGGGTGGCCGATCAGTTCGTTCTCCAGCTCCACCGAGGAGATCCACTCCCCACCCGACTTGATCACGTCCTTGGCCCGGTCGGTCAAGGTGATGAAGCCTTGGGCGTCGATACGGCCCACGTCGCCGGTGCGCAGCCAGCCGGAGGAGAACTTGGACTCGTCCTGGCCGCGGTAGTAGGCGCCGGTGATCCACGGGCCGCGCACCTCCAGCTCGCCGACGGCTTCCCCGTCGTTGGGCAGCACCGCGCCGTCGTCGTCGACGATGCGGGCCTCGACACCGCACACCGGCTGCCCCTGGGTGCCGCGCAGCGACCAGTGCTCCTCGGGCGGGGTGCCCGGCGGTGGCCAGGCCATGGTGGCCAGCGGCGAAGTCTCGGTCATGCCCCACAATTGCCGCACCTGCACGCCGTAGCGCTCTTCGAACGCGCGCATCAGCGACACCGGGACCGCCGACCCGCCGCACGCCACCAGCCGCAGCGACGAGATGTCATGGCCGGGTTCACGATCCAGGTAGTGCATGACGTCGTTCCAGATCGTCGGCACCGCGCCGGCCACCGTAGGTCGCTGCGTTTCGATGAGGGCGACCAGCGACGCGGCGTCCAGATGCCGGTCGGGCATCGCCAGATCCGCACCGGCCATCAGCGCCGAATAGGGCAGCCCCCACGCGTTGGCGTGAAACATCGGCACGATCGGCAGCACGCAGTCGCCCGAGCCGACCCCGATACCGTTCGTGGTGCATCCCGCCATGGTGTGCAGATAGCTGGACCGGTGGCTGTACACCACGCCCTTGGGGTTGCCGGTGGTGCCGCTGGTGTAGCACATGGCGGCCGCCGAATTCTCGTCGACGACCGGCCAGTCGAACTCTTGCGCCTCCGCCGCCAGCACGTCGGCGTAGCGCAGCACGGTCTTACCGGAGTCCTCCAGCGCCGCGATGTCGCCCTCGCCGACCGCGATCACGGTGTGCACGGTGTCGAGCTGCGCCAACACCGGCGCCAGCAGCCCGGCCAGCGAGACGTCGACCAGAATCACCCGGTCCTCGGCCTCGTTGGCGACGAACACGATCTGCTCGGCGAACAGCCGGATGTTGAGCGTGTGCAGCACCGCGCCCATCGCCGGCACCGCCAGGTAAGCGGCCAGGTGCTCGGTGTTGTTCCACATGAACGTGGCAACTCGCTCGTCGCCGGTGATGCCGAGCCGCCGCAGGGCATTGGCCAGCTGGGCCACCTGGCCGCCCAGCTCGCGGTAGGTGGTGCGGCGGAAACCGTCGTCGGTCATGGTCGTCACGGTGCGGGCCCCGTGAATGCCGGTGGCGTGGTGCAGGATGGCACCGATCGTCAGCGGCCAGTTCTGCATGGTGCTGCGCATCGACATATTCGACCATGCCGACGCGGAGCGTGCGACGGGGGCTAGAGAGCGGGTTCGAGCTGGAGCATCCGCTTGACGGCGTCGTCGAGCGCCAGTTGCTCATGCAGCGACGCCGACGGCGACGGCAGATCGGCCAGCGAGGCAACGGTCACCGCACCGTCGAAGCCGGCGATGTAGAGCCTGCTGCCATCCGGGCTCTCCACCGCGCAGGCCGGCGCCGTGGTCGCGGCCAGCGCGCCGAGGACCTCGTTGGTGCGAGCGCACATCACCAGCACCCCGGCCGCGGTCACCAGGTAGGCGCGCTCACCGTCGCGGCTCACGATCAGCTGGATCAGCTGGGTGTCGACCACGAACCCGGCGCCGACCGCGTGGGTGCGGGTGTCGACGGCGTGCACCGCCCCGCGGCCATCAGACCCGGAAGTCGCCACGAACAGCCGGGTACCGTCCGGGCTGACGGCCACGTCGACGACGGTCGAGCCGACCTCGATGACGTCGACGACATTGAGTTCGCGGTCCAAGACGGTGACGGTGTCGCCGGCGGGTTGGCGGACCGCCACGTACAGCCGCCGGCCGTCGGGGCTGATCCGCAGGCCGGCCGCGCTGGCCACCGGACTGCTGGACACCTGGGCGACGCCGGCGGGACTCATGGTGGCATCGAGCGCGAGCACCTCGACGCCGGCCGAACCGGTACGGGTGACGTAGACGCGGCTGCCCATCGGGTCGGCGACCAGCTCACCGATGCCCAGGGCCACCGGGTAACACCCGGTGACCTCGGCGGAGTCGACGTCGATCGCCAGTACGGCATCGAGCGCCATGGAGCCGGCGGTGACGTAGGCCCGAGCGGTTCCGGCAGGTCCGACGGCGACCGAGAACGGCTCGTCGGCGTGGAACACGGTGGCCACGACGGTGCCGCTGGCGGTGTCGATCACCGAGACGGTGTCGTCGCCGTAGTTGGTGGCCAGCAGCCGGCTGCCGTCCGCGGTGACCGCGAGGCCACCGATCGGGCCGCGCCCCAGCGTGACGGTGTCGATGGTGCGAGTCCTCGGGCCGGGCAATCCGTAAGCCACCACGTCGTCCACATCGCTCCCATCGATCACGTTTCGTATCGTCTTTGCACACACGCCCGCGTAGCTGCCGCAGCTTGGCCAGTACGACCGGGGTGCCAGGACGAGGTGTTTGGTCGATCCTAGCGGTGAATTCCGGGTAAAAGGAAAATGACGTAACTATTGTGATTGACGTCGCAGGTTAATCCAGCGGACCTTGGGTCGCGGTGGGCCAAGCCGCTGCCCCTAGGCATCTTCAGCAATGCATTCTGCTGCGCTTGAACAGCTGTTATGATCCAACTGGCTAACTTGTGATCTGTATCGCAATTAGCATTGAATAAGAAACTAAGAAACTCGGCGGGCGAATTCCAGTTTTCTGGTCACATGATCTTGCAAATTTCCTGGCGGGCGGGTATGGGCCGGGGCCGCAGGCCGGCGACCGCAGTCACCTAGGCCGCGTAGCCATGCGGTGCCCCCACTGGGACTCGAACCCAGACTGGGCGGATTTTAAGTCCGCTGCCTCTGCCAATTGGGCTATGGGGGCTCGCGGCGAATCTAACGCGGCGACGCCGACGGCAACCCACCGGCACGGCGGTAGCGGACCCCGTAACGACTCAGGCGTGCTGCGGGCAGTAGTTCTGCGCAGCGATGCGCGCGAACTCCGCGGCGCGCTGCAGTGTGAATCCCGGGTTGGTGGTCTGCACCGCGACCACGGTGTCCATCGGGGTCAGGCCGGCATCCATCAACTGACACACGGAGTGACCGGCGGAGATCGCCACCTCGTCGGAGCCGCGGTGGCTCAGGCCGGCTCCGTTCAGCTGGGTCAGGAAGGCGGCGTCGCTACCAACCGGCTCGGCATGCGCGGGCGCTGCCAGACCGACCATGGCGGTGAGGCCCGCCAGCAGCAGAAACCGTTTCATGGCTCGTAGTCTGCTGAGCGTTCGTTAAAAGCATGTTACGGAGCGTTTACTCCGCCGGATCAACGTGTTAATTCCGCGTTACCGAGGGCTCACATCGTCAACGAGTCGCATCACCGATGCCATAACCGGGCCGACTCATCATCTTCAAAGCGCTTGCGTGCCAGTAATTTTGGCCTCTCGGCGTGATCTGTAGAAATACCGTCGTACACACACCGCCGGCACGCTGTGACCTGGACCACTTAGCTGGCCCCGACGAAAAGCTGGTCTTTGCCGCTCATAGCCGTCTTGCACGGCTTTTCGTTCCGCGGCCGCACAAGCCCCGCGGACTGCTCCGGTCCACCCGTCTGTCAGAGACCTGGGCAGGCGCTCGTAAAAAGTTGGGACACGCGGGTTAAGAAGCGGTTAACCAGCTTTCACAATCCCCCAGTGATACGGGACCGTGGTCGCAGAAATCCGGATAACGCTCGGATCCGTGAGGAGAAACCCAGATGTCTTTCGTGACCACGCAGCCGGAGGCCTTGGCGGCTGCCGCCGGCAACCTGCAAGCGATCGGTTCGTCGCTCAACGCCCAGAGCGCCGCTGCGTCCGCTCCGACTACCGGTGTCGTTCCGGCTGCCGCCGATGAAGTCTCGGCGCTGACCGCTGCGCAGTTCGCCGCCCACGCCAGCATGTACCAGTCGGTTGCCGCGCAGGCCGCGGCGATTCACGAGATGTTCGTGGCCACTTTGAACGGCAGCGCCGAGTCCTACGCTGCCACCGAAGCCGCCAACGCGCTCGCAGCCGGTTAGGCGGAATTCATGCTGGATTACGGAGCCCTGCCCCCCGAGATCAACTCCGGGCGGATGTATGCCGGCCCGGGGTCAGCGCCGATGATGTCGGCGGCCTCGGCCTGGCGCGCGATGGCCGCCGAACTCGCTTCTGCCGCACACTCTTACGAGACGGTGATCTCCCAGCTGTCCAGTGAGGACTGGCTCGGACCGGGTTCGGCGTCGATGTCTGCGGCGGCAACGCCCTACATCGCCTGGATGAACACCACCGCCGCGCAAGCCGAGCAGGCCGCCGCCCAGGCCACCGCCGCCGCGACCGTGTACGAGACGGCGCGGGCAGCGACGGTCCCTCCGGCGGTCGTCACCACCAACCGGGTGCAGCAGGCGGCACTGGTCGCAACCAACGTCTTGGGCATCAACACCCCGGCCATCGCAGCCCTCGATGCCCTCTACGCCGAGATGTGGGCCCAGGACGCCGCCGCGATGTACGGCTACGCCAGCGGATCGGCCGCCGCGTCGCAGGTGACCCCGTTCAGCGAACCAGCCCAGACCACCAACCCGGCAGGGCTGGCCGGACAGGCTGCTGCGGTCAGCCAGGCCGGCGGCAGCAGCACCGCCAACAGCACCGCACAGACGGCGCAGATGATCTCGGCGCTGCCGAATGCCCTGCAGTCCATGGCCGCCCCGGCAGCGTCGACCGACTGGATCGAGCAGATCATCGAATTCCTGTACAACGACCCGACCAACGGCTACGCGTACATGTTCGGCACCCCGCTGTACAACTTGTTCAACACCGCGGGTACCGGCGCGGCCTTCATTCCGTCTGCCCTGCTGCCAAGCCTCATCGGTTTCATGACCGGCGGGGGCTTCAACGGCGCCACCGGCAGTGCGCTCGGCAGTGGTCTGGGAGCGGCGTTGAGCCCCGGTGGCGCACTCGGCGCCCTGGGCGCGCTCGGCGGTGGCATGGCCAGCGGGGTCAGTAGCGCATTTGGGGTCAGTGCGGTCACCCCGGCGGTCACCGCCGGGATGGGTCAGGCCTCGCTGGTCGGAACGTCGTTCTCGGCGCCGGCCAGCTGGTCGGCCGCCACCCCCGGCGCCGCGGCCCTGACCGGGGGGCCCGGCGGTTGGGCGGTCCCCTCGGAGACCCACAACAACATGGCCTCCATGCCCCCTCCGGTGCCGACCGGCGTCGGTCGGGCCAGCATGAACTATGGCACCCCGCGTTACGGATTCCGGCCCAAATTCATGCCGAAGCCGATGGTGGTCTAGGAGCAACGATGATCGACTACGCACTCCTGCCACCCGAGGTCAACTCGGGGCGGCTGTACACCGGCCCCGGATCGACGCCGATGATGGCCGTCGCCTCCGCCTGGCGCGGCCTGGCCGCGGAGATCACCTCGGCCCTGACGTCCTACGAGACAACGTTCTCCCAGCTCGTCGACCAGGAATGGATGGGCCCGGCGTCGGCGTCGATGACCGCCGCCACCAAGCCGTATCTGGCGTGGATGGCCGACACCGCGGCGAAGGCCGAGGAGGCGGCCACCCAGGCCACGGCCGCAGCGGCCGCATTCGAGGCGGCCCACGCGGCCACCCCTCCCCCGGCAGTGATCGCCGCCAATCGCGCGCAGCAGAAGCAATTGGTGGCGACCAATGTCGTAGGGCAGAACTCCGCAGCGATCATGGCCAGCGACGCACAGTATCTCCAGATGTGGGCCCAGGCCACCGGTGTCATGTACAGCTACGCGGCATCCTCGGCGGCGGCGACCAAGGTGACACCGTTCAGTGAGCCCACCCAGACCACGAATCCGGCCGGAACGGCCAACCAAGCGGCCGCCGTCAGTCAGGCCAACGGCACGGCCGCCGGCAATACCGCTCAGACGGCGCAAGCGATCTCGTCGCTGCCCAACGCGCTGCAGACCCTGACCTCGCCGGGTCCCGCTGACGCCGGCCTACCCCCGCCCACACTCGCCGGACTCCTCGAGGCCATCGGCAGGAACGCGTCGATCAATGGCGTCGTGTCGCTGTTCACCTACCCACTCAACGGCGGGATGAGCTTCGTCGGGACATCCGCAGCGTTCACCCCGGCGAGTTTGATCCCGACCATGACCACCTTCTTCTCCGGCGGGGGTTTCAACGCCTTCGGCGGTGGTTCGGCAGGTGCCGGCATCGGCGCCCTGCTGGCTCCCGGCGGCCCGCTGAGCAGCCTGGGCGCGCTCGGGGGTGAGGCGGGCGCCGCCTCGGCGGCGGCCGGAGCGTTCACTGCCGGCGCCAGCGCGCCGGCGGTCTCGGCGGGCGTGGGGCAGGCGACGCTGGTCGGTGAACTGTCCGCGCCGCCGGCGTGGGCCGCGGCAGCCCCGGCCGACGCCGCCGCGACCGGCGCACTGCAGGCCAGCAGTTGGGCAACCCCGGAGGAGATCGAGTCGATGGCGGCGGTGCCCGGCGGGATGCCGGTCGGCGCTGAGCGGGGCGGTTTCGGCCTCGGTACCCCCCGCTACGGCTTCAAGCCGACCGTGATGCCCCGTCCGGTCGTTGCCGGTTAAACCTCGCGACAACGAATTTCAGGTAAGGAGACACAGGCGATGACAACACGTTTTATGACCGATCCGGACGCGATGCGCAGCATGGCGGGCCGTTTCGATGTGCACGCCCAGACGGTGGAGGATGAGGCCCGGCGGATGTGGGCGTCGTCGACCAACATCTCGGGTGCGGGCTGGGGTGGTCTGGCCGAGCGGACCTCGATGGACACCATGGGTCAGATGCAGACGGCGTTTCGCAACATCGTGAACAT
>NZ_LZIN01000029.1 GCF_001667375.1 Mycolicibacter sinensis | reverse complement strand
AACAGGTCGGCCGCGGTTTGGGCGAAGGTCGGCGACGGAGTGGACAAAATCGTCGGGCCGACGAAGAACGCGGTGTCAGCGAGCAGTTTGACGGCGGCATTGGTGGCGTGGACCGGCGCGGCGGCAAGCACACCGCCTGCCACGGTGCCGGCAATCGCGATCGGCGCGAAGACCTTGTTGAGCATCCGGGCCCGTCCCTTCACCGCAGAAGCTAAAGATTGCCTGAGGGCGATCATGGCAGGGCCGCTTGGCGGAAGTCAACGCCGCCAGCGGGCTGGCCAGGCATAGTCCCCGCGTCCGTTGACTCTCGTCGCGCGAGAATGCCATTATCAGCGTGTCCCGTCGGCGAGCTCTTACATAAGTTCAAGGTGTGTCGCAATGAACGTAACCAAAGTTTTCGCTCCGGTCGCCGTCGCGGGCGTCATCGCCGCCGGCGTCGCTGGAACCCCGGTCATCCAGACGACGCTCGCCGAAGTGGCCCTGTTGGCCGACACCGCGATCTTCGTCGGCGGGACGATGTTGCCGACGCCCTCGGCGGCGTTCGCCCAAACCGCGGCCGACCTGTTCCT
>NZ_LZIN01000028.1 GCF_001667375.1 Mycolicibacter sinensis | reverse complement strand
CATCGGCGGCAACGGTGGAGATGGCACTGATGGCGGGGCCGCCAGCCATGGTGGTGCCGGCGGCATAGGGAGCGGCGGGCACCGGCGGGCTGGCCGGCAGCGGTAGTGCCGGCGCGGCCGGCGCCGACGGGCAGATGGCCACCGGCGGCGGCAACGGCGGTATCGGTGGCCGCGGTTACGACTATTCGGGGACGGGTTCGGTGGCCAGGTTCGCGGTCCTGGCCTCGGGTGGCGCCGCCACCGGCGGCGCCGGTGGCCTCGGCGGCAACGCCGCCGCGCTCAACGGGGTCGGCGGGGCCGGGGGCGACGGCGGCAACGGCGGCGCCGGCGGCCTGGGCGGAAGCGGCGGGTATCAGGGCGGAGCCGGTGGCAAGGGCGGCGACGGCGGAGCCGGCGGGACCGGTGGGGCGGGCAGCCTGACCGGGGCCGCGGGCACCGGCGGCCGCGGCGGCAACGGCGGCGCAGGGGGCACCGGCGGCAACTGCCTGGATCTGCCCGGCGCCAACTGTGCCGGCGGCATAGGCGCCGGAGGCCAGGGCGGTGCCGGCGGCAAGGGTGGCGCGGGCGGTGTGGGAGCGAACGGTACCCCCGGGGCGCAGATCGGCGACGGCGCTGCCGGAGTTGCCGGGACCAACGGCGGGGTCGGCGGCCAGGGTGGTGCCGGTGGCCGCGGCGGTGATGCCGGCACCAACCTCGCCACCGGCGCGGTCGGCGTCAACGGCAATGGTGGCGCCGGGGGCGCCGGGGGTGTCGCCGGGGCGGGTGGCAACGGCGGGACCGGTGCTGACAACACCACGGGGGTCAACAGCGGCATCGGCGGGGCGGGCGGCCGCGGCGGTGACGCCGGCACCGGTGGTGGCGGCGGTAACGGCGGTGCGGCTGGCAGCACCGCGGGCGGTGGCGGGACCGCCGGGACCGCCGGTGCGGCCGGCGGGCTGCCGAGCGGGCCCAGCGGCAACGGCGGCTACGGCGGACACGGCTATAACCCGACGACCAGCGGTGCCGCCGGAGGACAGGGCGGCCGCGGCGGCGATGGCGGCAATATCGGCAACGGCGGTCAGGGCGGCGCCGGCGGAAACGGGGCGCAGGGGGCGACGGGGACGAACCCGAGCACCGCGGGTAGCAACGGCGGCACCGGTGGGGGCGGAGCGACCGGTGGCAATGGAGGTGCCGGGGGCAAGGGCGGCTCGATCTCGGGTGACGGCGGTGCCGGCGGGCAAGGCGGCCGAGGAGGGATCGGCGGCACCGGCGGTAACGGCGCTGTCGGGAAGAACGGCAGCCTTTTGGATCTCGCCGGCCAGACAGGTGGCACCGGCGGCGCCGGGGGAGTCGGTGGCGCAGGCGGTGTCGGCGGTGCGGGCGGTGACGCTGTCACCGGCGTCGGCGGTGTCGGAGGTACCGGCGGCATCGGCGGAGTAGGGGGCCAAAGCGGCAACGGCGGTACCGGTGGCCAAGGCCTGCTCGGCGTGTTAGGGATCGGCGGCATCGGAGGCGACGGCGGCAATGCCGGAACGCCGGGCGCCGGCGGCTTCGGCGGTACCGGTGGCGTCGGTGGCGCAAATGCCAGTGGCAGCGGCGGTAGCGGTGGTAGCGGTGGTAGCGGCGGCACCGGCGGCCAGAGCGGCAATGGCGGCAACGGCGGTGCGCCGGCGCTCGGCCTAGGACTGCTGGGCGGTAAGGGCGGCAGCAGCCCCAACGGCGGCACGGGTGGTGACGGCGGTAACGGCGGCACCGGTGGACACATCGGTGGCGAGGGCGGCGATGGTGGGGCCGGCGGGGCCGGCGGCCAGACCGGCGTCGGTGGTCAGGGCACTAACGGCAGCGGCGCCGGCAGTCATGGAAGCCAAGGCGGTTCCGGCGCGCACGGTTGTGTCGGCGGAGCCACACCGCCCTGCTAAGAGCGTAGCTGCGGCGGTGCAGCGCACCGGGAGGTCGGCCAGTCGCAACCCTCTCAAGATGAAGAAAAAATGAACTAACTCACAGAAAATCCTTGATTTTACGATCCAAAAACATAGACTTCTGCCCAGGGCGAGGGATAAGTGAATAGGCAACCCGGACTGGGGGTCTGGATAGGAGACTCTCGATGTCTGGTGGGCGCCGTGGCACGGGACAGCAGGTCGCACTTCGCACAGGAAAGCGTCAGCATCGCCGCGTGCTGGGTGCCGGAACCGCTGTCGGGGCGTTCCTCGCTTTCGGCATGGCACCACTGGCCAGCGCACCGCCGGCGCACGCGGACCTGGATTTCAGCTGGCTGACCGACCTGTTCGGTGCCGCGCCGCTGCCCGACGCGGACGCCGCGTCACCAGCCGGCACCTTTGACCTGCAGGACTGGTTCAACCCGGCGGCCTGGGACGACCAGCTGCCCGGCCTGGCCTGGGGCTCACCGACCGACTGGACCGCGCTGTTCGACCAGTGGATCTACACCCCGCTGTATGCCGGGCTGCAGGACTGGATCAACAGCCCGTTCGGCCTCCAGGTCGACACCGCGATCAACGGCTTGCTGGGGTCCTTCGCGATCGGCAACGGCGCCGCCGGCGACGCGACCAACCCCGACGGCGGGGCCGGTGGCTGGCTCTTCGGTGACGGCGGTGCCGGCTACGACGGCAGTGCCGACGGCACCGCGGGCGGCGCGGGCGGCGACGCCGGCTTCCTCGGCAATGGTGGGGCGGGCGGCGCCAGCGGCGGCGGCTTCATCGGCGGCGCCGGCGGACTCGGTGGATCGTTCATGGGCGTCGGCGGCAACGGTGGCGCCGGCGGCGACGGTGGCGCGGGTACTTCCGGGGGCAACGGTGGCTCCGGTGGCGCCGGAATCGGCTGGCTGTTCGGCAGCGGTGGCGCCGGGGGCCTCGGCGGTGACGGCGGCCTGGGCACCGCGGGAGTCACCGGCGCCCAGGGCATCTGGTCGGCGGGCGGCGGCACCGGCGGACTCGGCGGCATCGGCGGCGGCGGCGGCTCCGGCGGCAATGGCGGAGCGGGAGGCTCCAGTTCGTCGCTGCTGTTCGGTGACGGTGGCCGCGGCGGCAGTGCGGGCAACGGTGCAGCCGGTGGCAACGGCGGCACGGGCGGACTGGGTGCGACCGGTGACTTCGCTGCTCATGCGACGGGTGCCGGCGGCGATGGTGGCGACGGCGGTAACGGCGGCGCGGGTGGCGCCGGCGGCCAAGCCGGCGCCGGTGGCCACGGCGCCCAATTCGGCAGCGTGGGGCTGGCCGGCACCGACGGTAACGGCGGGATCGGTGGCAACTCCGGAGCCGCCGGGGATGGCGGGGCAGGAGCCGCCGGTACCGCCGACCACGCCGACGGCGGCGCGGGCGGCAACGGCGGTGAGGTCGGGAAGGCCGGTGCCGGTGGGCTGGGCGCGACCGGGGTCGCGGACGCCGGGCGGACGGCCACCAGCGGTGGTGACGGTGGTGCTGGCGGAGCGGGCTGGACATCGACGACTTCTGCCCTCGACGGCGGAAACGGTGGTGTCGGCGGCAACGGCGGCAGCTACGGCAACGGCGGAAACGGTGGCGCCGGCGGAGCCGGAGCAGCCGGCGCCGAGGGCGACGACGGCACAGCAGCGACATCGGCCGGGCTGCTCAGCAGCGCTGGTGAGGTCGGCGGCGCCGGCAGCAACGGCGGCGCCGGCGGCAACGGCGGGCTGGGCGGATCGATCGCCGGGGACGGCGGCGAAGGCGGTGCCGGAGGTGCTGGTGGCGCCGGCGGTCGCGGCGGGCTCGGCGGCGACGGCTATGACGCGGCGACCGACGCCCATGCCGCCGGTGGCGCTAACGGCGGTGACGCCGCACTCGGCGGCAATGGCGGCCAGGGCGGCAACGGCGGTGCGGGCGGGGCCGGTGGCGGTGTGGCTGCCGGCGGTTCCGGCAGCGCCGGGGCCAACGGTGATGGCGGCGCGGGCGGCGCCGGCGGGGACGCAGGGTCCGGTGGCAACGGAGGCGATGCCGCCAACGGCACCGCCGGTCACGTCGACGGCGGTAATGGCGGGGCCGGTGCCAATGCCGGTGTGGTCGGCGCCGGCGGCCTCGGGGGTGCCGCCGGGACCGGCGGGCTGGCCGGCACCGGGGTGGTCGGATCCGACGGCGCCGACGGCGTCAAGGGTCTGCTGGGCGGCAACGGGGGCGACGGCGGTGATGGATTCAACCGGTCACCGGTATCGTCGCCGGTTCTCCAGGGTGGCTTCGCCGGGCAGACTGCCACCGTCATGTCTGAAGGCGCCCCGACCGGCCTGGCCGGCGGCAACGGTGGGTTGGGCGGTCGAGCGGCCTTCGACGCGGGTCTCGGCGGCGACGGCGGCAACGGTGGTTCCGGGGGCGCCGGCGGTGCCGGCGGATCCGGTGGCTGGGCGGCCGGCAACGGCGGTACCGGCGGCAAGGGCGGCGCAGGCGGAGCCGGCGGCGAGGGCAGCTCCATTGCCGCCGGTGGCAAGGGCGGGGCGGGCGGTGCCGGGGGCAACGGCGGAGCCGGCGGCAACTGGACCGGCGACCAGTCCAGTCTCGACGCGGGCGCGCCGGGCACCGGCGGCAACGGTGGCAACGCCGGCGAAGGCGGCCACGGCGGCCAGGGCGGCGTCGGCTACATCGGCGAGCAGGGCGTGCTGTCCACCAACGACGGCGCCGGTCAGGCCGGCGGCCAGGGCGGTGAAGGCGGCGAGGGTGGCGCGGGCGGCACCGGCGGCAACGCCGGCACCGGCGCCCACGACACGGTGGGAGACAACGGCAATGGCGGGAACGGCGGCCAGGGCGGCAACGGCGGTACGGCCGGCTCCGGCGGTGAGGGTGCGAGCGGCGACGCGACGCTGGCGGTCAACCAAGGCGCCGGCGGCAGTGGCGGCGCGGCCGGAACCGCCGGGGCAGGCGGTCGCGGCGGTGACGGTGGCGGCGGTGGTTCGACCGCCGGTGGCAAGGCCGGCAACAACGGCTCCGGCGGCCAGGGCGGTAACGGCGGTGCCGGGGCCGGCGGTGGCGACGGCGGCGGTGGGGCGCAGGGGCGGGCGGGCGTCGCCGCCTCGGACGCCGCGGTCGGCGCCGGCGGGG
>NZ_LZIN01000027.1 GCF_001667375.1 Mycolicibacter sinensis | reverse complement strand
AGGTGGCCGCCGCCCAACGCGCCGGCGCGATCGGGGCCGCCCACATCGACGTGATCCGCAAATTCTTCGACTACCTACCCGAGGGCATCGACACCGCAACTTTGGTGCAGGCCGAAGCCGAACTCACCGAGCTGGCCGGCCAATACCGGCCCGAACAACTGGCCAAACTCGCCGGGCGCATGGCCGATCACCTACACCCCGACGGCAACTACACCGACGCCGAACGCGCCAAACGCCGCACCCTGGTGCTCGGCCCGCAAGACCGCGACGGCATGAGTGCGATCAAGGGCCACCTCGATCCGCAAGCCCGCGCCACCCTCGATGCCGTGCTGGCCCGCTGGGCCGCCCCGGGCATGTGCAACACCGACGACCCCACCCCATGTGTGGCCGGCACACCCTCGCAAACCGCGATCGACACCGATGCCCGCAGCGCCGGGCAACGCAACCACGACGCCCTGACCGCAATGGGCCGCGCCCTGCTGGCCAGCGGCGACCTCGGCCAACACAACGGCCTACCGGCCACCACCATCGTCTCCACCACCCTGGCCGAGCTAGAAGCCGGCACCGGCAAAGCCCACACCGGCGGCGGCACCTGGCT
>NZ_LZIN01000026.1 GCF_001667375.1 Mycolicibacter sinensis | reverse complement strand
ACCGCGTTCTTCGTCGGCGGGACGATGTTGCCGACGCCCTCGGCGGCGTTCGCCCAAACCGCGGCCGACCTGTTCCTCAACCCGCTAGGCTTCGACGCCGGCGACGATCCGACGGTCTGCGTGATCGGTGCCGGCATCTGCGATTCCCCGCTGCAGGTGCTGACCACCCCGCAGCTGATCCTGCAGGGGCACAGCAGTTTCGTCGGCGCGGCCGAGATCGTGCGGGCGGTGCACGCCCAGCTCGACGCCAACCCGGGCGCCTACGATGCCGACAACCCGCTGTGGATATTCGGCTACTCGCAGGGCGCCACGGCCGGTTCGATCGCGATGGCCCAACTGGCCCACGACGGCGTCAACCCGCAGTTGCTGCATTTCGTGTTCATCGGCAATCCGGTCGGTGCCGACACCGCGTCGGAGGGTATGGGCGGGGTTTCCTCCTCCGACTTCTTCGACACTGCTCTGCTGTCGGGTGTCCAGACCCCGAACAACTGGTTCGCGGTAACCGATTACACGATCCCCGGAGATCCGGTCACCGACCCCACGTCCACCTCTGAGCTCGGTTTGTTCTACGAGCACATGATGTATCTGGGGCTCACGCCCGATCAGGTGGCCAACCACCTGGCCACCACCGACGGCGCGATCACCGACATCGACATCTCCGGTGACTTCGACCAGTTCGGCGCCTGGATCAATGCGTGGAGCCACGGGCTGGTCGACAGCGGTTGGTGGGAAGGCTTGTTCTACTCAGTTGTGGCGTTCTTCTACAGCGCCTTCGGCAACATCGAGGGCTTCTTCACCGAATGGATGGGCATCGACTGGGGCGGGGTGGAAGACACGCTCGACT
>NZ_LZIN01000025.1 GCF_001667375.1 Mycolicibacter sinensis | reverse complement strand
GGGTGGAAAAGTAGGACACCGCCGAACACAACATAGCGAAACGCCCCCCGAGAAATCGGGGGGCGTTTCCAATTCCCGCCGCGGATATCAAGCGTTCTTGCTCAATCGGATCACCCGGCCGAACTGGTGCGGGCGGTGCGAAGTAAGAACAGTTGCACCCTCGTATCGGAAGCGCCGAAGGGACCGCCCCAGGCATTGCGGTGCGGGTGCAGCTCACTGAGCGCTCCGGCCCGGATGAGGCGAAAACGCGGCGGTACCGCCGTCGTTCCCTGCCCGGTTCGGTAATTTGCGCGACACCGCGAGCGTCGGCAAAGAATGCCCGGTTTGGCGGGTCGGTGCGCTGACCGGACAATTCGCGGCGGCCCGTATCCTTACACGAGGATTCACGCGAAAGGTTTCAGTGGTCGACAACAGAGCAAGTGGCGGGCGTGGTCAGTCGCGCGGGGGCACCGGAAGTGGCCCACGCGGTCCGCACCAAAGACGGGCAGCCGGCGACCAGCGGCGCACGCCCACCGGTGATCAGCGCCGGACGCCCAGGGGTTCGGGACCGGACCGGGATCGTCGCACCGCGCCCCGGCGCGACGATGACGGCGGCTCGCGGCCCCCGCGGCCGGCCGGCGAAGAATCCACCCGACGTTACGACGATCCGCCGCTGCCGGAGGGGATCGAACCCAAGCAGCTGGCGCCGGAAGTGCGCCGGGAACTGAGCACCCTGAGCAAGGCCACCGCCGACGGTGTGGCCTGTCATCTGGTGGCCGCCGGCATGCTGCTCGACGAGGACCCGCAGGCCGCGCTCAAGCACGCCAAGGCGGCGCGGTCCCGCTCGACGCGGATCACCGCGATCCGTGAAGCGGTCGGGATCGCGGCTTACCACTGCGGCGACTGGACGCAGGCCCTGGCGGAGCTGCGCGCGGCGCGCCGGATGGGCAGCAAGTCCGCGCTGTTGCCGTTGATCGCCGACTGCGAACGTGGCCTGGGCCGCCCACAACGGGCGATCGAACTGGCCGCCAGCCCCGAAGCCGCCCAACTGGAGGGTGACGAGGCCGACGAACTGCGGATCGTGGTCGCCGGCGCCCGCGCCGACCTGGGCCAGCTGGAGCAGGCGCTGACGGTGCTGTCGGCCGCGCGGGCCGATCCCGAGCGCACCGGGTCGACGGTGGCCCGGCTGCACTACGCGCACGCCGAAACGCTGGTGGCGCTGGGCCGCGGCAACGAAGCCCTGGAATGGTTCCTCAAGGCCGCAGCCGCCGACACCGAAGGTGTCACCGACGTCGAGGAGCGGATCGCCGAACTGGGCGGCGCCGGCTCGCTGGCAGACGAATACGACTGTCTGCTACTCGATCTCGACGGCACGGTGTTCCGCGGTGGCGAACCCACCGCCGGAGCCGTCGAAACGCTGGCCGAGATCCAGAGTCGCGGCCTGTTCATCACCAACAACTCCTCGCGCAGCGCGGACGAGGTCGCGGCGCACCTGCGTGAGCTGGGCTTCACCGCCGCCGGCGAGGACGTGGCCACCAGCGCCCAGATCGCGGCGCACCTGCTGGCCGAGCAACTGCCCGCCGGATCCCGGGTGCTGGTGGTCGGCACCGAATCACTGGCCGCCGAAATCGCTTCCGCCGGTTTGGAACCGGTGCGGCTGGCGACCGACGAGCCGGCCGCGGTGGTGCAGGGCCTGTCCACCGAGACCGGCTGGGCCGACCTGGCCGAGGCGGCGCTGGCCATCCGGGCCGGCGCGAAGTGGATGACGACCAACGTCGACAAGACCCTGCCGTCGGAGCGTGGCCTACTGCCCGGCAACGGGTCGATGGTGGCCGCGTTGCGGGCCGCGACCGACGCCGAACCGCAGGTGGCCGGCAAGCCGGGCCCGGGTTTGCTCGCCGAGGCGCTGACCCGCGGTGAGTTCTACGCGCCGCTGGTCGTCGGTGACCGGCTGGACACCGACATCGCCGCGGCCAACGCCGCCGCGCTGCCGAGCCTGATGGTGCTCACCGGCGTCAATTCGGCACGCGATGCCGTCGGCGCCGTCGCCGAGCAGCGACCGACCTACATCGGCCACGACCTGCGGGCGCTGCATCTCGACGCCGACCGGCTGGCGATCGGCCCGCAGCCGCAGTGGCAGGTCACCCTGGACGGCGCCACGGTCACCGTCGCCACGTCGCAGCCCGAAGAGAACGACGCGGACGGCCTGTCGATCGTGCGTGCGCTCGCCTGCGCCGTGGCCGACGCCGACCTGGCCGGGCGCCCGTTCACCGTCGAGTCCGCCGACGACACCGCCGGGCAGGCTCTGCAACGTTGGTCCCTGCTCGGGGCCTGGCCCTAAGGGGCCCCAACTGGCATGGTCTAGCGTTGGTGGCAGCCATGAACAGTGAGATTGATGATGTCCGGGAGCGCATCGCGGCGTTGCTGGCCGCGCTGCCCGGGGAAGCCGAGCTGGCCGAACTGCCCGCGCACAGCGATCTCAACGCGTTGGCGCAGCGGCTCGAAGAAGCCCACGAGGTCCTGGTGCGGGCACTGGAGTCGGTGGAGAAGGGCTGAGGGCACATGTCGCGGCGCACTCGCGTTGACGCCGAGCTGGTCCGGCGCGGACTCGCGCGTTCCCGGCAGCAGGCCGCGGAGTTGATCGGTGCCGGCAAAGTCACCATTGACGGCATCCCGGCCGTCAAACCGGCCACCGCCGTGACTCTCACCGCCGCCCTGGCCGTCGCCGAAGACGGCGAACGCAACTGGGTGTCGCGTGGAGCGCACAAGTTGATCGGCGCACTGGACACCTTCGAGATCACCGTCGCCGACCGAGCGTGTCTGGATGCGGGGGCCTCGACCGGCGGTTTCACCGAGGTACTGCTCGACCGGGGCGCGGCCCGGGTGGTCGCCGTCGACGTCGGCTACGGCCAGTTGGCCTGGTCGTTGCGCACCGACCCGCGCGTCGTCGTCGTCGAACGCACCAACGTCCGCGGGTTGACCCCGGAGGTCATCGGCGGGCCCGCCGAGCTGATCGTCGCCGACTTGTCGTTCATCTCGCTGGCCACCGTGTTACCCGCACTGACTGGTTGCGCGTCACCCGACGCCGATATCGTTCCGATGGTGAAGCCGCAGTTCGAGGTGGGCCGAGAGCAGGTCGGCGCCGGCGGGGTGGTTTCGGACCCGGGCCTGCGCGCCGACGCGGTGCGGTCGGTGGCGCACCGGGCAGCCGAATTCGGCTGGGGCACCGTCGCGGTGACCGCCAGTCCGCTGCCGGGCCCGTCGGGCAACGTCGAGTACTTTCTGCATCTGCGTGCCGCCGCCGCACCGCTGACCGGTGCGGCGTTGGATGCAGCCGTCCAGGATGCCGTTGCGAAGGGACCCCAGTGAATACCGGGCACGGAGAGCGCACCGTTTTGCTGGTGGTGCACACCGGGCGTGAAGAGGCCACCGACACCGCCCGCCGCGTGGAGAAGGTGTTGGGCGACCACGGCATCACGATGCGGGTGCTGACCGCCGAGGCTGTCGACAAGGGCTCGCTGCACCTGGCGCCCGACGACATGCGTGAACTCGGCGTCCAGATCGACGTGGTGGATCCCGACACCCAGGCCGCCGAGGGTTGCGAACTGGTGCTGGTCCTCGGGGGTGACGGCACCTTCCTGCGGGCCGCCGAACTGGCCCGCGCCGCCGACATCCCGGTGCTGGGGGTCAACCTGGGCCGGATCGGTTTTCTGGCCGAGGCCGAAGCCGATCACATCGACCGGGTCCTCGATCACATCATCGCCCGCGACTACCGGGTGGAGGACCGGATGACGCTGGATGTGGTGGTGCGTGCCGACGGGGAGATCATCGGCAGCGGTTGGGCGCTCAACGAGGCCAGCATGGAGAAGGGCCCGAGGTTGGGGGTCCTGGGTGTCGTCGTGGAGGTGGACGGCAGGCCGGTGTCGACGTTCGGCTGCGACGGCGTGCTGGTGTCGACACCGACCGGATCGACCGCCTACGCGTTCTCCGCGGGCGGGCCGGTGCTCTGGCCTGACCTGGATGCAATCCTGGTGGTGACCAACAACGCTCACGCCCTGTTCGCCCGGCCGATGGTGACCAGTCCCGACTCGACGATCGCGATCGAAGTCGAGAGCGAGGGACACAATGCGCTGGTGTTCTGCGACGGCCGCCGCAAGATGCTGGTGCCGGCCGGCGGACGGCTCGAGGTGCAACGCGGCGTCACCCCGGTCAAGTGGGCGCGGCTGGGCACCTCGCCGTTCACCGACCGGCTGGTGCGCAAATTCCGGCTGCCGGTGACCGGCTGGCGCGGACAGTAGTTTCAGTGCTCACTGAGATCCGCATCGAGTCGCTGGGCGCGATCCACGCGGCGACCGCCGAATTCGACCGCGGCCTGACCGTGTTGACCGGGGAGACCGGCACCGGCAAGACGATGGTGGTCACCGGGCTGCACCTGCTCGGCGGCGCCCGCGCCGACGCCACCCGGGTGCGCTCGGGTGCGGCCCGCGCGGTGGTCGAAGGCCGGTTCTGCACCGCCGATCTGGCACCGGCGGCGGCCGGGCAGATCGACGAGATCCTGGAGGTCTCCGGCGCCGAGCGCGACGAAGACGGCAGCGTGATCGCGGCCCGCTCGGTCAGCGCCGACGGGCCGTCGCGGGCCTACCTCGGGGGCCGCGGGGTGCCCGCCAAATCGCTGAGCGGGTTCACCGGCGGGCTGCTGACCCTGCACGGTCAGAACGACCAGCTGCGGTTGATGCGCCCGGACGAACAGCGCGGGGCACTGGACCGATTCGCCGCGGTCGACACCCGGCTGCAGCGCTACCGCAGCGCACGGGAGGCCTGGCTGTCGGCGCGACGCGAACTGCTCGACCGCAACAACCGGGCCCGGGAACTGGCCCAGGAAGCCGACCGGCTCACCTTCGCGCTGCGCGAGATCGATGCCGTCGACCCGCAGGCCGGGGAGGACGACGCGCTGACGGTGGAGATCCGCCGGCTCTCCGAACTCGACGCACTGCGCGCCGCGGCGTCCGGGGCGCGCGCGGCGCTGGCCGGGGGCTTAGACGACGCAGTGGACGCGGCCGACGCGGCGACGTCGGCCACCTACCGGCTCGGGCAGGCGAAGGCGGCGCTGACCGCCACCGACGACGCCGCCCTACAGGCCCTCGGCGAACAACTCGGCGAGGCGCTCACGGTGGTCGACGATGTGGCCCGCGAACTCGGCGGGTACCTCGACGAGCTGCCTACCGGCGCCGACGCGCTGGACGCCAAGCTGGCGCGGCAGGCCGAGCTGCGTTCCCTGACCCGCAAGTACGCCGCCGACATCGACGGGGTGCTGGCCTGGGCGGCGCAGTCCCGCGACCGGCTGGCCCAGCTCGACGTCTCCGAAGAAACGATGGTGGCGCTGTCGGCTCGCGTCGAGGACCTCGCCGAGCAGGTGGTGAAGACCGCCACCGACCTCAGCGCCGCGCGCGGCAAGGCGGCTCGCGGGCTGGCCAAGGCGGTGAGCGCCGAGCTGTCCGGGCTGGCGATGGCCGACGCCGAGTTCAGCATCGGTGTCAGCCACAGCCCGGCCGTCGACGACGACCCGGCCGCCCTGCGGTTGCCCTCGGGGCAGCTCGTGCATGCCGGCGCCGACGGCATCGACGAGGTCGAGTTCGGGCTGGCCGCGCACCGGGGTATGACGGTGCTGCCGCTGGCCAAGAGCGCCTCGGGGGGCGAGCTGTCCCGGGTGATGCTGGCGCTGGAGGTGGTGCTGGCCACCTCGTCGTTGTCGTCGGCACGCAGCTCGGCCGGCACCACGATGGTGTTCGACGAAGTCGACGCCGGGGTGGGCGGCCGCGCCGCGGTACAAATCGGGCGGCGGCTGGCCCGGCTGGCCCGCACCCACCAGGTCATCGTGGTGACCCACTTGCCGCAGGTGGCGGCTTATGCGGATGTGCATCTGATGGTGGAGGCCAGCGGGCGTAACGGCGCCAGCGGGGTGCGGCGCCTGGACGGCGAGGACCGGGTGGCCGAACTGGCCCGGATGCTGGCCGGGCTGGGAGAGACCGACACCGCCCGCGCGCACGCCCGAGAACTGCTGGACGCCGCGCAGGATGACCGGCGTGCAGACGCCCACGAGTAGCCCGAAGACCCTGTGACTGGTGTGACGTAACGGAACTTGTGAGGCCAGTGTTACGGCGCGCCTCCCTGCTTTCCCGCGCTTTCCCCGACACAATCGCGCCCATGAAGATGTCTGCGCTGTTGTCTCGTAACACCTCCCGGCCCGGCGTCATCGGTACCGCCCGGGTCGATCACGACATCGACCGGTTGCTGCGGCGGGTCGGTCCCGGCGACATCGTCGTCCTCGACATTCTCGACCTGGACCGGATCACCGCCGACGCACTGGTGGAAGCCGAGATCGCCGGCGTCGTCAATGCCTCGGCGTCCATCTCCGGGCGCTACCCCAACCTCGGGCCTGAGGTGCTGGTGGCCAACGGCGTCACGCTGATCGACGAGGCCGGCCCCACGGTGTTCAAGAAGATCCGCGACGGCGCCAAAGTCCGGCTGCACAACGGCGGCGTCTACTCCGGTGACCGGCGCCTGGCCCTGGGCGTCGAACGCAGCGACGTCGAGATCGCCGACCTGATGCTCGAGGCCAAGACCGGGTTGGTGGCGCACCTGGAATCCTTCGCCGGCAACACCATTGAGTTCATCCGCAGCGAGAGCCCGCTGCTGATCGACGGGATCGGGATCCCCGAGATCGACGTCGACCTGCGCCGCCGGCATGTGGTGCTGGTCGGTGACGAGCCCGACGCCGCCGACGACCTGAAGTGCCTCAAGCCGTTCATCAAGGAATACCAGCCCGTGCTGATCGGGATCGGCGCCGGCGCTGACGTACTGCGCAAGGCGGGCTACCGCCCGCAGCTGATCATCGGCGACCCCGACCAGATGAGCGCCGAGGTGCTGCGGTGCGGATCGCAGGTGGTGCTGCCCGCCGACGCCGACGGCCACGCGCCCGGCCTGGAGCGCATCCAGGACCTCGGGATAGGGGCGATGACGTTCCCGGCGGCAGGTTCCCCGATGGACCTGGCACTGCTGCTGGCCGACCACCACGGTGCGGCCCTGCTGGTGACGGCCGGGCAGACGGCCAACATCGAGACGTTCTTCGACCGGACCCGTCAGCTGACGAACCCGTCGATGTTTTTGACCCGGCTCAAGGTCGGCGAGAAGCTGGTGGATGCCCGGGCCGTCGCCACGCTGTACCGCAGCCGGGTCTCCGCGGGCGCGATCGCACTGCTGGTGCTCAGCATGCTGGTCGCGATCATCGTCGCGCTGTGGGTCTCGCAGACCGACGCCGTGGTCCTCGACTGGCTCAGCAACTACTGGCATCACCTGACGCAGTGGCTGCAGCACTGGGTGACCTAAGCGAACCGGGCCGACACGGCGATGATCACCCCTCGATACCATGCGATGTCGCTGACCGCGGTGCTGCTGGCATTGGTGTTCGGCGTGGTGCTGGGATCCGGGCTGCTGTCGGGACCGGTGCTGGGCAGCCTGCAGTCCGATAAGCAGGAGCTGCGCGCGCAGATCGACGCGCAGCGCGAACAGCACAACGCGCTGAGCGAACGGCTCGGCAACGCAAACGATTTCGACGCCCAGATGGCGCCCCGGATCGTGCGCGAGGCGCTCAACGGCAAGTCCACGGTGATCTTCCGGACTCCGGACGCCGCTGACGACGACGTCGAGGCGGTGGCGCGGATCATCGGTCAGGCCGGCGGGGCCGTCACCGGAACGGTCGCGCTGACGCCCCAGTTCGTCGAGGGCAATGCCGAGGAGAAGCTGCGGGCGGTGGTGGAGTCCGGGATCGTGCCCGCCGGTGCCCAACTGAGCACCCACCTGATCGACCAGGGCGCCCAGGCCGGCGACCTGCTCGGCATCGCGCTGCTGATCAATCGCAACTCGGCCGTCCAGCCCGCGGATGACACCCAGCGCGACACCGTACTGGCGGCGCTGCGCGATACCGGCTTCATCACCTACCGCGAACAACGGTTCGCAGCGGCCAACTCGGCGGTGGTCATCACCGGGGGAGCGCTGCCCGAGGACGCCGGCAGCAGCGGGGTGAGCGTCGCCCGGTTCGCAGCGGCCCTGGCCCCGCACGGTTCGGCGACGGTGCTGGCCGGTCGGGACGGCTGCGCCTCGGGCACCGCGGCCGTCGCGATGGCCCGCACCGATTCCGCGGTTGCCGACGCGGTGAGCACGGTCGATGACGTCGACCTCGAGGCGGGGCGAATCACCACCGTCATGGCGGTGAGCAGCCTGATCAACGGCGGACATCCGGGGCAGTACGGCATCGGTCACGGCGCCGGATCGGTCACCCTCGCGCAATAGGCCCGGTGACCGCTGCCGGGCGGCGTGACTGGGCGTGGCCGGGCGTGGCTGGGCGTGTCAGCGGCCGGGGGCCGCTATCGATGTTAGGGTGAGATTCCGTGGGTCGGCAGGCCCTCAATCCTGCGCCGTCGTCACGGAGGTTGGTTTTGCCACCATTGCGAAAGCACCCGCAAACCGAGCCGAAGCACCTCTTCGTCACCGGTGGAGTTGCGTCCTCGCTCGGTAAGGGTTTGACCGCAAGCAGCCTGGGCCAGTTGCTGATCGCCCGGGGTCTGCAGGTCACCATGCAGAAGCTGGACCCCTACCTCAACGTCGACCCCGGAACGATGAATCCGTTCCAGCACGGGGAGGTCTTCGTCACTGAAGACGGCGCCGAGACCGACCTCGACGTCGGCCACTACGAGCGATTCTTGGACCGCGACCTGTCCGGGTCGGCGAATGTGACCACCGGGCAGGTGTATTCGACGGTCATCGCCAAGGAGCGCCGCGGCGAGTACCTCGGTGACACCGTGCAGGTGATCCCGCACATCACCGACGAGATCAAGCGCCGCATCCTGGCCATGTCCGAGCCGGACGCCGACGGCCGGCGCCCCGACGTCGTCATCACCGAGATCGGTGGCACCGTCGGCGACATCGAGTCGCAACCGTTCCTGGAAGCCGCCCGCCAGGTCCGCCACGACGTGGGCCGGGACAACGTGTTCTTCCTGCACGTGTCGCTGGTGCCCTACCTGGCCCCGTCGGGGGAGCTCAAGACCAAGCCGACCCAGCACTCGGTGGCCGCACTGCGCAGCATCGGCATCACCCCGGACGCGCTGATCCTGCGCTGCGATCGCGACGTACCCGAGCCGCTGAAGAACAAGATCGCGCTGATGTGCGACGTCGACATCGACGGGGTGATCTCCACGCCGGACGCCGCGTCGATCTACGACATCCCCAAGGTGCTGCACCGCGAGGAACTGGATGCCTACGTGGTGCGCCGGCTCAACCTGCCGTTCAAGGATGTCGACTGGACCGAGTGGGATGAACTGCTGCGCCGGGTCCACGAACCTCACGAGACGGTGCGAATCGCGCTGGTGGGCAAGTACATCGACCTATCCGACGCCTACCTATCGGTGACCGAGGCGTTGCGAGCCGCCGGGTTCAGCCATTACGCGCGGGTCGAGATCAACTGGGTTGCCTCCGATGCGTGCGAAACCCCCGCCGGGGCGTCCGCCGCGCTCGGGGAGATGCACGGGGTGCTGATCCCGGGCGGATTCGGGATCCGGGGCATCGAGGGCAAGATCGGCGCCATCGCCTATGCCCGCACCCACGCGTTGCCGGTGCTGGGATTGTGTCTGGGCCTGCAGTGCATCGTGATCGACGCGGCCCGCACCGCAGGGATCGCGCAAGCCAGCTCGGCGGAGTTCGATCCGGACACGCCCGATCCGGTGATCGCGACCATGGCCGACCAGCAGGATGCCGTCGCCGGAACCGCCGACCTCGGTGGCACTATGCGGCTCGGCGCCTATCCTGCTGTGCTGGAACCGGATTCGATTGTGGCCGAGGCCTACCAGACGACCGAGGTCTCCGAACGGCACCGGCATCGCTACGAGGTCAACAACGCCTACCGGGACCGGATCGCCGAGAGCGGGCTGCGGTTCTCCGGCACCTCCCCGGACGGGAAGCTGGTGGAGTTCGTCGAGTACCCGCGAGAGATGCACCCGTTCCTGGTGGGCACTCAGGCGCACCCAGAGCTCAAGAGCAGACCCACCCGGCCGCACCCGCTGTTCGCCGCGTTCGTCGGCGCGGCCATCGACTACAAGGCCGCCGAGCGGCTGCCGGTGGAGATCCCCGAGCCCCATCACGAACCTCACGACGCTCCCGATGCGCAGAACGGAGCCGACACACACGGCGGCAGCGCCCGGCCGTTGACCGATCCGCGGCAAGAACCCCTGCCAGAACACGTAACCCGTGGCTGAGCACGTCTTCGAGACCGCGTCATCGCAACTGCTGCACAGCGGCAAGATCTTCGCGCTGCGCCGCGACGAGGTGCGGATGCCGGGCGGCAAGACTGCCACCCGCGATGTGGTGGAGCACTACGGCGCCGTCGGGGTGGTCGCCATGGATGAGTCAGGCAATATCCCGCTGATCTACCAATACCGCCATGCCTTCGGCCGACGGCTGTGGGAGTTGCCCGCCGGGCTGCTCGATGTCCATGGTGAGCCGGCGCACCTGACCGCCGGGCGCGAACTCGTCGAGGAAGCCGGCTTGACGGCGACGACCTGGCAGGTGCTGGTCGATTTGGACTCCACGCCGGGCTTTTCCGACGAGTCGGTGCGGGTGTATCTGGCCACCGGCCTTACCGAGGTCGAGCGCCCGGAAGCGCACGACGAGGAGGCCGATCTGACGCTGCGCTGGTATCCGATCGCCGAGGCGGCCGCGATGGTGTTCAGCGGCGAAATCGTCAATGCGATTGCGGTAGCGGGAATTCTGGCCGCTTACGCGTACCGCCAGGGTTTCGGGACCCCACGTCCGGTGGATGCCGAATGGGTCGACCGGCCGACCGCATTCGCCGCCAGGCAGAGCCGGTCATGACCGCGGCGGCCCGGCCGGTAGGCCCGCTGACCGGGCAGCTCCAGGGGTACCTGGATCATCTGACGATCGAGCGCGGGGTCGCGGCCAACACGTTGAGTTCCTATCGGCGCGACCTGCGGCGCTACAGCGAGCATCTGCTGGCCCGCGGCATCGACGACCTGGCCGACGTGCGCGAGGGCGACGTCACCGAATTCTTGGTGGCGCTGCAGCGCGGTGACCCGGAGAACGGCGTGCCGGCGCTGTCGGCGGTCTCGGCCGGGCGTGCGCTGATCGCGGTGCGCGGCCTGCACCGGTTCGCCGCCGCCGAGGGCATGGCGTCGGTGGACGTGGCCCGCGGCGTCAAGCCGCCACCGCCGGGACGGCGACTGCCCAAAAGCCTGACCATCGACGAGGTGTTGGCGCTGCTGGCCGGGGCCGGCGGCGACAGCGCCTCGGACGGACCGCTGACGCTGCGCAACCGGGCGCTGCTGGAAATGCTGTATTCCACCGGATCTCGCATCTCGGAGGCGGTCGGGCTGGACCTCGACGACATCGACGTGCGCGACCGGTCGGTGTTGTTGCGGGGCAAGGGCGGCAAGCAGCGGCTGGTGCCGGTGGGGCGGCCCGCGGTGGCGGCGCTGGACGCCTACCTGGTGCGGGGCCGCCCGGGCCTGGCCGGGCGCGGACGGGGCACCGCGGCGGTGTTCCTCAACGCCCGCGGGGGCCGGCTGTCGCGGCAAAGCGCCTGGCAGGTGCTGCAGGATGCCGCCGAGCGGGCCGGGATCACCGCGAAGGTGTCACCACACACCCTGCGGCATTCGTTTGCGACGCATCTGCTCGACGGCGGCGCCGACGTGCGGGTGGTGCAGGAGTTGCTCGGGCATGCCTCGGTGTCGACCACCCAGATCTACACCCTGGTCACGGTGAACGCGCTGCGCGAAGTGTGGGCCGGCGCCCACCCCCGCGCCCGGTAGTTTCCCGCGAGTTAGGCGGCTTTCGGCGGGGTACCGCCCGCTTGGGAGGGGCAGCTAAGCGGAGAAATCGAGTAGGCGCCTACTCTAGGCGGCGCGACCTCCGCGACGTAATCCTCAACACAGCCCGGCATAGGCTGCCGGGTCGGGTCGCGGAGGATTCGAGATGGCACCCTTAGGTGAGCGCGCAGTCGTGCTAGGCGCCAGTATGGGCGGACTGTTGGCGGCTCGCGTCCTGGCCGAGTTCTACCGCAGCGTGGTCGTGGTCGAACGAGACGAGTTACCCGACGGATCCGCACAGCGGCGCGGCGTGCCGCAGGGGCGGCATGTGCACGGACTGTTGGCCGGCGGCGCGGCCGCCTTGAACACGCTGTTTCCCGGCATGCTCGACGAGCTTGTCGCTGCCGGCGGGCATTTGCTCGACGGCGGTGACCTGTCCCAGGTCTGGCTGCGGCTCGGCGGACACGACCTGAACCGGACGGGCGCGTTCGGCAAGCCGCTCGTGTCCTATCTGGCCAGCCGTCCGTTCCTGGAGGCCCACGTCCGCCAGCGGGTGCGTTCTCTGGGCAATGTGTCTATTCTGGACGGCCACGATGTGGTGGAACTGGTTGCGGCCACCACCGACCGGGTCAGCGGCGTGCGGATCGCAGAGCGTGCTACACGTGGTGAACGGGAGCTGGCCGCGGATCTGGTGATCGACGCGATGGGCCGCGCCGGGCGCACACCGGCATTTCTGGGCGCCCACGGCTATGGGCGCCCAGCGGAGGAACACATCACTGTGGCGGTCGCCTATGCCAGCCAGTTGTTGCGGATACCGCCGGGCACCCTCACTGAGAAACTGATTCTGGTCGGCGCGGTGCCGGAGCGGCCGACCGGTGGGGCATTGTTCGCATGCGAGCAGGACACCTGGATGCTCACCCTGGCCGGGCTGGCCGGCCACGAACCGCCCACTGACCGCGCCGGAATGCTCCGTTACGCAGCAGAATTCGCCCCGCCTCCGATGCTCGCCGCACTGCAAGCCGGCGAACCGCTGACCGAGGTGTCGCGCTACCGCTATCCGGCCAGTGTCCGTCGCCGCTACCACACGATGGCCCGGTTTCCGGCCGGCCTGTTGGTGTGCGGTGATGCCATGTGCAGTTTCAACCCGGTTTACGGGCAAGGCATGTCGGTGGCCGCGTTGGAGGCGGTCACGTTGCGCGACTGCCTTTCTTACGGCAGCGATGACCTAGCCCGTCGGTTCTTTCAGGCATCCGCCAAGGCGGTCGATGCGGCATGGCAGATGGCCTCGGGAGCCGACCTCGCGTTGCCCCAGGTCCAGGGCCGACGTTCGGTGCGGACCCGGCTGGCGAACCGCTATACCCAACGCCTGTTAGCCGCGGCGGAATCCGACATCGTCATCACCGAGGCATTCTTCCGGGTCATGAACCTGATCGACCCGCCGAGCCGGCTGCTACGCCCCAAGGTCATGTTCCGAGCCGTCGCTGCCCAGCAACGTCGTAGACCCCACATCGCTGTCCCGACAGCGCAGGAGCCGACCCATGCTTGAGGTGATCGAGCGGGGGGCCGCACGGCGAGGCCCATCCGGGACCGCTGCTTTTCGTGCACGGCGCCTGGCACGCGGCGCGGTGCTGGAACGATCACTTCCTGGACTGTTTTGCTGTTTCTGGGCCTGATGTTCCCGGAACGGTGAGGCCTACCCCAGATACGTCGACTCCAGCACCAGATCGTGCAGCAGACGCTGATACTCGACATGCGTCTTGTGCTCGGTGGTGTCCCAGTGCGACCCCTGCTGGGCCCGCATGTATTCGCGGTAGCGCGGCGCGCCCGGCACTTTGACGTTGTCGGCGACCACCACCGAGCCCGGGTGCAGCCAGCCCCGGTCCAGAATGCTCTGCAGGTCCGGCAGGTAGGCGTCCTTGTCGTGGTCGAGGAACAAGAAATCCAACGCACCGGCGGTGAAGCCGTGCCGTGCGGTCAAGGCATCCAGGGTGCGCCCGCCGTCGCCGAGGGTGCCCACCACACAGGTGATCCGGTCGGCGACCCCGGCGTGCGCCCAGATCTGGCGGGCGTTGTCGGCGTTGGCCTCGGCCAGCTCGATCGAATAGATCCGGGCCGCCGGTGCGGCGCGCGCGATGCGCAGGGCGCTGTAGCCGCAGTAGGTGCCCAGCTCGAGGGCCAGTGCGGGGTTGACCCGTTGCACCGCGGCATCGAGCAGGGCGCCCTTCTCGTCGCCGACATTGATCAGCAGCGACTTCTCGTAGGCGAACTCGTCGATGCGGGCCAGCACGTCGTCGATGTCGCCGGGCCGGGCCTTCGACAGCACGTAGTCGACGGCGGCAGCTTCGCGGCCGTCGCCGATCTGGCCGGTCGTGGTGATGTTGCGGGCACCGGTCGCCATCCGCAGGAACGACCACCGCAGGAAGGGGATGCGTCGTTTGAGGCTCATGAGTGCGATCCTATGGCGATCGGCACGCCTGAGGACTGCTCATGTAGCAGGTATGGGCGCCGGTCACCCGTTAGACTTCTGCGGATGTCCGCCACCACCTCGCCGTACCGGCCATGAGCGACGACGACAGCTCCGCCGTCGGCTTGACCGGGCGTCCACCGCGGAACATCCCCGAGCCGCAGCCCCGCTCGACACATGGCCCCGCCAAGGTCATCGCGATGTGCAACCAGAAGGGCGGCGTCGGCAAGACCACCTCGACCATCAATCTCGGCGCGGCGCTGGCCGAATACGGCCGCAAGGTGCTGCTGGTCGATTTGGACCCGCAGGGCGCGCTGTCGGCCGGGCTCGGCGTGCCGCACTACGAGCTGGCGCACACCGTCCACAACCTGCTGGTCGAGCCGCGGGTCGACATCGACGACGTGCTGATGCAGACCCGCGTCGAGAACCTGGACCTGGTGCCCTCCAACATCGACCTGTCGGCGGCCGAGATCCAGCTCGTCAACGAGGTGGGCCGGGAGCATTCGCTGGCCCGTGCGCTGCGTCCGGTGCTCGACCGCTACGACTACCTGCTGGTGGACTGCCAGCCGTCGCTGGGGCTGCTCACCGTTAACGGCCTCGCCTGTGCCGACGGGGTGCTGATCCCGACCGAGTGCGAGTACTTCTCGCTGCGCGGCCTGGCGTTGCTGACCGACACCGTCGAGAAGGTCCGCGACCGGTTGAACCCGAAGCTGGAGATCAGCGGCATCCTGCTGACCCGCTATGACCCGCGCACGGTCAACTCCCGGGAGGTGATGGCGCGGGTGGTGGAGCGCTTCGGCGACCTGGTGTTCGACACGGTGATCACCCGCACCGTCCGGTTCCCCGAAACCACCGTGGCGGGCGAGCCCATCACCACCTGGGCCCCGAAATCCAGCGGTGCGCTGGCTTACCGCGCGCTGGCCCGCGAAGTCATCGACCGATTCGGCGCGTGAGTACCGACGCCGAGACCGACACCGAAACGGCTGCCACCGGTTTTCGCGTTCGACTGACCAACTTCGAGGGTCCCTTTGACCTGCTGCTGCAGCTGATCTTCGCGCACCGCCTCGACGTCACCGAGGTGGCGTTGCACCAGGTCACCGATGATTTCATCGCCTACACCCGCGAGGTCGGCGCGCAACTGGAGTTGGAGGAGACGACGGCGTTTCTGGTCATCGCGGCCACCCTGCTCGATCTCAAGGCGGCCCGGCTGCTGCCCGCCGGCCAGGTCGACGACGAAGAGGACCTGGCCCTGCTGGAGGTCCGCGACCTGCTGTTCGCGCGGCTGCTGCAGTACCGGGCGTTCAAGCACGTCGCGCAGATGTTCGCCGAGCTCGAGGCCGCCGCGCTGCGCAGCTATCCGCGCGCGGTGTCGCTGGAGGACGGCTTCGCCAACCTGCTGCCCGAGGTGATGCTGGGCGTCGACGCCGAGTCGTTCGCCCAGATTGCGGCGGCCGCCTTCACGCCGCGGCCGGTCCCGACGGTGGGTACCGAGCACCTGCATCAGGTGATGGTGTCGGTGCCCGAGCAGGCGGGGGTGCTGCTGAGGTTGCTGGAGGCGCGCGGCTCCGGTCAGTGGGCGTCGTTCGCCGAACTGGTGGCCGACTGCCGGGCGCCGATCGAGATCGTTGGCCGCTTCCTGGCGCTGCTCGAACTGTATCGGGCGCGGGCGGTAGCATTCGAGCAGTCAGAACCACTTGGTGTGCTCCAGGTGTCGTGGACCGGTGAATCTCCGGCCGCGGAAGAGTTAGTAGACCTGGTGAAAGCAGAATCGGCCGAGTAGTGCGAGACGAATTGATGACTGACCACCTGCCCGAGATCTCGGAACCGTCCGAGCCTGCCGGTCCCGCCGGCTCCGACCTGGGCATCGATGTCGCGCTGGCCCCCGAACTCGAGGACTCCGAGCTGGGCGGGGTGCTCGAGGCCTTGCTGCTGGTGGTGGACACCCCGGTGACCGTCGAGTCCCTGGCGGCCGCCACCGAACAGCCGGTGTACCGGATCACCGCCAAGTTGCGGGCGATCGCCGACGAGCTCGCCGAACGTGACAGCGGCATCGACCTGCGCGAGGCCGGCGGTGGCTGGCGTCTCTACACCCGGGCCCGGTACGCCCCGTATGTGGAGCGCCTGCTGCTCGACGGCGCCCGATCCAAACTGACCCGCGCCGCCTTGGAGACCCTGGCGGTGGTCGCCTACCGGCAACCGGTGACGCGGGCTCGGGTCAGTGCGGTGCGCGGCGTCAACGTGGACGCGGTGATGCGGACGCTGCTGGCTCGCGGCCTGATCACCGAAGCCGGCGCGGACGCCGACACCGGCGCGGTGACGTTCGCGACCACCGAACTATTCCTGGAGCGGCTGGGTCTGTCCTCGCTGTCCGACCTGCCCGACATCGCGCCGCTGCTGCCCGACGTCGACGTGATCGACGATCTGAGCGAAACTCTGGACAGCGAACCGCGTTTCATGAAGCTCGGCGGTGCGCCGGCGGCTGATCAGCCGCTGACTTTCGATGTGGACCACGACTGATGACGTTCTCCGATTTCGAGCCCGACACCGAAGGTGTGCGCCTGCAGAAAGTGCTGTCGCAGGCCGGTGTCGCCTCGCGCCGGGTCGCCGAGAAGATGATCCGCGACGGCCGGGTCGAGGTGGACGGCCAGATCGTGACCGAGCTGGGCACCCGGGTGGATCCGGGCGCGGCGGTGATCCGGGTCGACGGGGCGCGGGTGACCGTTGATGACACCCGGGTGTATCTGGCGCTGAACAAGCCGCGCGGTGTGCATTCGACGATGTCGGACGACCGCGGCAGGCCGTGCATCGGCGACTACGTCGAGCACCGGGTTCGCGGTGATGCCAAGCTGTTTCATGTGGGGCGCCTCGACGCCGACACCGAGGGGCTGATGTTGCTGACCAACGACGGCGAGCTGGCGCACCGGTTAATGCACCCGTCCTACGAGATCCCCAAAACCTATGTGGCCACCGTGCTCGGGACGGTGCCGCGCGGGCTCGGCAAGAAGCTGCGCGAGGGGGTGGAACTCGACGACGGGCCGGCGAAGGTCGACGACTTCGCGGTGGTCGACGCCGTTCCGGGGAAGACATTGGTGCGGGTGACCCTGCACGAGGGCCGCAAGCGCATCGTGCGCCGGATGCTGGCGGCGGTCGGATTCCCGGTACAGGAGTTGGTGCGCACCGATATCGGCGCGGTTGCGCTGGGGGAGCAGCGGCCCGGCACCATCCGGAAATTGGGCCGCAAAGAGATCGGCGAACTGTACAGGGCGGTCGGACTGTGAGCGGAACCCGCGGAGGGAGCGCAGCGACTGACGGGAGTGACACGAACCGGGATGCGCTGAACAGGGGCGGCGGGGTCGTGGTGGCTATCGACGGCCCCGCCGGAACCGGAAAGTCTTCGGTGGCACGGGGATTGGCGCGGGCGCTGGGCGAAAGCTATCTGGACACCGGTGCGATGTACCGCGTCGTCACGCTGGCGGTGCTGCGCTCCGGGGTCGCCCTGGACGACGCCGAGGGGGTCTCCCGGGTCGCCGACGGCGTCGACGTCGCGGTGGACTCCCACCCCGATGGTGACCGCGCTTACCTTGGCGGAGAAGACGTTTCGCGTGAGATTCGAGGTGACGAGGTGACGCGGGCGGTCTCGGGGGTCTCGGCGATTCCCGCGGTGCGCTCCAGGCTGGTCGACCTGCAACGGCAGTTGGCCGGCGAAGCCGGCGGTGTGGTGGTCGAAGGCCGTGACATCGGCACCGTGGTGCTGCCCGACGCCGACGTCAAGATCTTCCTCACCGCCTCCGCCGAGACACGGGCCCGGCGGCGTAATGACCAGAACGTGGCCGCCGGGCTGGGCGATGACTATCCGGCCGTGCTGGCCGACGTGCTTCGCCGCGATGAACTGGATTCGACCCGGGCGGTGTCGCCGCTGCGGCCCGCCGACGACGCGGTGATCGTCGACACCGGGGAGATGACGCAGGCGCAGGTGGTCGACCACCTGCGGGAATTGGTCGAGCAGCGCTGCGGGGCGATCCGATGAGTGAATCCGACGGCACCTGGTCCGACGAAAGCGACTGGGAGATCGGCGAAGACGGTGGCTTCGACGATCTCGTCGAGGACGCCGGCCCCCCGCCGGTGGTGGCGGTGGTGGGCCGCCCGAACGTCGGCAAGTCGACGTTGGTCAACCGCATCCTGGGCCGGCGCGAGGCGGTGGTGCAGGACCTGCCCGGGGTGACCCGCGACCGGGTGTCCTACGACGCGCTGTGGACCGGGCGCCGCTTCGTGGTGCAGGACACCGGCGGCTGGGAACCCGACGCCAAAGGCTTGCAGCAGTTGGTGGCCGAGCAGGCCGCGGTGGCGATGCGCACCGCCGATGCGGTGATCTTGGTGGTGGATTCAGTGGTGGGCGCCACCGCCGGCGACGAGGCCGCGGCGAGGATCCTGCGCCGCTCCGGCAAGCCGGTGTTCTTGGCCGCCAACAAGGTTGACGGTGAGCGCGGCGAGGCCGACGCGGCGGCACTGTGGTCGCTGGGGCTGGGTGAACCGTACGCGGTCAGCGCCCTGCACGGGCGCGGCGTCGCCGACCTGCTCGACGAGGTGATCGCCAAGCTGCCCGAGGTCGCCGAGACCGCCGGCGGCGGGGGTGGCCCGCGCCGGGTGGCGCTGGTGGGCAAGCCCAACGTCGGCAAGAGTTCGTTGCTGAACCGACTGGCCGGCGACGAGCGCTCCGTGGTGCACGACGTCGCCGGAACCACCGTCGACCCGGTCGACTCGCTGATCGAAATGGACGGCAAGATCTGGCGTTTCGTCGACACCGCCGGGCTGCGCCGCAAAGTCGGGCAGGCCAGCGGACACGAATTCTACGCCTCGGTACGCACCCACGGCGCCATCGACGCCGCCGAAGTGGTGATCGTGCTGGTCGATTCGTCGCAGCCGCTGACCGAACAGGACCAGCGGGTGATCTCGATGGTGGTCGAGGCCGGCCGGGCGGTGGTGCTGGCCTACAACAAGTGGGACCTGGTGGACGAGGATCGCCGTTACCTGCTGGACAAGGAGATCGACCGGGACATGGCCCGGCTGGCGTGGGCGCCGCGGGTGAACATCTCGGCGAAAACCGGTCGGGCCGTGCAGAAGTTGGTGCCCGCGTTAGAGACCGCACTGGCGTCCTGGGACACCCGGATCTCGACCGGACAGCTCAACTCCTGGCTCAAGGAAGTGGTCGCGGCGACACCGCCGCCGGCGCGGGGCGGCCGCGCGCCGCGGATCCTGTTCGCCACCCAGGCCACGGCGCGTCCGCCGACATTCGTGCTGTTCACCTCAGGGTTCTTGGAGGCCGGTTACCGCCGGTTCCTGGAACGACGGCTGCGGGAAACCTTCGGATTCGAGGGCAGTCCGATCCGGGTCAACGTGCGGGTGCGAGAGAAGCGGGGCGCCAAGCGTTCTCGCTGACTGGGATCATCCGGTTTTGGTGAGCTGGAATTCCCACTGTCCGACCACGCCGCCGGCCGGTCCTCGACCGCACTGCTCCAGCGTGGCGGTGGTCCACTGGCCGGCGAGGGTCACCGCATCGAAGCTGACGGTTTTCGAGACCGGCAGCGGAGTGTGATCCACCGGGCAGTCCATACTGCCCCGGCCGCTGTACTCCCACCGGCCACCGTTGAGGTGAAAGTCCGCGTTCTGCAGCCAGCGTTCGCCGTCGACGGTGGTGCAAGTCGGCCCGCACGGGGTGAACGTCCAGGTTGCCGACCGCTGCGACGGCCCGTGCTGGGCGCTGAAAGCGTACTGGCCCGACGGCACCTCCGGCCCGGCGTGGGCCGCCGGCATCGCCCCGCCGGCGACCAGCACCCCGCAAGCCGCACCGGCGGCCAGCTTTCCCCACGTGCGCATCATCGCCTCACCTTCCACCGCGGCTGCCCGAAATCCTTCGCACGATCAGCGTAGGGTGCTGCGGGTGTCGGTCTCGCAGATGGTGTTGATCATGCTGGCCGGGGTAGGGGCGGGGGCGATCAACTCGCTGGTCGGCTCCGGGACACTGATCACCTTCCCGACGCTGGTGACGCTGGGGTTTCCGCCGTTGACCGCGACGATCTCCAACTCGATCGGGTTGGTGGCCGGCGGGATATCGGGCACCTGGGCCTACCGTCGGGAACTGCGCGGGCAGTGGGACCGGCTGCGCTGGCAGATCCCCGGATCGGTGATCGGTGCGATCTGCGGCGCCTATCTGTTGTTGCATCTGCCCGAGAGCGTGTTCAACCGGGTGGTTCCGGTGCTGCTGATCGCGGCGCTGGTCCTGGTGGTGGTCGGCCCGAAGATCCAAAACGTGGCCCAGCGCCGTGCGCAGGAGGCCGGCCGCTCGGTGGAGCAGTTGAGCCGCGGCCGGTTGGCGGCGCTGACGATCGGGACGTTCGCGGTTGCGGTCTACGGCGGCTATTTCTCTGCCGCACAGGGCATTCTGCTGATCGGCGTGATGGGGGTGCTGCTGCACGAGTCGATGCAGCGGATGAACGCGGCGAAGGTGCTGCTGACGCTGTTGGTCAACGTCGTCGCCGCACTGGCTTACATCTTCACCGCATTCGACCGGATCAGTTGGCCGGCAGCCGGTTTGATCGCGGTCGGCTCATTGATCGGGGGATATCTGGGCGGGCATTACGGGCGCCGGTTGTCACCGAATGCGCTCCGGGCGGTGATCATCGTGGTCGGCCTGATCGGGCTGTATCGGCTGCTGGCGGTCTGAGCGGATCAGATCGCGTCGCGGTTGCGCCACCGCTGAAAGCGGGTCCGCGGTGCGCGGATCGCGGACATGACCGTGGTCATCGGCGCGGCCTTCTGGTGCACCGCCGCGGCGGGCGCCACCGCGGGCTTCTCGCCTTCCCACCAGATGGGCTCCAGCAGTGCCGAGATCACCGGGATCGCGCGTTCGACGCTTTTGCGCCCCCATTGGCAGGCCCGCTCGATGGTGGCCGCCGAGGGCGCCAGGTTCACCGGCGACAGCGTGGGGGAGAACCGGACCAGATGGTCGGCGTAGGGGGCGTTGCGCACCATCTGCAGCTGGATGGCCTGGGTGATCGGCACCAGCCACAGGTTGCGCGGATCCCATTGCGGATGGAAGCAGTCGAAGGCCAAGTAACAGGCGTTGCGGGTGCCCAGCCGGCCGTCGCGCACCCGCTTCCAGGCCAGCTCGACCGGAACGTTGCTGGCCGCACCGCCGTCCACCAGCGCCCCGACGTCGTTGTCGGCCAGCAGCGCGTCGAACAGCGGTTGCATGGCCGGGTCCTTGGTCTCATGGTGCAGCACCCCGGGGATCGCCGACGAGAACGAGGCGGCGTCGACGACGTTGACGTCGTAGTCCGGATTATCGCCACTGATGATGAGCGGTTTCACCACCCGCGGGTCGATGAAGGCGGCCGTCTGCCACAGGCGGGTCGCCAGCTGCGGGCCGAGGCCGATCGGAAGGTGGGAGAAAGACCGCAGCTGCAGGGCGGCGAGTCGCTGATTTCGATACCGCGCCGGCAGGGCGGCGAAGGGCTGGCGGCGCACCCCGGCCACCACCGCATCGAAGGGGATGGCCAGATCTGACATCCGCATCGGCTCGCCGTCCTCGCGGCGGAACATCGCGTCGGCGAACTGATCGAAGTTCAGCGAGAACACCCCGGTCAGGCCGTGGCGGCGGCGCAGCCGCTCGGGCCCCAGGATGGCGCGGAACGACACCGTCTTGGCCCATGCGACGTATTCCTCGATGGGAATCGGCAACGCGCGGCTGACCACCGATCCCAGGATCGAACCGAACGACGAGCCGATCAGGTAGTCGGGGACCGGTCCGGCCTCCAACAGCGCATTCATGCCGCCGATATAGACGAAGCCCGCGCCCCCGCCGCCGCCGAGGACGGTGACCAGCTTCTTGTGGCCCACCTCGGCGTCGAGCTCGGCCTGGGAGAAGTCATTGCCGTGGTGCTCGATCAGCAGGCCGCGCTGCTCGTCCTGGCCGGCGGCGAGGCCGCCCAGCGCATCGCGGGCTGCGGTCAGTGCGATCACCGGGTCGCGTTCCTCGCGCAGCGGGCCGTACAGCGCGTCGGCTACCTTGGCTCGCCACGGGGCCAGCTCCGCGCCGACGGAGACGTCGCCGCGGCCCCGGGTGCCGCCCGGGCCCGCCGCGCCGGGCTCGAAGTCCTCGAGCCGGGCGAAATTGAGCAGGTAGCGCAGCCTGCGCAGCTGTTCGCTGCTCAGCACGTCCGGATGGCGCAAGGTGTGCCGGACCAGCCGGTTCTCCATCTTCTCCAGGAGCAGCAGGGTATCGCCGATGTCGACGGCGTCGACGACGTCGTCGGTCACGGAGTCTTGGGTGGTCCCGGGGATGTGCATCGGGTCCGGGCGGCGATCGACCATGCCGAGCAAGGCTTCGACAAAGGGGATCTGCATCAGTCGCGGTTCCTGGGGTTGTGGCGCTGCCGAGAGAGCAGCTCGCGTGGCGAGCCTACGCGTTTCTAATCCGCGGCCGATGCCCTCACGCGGGTTCGGGCCGTCCGGTTGCTTGCGGTAGGCTTTCGACCTGCTGCCGGGCTTGTCCGGCGGTGGCGGGCTGTGGCGCAGTTTGGTAGCGCACTTGACTGGGGGTCAAGTGGTCGCAGGTTCAAATCCTGTCAGCCCGACAGAGTTTTGCAGGTCAGAGGGCTATTGAGCTCGTCTGCTAGACCGTCCAGCGGGGCGCACCGGATCGCCGCACAAGCGGTACACGACCACCTCCCGGCCATCGCGCTCGAGATCGCGGTGGCCAAGTCCCGCCTGTCGTCGCACGCGGCCTCCCGTCCCAATCGGAGACATCACTCGCGGATGGCACCTTCGATCACCGCGGACTGCTCGTCCGGTGGGTGCCCTCGTCGCAGCGCGACCGCCGAAGATGGATTGCCGAAATCCCTAATTATGGATTACGCTGGCAGGCGAATGTGTTCTGCATTCGCGAAGATAAACGGAAGAAGTACAGGAAATATGACGCAAGGAACCGTGAAATGGTTCAACGGCGAAAAGGGCTTCGGCTTCATCGCTCCCGATGACGGCAGTGCGGACGTCTTCGTCCACTACTCCGAGATCCAGGGCGGTGGCTACCGCTCACTGGAGGAGAACCAGCGAGTTCAGTTCGAGGTAGGGCAGGGTGCCAAGGGCCCCCAGGCCACCGGAGTGACCGCGGTCTGATCTTACGAAGCTGTGGGCCGGCAGGGGTAACCCCTTGCCGGCCCACAGATCGTTTACGGGCCGGTGCGGTGGCTCTTCGGCCATGATCGGCTCGTCGTTTCAAGCTCTGGCAGCGGCGGTTAACAGCCTGTCCCGGGCAGCTGGACCGTGCCCGGCCGGCTCGGCGACGCGCTCACTCCTACCGGGCCGCACGCGCACAGCCTTGGGAGTCCCACCCAGATGCCCAGGCGACATCTCGGCGCTACGTTTCAAATCCGAACCACTGGGCCGACCAACGGTTCCGGCGATACGCGACTAGCTCAAAATAGTTCATACTGCCTCTGGTACGGCGGGCTTTCCTCTACCGCGTATTGCACTGTCCCGCTTGGGAATTAACCTCACGGTAGGGGCGCCGGGAACATCGACACTCGGTCAGGCCGACAAGGCGAGAGCCGACTTCAGCCATCGGCATCACGTTCAAATTCGTCGTGGCGATCATGCTCTGGAAAGCTCAAATATCGGTATCACTCGTTCGGTGTTGGCCGGGAAGCGATCGACATGGGGGATTTCTTGCCGTAGCGCGTCCCAGACGCGGGCTCGGGCAACTCATGCACTCGCACTTTGTGGATGGTCGTACCGGTGCCCGTGTCTGAGCCGACCTCTACGCTGGCCTGCGTCGCCGCTTTCAGGTCTTGTACCCAGGCAGGCGCTTTCGGGCTTCCGCCGTCCGCGCCGATGACATACCGCCGTGCTCGAAATCAAAGCGATAGAGAGGTGTTACTCGGGGCGCTCCCGATCTCGCCCCGACGGTGTGGAGCAACAGCCCACGCATGCCGGCAAACATTCCCTTGACGATCGCCCCGTTGTTGGCGCGGAATAGTCTCCTGCGGGGTTGTCACCGGGCATGAATCCTCCAGCCCCTCAATTGGTGTCGTTCAACATAGACACCCAACATTGCCGTGGCATCTGGCATTCCCGGCTGATCTATCTGCGTTTCGGGAGATAAGCGCGCCGCGCCAGGATGGTCGCCGTGCGCCGGTAATCACGGCGGGGCGGCCTGAATGGCGCCGGCGACTGAGGGCGCCCATGCCGCTCAGCGCACCGCGCGTCGTCCAGACGCGCAGCATCGTCGGCCCCATCGTTGACCGGAGTCACCTAGTGCTCCTAAGCTGGTCCCCATATTGACAACATGTGTTGTCCAAAAAGGGCCAACAGAGACTGGGAGTGCGCGCTCGTGACTCACGAAATGACGGATAGCTGCCCGGCGGCCAGCGATGCGGAGATGGCGTCGGGCTGTCCAGTGAGCAGCGGTGGCTACGACGCGCCACCGGTTCCTCTCGGTCCCGACTCGCTGACCTGGAAGTATTTTGGTCAATGGACGGGCCTGTTCCAGGGAACCTGGGCGGGCTCGATGCAGAACATGCACCCGCAACTGGGCGCCGCAGTCAAAGATCACTCGATCTTCTTCATGGAGCGCATCCCGCGGCTGATGCGGTCGATCTACCCGATCGGCGGGGTAGTGTTCGACGGCTACCGCGCCCCCCAGACCGGCGCCGAGGTCCGCGACTACCACATCGGCCTCAACGGCGTCGACGACCAGGGACGCCGCTACAGCGCGCTGAACCCCGACGTCTTCTACTGGGCGCACGCGACGTTCTTCAAATCCACCCTGCTGGCCGCCGAGAAATTCGCCGGCGGCCTGAGCGAGGACGACAAGCGACAACTCTTCGACGAGCACATCACCTGGTACCGCATGTACGGCATGAGCATGCGGCCGGTGCCCAAGACCTGGGAAGACTTCCAGGAGTACTGGGACCACATGTGCCGCAACGTCTTGGAGAACACCTGGGCTGCCCGCGAGGTCATGGACTTATCGACCATGCCCAAACACCCGTCGCTGGAGTGGATTCCGGATTGGTTGTGGGCGCTGAATCTGAAGGTGATGCAGCGCTTCCTGACGTTCATGACGGTGGCGCTCTACGACCCGCCGGTGCGTGAACTCATGGGCTACACCTGGTCGGCGCGCCAGGAGCGGGTGCACGGCTACCTCTGCAAGGCGATCACGTTCGTCTCGAAGTACGGTCCCAAGCGCGCGTTGATGCATCCGCGCAAGCGGTCGGCGCTGGATCGTGCCTCGGGCCGCCTTCCGGTGGACGCACCCCTGGTGCAGACCCCGGCGCGCAACCTGCCGCCGGTCGAATACCGCGACAGCCCGCACTTCTACTGCCCAAAGGTCGACTGACGCCGATCGTTCGATGCAGCCAACCCTCAGTCCAAGTCGGCAAGGGCCTTGCGCGCTGCTTCGAGTTCGGCCTCGAGGGCGGCGACCCGGGCGGCCTGCTGGGAACGCGCCTCGTCCATCAATGCCTCGATCGGCGTGTACAGCTCCTCGTGCAGTTCCTTGGCGGCGCGGGAGACGGCGGCCGCCGCAACCACCACATTGCGGACCACGTAGGTGCTGCCCTGCTTGATCTCGGCGCGCCACTCGCCGTCGGCGGTACCCGTCACGGTGAGCGTCAACTCGAAGGTCTTGGCCTTCTTGCCGGCTGTCTTCCTGGTCGGTGCTTTTGCTTCGGAAGCCGCAACAGGAGCGTCCGGGGCCGATGCGCTCTCCGCAGGTAGATCCACGCGGGGGGCGTAGTCGGTGACGGTCGGGGCGGCTACGGCGAAAGTCGATGCGGTCATGGTTGCGGCGAACTCCTTCTCATCGTCGCCCGCGCGACGAGCGGGCCGGACCTGGACACCTATTAGAACACACGTTCGACGTACCACGTGGCTGGGTGAGTTGCGCCGCGCCGCTCAGTCCGGGGGTGCCGGGGTCATCGAGGTGACGAAGTACGTCTCGTGCCCGGTCGGGTAGCCGCCGCCGTTGGTGGCGATGTGGACGTGGTCGTAGTGGTTGGCGGTCTCATTGCCGTAGTCGGACGTCCAATTGCCGCCACCGACGCCGGGGTAGAGCTTCTGCCGCCAGATCACGTGATTGACGCCCCAGCGCTTGGCGTTGGCCAGCGCATAGCCCGCGATCTGGTCGCCGAGCAGGATGCCGGCCTCGCTGTGGTAATCGGGAATCATCACGTCGATCGCCAGTCCGTCCGGATGCCAGCGCAACGGATCTTGGCGGTACCCGTAGATCGTCTTGATCTCCTGAAACAGCACACCGATGGTGCGGGCCGCCCAGATGGTCTTGACCTGCAGGCCGTTCTCGGGTGCTACCCCGGCCGGCAGCGGGAAGGTGAATTGCTGGCCTTCGCTCGGTATCGGCACGTTCGCGGCTAGTGCGGCGGCCTCGGCGGGGTCGGCCATGCGAATTTTTCCGGCGGGGGGCGGTGCGGGCGGTGCTGCGGCGTCAGCCGTCTCGGTGGGCTCCGGCGCCGGCGGGTGGGTGCTCTGGGCGTAGATCAGGGCGGCGGAGACCGCCAGCGACGCCACGATGGCGAGGCCGCGGCCGCAATGCCGGGCGATCTTCCGTCTGTCCACCACCTGCACTTTAGTGAACTGACCTCGGATATCGCAGGACAGTGGGCCAGGACGGCTACCGAGTCGCATAGGTCAGCGTGAGCGCCGGGACCGGTGCGTTACCGCGTCATCTGTGTCATCTCAACCGCCGGTCGTTGAGGTAGACGTGTTCGATGTTGCGGTCATCGCCGCAGTAGATGAGCTTCTCCACACGCTGCGGCAGGCTCATCTGCCGGTGCTGCGTCCACCTTGAGCCGTCGACGACGAGCGCGTCGAACGCATAGCCCGGCTCGAAACTGCCGGTCTTGCCGAAGAAGCTGCCGCCGCCCTTGGTGGCGCAGTAGAACGCCTCGGCTGCCGGTACCGGGCGCGACGCCTGGCCGGTCAGGTAGCTCATCGCGCCGGATTGGACCGCGCCGACGATGTTGTCGAACATGTTGAGTGTGTGGCCGGCCCCGACGTCGCTGCCGAGACCGACGCGGATGCCCAGGTCGTGGTACTGCGCGAGGGGTATCACACCGCTGAGCAGGTTCAGATTCGAGTGCGGACAATGCGCGACCAGCATGCCGGTGTCACGGATCACCTTCTTCTCGCGATCGTTGAGATAAATAGCATGGGCCACAACGATCGAGCCGGTGATGCCGTTGCGCAACAGGGATTCGCCGAACTGGCGGTATACCGAGTCGGCGTAGGCCGTGTCGGCCAGGGCGGCCTCCTGGGGCAGGGCCAGCGTGTCCAGCCAGTCGATCAGCTCGGTGCCGGACTGCAATCCGGTGATCGGCAGTTGGCAGGCGTGCACGTGCGCGTCGGTGAAACCGGGCAGCAGCTGACGAAGTCCCGCGGCGTCGGGGTGAAGACGATGTTGCCGCGGTGGATGCGCACGCTCAGCGCCGTGCCCGATCGATGCGCCTGATCAACCGCGCCGTCGCATCCTCGGCGACGAGCCCGGCCCCGGACGTCTTCGCGCGCTTTCTCGCCCGGTCCAGCGCCGCGCGGATGGTGACCCCCCGCTCGTAGGCCTCCACTACCCGTGGATCCACGTAGGAGCTGCGGGCCACCGCCGGCGTGTTGCCCAATTCCTCGGAGACCGCACGCATCACCGCGGCGATCTCCCGGCGCCGAACGGTTTTCGAGGTCGGCTCACGGGCAGCGGCGAAACTCTCGGCCGCCAGCACGGTGCCATGCCAGGTCCGCAGGTCCTTGACGCTGAACTGCTCACCGGTCAGTGCCCGGAACCGTTCGTTGAGATCGTCGGCGCGCACCTCGCACCAGCCCTCGGGCGTGCGGTACACCAGCAGCCGGGGGATATCGGTCGGCGCACGCAACAACGACCGCACCGCCCGGACCACCAGCGGATCGTCCACCGAAACCGTCCGCCGCACCCCGCTTTTGGCCGGATAGTCAAAGTTCACGCAGCCGCTGCGGATCCGGACGTGGTCACGCAGCAGGGTCGCCAGCCCGAAGCTGCCGTTCTCCTGGGCGTACTCCTCGCCGCCGGCCCGGAAATAGCCCCGGTCGATCAGCTGCTGGGCGACCGCGAGCACCCGATCGCGTTTCAGCCCGCGGCCACGCAGGTCGACCAGGACATCGGCGCGCCACTGCGGCAGCATCTTGGCCAGGGTCAGCACCCGGTCGTATTTCTCCTCGGCTCGCTCGTCCTGCCACTGCTGGTGATACAGATACTGCCGGCGTCCGGCGGCGTCGGTTCCGACGGCCTGGATGTGTCCGTTGGGGTAGGGGCAGATCCACACGTTGCGCCACGCCGGCGGGATGGCCAGCTCCTTGATCCGGGCGAGCACCTCCGGGTCGTCGACCGGCCGTTGTCCGTCGGTGTAGGAGAAGCCGCGGCCCCGTCCGATCCGGCGGAACCCGCCGGCCCCGATGTTGCTTCTGCGCAGCCTCATGGCACGGAGTTACCCGCGGCGCACCCCGCCGACACCCGGTGCTGCTACGCGCCGGGGCACAGCTCGTGTTGTGCGGCCTCCGCGATTAGGGCGAACTGCGGCCACGCCGGATAATGCGGCTGCTGAACTTCCACGCTGCGGCCCACGCGCAGGTTCTCGCAGATCATGTGCCCGAGCGCCCGCACACTGGGCTCGGTTATCGGCTCGTCCCCGGCGTAGCGGGCGGTGTAGCCGTGGGCATTGAGGTAGTTCATGAACCCGGCGTCGTCGGCGTGGGACGGGGCAGCGCCCACAACGGCACCCACCGAGAAGCCGGCGGCGGCCAGCGGTGCGGTGAACCAGGCGACCCAACTCATAACGGCGATGCTACGGCGAGCACGGCCGGGCCGGGATGACCGGTCGGAGATCCGAGGCCGGCAAGCGCCCTCGATGGAGGCCGGATAGCTGCTAGCGTCAGCGCCGAGAACAGAAAGGCGCTGGACGTGACATCAACCGCCCTGGCGACAACGCTGGCCGCGACTGCGCTGGCCGCGCTGATCGGTGCTGCGTCCGCGGCGCACGCCGACCCGGTCAATCCCCGGGACCCCGACTACTGCGGCAACAGCCCGGACATCCTGCTGTGCTCCGCCCAGAAGTCGACGTACCCGAATGCGGGGGAGTTGGCCTACCTCAACGCCATCCGCCCGCAGTTCCCGCCCGGCAGCGAAGCGCCGCGGCTGGCCGCCGGGCGCACCGCCTGCCTGGAGTTCCCCAAGCATCCGACCAGTTTGATCGTCGAGCAGGTCTCGGTCTACCTGCAGATCCCCAAGCCGATCGCCCGCCAGGTGGTGGACTCGGCGCACGCCAACATCTGCCCGTCGGTGCAGCCCCAGGGCTGAACCGGCTCACCCGCCGTCGGCGCGCAGCCCGTCGCGGATCGCGGCTTGTGCTGCGACGTCGCACTCGTTGTAGCGCAGGCACCATTGCCGGGCCGCTTCGGCCTCCGGCCCGTGGCCGCGGGCGACGTCGATCGCCAGCTGAGATGCCAGACCGCCGGGGTCATCGACCTCCCACTGAAAGCCGAAGTACCCGGCGACGCATTTGATCGACGACGAGGTGCGCGCGAAGTACTCCGCGTCGAACCACTGGCGCAGATCGCAGGTGAGCCCGTCGAGGGCTTCGGCGACGGCAGTGAATCTGCGGGTGCTCGACAGCTCGGGATGATGCCAGTGAAAGACGCGTAGGGATTTGCCCTCCCGCTCGGCGCGGTCGCGCAATTGCCGCATGCGCAAGGCGAATTCATCGGCGAGCTCGGATTCGCCGCCGGCATCGAGCGGCGCGAAGGAGACCACCGGGTCGTAGTAGGCGGTGGTGTCGTCCTGCCCGTCGCGGATGCGCAGACCCCACTGGTAGATCCTGGCGTCGCTGTCCCACTCGATGTCGAAGTCGACCTCGATGTCGGCGGACGGCACCGCGGGGAGGTTTGGCCGGCGCTGCTCGTAATCAATTCCGGCGCAACTCATCCGGGCGCGCCGGACCGCCTTTGCCAGCCGGTCGGCCGGCTTCTGGGTGCCGACCGATTGGACACCGAACGCCTCGGCGTGGGCGTCGGGGTCGACCTCGGCCAACTGCGCGACGGTCAAGGTCGTTCCGTCGCCGCACTGCCGGTACAGATACTGCCACTCCCGGACGTTGAGGTGGCCGGTCTCGATCGCGAAGGATGCGTCCTCGTCCCCGGCCACCGTGGCGCAGTGGTCGAACCAATCGCAGGTGTCGCAGTCGCCGATCCGGTAGGGCCGCACCAATTCCCGTCCGGCCGCCGCAGCCTGGGCGACTTGGAGGCGAAAAGCGAATTCGTGGTCGTAGCGCTGCAGGGCGGAACGCTTCTTGCGGTGGTTCGGGTCGCGGGCAGAGTAGGTGATGATCGTCTCGGCTTGCAGGTCATACCAGGTGATCCCGTTTATCTCGCCGACAAGCTCGGTGAGGTCCGAGCTGCCGATGATGCCGCCCAGGTGCACGCCGGGGTGATACCCCAGCTCCTGCAGCATCCGGGTGTAATGCGCCAGCTGCATGACATCGTCACGCCAGCGTGCCCCGTGATCGCTGTAGCCGGGACAGGTCAGCAGTTGATCCGGCGCCGACAGTGTCGACACCGCCACCTCGGAGCGTTTCGACGTGCTTAGGGTGCGGTGGTTCTTGATGTCGACCGGCAGATAGCCGCGTTGATACCGGATCAGCACATCGGGCAGGCCGGTGCGGCCGTTGACCGGTGGCAGGAGCCCACCGGCGATCACCTCGACGCCGGCGTCCATCGCCGCCAGGGTGCGCCGCCGCTGCTCGGCTCGGCCGGCGCCGGAGTCGAGCACCACCAGCCGCTCCGAATCGCCGTAGCGGTCCCGCAACTTCTCGAGAATCGCGGCCTCGAAGGCGACCCCGGCCTCACGCAACGCCACCAGCTCCGGCGAGGCAACGGCCGGCTCTGCGGCACCGGGGGTGAACAGGTTATGGGTGACGCGGGCGCACCGCTTGGCGTGATAGCCGCCGAGTGTGACCGGTAGTTCCACCACCGCAGTATCGTCCACGGCGATGAGTGACGACGACCGTGCCCGCTGGGACGCGAAATACGCCGACCTGGACGCGCCGGCGCCCGCTGCAACAGGCGGGGCCGCGGTGTTCGAGGCCTACTGGGACGAGTTCCCGACCACCGGCCATGCACTCGACGTCGCTTGCGGGCAGGGGACCGGTGCGGTCTGGCTGGCCGGGCGGGGGTTGCAGGTCCGGGGATTCGACGTATCCCCGGTGGCGATCGAGCAGGCCCGCGCTCTGGCGGCCCGCAGCGGTCTCGGCGACCGGTGCCGCTTCGAGGTGGCTGACCTCGACGACGGATTGCCCGACGGGCCGCCCGCCGACGTCATCTACTGTGCCCGGTTCCGCGACCGGCGGCTGGACGAGTCGATGATCGCGCGCCTGGCGCCGGGCGGACTGTTGGCCATCACCGCGCTCAGCCAGGTCGGCGGTAGCGCCGGGCGGTTCCGGGTCGCACCCGGTGAGCTCCGGGTGGCCTTCGCCGATCTTGAGTTGATCACGGACGGCGAAGGGCGCGGGCTGGCATGGCTGCTGGCACGACGCCGCAGCGAGGCAACGGCGTCGGCGGGTTAAGCCGGCGCGGGCGCTTCCTGGTCGCTCGGCGCGGGGCCCGGCTCGGCAGGCGGCTCGCCCGCAAACGGGCCGTCCATCGGCGGAGCCTCACCGGGCGGCAGGTCCATTGGGGCGTCGAACGGCGGCGCATCGAACGGCGGCGCCTCGGCGGGCGGGGCCTCCGGTGGCGGGGCCAATTCGAAGCCCATCGGCTCCGCGGGCGGTTCGGGAGCCGGGGGCTCCTCCAGAGCGGCGAACTGCACGGGGGCTTCGATCGGCGGCGCCTCTGGCCCGTCAGTGTTCATCGGCAGGTACATGTGGTGGGTGAACTGGGGCTGGTAGGCGCCGCCGCCGCCGATCCGCACGCCGCCGGGCTCGCCACTGGCCACCGGGGTGCCGTCGGGCAGCGTGACCGCGGTGTGGTGGCTGTTCCAGCCCACCACCAGAGCGCCGGGCGCGGTGCCGTACTGGAAGCCGCGGGCCAGCAGCGCCGACTCCTCGTTGGCGGTGTGGAACCGGTCGCCGAAGGCGGGCCGGCCGGTGGCCACATTGGACACCCACGATGCCAGGCCCGAGCAGTCCGTTCCCGCGGGGCTGTCCCCACCGGTGATGTACGGCGTGCCGGAAACCTGCTGGATGAGCGCCATCAGCGCGTCGAGACCAAACATGACCAGGCACATTAACAATGGCTTTCAGCGCCCACCAAAATCTGTGTCAGGCATCACGTTTGAAGTGAAACATGTTAGACATTACGCCGCAACAGAAAACACCAGGTAGAACGATGAAAATGGGCCGCCTGTACCGCATTTCGACCGTCGAGAACGTCGAGAAGTGCAGGTAGACGTTGTCTCGGCGTTATTTGAGAGTGCTTGAAATGGAACCTATTTCAAATGCGAGTGAAAAGGCCTGGCAAATGGAATAACTGGCTATGCGATACAGGGGTCAGCGCCGAAAACTGCTGTTGCGCATCGGGTATCGTTGCCATGGCTGACAGGGCCAGCGATTCCCGTTGGGTCGCACCGGTTTCGGCACATGGTGCACCGAGGTCCTACCGATTCTGACCGATATCGCAGCAGGTGCGCCGCACTCGAGCCGGCGACCTATCCCGGCGGTGTGGGGCAGCTGACCCCGGTCCATGCTCACCGGTGCCGGGATCAGAACGGCGCCGGCCGGAGCCCTGCGGCTCCCGGCCGGGGCGGTGCCGATGACCGAACGCCGCGCCCTGGCCAGAGCAGAAAGTGCGAAGATGGCGACGACGCGCACGCCGATCAGCGGCCGTAACCGATGTGGACGTGAGACGGTATCAAGCTATGCAGAACCTCAGCTACCTGACTTACGAAGAGTTCGGGCGGAAGTTCTTCGAGATCGCGGTCACCGAAGAGCGCGTGGCAGCCGCGTTCGCCGCGATCGCCGGCGATGAGTTCGAGATGCCCCCGATGCGTCAGGGACCGGGCGGGATCGCCCGGGTCAGCGCCAAGGTGCGCATCCAGCAGCCCCGGGTTGCGCGCAGTCTCGGTAATCTGCTCACCTTCGCCATCAACATTCCGTTGGAGATCGACCTGCTCATCGACCTGCGGCTGGATAAGCAGCGGTTCACCGTCGCCGGCGACATCGCGTTGCGGGCCACGGCGCGGGCCGCCGAGCCGTTGCTGCTGATCATCGACGTGCCCAAACCGCGGTCGTCCGACATCACCGTGGAGGTGTCGTCGACGTCCATTCGCGGTGAGCTGCTGCGGATCTTCGCCGGTGTCGACGCGGAGATCCGGCGGTTCATCGCGAGTTACGTCGCCGACGAGATCGAGAGCCCGCAGTCTCAGCAGGCCCAGATCATCGATGTGGCCGAGCGCCTGGACTCGGCCTGGACGGGGATCTGACCCGGCGCCCCAGAAACCCCCGCGCGGCTACGGGATGGCGGGAATCGCCGGAATCGCCGGAATAGCGGGGATCGCCGGAATGGCCGGAATCGCCGGAATAGCGGGGATAGCGGGGGCCGACGGAACCCGGGGCGCCGCCGGTACCGGCGCGGTCTGGGCTTCACCCTGCGGTGCGGGACGCTCGACGGCGGGTGCGGCACTGGTGAGCGGCGCTTCGGGGCCGGTGGTCGGATCCGGCACGGTGGCGGCTTCACCGGGGGCGATCGGCGCCAGCGGGGCGGCTGGGGCTTCGGTGGCCTCGCCGACCGCGCCCTCCTCGGTATCGCCTTCGCAGTCACCGCAGGCGGTCGCGACCGCGCCGACGGCGAGCCCGGCCACCACCATGGACAGGACTGACTTTCCGATACCGCGATTCCGCATGGATTCTCCCGTCGCTCGGTTGCTCGGACTTACCCTACGACGGCCCGGCCGACGGGCCGGTTACAGCGTCTGGCGGTACCCGAAGAACTCGTGATCCTCGTTGTAGCCGCCGTAGCCTCCGCCGACTTCGCGGAAGTGCGCGACGAACTCGATTCCCCTGAGCCACTTGACCATTTTGAAGCCGTGCTGCAGTTCGTTGCGTAGTCGCAGTGGTGCGCCGTGGCCGTAGCTGAGCGGTTCGTCGTTCATCCGGTAGGCCAGCATCGTCAGGTGGTGGTCCATCTGCGCGATGTCGTGGGCGTCGTAGTAGAGACCGCCGTCGGATCCGGGGGCCATCGAGTAGAACACCACCCACTTGGCCTCGGGCAGTGGTTTGACGATGTCGAGGATCGTCGTCATCGCGACGCCACCCCACTTGGCCACCCCCGACCAACCTTGAATGCAGAAGTGCTGGGTGATCTGCTCGTGGTAGGGCAGGGCTTTCAGCTCATCGAGGGAGAAATCTCTCGGGTGCTCGACCAGTCCGTGGATATGCAGTCGCCAGTCGGTGAAGTCGCCGGCGAGAAGCTCCTTGTACTCGACGGTTTCGGGGTAGGTGCCGTTGTGCCAGAAGTGCGGTGAGATGTGTTCTTCGGTGAACGCACCCGGCCTGGGGTTGGCGTACTCGAACACCCGCTGCAGTGGGCCGATCAGCGCGTAGCCGACCCGCTGCACCACCCGCGGGTGGCGGTAGGTGAACGGGGTGGCCCACACCCAGGCCACGGTTGTCACCGTCATCGCCGCGACGAACACCCAGAATCCGGCCAGTCCGGAGCCGTCGCGGGCGGCGAACATGTGGTTGAGATTGCGCACCGCGTCGGTGGCGAACACCAGCGTGACGTGGACGCCGATGAACACCAGGAAGTAGGCCATCACCAGGAAGTGCAGCGAGCGGGCCAGCTGGATGCTCAGCCGCTTACTGATGTGCGTCAGCCGCATGGACACCGCGGGACTCATTCCGAGCCCGGTGATGACCGCGGCCGGGGCGGCGATGAACACCGTGGTGAAATAGGCCAGTACCTGCAGACTGTTGTAGGCCACCCAGCCGTTGTCGTCGGGCCAGTTCAGCGACAGGTACTGGATGCCCACCGAGACTGCATTGGGGAGCACGTCCTTGGTGGGCATCAGATGCCGCCAGTGTCCGGTGCTGAACAGCAGGACGTAGAACACCGCCCCGTTGGCCAGCCACAACACATCGGTGCCCAGATGCCACCAGCGGGCCAGACCGATGGCGTGACGGATTCCGGGTAGACCGAGCTGGTCGGGGAGACCCACCGAGTCCTGCTTGGCCGTCCACATCGGGTCGTCGGGGACCGGCCCGGCGATGCGAAGCCACTCGTCGGTGTCCGGGGTGGCGTTGCGGCTGAAGTACAGCCGCGGATGGTCGGCGAGGATCTGGATGCCGGACCGGATGATGAACGTCATCAGGAAAAGATTGAAGAAGTGCTGCCAGCCGGCCCAGGCGGGTATCCCGGGGGTGCTGCCCGCGGGGGCGACGGTGCCCGGATAGCGGTGGACGAAGTCCTCGACCGCCGGGAAACCCACCAGGTACTTCGCCACGGCGACGGCGGCGACCAGCGTCGCGAAGCCGATCGGGATCAGCCACAGCAGGTTGAGCCACCTGTCGCGTCCGACGCGCAGCCGCGGGGCGATGGCCCTCTTCTCGCCGAGGCCGCCCGCCCAGGTCTCGTGATCCACCACGTGGTGTGCGGGTTTGAGCTCGGCACGGTAGTCCGCCAGCGCTGTTCGATCGTTTCGGTGGTTCTCCTCGGCGTGCGCCATGACCCGATACCTCGCCCGTCCGTATCCGCAATATAAAGGATTAACATGCGGGATATTAAACGGCGGGGCTGGCAGCTACGTGCGGATTCGGTGCCGGGTAGCTGGACATCTCCGCAACGGCCTGCAACGCAGCAAGGGGCCGGCCCTGATGGGCCGGCCCCTCAACGCGTCAAGCGTGCGTCAGATGGTCTGGTGGCGTCCGAAGAACTTGTGGTCTTCGCTGTAGCCGCCGTGACCGCTGCCGATCTCCTCGTACGAGGCGACGAATTCGATGCCCTTGATCCACTTGACCAGCTTGTAGCCGTGCTGCAATTCGTTGCGCAGTCGCAGCGGTCGGCCGTGCATGTAGGGCAGCGGCTGGTCGTTCATGTTGTAGGCCAGCATCGACATGTGATGCCACATCTGGTCGACCGGGTGTGCGTTGTAGTAGATCCCGCCGGTGGCGCCCAGCCCCATGGAGTAGAACACGGCCCACTTCGCCTCCGGCAACGGCTTGACGATGTTCATGATCGTCGACATCTGCACGCCGCCCCACTTGGCCACACCGGACCAGGCCTGCACACACATATGCTGGGTGATCTGGTCGTGGTAGGGCAGCGCCTTGAGGTCCTCCAGCGAGAACTCCATCGGATTCTCTACCAGCCCATAGACTTTCAGCCGCCAGTCCTTGAAGTCGCCGGCCTCCAGCTCCTTGTACTCGACGGTCTCCGGCAGCCGGCCGTTGCGCCAGTGGAACGGTGATATGTCGTCCTCGGTGAAGGTGCCGGGCTGCGGGTTGAGCTTCTCCAGCGTCCGCTGGAACGGTCCGATCAGGGCGTAGCCGACCTTCTGGACGACCCGCGGGTAGCGGAGCGTCAGCGGGGTGGCGGCGACCCAGCCGATGATGCACACCACCGCGGCCAGGCAGAACACATAGAACCCGGTGGCGCTGTGGCATTCGGGCCCGGCGCCCGGGGCGCACCCGCGCGCGGCGAACATGTGGTTCAGGTTGTCGAAGGCGTCGGTGGCGAACACCATCGTGACGTGCACCAGGATGAACATCAGGAAGTAGACCAGCACCACGAAGTGCAGGGATCGGGCGATCTGCAGGTTCAGCCGCATGTGCTTGCTGATCAGCCCGAGGCGCTGTGACAGCGCCGGGGACATGCCCAGCGCGGTGATCAACGCGGCCGGCGCGGCGATGAACACCGTGACGAAGTACGAGATCAACTGCAGCGCGTTGTAGTTGGTCCAGGTGTGGTCGTCGGGCCAGTCCAGCGAGGCGTACTGGATCATCACCGAGGCGGCGTGCGGGATGATGTCCCAGCTGGTCGGCACGATACGCCGCCACTGCCCGGTGGTGAACAGCAGCACGTAGAAGATCGCGCCGTTGAGCAGCCACAGCACGGCGGTGCCCAGGTGCCACCAGCGGGCCAGGCCGATCGAGTGCCGGAAGCCGGGCAGGCCGAACTGCGCCGGCAGCGCGACGGTGTCGGCGTTGGCGGTCCAGTACGGGTCGTCGGGGACCGGCGGCCCGACCCGCAGCCATTCGTCTTTACCGGGGGTGGAGTTGCGGCTGAAGTACAGGCGCGGGTGGTCACAGAGGATCTGAATACCGGCCCGGATGATGAAAATCATCATGAACAGGTTGAAGAAGTGCGTCCAGCCGATCCAGGCGGGCAGGCCATCTTCGACCGCGGACGAGGGAGTGCTGCCCGGGTATTGGGCGATGAAGTCCTCCACGCCGGGGATATTGCGAACGCCCTTGCCGATCGCGATCATCGCCACCAGCCCGACGAAGCCGATCGGGATCAACCACAGCAGGTTGAACCACCTGTCTTTGCCGACGCGCAGACGCGGAGCAATCGCGCGACGGGACAGGTCGAAGCCGCCGCCATAGGTCTCGACGTCGACGGTGTCGTCGTGGTTCTTATGAATCTCGGTGCGGTAGCCCTGTTCCAGCTCCAACTCGACGTCGACGACGTCGGCGGAGTACTTGACGTGGTGGGTTGTCTCTTTCGTTGCTGGTGAGGTGGCAGGACCCCGTGGGTCGAGCTGCCCTTCAGCGCCCTGTCCGTCGATCGTTGTCACGCCGCGACAGTACAGCCGGGAGCCTCTTGCTCTGCCGCTCTGACACCAAATGCACAGGCTTCTGGCAGGAAGCTCAGATATCGCAGATGCGGATCGTGGCCCGAACAGCTGCCGTCATTGCGGTGTCGAGCCCTCGGCGCGTCTCGGGCGGCGGCGGCCTTGGGATCGGCGCGATTTTTTCCCGGCGAGCACCGGGGCTGACCCTGGCCGGCGCGCCGGCGCACTCATCCGAATCTCGCGCGTAACTGACCGTTTACCTAATGCGTCCATAATTCGAGGGAGAACCGGCGAACCGAATTCGCCACCGCCGCCGGATTGCAATCTGCGCAACAGGCGAGCGCTGCGCAACAGGGCTAGCATGCGCAGAGAAGAAACGTGTGATCAGGCAGGGGTAGATGACCACCAATAAAGCAGTGCAACGGGCGGGGGTTGGGACGCACCGTGGCTGACGAACAGCGGGGGCCCGGTTACGGCCTTGGGTTGTCGACACGCACCCAGATGACCGGGTACCAATTCCTGGCGCGACGCACCGCGATGGCGTTGACCCGCTGGCAGGTTCGGATGGAGGTGGAACCGGGCCGGCGGCAGGCGCTAGCCGTGGTCGCCTCGGTCTCGGCAGCTTCGGTCATCTGTCTCGGAGCGCTGCTGTGGTCGTTTCTGAGCCCGTCGGGCCAGCTGAACGAATCGCCGATTATCGCCGACCGTGATTCGGGTGCCCTCTACGTGCGGGTCGGTGGCACCTTATATCCGGCGCTGAATTTGGCCTCGGCCCGGCTGATTGCCGGTCGGCCCGACAACCCCCACAAAGTGCGCGCCGCGCAGATCGCCGAGCAGCCGCACGGCCCGCTTGTCGGCATCCCCGGGGCGCCGTCGGACATTCAGCCGACCTCACCGACGTCCTCGTCGTGGCTGATCTGCGACACCGTCGCCAATGTCCAGGGTGTCGGAGTGACGTCACCGGTGACGGTCACCGTGATCGACGGCAGCCCCGACCTCGACCCCGATTCCCGTCGCCGGGTGCTCGACGGCCCGGACTCGGTGGTGCTGCGCTACGGAGACGACTCGTGGGTCGTGCGGCAGGGCCGGCGCTCGCGCATCGACGCCGCCGACCGGGCGGTGTTGCTGCCACTGGGTCTGACGCCCGAACAGGTCGAGCATGCCCGGCCGATGAGCCAGGCGTTGTTCGACGCCTTGCCGGTAGGGCCGGAGCTGGCGGTGCCGTTCGTGCCCGACGCCGGTCGTCCGCCGGCCTTCCCCAACGCACCTGGTCCGGTGGGAACCGTCTTCACGACTCCGCAATTGGCTGGTCCGCAGCAGTACTCGGTGGTCCTGATGAACGGTGTCCAGACCGTGTCGCCGGTGGTGGCACGCATACTGCAGAACGCCGGGGCGACCGCGGGCGGTGCGCCGGCCGTGGTGGCGCCGCCGGTGCTGGCGAAGATGCCGGTGGTCACCGGGCTGGACCTGTCGGCCTACCCGGAGGGACCGCTCAAGGTGGTGGACATGAAGGAGAACCCCTCCACCTGCTGGTGGTGGGAGCGCTCCAACGGCGAAAGCCGGGCCCGGGTGCAGGTGGTGTCCGGCCCCACGATCCCGGTGCCGCAGAAGCAGATCAGCCGCGTGGTGTCACTGGTGAAGACCAACGACAAAAGCATGCCGCAGGCCGACCGGGTCTACTTCGGTCCGGGCTACGGCAACTTCGTCGCGGTGACCGGCAACGACCCGGACGCCTCCACCCGGGAATCGTTGTGGTGGTTGTCCGCTTCCGGTGTGCGATTCGGCGTCCCCGGCGACGACGAGCGCAAGGCACTGGGCCTGGTCGGTGAGCCTGCTTTGGCACCGTCGGTGGCATTGCGGCTGCTCGCACACGGCCCGACGCTGTCCCGCCAGGATGCGCTGGTACGCCACGACACCCTGCCAACCGATATGAACCCTGCAGAATTGGCGGTACCCAAGTGAAACGTGGATACGCCCGGCCGACGCCGGAACGCGCTCCGGTGGTCAAGCCGGAGAACATCGTCTTGCCGACGCCGCTGAGCGTCCCGCCGCCGGAAGGCAAGCCGTGGTGGCTGGTGGTGGTCGGCGTGCTGGTCGTCGGTCTGCTGGTCGGCATGGTGTCGATGACGGTGGCCAATGGCTCCCGGATGTTCCTGGGCGCCGGTGCCATCTTCCCGATCTTCATGATCGGCGGTATCGCGATGATGATGTTCGGCGGCCGCTTCGGCGGCGGCGCCCAGCAGTTGAGCCGGCCCAAGCTCGACGCGATGCGTGCCCAGTTCATGCTCATGCTGGACCGGCTGCGGGAGTCGGCCGCGGAGTCCGCCGACAGCATGGACGCCAACTACCGGTGGTACCACCCGGCGCCGTCCACGCTGACCGCCGCGGTCGGATCTTCGCGGATGTGGGAGCGCCAGCCCAACGGCAAGGACCTCAACTTCGGCCTGGCTCGGGTCGGGGTCGGCATGACGCGGCCCGAGGTCACCTGGGGCGAGCCGCAGAACATGCCCACCGACATCGAGCTCGAACCCGTGACCGGCAAGGCGCTGCAGGAGTTCGGGCGCTATCAGAGTGTGGTCTACAACCTGCCCAAGATGGTCTCGCTACTGGTCGAGCCCTGGTATTCGCTGGTCGGCGATCGCGAGCACGTGCTCGGGCTGATGCGCGCGATCATCTGCCAGTTGGCGTTCTCGCACGGACCTGACCACCTCCGCATGATTGTCGTCACTTCCGATGTGGAGCAATGGGATTGGGTGAAGTGGCTGCCGCACTTCGGCGACCCGCGCCGCCAAGACGCCGCCGGTAACGCCCGCATGGTGTACGGCTCGGTGCGCGACTTCGCCAACGAACACGCCGAGCTGTTCTCCGGGCGCGGCTCGTTCATGCCGCGGCACGCCAGCTCGTCGGCGGAGACCCCGACGCCGCACCACCTGATCATCGTCGACGGCGATGATCCGCAGTGGGAGTACGTCAACACCACCGAGGGCATCGACGGGGTCACGTTCTTCGACCTGACCGGCGCACCCGAGTGGCGGGGCGTTTCGCAGCGGGTGCTGCGCTTGGACGACAAGGGCATCATCAACGCCTTGCCGCGCGACCGTGACACCTGGATGGTCATCGACGACAACGAGTGGTTCTTCGCCCTGGCTGACCAGGTCAGTCCGTCCGACGCCGAGCAGTTCGCGCAGCGGATGGCGCACTGGCGGCTGGCCGAGGCCTACGAGGAGATCGGTCAGCGGGTGACTCACCACATCGGGGCCCGCGACATCCTGTCTTACTACGGCATCGAGGACGCCGGGCGGATCGACTTCGCCCAGCTGTGGACCAGCCGGCAGCAGGAGGGCACCCGGTCCCGGTTGCGGGTGCCGTTCGGCAACCGCTCCGACAACGGTGAGCTGTTGTTCCTCGACATGAAGTCGCTGGACGAGGGCGGCGACGGCCCGCACGGCGTCATGTCGGGAACCACCGGCTCGGGTAAGTCGACGCTGGTGCGCACGGTGATCGAATCGCTGCTGCTGGCCCACCCGCCGGACGAGCTGCAGTTCGTGTTGGCCGACCTCAAGGGCGGCTCGGCGGTCAAGCCGTTCTCCGGGGTACCGCACGTGTCGCGCATCATCACCGACCTGGAAGACGACCAGGCGCTGATGGAACGCTTCCTGGAGGCGATGTGGGGCGAGATCGCCCGCCGCAAGTCGATGTGCGACAGCGCGGGCGTCGACGGCGCCAAGGAGTACAACGAGATTCGGTCCCGGATGCGGGCGCGCGGCGACTACAGCCTGCCGCCGCTGCCGATGCTCGTCGTGGTGATCGACGAGTTCTACGAGTGGTTCCGCATCATGCCGACGGCGGTAGAGGTGCTCGACTCGATCGGTCGGCAGGGCCGCGCCTACTGGGTGCACCTGATGATGGCGTCGCAGACCATCGAGAGCCGCGCCGAGAAGCTGATGGAGAACATGGGCTATCGGCTGGTGCTCAAGGCGCAGACGGCCGGTGCAGCACAGGCTGCCGGCGTGCCGAACGCGGTGAACCTGCCGGGCAAGGCCGGCCTGGGCTACTTCCGCAAGAGCGGGGAAGAGGTCATCCGTTTCCAGGCCGAATTCCTGTGGCGGGACTACCACCGCGGCGGGGTCCTCGACGACGAGGCGTTGCCGCAGGTGCACTCCATCGACTACATCCGGCCGCAGCTGTTCACCACCGCGTTCACCCCGCTGGAGGTCAGCGTCAGCGGGACTGAGCTCGAGGCGGCCGAGGAAACCCCGGCCATCACCGCCACCCCGGCCGAGGAGCTGCTCGCCGAGGAAGAGGACTTCATCCGGACGCCCAAGGTCGGCACCGTCATCATCGACCAGCTGCGCCAGATCGACTTCGAGCCCTACCGGCTGTGGCAGCCGCCGTTGGACGTCCCGGTGGCCGTCGACGAGTTGGTGAACCGTTACCTGGGCCACCCCTGGCAGCAGGACTACGGCACCCGGCGCGACCTGGTGTTCCCGATCGGGGTCATCGACCGGCCGTACAAGCACGACCAGCCGCCGTGGACGGTGGACACCTCCGGACCGGGCGCCAATGTGCTGATCCTGGGCGCGGGCGGCGCCGGCAAGACGACGGCGCTGCAGACACTGATCTCCTCGGCGGCCTTGACCCACACCCCCGAACAGGTCCAGTTCTACTGCCTGGCCTACAGCGGTACCTCGCTGACCACGGTCGCCAGCCTGCCGCACGTGGGCAGCGTCTGTGGGCCGACCGACCCCGACGGCGTGCGTCGCACGGTCGCCGAACTGCTGGCGCTGGTGCGGACCCGCAAGCGCAGCTTCCTGGAGAACGACGTCGCCTCGATGGATGTGTTCCGGCGGCGCAAGTTCGACGGTGCCCCCGGCAAAGTGCCCAACGATGGGTTCGGCGACGTCTACCTGGTGGTCGACAACTACCGGGCGCTGTCCGAAGAGAACGAGGTGCTCGTCGAGCAGGTCAACCAGATCATCAACCAGGGACCGTCGTTCGGCGTGCACGTGGTGGTGACCGCCGACCGCGAGTCGGAGTTGCGCCCGCCGGTCCGCAGCGGCTTCGGATCCCGGGTCGAGCTGCGCCTGGCCGCGGTGGAGGACGCCAAGCTGGTGCGTTCCCGGTTCGCCAAGGACGTCCCGGTCAAGCCGGGCCGCGGCATGGTCGCGGTCAACTACGTGCGACTGGACAGCGATCCCCAGTCCGGTCTGCACACGCTGATCGCCCGGCCGGCGATGGCCGGCACCGACGAGCACATCTTCGAGTCCGACAGCGTCGGCGCCGCGGTCAGCCAGGTCGCGGTGGGCCGGGTGCGCCCGGTACGGCGCCTGCCGGCGCGGTTCGGCCTCGACGAGGTGCGGGCGGTCGCGGCCAACGACAAGCGCGAAGGTGTGGGCGCGGGCGGCATCGCCTGGGCGATCTCCGAACTCGACCTGCAGCCGGTCTATCTGAACTTCGCCGAGAACGGGCACCTGATGGTGACCGGTCGCCGGGAAAGCGGTCGCACCACCACGCTGGCCACCATCATGAGCGAGATCGAGCGGTTGTACGCGCCCGGTTCCAGCACCGCGCCGCCCACCGGGCAGCCGTCTGCGCAGGTGTGGCTGATCGACCCCCGTCGGCAGCTGTTGACCACCCTGGGCTCGGACTACGTGGAGAAGTTCGCCTATAACCTGGATGGCGCAGTCGCGCTCATTTCCGAGTTGAACGCCACGCTGGCCAACCGTGAGCCACCGCCGGGCCTGTCGGCCGAGGAGCTGCTGTCCCGCACCTGGTGGAGCGGGCCGGAGATCTTCTTGATCATCGATGACATCCAGCAGTTCCCGCCCGGCTTCGACTCGCCCTTCCAGAAGGCCGCCCCCTGGGTGACCCGGTCGGCGGATGTGGGCCTGCACGTGATCGCCACCCGGACTTTCGGCGGCTGGTCCTCGGCGGGCAGCGACCCGCTGCTGCGGGCCCTGCACCAGGCCAACGCGCCACTGCTGGTGATGGACGCCGACCCCGACGAGGGCTTTATCCGCGGCAAGATGAAGGGCGGCCCGCTGCCCCGCGGCCGCGGCCTGCTGATGGCCGAGGACACCGGGGTGTTCGTGCAGGTCGCCGCCACCGAGCTGCGGCGCGCGCCGACGCAGGAACGAACGGCCACCCCGGTTCGCTGAGCCGTGTCCCGTCAGTCACCGCTGTGACGCCTGTAACAGCGTCGGGCAGTTGCTGGCGGGGTCACGCCGGGGCGGCCGGCGGCATTTCGCCGCGGCCAGATTTTAATCGCGGGGTCCGTTGCGGGCGCCCCGGTGCGGCGTCACGCCAGCGTCCACGGCGGGAAATCGCAAGATTGTGTTTCAGCAGGTCGGCTTTCTTTCGCGGGCGGCGACACCGGCCCCGGGTTACCCCTTCGTTACCCCAGGTGAACAGTTGCTTCGGCCAGATGAACAGTAAGTATCAAGGGCCGTATCGGCCGTTTTCAGCGCTTAGGCTCAGTGGCAGAAAGATTGCTGACGGCGATCCGAGGAGGAAATCCAATGTCGTTCGTGAACGCGCAACCGGAGGCCCTGGCCGCCGCGGCCGGGAACTTGAGCGGAATCGGTGCGGCGCTGAACGCGCAGAACGCCGCGGCCGCCGCCCCGACCACCGGCGTGGTTCCGGCCGCCGCCGATGAGGTCTCAGCGTTGACCGCTGCACAGTTCGCCGCCCACGCGACGATGTACCAGCAGGTGAGCGCGCAGGCCGCAGCGATCCACGAGATGTTCGTAGCCACCCTCAACAGCAGTGCCACCTCCTACGCCGCCACCGAGGCCGCCAACGCGGCGTCGGCGGGCTGATGGGAGGAGAGCCGTTCTTTTGTGCACAGCCGGACATGACCGGGGGCTCTATCCGGCGACCAGGTAACCACTAGAAACAACGACCAACGAACTTCAAGACAAGGAGAGACAACAGTGGCAACACGTTTTATGACCGATCCGGACGCGATGCGTGCGATGGCGGGGCGTTTCGATGTGCACGCTCAGACGGTGGAGGATGAGGCCCGGCGGATGTGGGCGTCGTCGACCAACATCTCGGGTGCGGGTTGGGGTGGTCTGGCCGAGCGGACCTCGATGGACACCATGGGTCAGATGCAGACGGCGTTTCGCAACATCGTGAACAT
>NZ_LZIN01000024.1 GCF_001667375.1 Mycolicibacter sinensis | reverse complement strand
AACACTGGCCTCAATGATCTACCTCTGCCTAGGAGGACTGCAGGTCACGCTCCCCACCAGAACCTGAGGAGCCGCACGTGTGTTCCTAGGATGACGTTCGTCATGTCAACAGCTTCGCGGTGCAGAACTTGTCGCTCGCGTCCGAGCGGCGTCGCCGTTCCGTGGGTTCAAAACCTGCGACGTATGCGCCAACGCGTATGACACGTTCGTGAGACACATGACAAGGAGATGACACCGCCGCTGAGAAAATGACATCAGCGGTGAGACCCTACAGGACCGCCCGATCAGTGCGCCATATTCGTAAACCGCGACAAGTGCAGCTGGTGCGCCACGGTCACTGTCTTCGTCGGCCCGTTGCGGTGTTTGGCCAGAATCAGGTCCGCCTCGCCGCCCCGCGGGTCGTCGCGCTCGAAAGCGTCCGGCCGGTGCAGCAGGATCACCATGTCAGCATCTTGTTCTAGCGAGTTGTGAACTGAGATCCCCTGCGCCACGAAATTGTGTGTGCCACTTACGGTTCCATCGAACACATCGTGCTCGCCGATGCTGGTGATCTCCACGATGGTGTCCCAGAACACGTCGCTGGTCGCCAGCGCATGGATGTCTAGATCCTCGAGCACCGCAGCCGCACGGTGCAGCCGGGCGCGACTCGGCGCGTGCTTCCACATCGTCGACCCGCAGTACTTCGTGTCCATGGCAGCGGCGAACTCCCGCTGGGTCATCTTTTGATCCGCCAGCGCACGGCGGACCTGCGCCCACACCTCTTTGGGAACGGTGTCCAGGTTGGGGTTGCGGGTCACGCCTTGAAGATTCGCCAGAATCGCCTTGGCGCCCACCGCTTTAGCGCCCTGGGCCCCGACGATATGCAGGAACCTGACCTGGTTCTCCGCGCCGTAGAGGCACAGGTGCCAGCAGTCGCGATAACCGGCCTTGGGGACGCGCTTGATGCGGCCGAACACCCCCATCCGCGACAGCAGCGCCGCCACATCGTCGATCAACCGCCGGCTCGTCGACGCGTAATAGATCCGCCCCCCGCCCGCCTTGGCGTCCCAGGACACCGACCCGTCGGTAGCCCACAAGTGTCTCAGGAACAGTGCGACCTGATCGTTCGGCAGCGCGAAAACCTGTCGCGGCACGAACTTGTCGTAGCTGCGCTTCCCGAACAGCCCCAACCCGTCGAGCCACGCTGCGATCGGATTGCGCTTACCGTGGGTCAGCCGATACGGCGCCGGAAGGCGAAGTGTGGTCACCCGCGCGGCCGGGTATTCATCGCGCACCGCCATTACCCCGAAGTGCATGGCCGCCGCCGTCACCGCGGTCAGATTCGCCTCATCGATGGAGGCGTACCGGATCGGTTGGTTCTTGACGCATGACCCGTCGCCGATCATGTGCGCCAGCAGGATGACCTCGCAGTCCTCCATCCGCGTGGTATCCACCGGCTCGGGTACCCGGCGCGGCACCGCCAGCCGATCCCCGATGTTCAAGTCGCCCAATGGCACCCAACCGTCCAGGGTGAGGAAGGGGTGGTTGGCGGTGGCCTCGACCTCACGCCCGGAGGCCATCCGCAGTTTGAACACCTCGCGATGCCCGCTGGGGAACACGTTCGTCATGGGCTGGGCCACCATCCGCAGCTTGTCGTCCAGCGACCACACCAGCGGCCGCTCCCCGGTGCGCATCAACTCACCCAGAGTGACCTCGGAGCCGTTGTCGGCCCGCAGGATTCGCGTGGACGCGGTCAGGCAGCCGGATTCCCGCAGGTCGGCCAGCATCGGCTTCTTGTCGGTGCGCTGCTCGGGCCCACGGTTGAGCTGGCTGAGCGCGATCACCGGTAGTTCGAGCTCCTTGGCCAAAAGCTTCAGGTGCCGGGAGAACTCCGAAACCTCGATCTGGCGCGACTCGACCCGCTTGCCCGAGGTCATCAGCTGCAGGTAGTCGACCACCACCAGGCGCAGGTCGGCCTTCTGCTTGAGCCGGCGGGCCTTGGCGCGGATCTCCATCATGGTTAGGTTCGGTGAGTCGTCGATGTACAGCGGCGCTTCACTGATCTCGCTCATCCGCCGGGCCAGCCGGGTCCAGTCGTCGTCGGTCATCCGGCCCGAGCGCATGTCGCCGAGCTTGATCTTCGCCTCGGCCGACAGCAGCCGCATGACGATCTCGGACTTGCCCATTTCCAGCGAGAAGATGACGCTGGGCAGCCGGTTCTTGATCGAGCAGGACCGCATGAAGTCCAGCGCCAGCGTGGAGTTGTGGGTGGGCACCATGCCGCGGCCGGCCAGGTACAGCCGCGCTGGGTTGTCGACCTGCACGCAGCGCACCGCGACACTGGGCACTCGTCGCACCGACACCAGGCTCAGCGCGGGCGCAAGCAGCGCGGTTCCCCCACCAGCCGCCGAGCCCGCCGGGGCGATCTGGTCCAGTCCACAGCGCAACTGCGCGGTCGTGCGGACACCGGCGTCCGTCGGCCACAGGTGCTGCGCGTCGGCGACGATCACCGTGCCGTCGGAGAACGCGACTTCATAACAGGGCCGGCCCAGCATCACCTCGGTGGCCGCAACCACCCGGGTGGGCTGCCCATCGGCGCCCAGCAACTCGTCCCCGACAGCTACCTCGCCCATCGTGGTCCAGCCGCTCGGCGTCGGCAGCGGGGTGTTCAGCGCCAGCGCCTTGCCCATGCCCGGCCGCGCCGCGATGATCACCATCTGCCCCGGGTGCAGCCCGTTGGTCACCTCGTCGAGGTCGGTGAAGCCCGTCGGCACGCCGCGCGCAATCCCGCCGTGCGAGGCGATCGCGTCGATCTCGTCCATGGTGGGCTGCAGCAGGTCTTCGAGCGGAACGAAGTCCTCGGAGAGCCGACGGTCGGCGACGTCGTAGATCTCGGCCTGGGCGCGGTCGACGATCTCGGCCACATCGGCGCCCTCCGCGCCGGCGTAGCCGTACTGCACCACCCGGGTGCCGGCCTCCACCAGCCGACGCAGCAGCGCCTTCTCCGAGACGATCGTGGCGTAGTAACCGGCGTTGGCCGCGGTCGGCACCGTCGAGATCAGCGTGTGCAGATACGGCGCCCCACCGACCCGGCGGAGCAGACCCCGGCGGTCGAGCTCGGCGGCGACCGTCACCGCATCGGCCGGCTCGCCGCGACCGTAGAGGTCCAGGATCGCGTCGTAGATGTTCTGGTGCACCGGACGGTAGAAGTCACCGGGCCGCAGCCGCTCCAGCACGTCGGCGATGGCGTCCTTGCTCAGCAGCATGCCCCCGAGCACCGACTGTTCGGCGGCGAGATCCTGGGGCGGCTGGCGGCCGACATCCTCGCGAGGCGGCTCCTCGAGTTCCGAGTGCCCGCGGTCGTCGACCACTGCCATACGCCCCACCTCCTCCGCAGCACGCTCGAACATCTATTCGACGTTTATGTCCCGACGATAGCCGTGGACACCGACACCCCCATCGCGTCGTGCCGGGTTGACGGTAGGCGTTGCTGGCGTCGGCACCAAACGCGCTTGTTCACAAAGGTGTGGATGAAGTGTGGACACCGGTCCTTCACTTGTTTGGGACGGTGGGGAAGACCTGTGGATGGTCCACCCACGTTGGGCTATCTCCGCAGGTAAGCGCACCACACCCTGGCCTCTGCACTGTGGAAGACAATCTCTTCGGCGTGTCGGCTCAGGTTGCCCTTTTGGGCGTGTTGCCTTGCGAGTAGGTGGACGGGGCTCCACGACCGGGTAAATAGCACGAGGAGTACGCACCGCCCCCAAAGTTAGCCAGAGTTAACCGAAGTTAACCGGATATGGGCAGAGCAAAGCCCCGGCGGGGCTGATCAGGCCGCCACCGGGGCTGTTGCAGTAGACGCTAGTTCGCCGCGGCGACGTCGAGCGTGACGTCGACGTGGACCTCGGGGTGCAGGCGCACCGACACCGGGTGGCTGCCGACGGTCTTGATGTGGGCCTTGGGCAACCGGACGATCCGCCGGTCGAGGTTGGGCCCGCCGGCCTTCTTGATCGCAGCAACCACGTCGGCGGCGGTCACCGAGCCGAACAGCTTGCCCGAGTCGCCGGAGGTCTTCGCCGGAAGGGTGACGGTACCCAGCGCCTGCAGAGCTTCCTTGAGCTCCTTGGCGTGGTCCAGGTCGCGCACCTGCTTGGTCTCGCGGGCCCGGCGGATGTCGTCGGCCTGCTTCTGCGCGCCGCGCGAGGCGACGATCGCCAGCCCCCGCGGGAGCAAGTAGTTGCGGCCATACCCGTCCTTGACCTCGACGGTGTCTCCGGCCGCCCCGAGGTGGTCCACCTCAGCGGTCAAAATCAGCTTCATCGTTTCGTACTTTCTCGGATGTCAGTGGCCGGCTAGCGCGCCGACGAGGTGAAGGGCAGCAACGCGACCTCGCGGGCGTTCTTCACCGCGAGCGCGATGTCGCGCTGGTGCTGAACGCAGTTGCCGGTCACACGGCGGGCGCGGATCTTGCCCCGCTCACTGATGTAGGTGCGCAGCAGCGAGGTGTCCTTGTAGTCGATCACCTGCTTCTTGTTGGAGCAGAACGCGCATTTGCGAGTCTTGATCGGCTTCTCGGGAGCCGGCCGCCGCTTGTTGGATTTCGCCATCTATTTATCTCTTTCGTGCTGTGGTTCGTTGGTCTAAAAGGGCGGTTCGTCGTCGGCGCCGCCGAAGGAGCCGGACGCCGGAGCACTGCCCCACGGGTCTTCCGCGGGCGCGCCGCCGGAGGAGGCTGCCGCCGGGGACTGCATGCCGCCGCCCCCGCCGCCGAAACCGCCGCCGCCGCCGCCACGGCTGACCTTGTTGATCTTGGCGGTGGCGTACCGCAACGAGGGGCCGATCTCGTCGACCTCCACCTCGTAGACGGTGCGCTTCTCGCCCTCGCGGGTTTCGAAGGACCGCTGCCGTAGCCGGCCGGTGACGATCACCCGCGATCCGCGGGTGAGGCTCTCGGCAACGTTCTCTGCGGCCTCACGCCAGATGTTGCACCGCAGGAACAGCGCGTCGCCGTCCTTCCACTCACCGCTCTGCCGGTCGTAGACCCGCGGGGTGGACGCCACAGTGAAGTTGGCGACCGCCGCCCCCGACGGGGTGAACCGCAGATCGGGGTCCGCGGTCAGGTTTCCGACGACGGTGATCGTGGTGTCACCAATTGCCACGGGGCCCTCCTAAGGTCGGTATCGACGCTGCATTGTCAGCTGAGCCTACGCAACGGCGACGACAGCCTGCTACGACTTGTCGGTCCGCATCACCTTGGTGCGCAGCACCGCCTCGTTCAGGCCGAGCTGCCGGTCGAGCTCGGAGACGGTCGCCGGGGCGGCCTTGACGTCGATCACCGCATAGATGCCCTCGGCATGCTTGGCGATCTCGTAGGCCAGGCGCCGCTTACCCCAGATGTCGACCTTCTCCACCGTTCCGCCGTCTTTGCGGATGACGTTCAAGAACGTCTCCAGAGACGGGGCGACGGTGCGCTCGTCGAGAGTGGGGTCAAGGATGACCATGATTTCGTATGGACGCATGGGAACCTCATCACCTCCTATGGTCGTAGTGCGGCCGTGGATGTGTCCACGGCAGGAGGGTCGCCTGCGTCGGCAACCCGGCTAGGTTACCGGAGGCCGGGCTGCGGAACGAAATCGGCCGGCGCGGGTGTGGGCCGCAATCGCGCCGGCAACCAGGACGGCGGGTAATCCGGCGCCCGGTCGAACACCCCGCCGGCGGGGTCGTCGATATCGTGCTCGCGCACCAAATCCTGCTCCGGACGATAGATCTGCCGGATCACCAGCGCGCACAAGCCCAGCACCGCCAGATCGCGCACCAGCACCGTGGTGGTGAACCACTGCTCGGGCAGGCTGCGATCCGGGACGCTATAGAGGTAGTACATCCGCGGCACCCACACCAGCGCGTCGACGGTCATCCAGGCCAGCAGCACCCGGCGGTGCGGCAGGGCCAGCACGGCCAGCGGCACCAGCCACAGCGAGAACTGCGGGCTCCACACCTTGTTGGTCAGCAGGAAAGCCGCCACCACCAGGAAGGCTAACTGCGCCAGGCGCGGTCGCCGCGGCGCCGTCAGCGCGAGGTAGCCGATCCCGGCGCAGCACAGCGCGAACGACACGGCGACCACGAGGTTGAGCACCGTCGGGGGCTCCCACAAGCCCAGGTCGCCGTCGAAGCCGCGCCAGCCGGTCAACGACTTCACCACGTTGTACAGCGAATCCATGTCGTCGCCGCGGCGGGAGTTCAGCCGGAAGAACTCGCTCCAGCCCCGCGGCGCGAAGACCAGGACCGGCAGGTTCACCACCACCCAGGCCACCACCGTCGCCGCCGCGGTGCGCCTGACCTCACCCAGTCGCCCGGTGCGCAGCCCCAGCACCAGCAGCGGAAACAACAGCAGCGCCGGGTACAACTTGGCGGCGGTGCCCACCCCGAGCAGCACCCCCGCGGCCACCGGCCGGCGTCGGGCCCAGGCCAGCAGCCCGCCGCCGGCGAACGCGACGGCCAGCGCGTCGAAGTTGGTGAAGATCTGGAAGATGACCAGCGGCGAGGCCGCCACCAGCGCCGCATCCCAGATTCGCCGCCCGGCCACCAGCGCGGTGGACCACACCGTGGCCAGCCAGGCCAGGGCCAGGCCCAGCGCGACGATGTCGAAGAACACCACCACTTCGGCGACCCCGCTCAGCGCCGGGATCTTCACCACCTTGGTGATCGCCGTGTACGTCTTGGCCAGCGCCATCGCCGCGTACTGGTAAAGCCCGGTCACCACCGGATACTCCATGTAGCGCTTCGCGGGCTGCCCGTCGTAGCGGATCTGCTCCTTGCCGGAGGAGTCCTTCTCCACCCAGCTGGACTTGTACGGAAACTTGCCCTGGTCCAGCAGCTCGGCGGTGTAGAGCGGTACGACGTCGGAGTAGCACAGCTGGAAGTAGGCGCGCTGGTTGTCCCAGTTGGCCACCCGCTGATCGGGGCCGCCGCTGCCGGCGCTCTGCAGACACGGCGACTTGGTGGTCCAGCCCAACGCCATGAACAGCACGGCGATCAGGAACATCACCCGCAGTGGCGTCATGAACCTGCTGCGCCCGATGAGCGCGTGCCGGCCCACCGGCCCACCGACGGTGTTGGACAGGGCTTGTGCGAATGCGTCGGTGCGGCTGGGCAAGTCGCGGTCGTCGGCGCTGCGCAGATCAGCGGCCAATGGCTGCGGCGAGCAGACCGGGCGCTGGGTCACGGAACCGCCGGTTCACCCGGCGCGGTCGCGGACTGCTCGGGGGACCCTGGGGACTGCGGCTCCTGGGCCGAGGACGGCGCGGGCGGGGCGACCGGGATCGTGGTCGGCGGACCGATCGGGATGGTGATACCCGGGGCGATCTCGATCGTCGGCTGGATGACGGTCTCCGACGGCTCGGTCAGCGGCCCGGTCTCCTGCGGCGGGGGCGGCGGCGGCGCGGCCGGCACGCCCGCGTAGCCGCCGATCTCGGTGGGCGTCGGGAAGGTCTCGTTGGAGGTGCCCCGCAAGGCGCCGTCCATGGTGGCCTTCCAGATGTCGGCCGGGATACCCGCCCCGTACACCGGGCCGCCCCACTGATTCACCAGCGGCTCATCGCCTCCGGTGGTGCCGACCCACACCGCGGTCGACAACGACGGCGTGTAACCGACCATCCAGCCGTCCCGGTTGGCGCCGGTGTCCCCCAGCTGGGTGGTGCCGGTCTTGGCCGCCGAGGGCCGGCCACCGGCCAGGTTGTGTCCGCGCGACCAGCCGGCGATGGGCTGCATGGCCGAGGTGACGTTGTCGGCGACCGCTTTGGGGATGCGCTGCTCGCCGGTGTCTTCGGACGTCTGGGCGTCGAACAGCACCTGGCCCTCGGCGTTGACCACCTTCGCCACGAAGTGCGGCGGGTGGTAGACGCCCGAGGCGGCCAGCGTCGCGTACGCCGAGGCCATGTCGATCACCCGGGTCTGGTACTGCCCCAGCACGACGCCGCCTTCGGGCGGCCCGCCGTCTTGGGAAAGGGTGTGCGGCACACCGGGGAAACTCTTGGCCACCCCGGCCTGGTGCGCCGCGTCGGCGACGTCCTGCGCCCCATTCTTGAGTTTGAGCATCAGCCGGTAGTAGGCGGTGTTCAGCGAGCGCTTGAGCGCCTCGGCGATGTTGCAGACCCCGCAGCTCTCACCCTCGGAGTTGGTGATTTTGGTCCGGCCGTTGTCGAGGGTCAGCGGCGAACTGTCGATCTGATAGCCCAGGCCGATGCCCTGTTCCAGCGCGGCCACCAGGGCGAACACCTTGAACGACGACCCGGTCTGCAGGCCGGCCTGGGCGAAGTCGAAGCCGTTGGCGTCCGAACCGCCGTAATAGGCGCGCACCCCGCCGTCGCGCGGATCGATCGAGACCACCGCCGAACGCATGTTGGGGATCTGGTCTTTGAGGTAGGTCTCCACCGCGTCTTCGGCGGCGCTCTGGGCCTGCGGGTCGATGGTGGTGGTGATCTGCAAACCCTGGGTGTTCAGGGTCTGCTCGTTGATGTCGAACAGCTCCAACAGTTCCTTGGTGACCTGCCGCTGGATCAGCCCGTTGGCCCCGGTGGTGATGTTCTGGGAGCGGGCCAGCTCCGGTGGCACCGTCTCCGGGAACTGTTGGGCGGCACGCTCCCCGGCCGAGAGCGCTCCGGTCTCCACCATGCCGTCGAGCACCCAGTTCCACCGGTCGATGGCACCTTCGAGATCGACGGCGGGATCCAGCGTGGACGGTCGCTGGATCAGCGCGGCCAGCAGCGCGCCCTCGGCGACGTCGAGTTGCTCGACGGGCTTGTCGAAGTAGGCCCGGGACGCCGCGGCGATCCCGTAGGCGCTGCGGCCGAAGTAGATGATGTTCAGATAGGCCTGCAGCACATCATCTTTGGGCCATGCACTGGACATCTTGGTGGCGATCACGAGCTCTTTCGCCTTGCGGAGCAATCCGCCCATGCCGGCCCGCTCGGATCCGACCAGGGCGTTCTTGACGTACTGCTGGGTGATCGTCGAGCCGCCCTGGGTGTCACCGCCGAACAGGTTGTTCTTGATCGCGCGGGCGAAACCCGACACCGAGAAGCCCGGGTTGGAGTAGAAGTCACGGTCCTCGGCGGCCAGCACCGCGTTGCGCACATACACCGGCACCTGGTTGATGTCGATGTCGACGCGGTTGCCTTCCGGCGGAATGATTTTCGCCAGTTCCGTACCGTCGTTGGCCAGAATCGTCGATACCTGGTTGGTGCGGATGTCGCCGGGTGAGGGCACATCGGTGATGGAGTAGGCCATCGCGAAGGTGATGACCGGCAGCAGCAGCATCACCGCGGCGGCGATGTAGAGCCCCCGCCGGATCCACCGCCAGTTCGGCGGGTGCCGGCGCAGCCAGTCCCGCAGGTCTTGCGCAGCGGGCCGCTCGGTGTGCTCGGAGCGCAGGTTTCGCCGCGGCGACGCGTCGGCCGGGTCCTCCGGCGGCGGCTCTTGCCGGGACGGGCGCCGTCCGCTCAGCGCCTGCTCGCGTTGCCGCGGCGCGCCGTCGAGGGCGGCTTTGACCGCGTCGATCGGATCGCGCAGGTCGGCGGTGACCGCGTCGTCGACGGCGGGGATGATCGTGGTCTGCCGGTCATCGGGCGGGCCCGGCGCGCGGCGACCGCCGACGTCGGACCGCCCGGACGAGGCATCCCCCGGCCGGTCGTCGTGGTGCTTACTCACTGGCGGTACGGGCTCCGCTGCGTGCCGTCCGCCGCCCCCGGGATCCCTTCGGCGGGCGCGCGAGGCCCAGCACATACGACTTCACCAGATGATTCCAGCTGCAGGTGCGGCACACCTCGACCACGTGCACGTTGAATTCCGGGAAACGGGTCGCCAACAAGACCAGTTCCTCGGCGGAACGCGCCGAACCCGACACCGCGCCCAGGTCGTCGCCGTACACCCACGACACCAGGGTGAGCTGCTCCTTGCGGCAGATGGGGCAGACCACCGCGCTCGTCTTGCCGTGGTACTTCGCCGCCCGGAGCAGATACGGGTTGGCGTCGCAGACCTCGGACACCCCGGTACGTCCGGAGTAGACCTCGGCCAGCAGGGAACGGCGCCGGAGCGCGTAGTCCACCACTTGTCGCTGCAATCGCACGGTGACCAGAGTACGTCGGGTCCGCGCGGGCGGGTGTGACGAACGCCCTTATCCCGCACCGACCGGCGGATTCAGCGGCCACCGCAGGCCGCCAGCTTCTAGCATCATCGGGTGGCAACGCGGCAGACATCCGGAACCCGGGCCAAGGACAGTGACCGAGACGACACCTGCCGGATCCTCGACGCCGCCCTGGCCGAGGGCCAGCTGTCAGCCGAGGAACACCGCGAACGCATCAGTGCGGCCACTCGGGCGGTCACCCTCGGCGAGCTCCGCGACCTGATCACCGACCTGCAGATCGCCAGCCCGCCCGCGCAGCTGCCGGTGCTGGCCAAGCCGCTGCGGCTGCCGGGTCGCGGTCTCGCGGTGGGTGCGTTGCTCGCCGCCGGACTACTGGGCATCGGGATCGGCTGGGGCGTGTACGGCGACACCAGTTCCCCGCTGAGCTTCACCTCCGACCCCGGCGCCAAACCCGACGGCGTCGCCCCGGTGGTGCTGACCCCGCCGCGGCAGCTGCATTCGCTGGGCGGGTTGACCGGCCTGCTCGAGCAGGCCCGCCAGAAATTCGGTGACACCGTGGGATACCGGCTGGTGATCTACCCCGAGTACGCGTCGCTGACCCGGCCCGACCCCGGCGAGGGACGTCGCGAACTGAACTACACCTACCGTGGCGGCTGGGACGATCCGTCCAGCTCGGCCAAGAGCAGCACTGCCGTCGCGGCCGATTTGAGCCGGTTCGACGCCAAAGCCGTGATCGGCATCCTGCGCGGGGCCCCCGAAACGTTGGGGATCCAACCCGCCGACGTCACCTCCACCTACCTGATCATCGAGCCGGCCCGGGATCCGACGACCCCGGGGGAGTTGTCGCTGTCGGTGTACGTCTCCAGTGACTACGGCGGCGGCTACATCGCCGTCGCCGGCGACGGTGCCGTCAAGCGCATCAATTACCCGTCCTGAGCTCGGGGCTTATCCGGCGGTGAACGTTGCGCGAACACTAGGCCACTTGGGTTCTGTTATATCGGCGCGATACTATGGCCCGAACCGTCGAACAATCGTAGCTAAACCATCACATCGGGAGGTGAATCGGTGCTTGAGCTTGCCATACTCGGCTTGCTGCTCGAGTCACCGATGCACGGCTACGAGTTGCGGAAGCGGTTGACCGGTTTGCTGGGCGCGTTCCGGGCGTTCTCCTACGGCTCGCTGTATCCGGCGCTGCGGCGCATGCAGACGGCCGGGCTGATCGCCGAAGACGCGGCACCGGCGGGGACCCCGGTGCGCCGGGCCCGGCGGGTGTACCGGCTGACCGACGCCGGTCGTCAGCGGTTCACCGAGCTGGTGGCCGACACCGGACCGCAAAACTACACCGACGACGGCTTCGGAGTTCACCTGGCTTTCTTCAACCGCACCCCCGCCGAGGCGCGGATGCGGATCCTGGAAGGCCGCCGCCGCCAGGTGGAGGAACGCCGGGAGGGTCTGCGTAACGCCGTGACGCGGGCCAGCAACTCCTTGGACCGCTACACCCGTCAATTGCACCAGCTCGGGCTGGAATCCAGTGAGCGGGAGGTCAAGTGGCTCAACGAGCTGATCGCGGCCGAACACGTCTCGCATGATCCGGCACGGCGCGGGTATCAGGACAACACAAACAGCACGTCAGCAGTGACAGCAGAAAAAGGAGAACGTCGGAAATGACTGAGCAAACGACGGATGTGCGGGTCGCCATTGTCGGCGTCGGTAACTGCGCCTCCTCGCTGGTCCAGGGCGTGCAGTACTACCAGGACGCCGACGACAGCTCGTCGGTGCCTGGCCTGATGCACGTGCGATTCGGCCCCTATCACGTTCGCGACGTGAAATTCGTCGCCGCGTTCGACGTGGACGCCAAGAAGGTCGGCTTCGATCTGTCCGAAGCCATCTTCGCCTCGGAGAACAACACCATGAAGATCGCCGACGTGCCGCCGACCAACGTGATGGTGCAGCGCGGCCCGACCCTGGACGGGATCGGCAAGTACTACGCCGACACCATCGAGGTCTCCGACGCCGACGCCGTCGACGTGGTCTCGGTGCTGAAAGAGGCCAAGGTCGACGTGCTGGTGTCCTACCTGCCGGTGGGCTCCGATGAGGCCGACAAGTTCTACGCCCAGTGCGCCATCGACGCTGGAGTGGCGTTCGTCAATGCGCTGCCGGTGTTCATCGCCTCGGACCCGGTGTGGGCCAAGAAGTTCGCCGACGCCGGCGTGCCGATCATCGGCGACGACATCAAGAGCCAGGTCGGGGCCACCATCACCCACCGGGTGATGGCCAAGCTGTTCGAGGACCGCGGCGTCACGCTGGACCGCACCTACCAGCTCAACGTCGGCGGCAACATGGACTTCAAGAACATGCTCGAGCGCGAGCGCCTGGAGTCCAAGAAGGTCTCCAAGACCCAGGCCGTCACCTCCAACCTGACCGGCTCGCTGGCCGGCAAGGTCGAGGACAAGAACGTGCACATCGGTCCGTCCGACCATGTGGCCTGGCTCGATGACCGCAAGTGGGCCTACGTGCGCCTGGAGGGCCGCGCCTTCGGCGACGCGCCGCTGAACCTGGAGTACAAGCTCGAGGTGTGGGACTCGCCGAACTCGGCCGGCATCATCATCGACGCGGTGCGCGCGGCCAAGATCGCCAAGGACCGCGGTGTCGGCGGGCCGATCATCCCGGCCTCGGCCTACCTGATGAAGAGCCCGCCCGAGCAGCTGCCCGACGACGTCGCCCGCGCCGAGCTCGAGCAGTTCATCACCGGCTAGCAGTTCGCCGGGTGCTTCCCGACGACGAGCTGGCCGGCCTGTCGGAGTTCGCGCTGCTGGCCGGCAACGCCGAACAGGCCGGTGTGACCGGACCGCTGCCTACCGTGCAGCGCATCGAGGCCGGCGACGTCAGCGCCCTGCGCTGGGGGACCGCGCCGCCGCGGGTGGTGTTCCTGCACGGCGGCGCGCAGAACGCCCACACCTGGGACACCGTGATCGTGGGCCTGGGCGTGCCCGCGCTGGCGGTGGACCTGCCCGGTCACGGCCGCTCAGCCTGGCGCGACGACGGCGACTACTCCCCGCAACGCAACGCCGCCGCCGTGGCACCGGTGGTGCGCGAGCAGGCGCCGGCCGCCGAGTTGGTGGTCGGCATGTCGCTGGGCGGGCTGGCCGCCATCCGGCTGGCGGCCATCGCACCCGAGCTGGTCCACCGGCTGGTGCTCGTGGATGTGACTCCGTCTGCGCCGCAACGGCATTCGGAGATGAGCACCGCCGAGCGCGGGACGGTGGCGCTGACCCAGGGCGATCGCACGTTCCCCGACTTCGCCTCGATGCTGGCCGTCACTGCGCTGGCGGCCCCGCACCGGGATCCGGAATCCCTGCGGCGCGGCCTGTTCCACAACAGCCGACGGCTGCCCGACGGCCGCTGGACCTGGCGCTACGACACCATCCGTAGCGTCGGGGACTCCGGCGAGCTGTGGACCGACGTCTCGGCGATCGCCGCGCCGACCACTTTGATCCGCGGTGGCGATTCGGCGTTCGTCTCTCCCGACGACGTCGCCGAGTACGCCCGACGCTGCCCGGGCCTGACCACGCACGTGGTGGCCGGCTCCGGGCATTCGGTGCAAGGCGACCAGCCGCGTGCGCTGGTCGAGCTGCTGCGTACCGCGCTCCCCTGATCCCGGCGGTTCAGCGGGGCTAGGGTGGCGAAATGACCCGACCCATCCGCATCGGCGTGCAACTGCATCCCCAGCACGCCCCGCAATATCGCGCGATCCGCGACGCCGTCCGGCGCTGTGAGGATCTCGGTGTCGACATCGCCTTCAACTGGGACCATTTCTTCCCGCTTTACGGCGACCCCGACGGCCCGCACTTCGAATGCTGGACCATGCTGGGCGCCTGGGCCGAACAGACCTCGCGCATCGAGATCGGCGCGCTGGTCTCCTGCAACTCCTACCGCAACCCCGAGCTGCTCGCCGACATGGCCCGCACCGTGGACCACATCGGCGGCGGTCGGCTGATTCTGGGCATAGGCTCGGGCTGGAAGGACCGGGACTACCACGAATACGGCTACGAGTTCGGCACCGCGGGCAGCCGCCTCGACGACCTGGCGGCCGCCCTTCCGCGCATCAAAAGCCGTCTGTCGCAACTGAATCCGGCGCCGGTCCGAGAGCTCCCGCTGCTGATCGGCGGCAGCGGTGAGCGCAAGACGCTGCGCCTGGTCGCCGAGCATGCCGACATGTGGCACAGCTTCGCCGACGCCGACACCTATCCGCAAAAGGCGGCGGTGCTGGCCGAGCACTGCGCCGCAGTGGGCCGCGATCCCGCCACCATCGAACACTCGACCGCTCTGGGCAACGATCAAACCGAAGCAGAGTTGCTCACCGCAGCAGAGTCGATGACCGAACTCGGGGTCAGCCTGTTGACCATCGGGAGCAGCGGGCCGGACTACGACCTGACCGGCGCCGAGGCGCTGTGCCGATGGCGCGACCAGCGCTAAAGCTGGCGGCGTTTTTCGCCACCTTGCTGATCGTGGGCGGGCTGGCGGCGGTCCCCCCGGCGGCAGCCGTCCCCGATCAGTGCGCGCCCGCCGGTGAACAGGCCGCCGTGGCGCTGCCGCCCAAACTGGCCACCGCCAAACGGCCCCGCGAAGACAAATACACCACCGCCGGCGTCGAACCGCTGAGCTCGATCGACATCACCAAGCTCGGGCTGGCCACCCCCGGTGTGTTGACCGTCGGCACGCTGACCGAGAGCCCGCCGACCAACTGCATCGACGCCACCGGGCGCTACAGCGGTTTCGACAACGAGCTGCTGCGCGCCATTGCCGCGAAGCTCGGCTTGCGAATCCAGTTCATCGGCACGGACTTCTTCGGGCTGCTCGCCCAGGTGGAGTCGGGGCGCTTCGACGTCGGCTCGGCGTCGATCAACGCCACCGATGCTCGCCGGCGCACCGTCGGCTTCACCAACGGCTACGACTTCGGCTACATGGCGCTGGTGGTTCCGGCCGGCTCGGAGATCACCGGCTTCGACACCTTGACCGGAAGCCGGCGCATCGCGGTGGTGCAGGGCACCATCGAGGACGCCTATGTCGTCGACACCCTGGAGCTGGAACCGGTGCGGTTCCCCGACTCCATCACGCTCTATGCCAGCCTCAAGAGCCGGCAGGTCGAGGCCTGGGTGGCGCCGTCGCTGACGGCGCTGAGGCTGATGCGCCCCGGCGATCCGGCACAGATCCTCGGCTACACCGCCAGCCCGGCCGGCTTCGAGGCGTATGCGGTGGCCAAGAACAATCGGGCGCTGATCTCGGCGCTGAACTCCGGCCTGGATGCCGTCATCGCCGACGGCACCTGGCCGCAGCTTTACACCGACTGGGTGCCACGGCCGTTGCCGCCGGACTGGCAGCCGGGCTCCAAGTCCGCGGCCACCCCGCACCTGCCGGATTTCGCCGCGATCGCCGCGCGGCTGCACAAACCCGACGCCGAGCCCTACGCCCCCAAATCGACGCTGGCACAACTGCGTGACTCGTTTTTCGACTGGCAGCTCTACCGCGCAGCCCTACCGGACCTGCTCAAGACGGGCCTGCCCAACACGGTGCTACTGACGCTGAGCGGCGGGGTGATCGGCCTGGTGGCCGGGCTGGGTCTGGCCGTCGCCGGGATTTCCCGCACCCGGTGGCTGCGCTGGCCGGCGAGGGTTTACACCGACATCTTCCGGGGCCTGCCCGAGGTGCTGATCATCCTGCTCATCGGCCTGGCGGTCGGACCGCTGATCGGCGGGCTGACGCATAACAATCCGTACCCGCTGGGCATCGCCGCGCTGGGCCTGACCGCGGCCGCCTACATCGGGGAGATCCTGCGCTCGGGCATCCAGAGCGTGGAGGCCGGCCAGCTGGAGGCCTCGCGCGCACTGGGTTTCGGCTATTCGGACGCGATGCGGCTGGTGGTCATCCCGCAGGGCATCCGGCGGGTGCTGCCGGCGCTGGTCAACCAGTTCATCGCGTTGCTCAAGGCCTCGGCGCTGCTGTATTTCCTGGGCCTGGTCGCCGGCCAGCGCGAGCTGTTCCAGGTGGGCCGCGACTTCAACGCCCAGACCGGCAGCCTGTCTCCGCTGGTGGCCGCCGGCGTGCTCTACCTGGCCCTGACCATTCCGCTGACGCACCTGGTCAACGTCGTCGACCATCGGCTGCGGCGCGGCCGGCCCGCCGAGGCCGACGATTCCGTCGAGCTGAACCCGGCGATCGCCGGTCAGGAGATGACGTGACCGAAGCCTCCTCACGCGAGCCGGTATCCCTGGCGGCCAAGGGAATTCAGTTGTCTTTCGGCAAGAACACCGTGTTGCGCGGCGTCGACCTGGATGTGCCGGCGGGCAGCACCGCGGCGGTGATCGGGCCGTCGGGGTCGGGCAAGTCGACGATGCTGCGCACCTTGAACCGGCTGCACGAACCCGACGCCGGCGACATCCTGCTGGGCGGCCGATCAGTGCTGGGCGACGATCCCGACGCGCTGCGCCAGCGGATCGGCATGGTGTTCCAGCATTTCAATCTCTTTCCGCATCGCAGTGTGCTGGACAACATCGCCCTGGCCCCACGCAAGCTGCGCGGCCTGTCCCCCGACGCCGCGCGTGAACTCGCGCTGGGCCTGCTGGACCGGGTCGGGCTGAAGAACAAGGCGGCGGCACGACCCTCGGCGCTGTCCGGCGGACAGCAGCAGCGGGTGGCGATCGCCCGGGCCTTGGCGATGCAGCCGCAGGTGATGTTGTTCGACGAGGCGACCTCGGCGCTGGACCCGGAGTTGGTCAAAGGGATCCTGGCGTTGATCGCCGAACTGGGCGCCGACGGCATGACCATGGTGGTGGTCACCCATGAGATGGCCTTTGCCCGGTCGGCGTCGGACACCGTGGTGTTCATGGATCGCGGGAAGGTGGTCGAATCGGGTCCGCCCGAGCAGATCTTCGACCACGCTGAGACCGAACGGCTGCAGAAGTTCCTCTCCCAGGTGTTGTGACAGCAACCTGCGCAACCGATCCCCCTAATAAGAACCACAGGTTAGACTGGCGAACTATGGCGGAGAGCAAAGCCGATACGCCGCAGGTGACGGCGATCGCAGAGGGCTTGCACCGTTCGCTGTCGAAACTGTTCTCGATACTCCGGCGCGGTGAGATCAGCGGCGGGGAGAAGACCGGCGAGCTGACCCTGGCTCAGCTGTCGATCTTGATCACACTGCTGGACCGTGGCCCGATCCGGATGACCGAACTGGCCGCCCACGAACGAGTGCGCACACCGACCACCACGGTGGCGATCCGTCGGCTGGAGAAAATCGGTCTGGTCAAACGCAGCCGGGACCCCTCAGATCTGCGGGCGGTGCTGGTCGACATCACCGAGGAGGGCCTGGCCAGTCACCGTCAGTCGCTGGCCAACCGGCACGCGGCCCTCGCGGCGATGCTGAGCAGGCTCACCCCCGAGGATTTGGACACCCTGACCCGGGCGCTGGAACCGCTGGAGCGGTTGGCCAACTGGGGTGCGGCCGCCACCGGCGATGCCGGCCCCGATGACGGGGCGGACTGCCCGCTGGATTGCGGTTGATGCCGACTGCGCTGATCACCGGTGCCGGTGGCGGCATCGGGTCGGCGATAGCGGCGGCCCTGGCGCCCACTCACACGCTGCTGCTGGCCGGCCGGCCGTCGGCGCGCCTGGACACCGTTGCCGAACGGCTCGGCGCCACCACCTGGCCGCTGGACCTCGCCGACGCCGACGAGATCGAGTCGGCCACCGAGATCGTCGACGAACTCGACGTGCTGGTGCACAACGCCGGGGTGATGCTGCCCGGTGCGGCCGGCGAGTCCGCTATCGAGGAGTGGCGGGTCACCTTCGAGATCAACGTCTTCGGCGCCGTCGCCCTGACGCTGGCACTGCTGCCCGCACTGCGGCAGGCCCGCGGGCAGGTGGTGTTCATCAACTCCGGTGCCGGCCAGAAGGTTTCGGCGGGAATGGCGTCGTATTCGGCCAGCAAGTTCGCGCTGCGGGCGTTCGCGGACGCCCTGCGCAACGACGAGCCCGCGCTGCGGGTCACCACGGTCTACCCCGGCCGCGTCGACACCGAGATGCAGCAGGACCTGGTCGCCTACGAGGGCGGCGAGTACGACCCGGGCCGCTTCCTGCGCCCCGACACCGTCGCCGAGGTGGTGGCCGCCGCGGTGCGCACCCCGCCGGATGGGCACCTGCACGAGGTCGTCGTCCGCCCGCGCTAGTTCTATCGGCTCGTCTGCCGCTGTACCCGGAACAGCTTGGTCTCGCCCTCCACGCCTTTGAGTGCGCGCGCGCCGACGAATGACCAGCTGTAGCCGGCCGCATCGCCGATCGCCGCGCGCGCTTCGCCCTCCACCATGATCGTTCCCGGCTCGGCAACGTCGGTAACCCGGCTGGCGACGTTGACCGGGCTGCCGAACCAATCCCGGGCCCGGCTCACCGCCCAGCCCGAGGCGATGCCGATCCGTAGCTCCGGGAGAGCTTCGTCTTGTGCTGCCGCGTCGAGCAGCCTCAGCGTCGTGTCGAGCAGCTTGCCGGCGTCTGACGCAACCATCATGACCGCGTCACCGATCGTCTTGACCAGGCGCACCGGAGGGTTGACCGCTTCGTGCGCCATATCGGCGAGTCGCTCCACCAGCCCTACCAGTTCCTCGGGCGGCGCCGCCTCCCCCAACCGGGTGAACCCGACCATGTCGGCGAAGGCCACCGCGAGCTGCCGCGGTCCGGGCAGCGCCACTCCGGCAGCTCGCTCACTGGCGTTGACCGCCTCACCTTCCAGTACACGCCGCAGCTGAACGAAGAAGATGTCCCGAATCATGGGGCCCAGCAAAGGGATGACGGCTTGCACGATCTCCTCGTGGGCCTTGGCCACTTCGAGCTCGGTGAGGCCCGGCCGCATGATCGCCGATATCGTGCTGTAGCGGAACGCTGGAACCGCACGGGAGATGCCGTCGGAGAGCCGGCGGATCATCAACAACACCTGGCCCGGGTCGAGTCCGACTCCGATGAGTCGCTGCAGACACAGGGCGGCCTCGGCGTCCGCGCGCAGCAGCAGGGCAGCGTCGGGATCGCCGAGCCGGGGTAGCCCCAGGGCACGCTGGATGCCTTGTAACAGAGCCAGATCGATTCCGTGGGCGATGCTCACCTCACGTTCCGACACGTATTTGCCGTCGTCGCCCAGCGCGCGGTGCGCCGGCATCAGCATCGGGGCGACCTCGTCCCGGATCTGCTCCAAGCCGAAGCCTTGCTCCAGCAACCATGCCACGAGCTCGGTCCGCTCCCCGCAAGCGCTCTCATCGAGGCCGTCGAGCAGTCCCATCTCCGCTAAGGTCTCACGAAACGCGCTGGCGTCGGCCCACATGATGTTGCCCTAAAATGTTGTCACACTACGAGGTTGACCAGCCGGCCGGGCACCACGATCACCTTCTTCGGCGTGGCCCCGGATAAGAACGCCTGCACCTTCTCATCGGCCAGCGCGGCAGCCTTGATGGCGTCCTGGTCGGCGTCGGTGGCCACCGTGACCAGGCCGCGCTTCTTGCCATTGACCTGTACCGGGTAGTCGACGGTGTCGGTGACCAGATACGCCGGGTCGGCCACTGGAAAAGGCCCGTGCGCCAGCGAGAATTCGTGGCCCAGGCGCCGCCACAGTTCCTCAGCCAGGTGCGGCGCCAGCGGCGCGAGCATCAGCGCCAGCGGCTCGGCCGCCGAGCGCGGGACCCCGTCCCGGTGCGCCTTGGTCAGGTGGTTGGTGTACTCGATCAACTTGGCGGCCGCGGTGTTATTACGCAGGGCCGCATAGTCTTCCGACACCCCCACGATGGTGCGGTGCAGCAGGCGCAGCGTGTCGGCGTCCGGGTCGGTGTCGAGCACCCGGGTGTCGCCGGTCTCCTCGTCGACAACCAGGCGCCACACCCGCTGCAGAAAGCGGTGTGCGCCGACGACGTCCTTGGTGGCCCACGGCCGCGACATGTCCAGCGGGCCCATCGACATCTCGTAGACCCGCAGCGTGTCGGCGCCGTAGGCATCGCAGATCTCGTCCGGGGACACCGAATTCTTCAGGCTCTTACCCATTTTGCCGAACTCGGCGAACACCTCGATCTCGCCGTCGGCGCCCCGGTAGAAGAACTTCCCGTCGCGCTCCACGACCTCGCTGGCCGGCACGTAGGACCCTCGTTCGTCGGTGTAGGCGGCCGCCTGGATGTAGCCCTGGTTGACCAGCCGCCGATAGGGCTCCCGCGAGCTGACGTAGCCGAGGTCGTGTAACACCTTGTGCCAGAAGCGGCAATACAACAAGTGCAGCACCGCGTGCTCAACCCCGCCGACATAAAGGTCCACGCCGCCCGGGTCATTCGGTCCGTGCTCGGCCGGCCGCGGCCCCATCCAGTAGGCCTCGTTCTCCGGGGCGCAGAACTGCTCGGCGTTGTGCGGGTCGGTGTAGCGCAGTTCGTACCAGGAACTGCCGGCCCACTGCGGCATGACGTTGGTGTCGCGGGTGTAGGGCTGCAGGCCGTCACCGAGGTCCAGTTCGACGTGCACCCAGTCGGTGGCCTTGGCCAACGGCGGCGAGGGTTCGCTGCCGGCGTCGTCGGGGTCGAACAGCACCGGCGAGTAGTCGCCGACGTCGGGCAGTTCAACCGGTAGCGCCGCGGAGTCCAGCGGGTGCGGACGCCCGTCGGCGTCGTAGACGATCGGGAACGGCTCGCCCCAGTACCGCTGTCGGGCGAAAAGCCAGTCTCGTAGCTTGAATTCGATGCGCGCCCAGCCGCGTCCGTCGGCCTCCAGCCGCTGGGTCATCGCTTCTTTGGCTTCGGCGACCCCCATGCCGTCCAGCGGGCCGGAATTGACCAGGGTGCCGTCGCCGGCATAGGCCGATTCCGAGATATCGCCGCCGGCAATGACTTCCAGGACCGGGAGGCCGAACTCGGCGGCGAACTCCCAGTCCCGCTGGTCGTGGCCGGGCACGGCCATGATGGCGCCGGTGCCGTAACCGGCCAGCACATAGTCGGCGATGAAGATCGGCACCTGCCGGCCGTTGGCCGGGTTGGTGGCGTAAGTGCCCAGGAACACACCGGTTTTGGCTTTGTTCTCCTGGCGTTCCAGATCGGATTTCGCCGCGATCGCCTTGCGGTAGGCGGCGACGGCCTCGGTGGGCGTGGCGGCGCCGAACGTCCAGCGCTGATCCACCCCGTCCGGCCAGTCGGCGGCGGTCAGCCGGTCGACCAGGTCGTGTTCGGGCGCCAACACCAGGTAGCTGGCGCCGAACAGGGTGTCCGGGCGGGTGGTGAACACCTCGATGTCCACCGCAGCGCCGTCGGTGGTGTCGGCACCGAACAGCGCCGCCGCACCGGTGGAGCGCCCGATCCAGTTGCGCTGCATGGTCTTGACCTTCTCCGGCCAATCCAGCGCCTCGAGGTCGTCGAGCAGGCGGTCGGAGTAGGCGGTGATCCGCATCATCCACTGCCGCAGCCGCTTGCGGAACACCGGGAAATTCCCGCGGTCACTGCGGCCGTCGGCCGTCACCTCTTCGTTGGCCAGTACCGTGCCCAGCCCCGGGCACCAGTTGACCATCGAGTCGGAGTGGTAGACCAGCCGGTAACCGTCGATGACGTCGGCCCGCTCCCCCGCGGTCAACTGGGACCAGTCCCGCCCGTCGTCGAGTATGCGTGCGGCGGAGTCGAATTCGGCGACCAACTCCGCGATCGGGCGGGCCTTGTTCACGCTGGTGTCGAACCAGGCGTTGTAGATCTGCAGGAAGATCCACTGCGTCCATTTGTAGAAGTCGACGTCGGTGGTGGAGAAGCTGCGCCGGTTGTCGTGGCCGAGCCCCAGGCGCCGCAGTTGCCGGCGGAAGTTCTCGATGTTGGCCTCGGTGCGGATGCGCGGGTGCGTGCCGGTCTGTACCGCGTACTGCTCGGCGGGCAGGCCGAACGCGTCGAAGCCCAGCGCGTGCAGCACGTTGTGGCCGGTCATCCGGAAGTAGCGGGCGTAGACGTCGGTGGCGATGTAGCCGAGCGGGTGGCCGACATGCAGGCCGTCGCCGGACGGGTAGGGGAACATGTCCTGGACGAACATCTTGTCGGCCGGAACGGTCGAACCGTCCGCCGGCGCCAGTGAGCCGACCGGGTTGGCGACGTTGAAGGTCCCCGCGGCCTCCCAGTGGTCCTGCCAGGCGCCTTCGATGCGCCCGGCCAGCGCCGCCGTGTAGCGGTGGCGAGGGGCTTGGCCGTTGGGGTCGCTGGATCCCTGGGTGGTCGGGGCTTGGTTCACCTCAACAGGGTAAAGGGCCGGGTTTGCCGGGCCGTTCGCCGCGGCTTGGTATCGGTTGCGTTGCGGGCCGATGAGGAGTTCGTTCCAGCTCGGTTGCGGCCCTGGTGGGGCGCACCACCGCTGGTTACCGTCGATCCACGGCCGGGGCGCCATCTGCCCGGCCCTCCCGGAAGGACCGTGAGGACATGACGAACACCGTTCGCCGCTGGCGGCTACTGGTCGGCTTGGCGGCTGTCGCAGCGGCGGGCTTCGGCGGCCCGGTGGGAATCCCGGTCGCGCTGGGCGATCCGCTGATGCCGACGCCGCCCAACCCCTACGGCCCGGCCGCCCAACCGGCCAGTCAGCCGGCCGCCCAACCGGCCTCCCAACCTGCCTCAGTGCCGGTGGCGCCACCGCTCGCGGCGGTACCGCGACCGGCCGCACCCGTCCCGGCCCTGCCCGCTCCGGCCGTCATACCCGGATCTCCGGTGCCCGCCGCGGCGCCCAGTGCCCTGGTTCCGGCGACCTCGGGAACGTTGCGGGACTACTTCGCCGCCAGGAACGTGCAGTTGGAGCCGCAGCAGGCCGCGGGCTTCACCGCGTTCAACATCACCCTGCCGATGCCGGTGGGCTGGACCCACGTTCCCGACCCGAACGTGCCCGATGCGTTCGCGGTCATCGCCGACCGGCGCAGCGGGTCGCTGTATACCCCCAACGCACAGGTGGTGGTCTACCGCCTGGTCGGACAGTTCGACCCCAAGGAAGCGATTACCCACGGGTTCGTCGACAGCCAGAAGCTGATGGCCTGGCAGACCACCAACGCCTCGCTGGCCGACTTCAACGGGTTCCCGTCCTCGGTGATCGAGGGCACCTACCGCGACGCCGACATGACCCTGAACACCTCGCGGCGCCATGTGATCGTGCCGGTCGACGATGCCGCCTACCTGGTTTCGCTGACCGTGACCACCGGCGCCGGGCGCGCGGTGGGCAACGCCCCGGCGATCGACGCGATCGTCAACGGGTTCCGGGTGGAGCGCCCGGGCGTCACCCATCTGCCCGACGCTCCGCACGGGCCCGCGGCACCGGCCCCGGTGCAGCCCCGGGCGGGCATCGCGGGCTGACCACCCCCTCGTATTCTGGAGCCCATGCTGATCATGGGTGTGCTGTGCCTGCTCGCGGCCGTGGTGTCCCTGGTGTTCGGAGTGCGGACCCTGGCGCGTCCGCTCACCGGCGACCCCGAGCAACTGGTGCTGCGGGCGGTCGCACCCGCCCAGGTCGCCGTCGGCGTGATCCTGGCGGTGGGCGGTGCGCTGGTGCTGGCCGGCCCGCCGACGGTCGCGCTGCTGGCGCTGATCATCTCGGTCAGCGGCGCGCTGGCCATCCTGGCCGCCGGTGCCTGGCAAGGGGCGCGCTACGCGGCACGCCAGTCCGAGGCGGCCGGCGCGGGTGGCTGCGGGTCGGGCTGCGGCTGCGGCGACAGCACCCCCACCGAGGACGTCGGCTGTGGTCCCGGCTGCGGTTGCGCGGCCAGCGCACCGCCGGAGCCGGCATCGGGTTGCGGCAGCGGTTGCGGCTGCTCGTAGCCGTCGTGCCGGGCCGCTCAGTTGCGGCTGATGTCAATCGGGTGGGTGGCCAGCAGCGCCGTGGGCCAGGGCTGGCGGCGCAGCGCCCGGCCCCATAGATCCACCCGCGGCGGCACCAGCACGTCGGACGGCAGCGCCGAGAGCACGATCCAGTCGTCGCGCTCGATCTCGCCCTCGAGCTGGCCGATGGTCCAGCCGGCATAACCGGCGAAGATCCGCACGCCCTCCACGTGCGGCGCGATCGACTCCGGTTCGGCGTCCAAATCGACCATCACCAGCCGGCCGTCGATGTGGCGCAGGCCCGGCACGCCATCGGGTTCCGCCCCGACGCGCAACAACCCGACGCACAATGCCGCATCGCGTTTCACCGGCCCGCCGATGAACATCGTCTTGGGCTTGGCGGCCAGGTCGGACCACTGCGGCAGCACGTTGTAGACCGCGGTCTCGCTGGGGCGGTTGAGCACCACCCCCAGTGTGCCGCCGTCGTTGTGCTCGACCACGTAGATCACCGTGCGGCGAAAGGTGGGTTCGAGCAGGTCGGTGTTGGCCAGCAGCAACGTGCCGGCCCTGACCCGATGCGCAGCGGGCGCGACGTAGTCCTCGGGGTCTTCGGGATGCGCCACCCTCCCATAATGGCACCCGAGTCCGGTGTTCGTAGCCGAGCTGTGCCGAACGCCAAGCGACCTCGAAGATTTGTACTCTGGTTTGGGGCCGGCGCCGCAGTGTCAGCCGCCCACGTCCGGAGGTAGGTCTTGTGGTGGACACCCGCGCACCCGCATCGCTATGGCGGTCGGCGCGCAGCCTGCCGGAATTCTGGCGGCTGCTGGCACTTCGGGCCGCAAGCCAATTCGGCGACGGCTTGTTTCAGGCCGGCCTGGCCGGCGCGCTGCTGTTCAACCCGGACCGGGCCGCCGCGCCGTGGGCGATCGCCGGGGCCTTCGCCGTGCTGTTCCTGCCGTATTCGGTGCTGGGGCCGTTCGCCGGCGCGCTGCTGGACCGCTGGGATCGGCGGCTGGTGCTGGTGGTGGCCAACCTGGCCCGGCTGTTGCTGGTGCTGGGGACCGCCGCGCTGCTGGCGGCCGGCGCCGGTGACCTGCCGGTGCTGTGCGCGGCGCTGATCGCCAATGGCTTCACCCGGTTCATCGCCTCGGGGTTATCGGCAGCACTGCCGCATGTGGTGCCGCGCGAGCAGGTCGTCACGATGAACGCGCTCGCGATCGCCACCGGTGCGGTGGCGGCGTTCCTGGGCGCCAACTTCATGCTGGTGCCACGCTGGCTGGTGGGCGCCGACGATCGCGGTGCGGCGTCCATCATCGCCGCGGTGGCGGTCCCGGTCACGATCGCGCTGGTGCTCGCCCTGCGCTTCGGCGCCCACGTGCTCGGGCCCGACGACACCAAGCGCGCCGTCCACGGCTCGGTGCTCTATGCGGTGACGACGGGCTGGCTGCACGGTATCCGGACGGTGCGGGCCCGGCCCACCGTCGCGGCGACCCTGTCCGGGCTGGCCGCGCACCGGATGGCGTTCGGGGTCAACACGCTGCTGGTGCTGGTGCTGGTGCGCCACGTCGGCGAACACACGGTTTCCGGTCTGGGGACCACGGCGTTGTTCGTGGCCTCGGCCGGCGCCGGATCGTTTCTGGCGACGCTGGTCACCCCGCCGGCGGTGCACCGCTGGGGCCGGTATGGCACCGCCAACGGGGCGCTGGCGGCGTCGGCGGTGATACAGCTGGCCGGGCTCGGCCTGTACCTGCCGGTGTTGGTGTTGTGCGGTTTCCTGCTCGGGATGACCGGGCAGGTGGTCAAGCTGTGCGCCGACACCGCCATGCAGATTGACGTCGACGACGCCCTGCGTGGGCATGTGTTCGCGGTGCAGGACTCGCTGTTCTGGGCGTCGTTCATTCTGGCGGTGGCCGGCGCCGCGGCGGTGATTCCGCCCGACGGGCAGGCGCCGGTGCTGATCGTGGCCGGGACGCTGCTGTATCTGGCCGGTCTGGCCGGGCACAGCCTGATCGGGCGGCAGCGGGATCCGGTGGGCGGCATACAGTACGGGCATGGCCGAAACTGAACCGATCGTCGTCGACCTGAGCGCCGAGAGCGACGACCTGGACGCCCTGGTGGCCCCGCTCACCGACGGTCAGTGGGGTGCTCCCACGCCGGCGGCCGGCTGGACCATCGCCCATCAGATCGCGCATCTGCTGTGGACCGATCGGCTCTCGCTGATCGCCATCACCGATGAGGCCGGCTTCGCCGATGAGCTCGCGGCGGCCATGGGCGATCCGACCGGGTTCGTCGACGCCGGTGCCGCCGAGCTGGCGACGCTGCCGCCCGCTGAGCTGCTGGCGGAGTGGCGCTCGACCCGGGCACGGCTGCACGCGGCGCTGCGCGACGTACCCGACGGTCGCAAGCTGCCGTGGTTCGGTCCCCCGATGAGCGCGGCGTCGATGGCCACCGCCCGGCTGATGGAGACGTGGGCGCACGGCCTGGATGTTGCTGATGCACTGGGGATCCGCCGGACCCCCACCGCGCGGTTGCGGTCGATCGCGCACCTTGGGGTGCGAACCCGCGACTATGCGTTCGCCGTCAACAACCTGGCGCCGCCGGCAGAGCCGTTTCACGTGGAACTACACGCACCCGGCGGCGGGGTCTGGGCGTGGGGACCGGTCAATGCCGAGCAGCGGGTGACCGGGTCGGCCGAGCATTTCTGCTTCCTGGTCACGCAGCGTCGTGCGCTGGCTGATCTGGACGTCGCGGCGCACGGGGCCGACGCGCAGCGCTGGCTGGAGATCGCTCAAGCTTTCGCGGGACCTCCCGGCGCCGGTCGATGAGCGCGCCAGCGCGAAGAGAGCCGGGACCGTACTAACAGGGCCGGGGGCGCCGGGTCAGAACCAGGCGATGATCCCGCCCAGGATCATGTCGAAGGAGTTCATCAGCGCCTGAAACATGTTCACGTTGGCCGTGTCGATCATGTGGTACGTCGTGCTGCCGATTGTCTCGTCGGTCGCGGAGGCGATCTCCTCCGGCGACAAGCCCAGGTACGCCAGGTGGTCGCTGAACATGCCGGCCATCTGGTTGCCGTTGTCCCAGTTGGCGAACCCATCGCTGGACAAGGTGTAGACATCGGTCGTGTACAGATCGTCCGGCGTCACCAGCCCGATGACCGAGTCGATATGCATCATCTCGGCGAACTGATAAACCATCTTGACGACGTCGTCGTGCCATGATTCCGGGAACCAGGACAGCAGCGTGGGCAGGAACCCGCTCAGGAATCCGCCCTGCGCCGCGCTGTCCCCCACCATGACGAAATGCAATGTGTCCAGGGGGATCCCATTCGCGGCGAGTTGTTCCTGCGCCAGCCCGGCCGCGACATTGGCCTGCGAGTAGCCGAAGATGTACAGCGGGTCCTCGGCGCTGAAGCTCGGGTCGCCGTCGTTCCACTTCTGCATGACCGCGTCGACCAAGATCTTGGTGGCACCGCTGATGCTCGCGTTCAGATCAGAAGTCTCGGGCACCTGCAGGAACGTCGCGGTGCCGTCGGTGGGGAATCCGTTCGGTTCCAGATACAGACTCTTGCTCAGGTCGAGCCAGTTCTGGTTCATCGCCGGGATCATCACCAGGGCTTCGCTGAGCAGGTCGAGGTCGAAGTGCACAGCGCTGGCGGCCGATACCGGAGAAGCCGTCACTCCCGCCACGATCACCGGCGCAGCCAACAGCGCCCCTACGGTCATCTTGTTCACTGGCCCTCCCCGACATTGCGGCGTTGATTCCAGCCATTCCCAAAACCGAACGGGAAGTGCCGACGCGTCATTAACTTAACTGTTTCGTGGCCCCGAGTCCACTTAAGCGCCCCTGCGCCGCTGGGCTTGATCGAACTCCCACAAAAATGGGGATAAGTCTCGTATGCGCGCTCCTGCGCCCCGCACGGCGTCGGGTCGAAGCTGCCAGCCGCCGGCGGAGAACCGGCGTTGTGGAGTTGTTTCGCGTCGGCTACGTAAAGCCGGCCGCGCGACCCAGTATCCATCCCTGAAGCGCTGCTATCAACCGCTGCGGCGAAGCGGCGGCTCCCGGTTCACAAGAGTGCGGCTCCATCGGCGGCACCGTCGCCGTCGGTATCGGTGAGCTTGAGATTCCACCGTCCGTCGCCGTCGGTGTCGACGTAAGCCGCGCCGTAGCCGCCGGCCCCTTCCAGTGCCGTGCCGATCAGTACCCGATCGGCGCGCCCGTCCCCGTCGGCGTCGAGCAACAGGTCGTTGATGCGTCCATCGCCGTCGAAGTCCACCAGCGGCCCACCAGTGTGCTCGACCCCGTCGAGGCCCATCCAGCGCAGCCCACCGGATCGATCTGCTGAGGCCGCCGCGGCACCGTGCCCCCAGGTGCCAGAGCCGTCGTCGGCGAAGGAGGCCTCGGGCGTCCCGTCGTCGTCGAGGTCCAGCATCAAGTGGTCGGCCACCCCGTCGCCGTCGAGGTCGACCAACGCGTCGTCGCGCAGACCGTCGCCGTCGAAATCGAGGCCGATCGCATCGGCGATCCCGTCGCCGTCGAGGTCGAGATCCGGTGGGCCGCTCCACATCGTGGCGGCGCCGTCCCCATCGCCCAGGCAGTAGTCCATACCCGTATCAGACGAGGCGGCGCCGCTATTGGTTCCCCTGGGTCTGCCACCACGCCAACAGCTCGGCGGTGGCCTCCTCGCGCGTCAACGGTCCCCGCTCCAGGCGCAGCTCCTTGAGATAGCGCCAGGCGCGGCCCACCTGCGGGCCGGCCGGGATTCCCAGCAGCGTCATGATCTCGTTGCCGTCCAGGTCCGGCCGCACCCGCTGCAGATCCTCCTGCTCGGCCAGCACGGCGATACGCTCTTCCAGCTGGTCGTAGCTCGCCTGCAGGCGCGCCGCGCGCCGCTTGTTGCGGGTCGTGCAATCCGCGCGGACCAGCTTGTGCAGCCGGTCCAGCAGCGGTCCGGCATCGGTGACGTAGCGCCGTACCGCCGAATCGGTCCACTTGCCGTCGCCGTACCCGTGGAAACGGAGATGCAGATAGACCAGCTGCGAGACGTCGTCGACCATCTGCTTGGAGTAGCGCAGCGCGCGCATCCGCTTGCGGACCATTTTCGCGCCGACCACCTCATGGTGGTGGAAACTCACTCTGCCGTCGGCCTCGTGGCGCCGGGTGACCGGCTTGCCGATGTCGTGCAGCAGCGCCGCCCAGCGCAGAACCAAATCGGGACCACCTTCGGGCCCAGGATCCTCGAGGTCGATCGCCTGGCGCAGCACCGTCAGGGAATGCTGGTAGACATCCTTGTGCTGGTGGTGCTCGTCGATCGCCATCTGCATGGCACCGACCTCGGGCAGCACCACCTCGCCCATCCCGGTGGCCACCATCAGGTCGATACCGGCGACCGGGTCGGCGCCCAGCAGCAGCTTGTCCAGTTCGGCGGCAACCCGCTCGGCGGTGATGCGGGACAGCTCCTGGGCCATCTCCTCGATCGCGGCGCGTACCCGCGGCGCCACGGTGAACCCGAGTTGGGAGACGAACCGGGCGGCGCGCAGCATCCGCAACGGATCGTCACCGAACGAGTCCTGCGGCGCGGTCGGGGTGTCCAGCACCCCGGCTTGCAACGCCGCCAGGCCGCCCAGCGGGTCCAGAAACTCCCCCGGCCCAGCGGGGGTGATGCGGACCGCCATCGCGTTGGCGGTGAAATCGCGGCGCACCAGGTCCTCGTCGAGCGAATCACCGAAGCGCACTTCGGGATTGCGCGACACCCGGTCGTACTGGTCGGCGCGGAAGGTGGTGATCTCCAGCCGTTGGCCGCCCAGGGCGGCGCCGACGGTGCCGAACTCGATCCCGGTGTCCCACATCGCCTCGGCCCGGCCCCGCAGAATGCGCTGCACCTGCTCGGGGTGGGCGTCGGTGGTGAAGTCCAGGTCCGGGCCGGGCCGGCCCAGCAAGGCGTCGCGGACTGACCCGCCGACCAGATACAGCTGATGGCCGGCCGCGTCGAACATGGCGCCGAGATCACGCAGCAGCTCGGCATGCCGGTTCAGCACGACGGCGGCCGATGTCAGCAGGTCCTGGTGGGCTTCGGGCACGTTCGATGAGCCTAGCGGTGGTCGCCAGCGCGGCGAAGCCGGGCGAAGCGGGCCACCGCCATCGGCGCAGCGGTATGCGACCAGGCCCGGCCCGGCGAGGGAGGCGGGTCGACCCGCCGGTGCCAGCTACTATCACATGGGTGTCGGCCGACGGCGGAGAAGCCAATTCGGGACGGCGCCGCAGGCGGCGCCGCGGTCGACGCACGTCAGGTCCGAAAACCAGCCACACCGAAGCCGCGGCCCCCGACAACACCGCCGGTACAGCGGCGACCCCCGCCCGCTCGGCGCAACGCCGTCCCCGCAGCGCCCGGCACGGACCGGAGCGGCTCCGCACCGTGCACGAGACGTCGGCCGGCGGTCTGGTCGTCGACGGCATCGACGGGCCGCGGGAGGATCAGGTCGCCGCACTGATCGGGCGCATCGACCGCCGGGGCAGGATGCTGTGGTCGCTGCCCAAGGGGCACATCGAGGTCGGTGAGACCGCCGAGCAGACGGCGATCCGCGAGGTCGCCGAGGAAACCGGCGTCCAGGGCGACGTGCTGGCCGCCCTGGGCAGCATCGACTACTGGTTCGTCACCGACGGCCGCCGGGTGCACAAGACCGTGCATCACTACCTGTTGCGGTTCTCCAGCGGAGAACTGTGCGATGACGACGTGGAGGTCGCCGAGGTGGCTTGGGTGCCGATTCGGGAGCTGCCGTCCCGGTTGGCCTACGCCGACGAGCGCCGCCTGGCCGTGGTCGCCGACGAATTGATCGACCGGTTGCAGGCCGACGGCCCAGCCGCGCTGCCGCCGCTGCCGGTAAGCGCGCCCTGGCGGCGCCCGCAGACCCATTCGCGTACCCGTCGCTCTCGCCCCGACGAGGAAGAACCGCACCGGCAGAACGGTCGCGGGCTGGACCCGTGACCCGCACCCGACGAAGCGGTGGGGGCCCTTTGCCCGCCTTGTCACGGCCCCGCACGGCCCCTCTGGCGGTGGTGGCCGCCGTCCTGATGGCGCTCGGCATGGCCCTGGGCGCTGCCGCCGCCCCGCTCGCCACGGCCGGCGAGCCCGGCGCGGCGCAGTTCGTCCTGGTCCGCATCGACCGGGTCACCCCGGAGGTCGTCACCACCTCCAGCGTGCCGGTCGTCACCGTCGCCGGCACCGTGAGCAACGTCGGCGACCGGCCGGTGCGCGATGTGATGGTGCGCCTCGAACAGGCCGGTGCCGTCGCGTCATCGGCCGGCCTGCGCACCAACCTCAGCGGTGCCAACGACCAGTACCGGCCGGTGGGCGCGTTCAGCACGGTGGCCACCGAACTGCAGCGCGGGCAGGACGCCCGCTTCACGCTGTCGGCCCCGCTGCGCGCGACCAGCCAACCGGCGCTGAACGTCGACCGTCCCGGGGTGTATCCGTTGCTGGTCAATGTCAACGGCACCCCGGACTACGGCGAACCGGCCCGCCTCGACGACGCCCGCTTCCTGCTGCCGGTGGCCGGCCTGCCGAAGACCGAGGCCGACCCCGATCCGCTGGCCGGCGCCGTCGCGCCCGACACCTCCCAACCGGTGCAGCTCACCATGCTGTGGCCGCTGGCCGACCGTCCCCGGCTGACTCCGGGAGCGCCCGGCGGCACCCTGCCGGTGCGGCTCACCGACGATGACCTGGCCAGTTCGTTGGCCCCGGGAGGCCGGCTCGACGCCCTGCTGTCGGCCGCCGAGTTCGCCACCAGCCCGACCGTCGACGGCGACGGGGTGGTCAACCGGGCGCTGTGCCTGGCGGTCGACCCCGACTTGTTGGTCACGGTCAACGCGATGACCGGCGGCTACGTCGTCGCCGACTCCCCCGAGGGTGCCTCCTCTCATCCGGGCGCCGGTCGCGCGGCGGCCACCACCTGGCTGGAGCGGCTGCGCCGGCTGGCACGCCATACCTGTGTCACCGCAACCCCCTACGCGCAGGCCGACCTTGACGCACTGGCCCGCGTCGGGGACCCGAAGCTCAACGCGATCGCGATGAGCCGCCCCGCCGACATCGTCGACCGCATCCTGCAGGTGTCGTCAACCCGCGGCGCCGTGGTGCTCGGCGACGGGAAACTCACGGCCGGCGCCGCCAACCTGATCAGCGCACAGGGCTCGGAGGGCGTAGCGGTGGTGATCACCGCCGGCGACTGTTCGGCTCAGGACTCGGTCACCGGTGCGTCGGCCACCGCCGACCTCACCCCGCGGCGGCTGTCCCCGCAACTGGTGGTGGCCCCCTACGATCCCGCCGTCGGCGCGGCACTGGCGGCGATGGGCACCGATCCGGTGGCCCCGACCTACCTCGACGGCTCCTTGGCGATCCGGTTGCACCACGACTCCGCCCTGGCCCGCCGGCAGGACGCCCTCGGATCGATGCTGTGGCGGGGGCTGGAGGCCCCGGACAGTCCCGGCGCCCCGCGCACCGAGATCCTGGTGCCGCCGGCGTACTGGAAGCCGCGCGCCGACGACGCCCAGGCCGTGCTGACCACGTTGGCCACCGCGCTGCGCTCCGGGCTGGCCGAACCCCGGCCGCTGGGCGCGGCGATCGCCGACGTCCAGAGCGTCACCGCCGCACCGGCGCATCCGCTGCCGGCCGAGCAGTCAGCGGGCGCGTTCGCACCGGACATCATCGCCGCGATCACCGCCGACATCGGCCGGCTGTGGGGACTGACCTCGGCGCTGACCACCGACGTCCGCACCGGCCTGACCGGCGAGGCCTACACCGCCCCGCTCGCCGAGGACATGCTCCGCGCACTGAGCCAGTCCGAGCCGTTCGCCGTGCGGGGCGGCGTGGCAGGGCAGCGGCTGGCGATCGTCGGCGACACCGTCGGGGATTTGATCGCCGCGGTCACCATCGTCAACCCGGCCGGCTCCTACACGCTGGCCACCGAGCACAGCCCGCTGCCGCTGGCCCTGCGCAACGATCTGGCGGTTCCGATCCGGGTCCGCCTGCACGTCGACGCACCCCCCGGGATGACGGTGGACGATATGGGGGATCTGGAGCTGCCGCCGGGTTACCTGCCGCTGCGGGTGCCGGTGGAGGTGCGGGTCAACCAGCACTTCGTCGTCGACGTCGCCCTACAGACTCCCGATGGGCTGCCGCTGGGCGAGTCTGCCCGGTTGGCAGTGCATTCGAACGCCTACGGCCTGGTGCTGTTCATGATCACCATGACGGCGGCGGCGGCGCTGACGGTGCTGACCGGGCGGCGGCTGTGGCACCGTTTCCGCGGCCAGCCCGACCGCGCCGACTTGGACCGGCCGCCACCACCCGTCCGAGAGCGCCCGGCGCCGCCCACGGCGACCGCCGGCGGGCCCGATCGGGGTGCGGGCCGGTGAACGCACCGGCGCCGCAGCCCGCGCGCCCGGAGCTGACCGACGCCGCGGTGGTATCGCGATCGTGGGGCATGGCGCTGGCCACTTTGGTCAGCCGACTCACCGGTTTCGTCCGCATCGTGCTGCTGGCCGCGATCCTGGGGGCTGCGCTGTCCAGCGCTTTCTCGGTGGCCAACCAGCTGCCCAACCAGATCGCCGCGCTGGTGCTCGAGGCGACATTCACCGCGATCTTCGTGCCGGTGCTGGCCCGCGCCGAACGCGACGACCCCGACGGGGGCACCGCCTTCGTGCGGCGCCTGGTCACGCTGGCCACCGCGCTGCTGCTGGCCACCACGGTGATCTCGGTGGCGGCGGCACCGCTGCTGGTCAAACTGATGCTGGGCGACGACCCGCAAGTCAATGAGCCGCTGACCATAGCGTTCGCCTATCTGTTGCTGCCGCAGGTGATCTGCTACGGGCTGTCGTCGGTGTTCATGGCAATCCTGAACACCCGCAACATCTTCGGGGCGCCGGCCTGGGCGCCGGTGGTCAACAACGTCGTCGCGATCGCCACGCTGGTGGTCTATCTGTTGGTGCCCGGCGAACTGTCGGTCGACCCGGTGCGGATGGGCAACGCCAAGCTGCTGGTGCTGGGCCTCGGCACCACCGCGGGGGTGGTCGCCCAGACCGCGGTGCTGCTGGTGGCGATCCGGCGGGAGCGGATCAGCCTGCGCCCACTGTGGGGTATCGACGACCGGCTAAAGCGCTTCGGAGCGATGGCCGCCGCGATGGTGCTCTACGTCCTGATCAGCCAGATCGGCCTGGTGGTGACCAACCAGATCGCGGCCACCTCCGCCGCATCCGGCCCGGCGATCTACTACTACGCCTGGCTGTTGTTGCAGCTGCCGTTCGGGATCATCGGGGTGACGGTGCTGACGGTGGTGATGCCGCGGCTGAGCCGTAACGCCGCCGCCGGCGACGACCCCGCGGTGCTCGCCGACCTGTCGCTGGCCACCCGGCTGATGATGATCACGCTGATCCCGGTGGTGGCGCTGATGACCGTCGGCGGCCCGGCGATCGGCAGCGCCCTGTTCGCCTACGGCAACTTCGGCGACGTCGACGCCGGGTATCTCGGCATCACCGTCGCCATGTCGGCGTTCACGTTGATTCCCTACGCCATGGTGCTGCTGCAGCTGCGGGTCTTCTACGCCCGGGAGCAGCCCTGGATCCCGATCGCGATGATCGTGGTGATCACCGGGGTGAAGATCATCGCGTCTCTGGCCGCGCCGCACCTGACCGACAACCCCGATCTGGTGGCCGCCTACCTCGGGTTTGCCAACGGCCTGGGCTTCCTGGCCGGCGCAGCCATCGGCCACATCCTGTTGCGGCGCGCGCTGCGCCCGGTCAGCGGTCTGGGGGTACCTCCCGCTCGCGGGGGACTCCTCGGCCCGGAGGTACTGCGCACCATCCTGGTCACCGTGACGGCGTCGTTGCTGGCCGGTCTGGTCGCCGAGATCCTCGACCGAGTGCTCGGCCTACGCGAGTTGACCGATCACGGCGCGGCCGGGTCGATGCTGCGGCTGTTCGTGCTCGCCATGGTGATGCTGCCGATCATCGCGGCGGTCATGGTGGGCGCCCAAGTCCCCGAAGCCACCGCGGCACTGGTCGCGGTGCGCCGCAGGCTCGGTGCGCAGCGCGCACATATCAGCCCGGCAAACCCGCCGTCCCCCGCTCCCCCCGTCCCGTACGCTGAGCACAACCGTTTGCCCACCCTGGGCGGGGACGTGACGAACGCCTCCGCCCGGCACATGCCACCGGAGCACATCGCCGGTGGCTGGACACCGAAAGGTATGGGGGTGACCAACAAACCTTCGGAGAGTCCCGGGGCTCGCGCGGCGTCGCGATCAGTTGCTCCGCCACCATCCCAGCGCCCCGCCGGCGGCTCGGCCTCCCCCGAGCCCACCGCCGATGCCCAGGCCGGGGACCAGCTGACACCCGGCCTGAGTATCGCCGGCGGACGCTACCGGCTGCTGGTGCGCCACGGCGGCACCCCGGTGCTGCAGTTCTGGCAGGCCCTGGACACCGCGCTGGACCGGCAGGTGGCGCTGACGTTCGTCGACCCGGACCAGACCATTCCCGAAGAGCAGCTCACCGGCATCCTGTCGCGCACCCAGCGGCTCAGCCAGATCGACCTCCCCGGGATCGCCCGGGTGCTCGACGTGGTGCGGATCGGCGCCGGCGGGCTCGTGGTCTCCGAATGGGTCCGCGGCGCCTCTCTACAAGAGGTAGCCGGCACGGCACCGTCGCCGATCGGCGCAGCCCGCGCGATGCGGGCCCTGACCGCCGCCGCCGAGGCCGCCCACCGAACCGGCGTCGCCTTGTCGATCGACCACCCCGCCCGGGTCCGGGTCAGCATCGACGGCGACGTCACCTTGGCCTTCCCCGCGACGCTGCCCGACGCCCAGCCCGAGGACGACATCCGGGGCATCGGCGCCACCTTGTACGCGCTGCTGGTCAACCGGTGGCCGCTGGATGCCGGTGCCGACGGCGGGCTCGCCCCGGCCGACCGGGACGCCGCCGGTAATCCGGTCAACCCGGACGCGGTCAACCCGGAGATCCCGTTCCAGATATCCGCGGCCGCCGGCCACGCCATTCAGTCGGGCGGCGGGATCCGCGGCGCCTCGACCTTGTCCAACCTGCTGCAGCAGGCCACCGTGCTGCACGAACAGACCGAGCTGCTGGGTGCGGTCGACGACGAGCGGCCCGTGCCGCGTCGCGAACCGGCGCCGGTGGATGACGAGATGCGCGCGGAGCGGCGCCGCCGGGTGCTGATCGGTGCCGGGATCGGCGGCGCCGTCATCCTGGTCGCCCTGCTGGTGCTGGCCTCGGTGCTCAACCGGATCTTCGGCGACGTCAACGGGCTGGACAAGACGGAGCTGGGCTTGAGCAGCCCATCGGCGTCGTCCTCCCAGTCCGGCTCCGCCACGCCCGGCAGCACCGTGAAACCGGTGCAGGCGACGGTCTTCTCCCCCGGCGGCGAGGCTGACCGGCCCCAGGACGCCGGGCTGGCCATCGACGGGAACCCGGCCACCTTCTGGTCGACGGACACCTATTCGGATGCGGTGCCGTTCCCCAACTTCAAGAGTGGTGTCGGGTTGGTGCTACAGCTGCCCAAGCCGACGGTGATCGGCAGCGTCGGGATCAACGTCTCCAGCACCGGCACCCGGGTGGAGCTGCGTTCGGCCTCGACAGCGAAGCCCACCCGGCTCGAGGACACCACGCTGCTGGCACCGGCCAAGGCGCTGCAGCCCGGCGCCAACAAGATCTCCGCCGACTCGTCGTCGCCGACATCCAACCTGCTGGTGTGGATCACCACGATGGGCAGCACCGGCGGCGAGAGCCGCACCCAGATCTCCGAGATCACCGTGCAGGCGGCGTCCTAACCTCCTGTGCACAACTGAAGTGCCGTGCGGCCCCCGGCTGGTTAATGTCCGCCCATGGGGCACCCGGACCGCAGCGACGCCGAATTGCTGGCCGCGCACGTCGCCGGTGATCGCTTCGCCTTCGGGGAACTCTACGGCCGCCACCAGCGCCGGCTACGCCGGCTGGCCCGGCTCACCACCGGTTGCCCGGAAGACGCCGAAGATGCCCTGCAGGAGGCGATGCTCTCGGCACACCGGGGCGCCGGGGCGTTTCGCTACAACGCCGCCGTCGGCAGCTGGCTGCACCGCATCGTGGTCAATGCCTGCCTGGATCGGTTGCGCCGCAGCAGAATTCAACCCACCGAACCGCTCGGCGAGGACTGCGCCGTCGGTGACCGCACCGCCGAGGTGGAGACCGCGCTGGAAGTGCATGCCGCGCTGCGCCGGTTGCCGCCCGAACAGCGTGCCGCAGTGGCGGCCGTCGACATGCACGGCTACTCGGTCGCCGATGCCGCCGACGCTCTCGGGGTGCCGCAGGGCACGGTCAAAAGCCGCTGCGCCCGCGGCCGGGCCCGGCTCGCGGTACTGCTGGGCCGAGACCACACCGGTGCCGCCGGCAGCGTCGCGCCGGCTGGGCGACGGATAACCTTGGCACCCGACGGTGCCATGCGAAGTCGGGTCGACGACTGCGCATAGCGAGGATGTGAGCGGAAGCAGCGCACTGCGATGGATGCGGGTGATCGGGAAGAAGGTCGGGACGACGCTGGGCGCCCGGCCCATTCCAGCCGGCCCCTGCCCCGACTCAACCGGATCGCCCTCGTGGCCGGCAGCGCGGCCGCGCTGCTGGCGATCGGGTTGGGCACAGCAGCGCTGATTCGCTCCCCCGGCGACACCCCCAGCGGCCCGCGGTCCTTCGACGCCATCACGGTGGCCTCCGAGCCGACGCCGGCGCTGCCGCTGACCGAATCGGAGGTCCTCGAGCTGTTGGACCGAAGCCCCGAATACGGTGCGCTGGCCGACCCCGGGCGCCGGACCGGCTGCTTGGCCGGGCTGGGCTATCCCGCCTCCACCCGGGTCCTGGGTGCCCGCGGGATCACGGTCAACGGTCATCCCGGGGTCGTGCTGGTGCTGCCCGGCGATTCGGCCGGCACGATCGTCGCACTCGCGGTGGCCCCCACCTGCAATTCCGCCGACACCGGGCTGCTGGCCGACACGACCGTTCGGCGTCCGTAGTGCTTCTCCGGAACAATCGCCGCCTACGCTGACGTTGATATCCCCGTTACCGATCCGAGCGGAAAGGCTCTCGATGTCCTCGATGCCTGACACACCGACCATCCACGATGTGATCATCATCGGTTCCGGCCCGGCCGGGTACACCGCCGCGATCTACGCCGCCCGGGCGCAACTGACGCCGCTGGTGTTCGAAGGGACCTCGTTCGGCGGGGCGCTGATGACCACCACCGAGGTGGAGAACTACCCCGGTTTCCGCAACGGCATCATGGGGCCCGACCTGATGGACGAGATGCGCGAGCAGGCGCTGCGCTTCGGCGCCGACCTGCGCATGGAAGACGTCGAATCAGTGGATCTGGACGGCCCGGTCAAGTCCGTCGTCACCGCCGAAGGCGAGACGCACCGGGCGCGGGCGGTCATCCTGGCCATGGGCGCTGCCGCCCGCTACCTGCACATCCCCGGCGAGCAGGAACTGCTCGGCCGGGGGGTGAGTTCGTGTGCCACCTGCGACGGATTCTTCTTCCGTGACCAGGACATCGCCGTCATCGGCGGCGGCGACTCGGCGATGGAGGAAGCCACCTTCTTGACCCGATTCGCGCGCAGCGTGACCCTGGTGCACCGCCGCGAGGAGTTCCGCGCCTCCAAGATCATGCTCAACCGCGCGCGCGAAAACGACAAGATCCGCTTCCTGACCAATACCGTCCCCGTCGCGGTGGAAGGTGAGAACACGGTCACCGGCCTGCGGGTCCGCGACACCGTGACCGGCGAGGAAACCACCCTGCCGGTGACCGGCGTGTTCGTCGCGATCGGCCACGACCCCCGCTCGGAGCTGGTGCGCGAAGCGGTCCAGGTGGACTCCGATGGCTACGTGCTGGTCCAGCAGCCCAGCTCGCGCACCTCCCTGGCCGGGGTGTTCGCCGCCGGCGACCTGGTGGACCGCAGTTACCGGCAGGCGATCACCGCCGCCGGCACCGGATGTACGGCCGCGATCGACGCCGAACGCTGGCTGGCCGAATCGGCCGAGATCGCCTACCCGCAGGAAACCACCACCGAAACCTTGATGGGAGCACCCCAGTGACAGACAACGGACACCACACCGTCACCGTCTCCGACGCCACCTTCGCCACCGAGGTCCTGGCCACCAGCACGCCGGTGCTGGTGGACTTCTGGGCGACCTGGTGCGGTCCCTGCAAGATGGTCGCCCCGGTACTCGAGGAGATCGCCGCCGAGCAGGCCGGCCAACTCACCGTCGCCAAGCTCGACGTGGACGCCAACCCCGAGACCGCCCGCGAGTTCAACGTGGTCTCGATCCCGACGCTGATCCTGTTCAAGGACGGTCAGCCGGTCAAGCGGATCGTCGGCGCCAAGGGCAAGGCCGCCCTGCTGCGGGAGCTCTCCGACGTCAGCTAGGCGTCCGCCAGCCCTCCGCTGGTGATCGTGTCGGCCCGGCTCGATCACGCATCGTTCTGGCCTTGTCGTTTTCAATAATTCGGGCAGCATCTGAGACAATGCTGGGTAATCAGCTGGTGACCGCCAGCGACGTTTTCGCTGCCAACACCAACGACCGGAGGGCTCAGTGATGTCGGGTCGGCACCGCGGCGCAGACGACGCGCTGCGCCGCGGCGACCGCAACGGTGCTGTTGTCGAGATCCGTGCGGCGTTGGCCGCGCTGGGTCTGGTGGACAGCCCCGACGCCGATCTGACCACCGGCAAACACGTCGCGCTGGATGTGTTCGACGACGACCTCGACCAGGCGGTGCGCGCCTTTCAGCAACAGCGCGGACTGCTCGTCGACGGCATCATTGGCGAGGCCACCTACCGCGCGCTCAAAGAGGCGTCCTACCGGTTGGGTGCGCGCATCCTTAATCACCAGTTCGGCGCACCGATGTACGGCGACGACGTGGCCACTTTGCAAGCCCGCCTGCAGGATCTGGGCTTCTACACCGGCATGGTCGACGGCTACTTCGGTATTCAGACCCACAATGCGCTGATGTCCTATCAGCGGGAGTACGGCCTGTACGCCGACGGTATCTGCGGGCCGGAAACGTTGCGCTCGTTAAACTTCCTGGCCTCGCGGGTGACCGGCGGCTCGCCGCATGCGATCCGCGAAGAAGAGTTGGTACGCCGCTCGGGACCGCGGTTGTCCGGCAAGCGGATCGTCATCGATCCGGGCCGTGGCGGCAATGACCACGGTCTGATCACCCAGACACCGTCGGGCCCGATCAGCGAGGCAGACATCTTGTGGGACTTGGCAAGTCGTCTCGAAGGCCGGATGACGGCCATCGGGATGGAAACCTTCCTGTCCCGGCCGAACGGTCGCAGCCCGTCGGACGCCGAACGCGCGGCCACCGCGAACGCCGTCGGCGCCGACTTGATGATCAGCCTGCGCTGCGCAACCCACACCAGTCCGGCGGCCAACGGGGTGGCGTCATTTCACTTCGGGAACTCACACGGGTCGGTGTCCACCATCGGCCGCAACCTCGCCGACTTCATTCAACGAGAAATCGTGGCGCGCAGTGGTTTACAGGACTGCCGCGCCCACGGCCGGACGTGGGACCTGCTGCGCCTGACCCGGATGCCCACCGTCGAGGTCGACGTCGGCTACATCACCAGCCCGCGCGACCGCGGCATGCTGGTCTCTCCGGCCACACGCGACGCCATCGCCGAGGGGATGCTGGCCGCGGTCAAGCGGCTGTACCTGCTCGGCAAGAACGACCGGCCTACCGGCACATTCACGTTCGCGGAATTGCTGGCCCACGAGCTGTCGGTTGAGCGGACCGGCCGACTCAGCGGCGGCTAGCGAGGCTCGACGAAGGAGAGCCGAAGCTGGGCCACCGCATCAAACCCGGCGGCTGAACCTCAATCGCAGACGCCGAGCTCGACGCCGCCGGGGAACCCGCCCCCACCGGCTGCTCCAGCTGCGAGGTTTCCAGCAGCCGCTCCAGCGCCGCCTCCACCTCCGCCTTCCAGCCCAGCCCCTTGTCGAGTTCCAGTCGCAGCCGGGGAAAGTACCGGTGCGGTGCCACCACGGTGAACCCGGCGTCGGTCAAGAAGTCCGCCCCGATGATGCAGTGCTCCACCGAGCAGTCACCGAGGGCGTCGAGCACCGGTGCGACATCGGGCTGCACGTTGACCGGATCCAGCAGCTCCCCGACCGCCGGGGTCCGCCCGAATGCCTCCAGGGCACGGACGCCGCGGCGGACCAACTCGTCGACCGCACTGGCGATCAGTTCTCGGGGCAGGCCGTCGGCCAGCGGCGCCGGTTCGACACCCATGGAGGTCAGCAGCACCGCGTCAGCCGACACCGGTGCCGTCGGGAACCGGTGCGCCCGCGGCACCGCTCGGGGCGGGGCGTACAGCACGTAGCCGACACAGGGCGGATCCCCCACGCCGGGCGATGATGGTGTGGCGACCTGGCCGCAGCATCCCCACTCCAGCATCACCATCGACAGCCAGGCTTCTTTCTCGAACTCCGGATCCGAGAGGTGATCGTCGCGGCCGAGGGTCGCCGGATCGACCTCCCAGAAGACGCACCGGCGCGCGTGCTTGGGAAGCTGCTCGAACCCCTCGAGCTTCAGCGGTGCGATTCGGACAGACACGCCAACTCCCGGTCTCAACCCGTGCTGCCACCGGCGACAGCCCTTTAAGAATAGGAGGGTCGAGCCGCCGGATGCCACCATCGGCGCCGACCAGCCTCCTCGGTCCCCGGAAATGCGAAAAGCGTTGCCGGTCAGCATGTTTCGCACCGATCCCGGCCGCCGTCGCGTTCTAGCGTCACAGTGACGTAATTGCCGCTTGTCATAGGTCGTGGCTGAACGCCGGTATCAGGTGGTCGTGGAGTCCATCAGCGCGATGATGCGCTGCAGGTCGTCGACGGACCCGAATTCGACCACAATCTTGCCCTTTCGCTTGCCGAGACTGACCGTCACGCGGGTGTCGAAGGCCGCCGACAGCCGCTCCGCGACGTCCTGGAGACCGGGCATCTGGATCGGCTTGCGCCGCGGCGCCACGGGCGTCGAGGTGCCCTCGCGGTTGGCCAGCGTGACCGCCTCCTCGGTCGCCCGCACCGACAGCCCCTCCGCGACGATGCGCGCCGCCAGCTCCTCCTGCGCCTCGGAGCCGCCCTCCAGGGACAGCAACGCGCGCGCGTGGCCAGCGGACAAGACGCCGGCAGCCACTCGGCGTTGGACCGCGATCGGCAGCCGCAGCAACCGGATCATGTTGGTCACCAGCGGCCGGGACCGACCGAGCCGGGTAGCCAACTCGTCGTGGGTGACCCCGAACTCGTCGAGCAGCTGTTGGTAGGCCGCCGCCTCTTCCAACGGGTTCAGCTGGACCCGGTGAATGTTTTCCAGCAGCGCATCGCGCAGCAGATTGTCGTCCTCGGTCTCCCGCACGATCGCCGGGATCGTCTCCAGGCCGGCCTGTTGGGAAGCCCGCCAGCGCCGCTCCCCCATCACCAGCTGGTAGCGCGGCGCCCCGGGTGCGGCCCCGGCTAGCTCCCGCACCACGATCGGCTGCATCAGCCCGAACTCGCGGATCGAGTGCACCAGCTCGGCCAGCGCCTCATCGTCGAAGACCTGGCGGGGCTGGCGCGGGTTCGGCTCGATGGCGGCCGGACTGATCTCCCGGTACACCGCGCCCACATCGGCGGCCGAATCCACCGGCGGGACACCGCCCCGGCTTCCGCCGAGCACCACGTCTGCCGCGGCATCGCCCATCCGCGGCCCGATGCCGGCTCCACGCTCAGTGGTGGAACCCGAGCCCTCGCCGGGCCCGGTCGGGATGAGCGATGCCAGGCCGCGGCCCAAGCCGCCCTTCTTACGCGACGGTCCGGTCATGTGCATCGTTCCTTCTCACTCACGGCGGTCATCAACGCCGCCCCTCCTGCGCGCTGGCCGCGTCCCGTTCGACGAGTTCGCGGCTGGCGTCCAAGTAGCTCATCGCGCCGCGCGAACCCGGGTCGTAGTCGATGATCGTCATGCTGTAGCCCGGGGCTTCCGACACCTTGACGCTGCGCGGGATCACCGTCCGCAGCACGCGGTCGCCGAAGTACCGCCGGACTTCGTCGGCGACTTGGTCGGCGAGCTTGGTGCGCCCGTCGTACATCGTCAATAGCACCGTCGTTACCTCCAGGCGCGGGTTGAGGTGCGCCTTCACCATCTCGATGTTGCGCATCAGCTGGGACACGCCCTCGAGCGCGTAGTACTCGCACTGGATCGGGATCATCACCTCCGGCGCCGCGACCAACGCGTTCACGGTGAGCAGGCCGAGCGACGGCGGGCAGTCGATGAAGACGTAGTCGAAGTCGGAGTCGTCGAGTTCGGCCAGCGCATTGCGCAGCCGGTTCTCCCGTGCCACCATGCTCACCAATTCGATCTCGGCGCCGGCCAGGTCGATGGTGGCCGGGATGCAGAACAGGCGCTCATTGTGCGGGCTCTGCTGGAGCGCGGCGTGCACCGGCATCTCCCCGATCAACACTTCGTACGACGACGGGGTGCCGGATTGGCGATCGGCGATGCCCAGCGCGGTGCTGGCGTTGCCTTGGGGGTCGAGGTCGATCACCAAGGTCTTGATGCCCTGGACCGCGAGGGCGGCCGCGAGGTTGACCGCGGTGGTGGTCTTGCCGACGCCACCCTTCTGGTTGGCGACGGTGAACACCCGGCGCCGCTTCGGACGCGGCAGGCGGTTGTGGGTGTGCAATACCTGCATGGCGCGTTCGGCCGCTGCACCGATCGGGGTGTCGAACTCCGAGGATGTTTCACGTGAAACCGAGCCGGTCGATGTTTCACGTGAAACAGCGCCGCGGGACCGGTCGGCATGCTTCGCCGACGGCGGTGGGGAGGCGGCCGCGCCGGCTGGTCTGCTCATGTTGGCCTCCTGGTGGTTCGCCGTGCCGGGCCTGCCGCGCGACGCGGGCGCGCCGTCTTGGGCTCTCCCCGCAGTGCCAGCACCACGGTCGCGGGCGGGGTTAAATAGTTCACGCCACATCTCACCACCCTTACCTCAGTCGCGCCTAGTCCGGTCATCACACGCCGGTGCTCGTCCACCTCAGCCTGTGCCCGCTCACCCTTCATGGCCACCATCCGGCCGCCCGTGCGCAGCAGCGGCAGGCTCCATCGGCTGATCTTGTCGAGGCTGGCGACCGCCCGGGAGACGACGACATCGCGCTCCCCGACCTCGACGCGCACCGAGGGATCTTCGGCGCGGCCGCGAATCACCGTCACGGCCTCGAGGCCCAACTCTCCGACTACCTCGTGAAGGAACTCGCTGCGGCGAAGCAGCGGCTCGACGAGCACCAGGCGCAGATCCGGCCGGGCGAGGGCGAGCGGTATCCCGGGTAGCCCGGCGCCGCTGCCGATATCGGCAACCCGCTCGGCCGGGTTCAGCAGTTCCCCGACCGCCGCGCAGTTGAGCAGATGCCGCTCCCAGATCCGGTCGACTTCCCGGGGCCCCAGCAGGCCGCGCTCCACGCCGGGCCCCGCCAAGAGTTCCGCGTAGCGGCGAGCGGTCGCGAGCCGGTCACCGAAGACGTCGGCTGCGGCCTGCGGTGGCGCGGGCGCCGGCGCTCCCTCGACATGTTTCACGTGAAACATTCCTCCGGCTCTCGAACGGGCCGCGGGGAAGAATTACCTTGATGTAATTCCGCGCGGTGATCCCGTTAGTCCCGCCGAACCACGACGCGGCGCGACGGCTCGACGCCCTGGCTCTCGCTGTGCACGCCGGCCACGGCGGCCACCGCATCGTGGACGATCTTACGTTCGAAGGGGCTCATCGGGGCCAGTTCCTCGTCGGCGCCGCTCTCCAGCACCCGGCGGGCCACCTCGTCGGCCAGCGCGGTCAGATCGTCCCGGCGCCGGCGCCGCCAGCCGGCGATGTCCAGCATCAGGCGGCTGCGCTCACCGGTCTTCTGGTGCACCGCCAACCGGGTCAGCTCCTGCAGGGCGTCGAGCACCTCGCCCTTGCGGCCGACCAGCTTGGTGAGGTCGTTGCCGCCGTCGATGCTGACGACCGCGCGGCGGCCCTCGACGTCCAGGTCGATGTCACCGTCGAAATCCAACAGGTCGAGCAATTCCTCCAGATAATCGCCGGCGATCTCCCCCTCGGCGACCAGTCGCTCTTCGAGGTCGGCCACCGGCGCCGTGCCGCCCTGGGCCTCCGGCTGCTCCGCGGCTTCCCGCTCGCCGGTCTCTGCGTCGTTCATGTCAGTCATGTCGGTCATGTCGTCTCCCTCTGTGCCCGGCAGCTGACGCGCCGGTTGGCTTGGTGGCGGTGGGTCACCGCTTGCGTTTCTTCGGCTTCGCGCCGGCGCCGGAACGGCCACCGCGGGCCGCGGGCCGGCCCGCGTTCCGCTTGGCTGGCTCGGCCTTCGGCGGCTGATCCGCTGCGGGCGCAGGCGCGTCGGTCACCGGCGCCTCGGTTTCGTCGGTCTCGGAGATGACGGCGTCCGCGGTCGCCGGGCGGCTGGCTCGCTTGGGCTTGGCGCCGGGCGCCGGTGCGTTGGCCGATCGCCGGCGCAGCGCCTCCTCCTTCTTCGCCTCCTCCTCCTTGGCGATCAAGCCGAACACGTAGTGCTGCTGGGCGAAGGTCCAGATGTTGTTAGAGAACCAGTAGAAGATGATCGCCAGGGGCAGGAACGGTCCGCCGACAACCACGCCGAGCGGGAACACATACAGCGCCAGCTTGTTCATCATCGCGGTCTGCGGGTTGGCCGCCGCCTCCGGGCTCTGGCGTGCCACTGACGCCCGGCTGTTGAAGTAGGTCGCGATACCGGCCGCGATCATGATCGGCACGCCGACCGCGATCACCGAGAACCGATTGAACTCGGCGAAGGCGTCCAGTCCGGTCCGCTGGATCATCGTCGCGCCCAGCGGCGCACCGAACAGGTTGGCGTCGAGGAAGTTGCCCACATCAGCAGCGCTGAAGAAGTAGTTGCCCAGTTGCCGGTTCAGGTCCGGCGACAGCCCCAGCTGACCGATCCCGGTGCTGGTGCGGTTGAACGAACGCAGCACATGGAACAGGCCCAGGAACACCGGGATCTGCGCCAGCATCGGCAGGCAGCCCAGGATCGGGTTGAAGCCGTGCTCGCGCTGCAACTTCTGCATCTCCAGGGCCATCCGCTGACGGTCCTTGCCGTACTTCTTCTGCAGCGCCTTGATCTGGGGCTGCAGCTCCTGCATCTGCCGGGTGGTCCGGATCTGCTTGACGAACGGCTTATAGAGCAGGGCCCGCAGCGTGAAAACCAGGAACGTCACCGACAACGCCCACGTGAAGAAGCTCGCCGGGCCAAGTAGAAGGCCAAATGCCTTGTACCACAACCACATAATGCCCGACACCGGGTAGTACACGTAGTCCAGGCTGCCCGGATCAAAGGACACGTCGTTCACCCTCCGCTTGATTGTCCGAGGCGTTCCCGGACGGACAGTCGCATCCAGCGCCACCCCGGGACCGCTCGGGTATCGGGTCCCAGCCGCCCTGATGCCACGGCCCACACTTTGCCAGGCGCACCGCTGCCAGCCAGCCGCCCCGGATCAGTCCATATTCACTTAAGGCATCCACCGCGTACTGGCTGCAGGTCGGCATGAAGCGGCAACTGGGCAGGCGCAGCGGCGAGATCATGTGCCGGTAGAGCTGGATGACGAAGATCAGCCCGCGAACCGGAGCCGCCGCGACACCGTTGGTCACCGCGCCGCACCTCCGGGTCTCTGGACCGCGCGCAGTCCGGCCCGCAACTGGGCGCGCAGCGTCTCCGACTTCGCGCGGTTACTGCCGGGCAGCGCCCGGATCACCACTTGCTGGCCGGCACGCAGGTCTCCGAGCACCTCGCGGGCCACGTGACGCAGCCGACGAGCCACCCGGTGCCGTTCGACCGCTGAGCCTACTGACTTGGCGATGATCAGCCCGACTTGCGGCGGCGCCGCCGCGGAAACAGCAGGGGTGTCGGTTCGCCGGTCACCGATCACACGGCTGTACACGATGACGTCGGGCTGTACCGCCCTTCGGCCCTGTTTGACCGTCGCACCGAAATCCGCCGACCGCTTCATCCGGAACTGAGCCGGGAGCACCGCGGTGCTGCCTGTGCTCAAGCAGTCAGCGAGCGCCGGCCCTTACGACGCCGGCCCGTGACGATGGCGCGGCCAGCGCGCGTACGCATCCGCAGCCGAAACCCATGCACCCGGGCCCGACGACGGTTGTTGGGCTGGAAGGTCCGCTTGCCCTTGGCCACGGCACACTCTCCTTGTTGCGTTTTGCGCCACGTCCGCGGAAGACACACCGGAAGCCCGTTGTGCCTGCCGCACGCGACGCACTCGGTAAGCTCGGTGAACTTCTGCGTCTTGCTGGTAACCGGCGCGGTCTCCGGCCAAGAGCCGGTCGCTGCCGTATCGCCGACGTTCGGGCGACTGTTCGAGGGTACTGATGCAGGTTCGCCGGGTCAAACCCCGGCTCCCCCACCCCTCACCCAGCGCGGCAGGCCCCCTCAGAGGCGGCCCACCATTCACACTGGTCACACCCGCCACGGACGTTCCGGCGGTGCTCGTTTTTGCCGGATTCGTCTCCCGGAAAGGAGTAGTCGCCCGCGCGGAAACCTGTTAACTTGCTTGCCAGCGCAGTTTCTCGACTGGAGCGCAATCGGCCGTAATCGAAGAGGACGACGCGGCCTGCGCCACGGGTATCGCCTGACTGTCTGGAGTGGCCGTTGCCGAGCAACTGGCCCGGAGGGCCTCGACGGGGTACACGCACCTCATCCACACCTGTGGATAACTGTGTGGATAGCATGTCACCGCACGAGATCCGTGCAGCACGACTTCGAACCAGGGGGATGAGTCATTGACCGATGACCCCGGGTCGGCGTTCCTCACCTTGTGGGACGAGGTGGTCGCGGAACTCAACGGCGAAGCCCCCGCGCCCGATGTCTCTGCCCCGGTCCTGACGCCCCAGCAGAAGGCCTGGCTCAACCTGGTCCACCCGTTGGCGATCGTCGAGGGCTTCGCGCTACTCGCGGTCCCGAGCAGCTTTGTGCAGAACGAGATCGAACGGCACCTGCGCGCCCAGATCACCGCTGCCCTGAGCCGTCGGCTCGGGCATGACATCGAACTCGGTGTGCGCATCGCTCCAGCACCGGCTGACGAGGCATCCCCCTCCCTCGATGGTGCGGTCCCGGCCCGCGCCGGCGAGGACGAAGACGACGAAGACACCACCGACGTCGAATACGACTGGCCCAACTACTTCACCGAGCGGCCCAGTGACGATTCGGCGACCGCCGACGGCGCAAGCCTGAACCGGCGCTACACCTTTGACACGTTCGTCATCGGCACGTCCAACCGGTTCGCCCACGCCGCCGCACTAGCCATCGCCGAGGCTCCGGCCCGCGCGTACAACCCGCTGTTCATCTGGGGTGAATCCGGTCTGGGCAAAACCCACCTGTTGCACGCCGCCGGCAACTACACCCAGCGACTCTTTCCCGGGATGCGCGTCAAGTACGTCTCCACCGAAGAGTTCACCAACGACTTCATCAACTCGCTGCGCGACGACCGCAAGGTCGCCTTCAAACGCAGCTACCGCGACATCGATGTCCTGCTCGTCGACGACATCCAGTTCATCGAAGGCAAAGAAGGTATCCAGGAGGAGTTCTTCCATACCTTCAACACCCTGCACAACGCCAACAAGCAGATCGTGATCACTTCCGATCGGGCGCCGAAACAGCTTGCCACGCTGGAAGATCGGCTACGCACCCGTTTCGAATGGGGCTTGATCACCGACGTCCAGCCGCCGGATCTGGAGACTCGGATCGCCATCTTGCGCAAGAAGGCGCAGATGGAACGTCTCGACGTGCCGGGCGACGTGCTGGAACTCATCGCTACCAGCATCGAGCGCAACATCCGCGAACTCGAGGGCGCGCTGATCCGGGTCACCGCGTTCGCCTCGCTCAACAAGACCCCGATCGATCGGGCGCTGGCCGAGATCGTGCTGCGCGATTTGATCGCCGACGCCAGCACCATGCAGATCAGCGCAGCGATCATCATGGCGGTGATCGCCGAGTACTTCGACACCTCCATCGAGGAACTACGGGGGCCCGGCAAGACCCGCCCGCTGGCTCAATCCCGCCAGATCGCCATGTATCTGTGTCGCGAGCTGACGGACCTGTCCCTGCCCAAGATCGGGCAGGCATTCGGGCGCGACCACACCACGGTGATGTACGCCGAACGCAAGATCCGCGGCGAGATGGCCGAGCGTCGCGAGGTCTTCGATCAGGTTAAAGAGCTCACCACCCGGATCCGGCAGCGCGCGAAGCGCTGATTCCGCCGTCCGGCAGCGGGCGTGTTGCAAAAAACTTCCGACCCACTCGTATCACCCGTTACGCCCGTCGGCTGTGGATACCACTGCGGACAACCTGTCGATGATCCGATGACGAACCGGCCCGGGATACACAGCTGCGGTTCCATCCACAGCCGCCCCGGCCGGCCCCGGCGTGTTATGCACGGTTGGTCCCCAGCCTCATCGCCGTGTTCAGCAGCGACGATGCGTCGCTGTGCCCAGCATGCACAGGCCTTACTACTATTACTGGGATCTCTTCGTCGTTTCTCTTTCAAAACAGGCCGTTGGGGATTTGCGTCGCGCGGGGCTGTTCACAACCGCTCGGCGTCAGCCACGCGCAGGCCTCTTGGCGGCCCACCGGTGTCATCGATTAACTTTCACGAACGGCTTCTAGGCTCTACGGTTGGTGACCTACCGCCCTTGCGCTGTGCGAGGGCGTTGCACGGCCGCAGGTGGGGATGTTCACCGGTCGCCGCGGGGTAGAGCTCGATATCGGGGTGACGAGAGGACGCTATGGACGCGGCGACCACGAACGCGGGTCTGACCGACTTGAGATTTCGCCTTGACCGGGACGACTTCGCCGACGCGGTGGCGTGGGTCGCGAAATCCTTGCCGGCTCGGCCCACCGTGCCGTTGCTGGCCGGGGTGCTGCTGACCGGATCCGACAACGGGTTGACCGTCTCCGGGTTCGACTACGAGGTTTCTGCCGAGGTCCAGCTGGCCGCTGAGATCGCCTCTCCGGGAAGTGTTTTGGTGTCCGGACGGCTGCTGTCGGATATCACTCGGGCGCTTCCCGCCAAGCCGGTTGAGGTCCAGGTGGAGGCCACCCGGGCGTCATTGACGTGCGGTAATTCCCGGTTCTCGTTGCCGACGATGACCGTTGAGGACTACCCCACCCTGCCGACGTTGCCCGACGAGACCGGGGTGTTGCCCGCCGACCTGTTCGCCGAGGCGATCGGCCAGGTGGCGGTAGCCGCCGGCCGGGATGACACGTTGCCGATGTTGACTGGCATTCGCGTTGAAATATCGGGTAACACAGTGGTTTTGGCTGCCACCGACCGCTTCCGGCTGGCAGTGCGCGAATTGACCTGGTCATCGGCGCCGGGCACCGAAGCTGCCGTGCTGGTGCCGGCCAAGACCCTCGCCGAAGCCGCCAAGGCCAGCAGTGATGGCACCGAAGTGCATCTGGCGTTGGGTGCCGGACCGGCCGTCGGCAGCGAAGGCCTACTGGGTATCACCAGCGGAGGCAAGCGCAGCACCACCCGGCTGCTGGATGCCGAATTCCCGAAATTCCGCCAACTGCTGCCCAGCGAGCACCTTGCGGTCGCCACCATGGGTGTGGCCGAGCTGACCGAGGCGATCAAACGTGTCGCGTTGGTCGCCGATCGCGGTGCGCAGGTCCGGATGGAGTTGTCCGAGGGCACCCTGCGGTTGTCCGCCGGCGCCGAGGATGTCGGCCGGGCCGAGGAGGACCTCCCGGTGGACTTCGTCGGTGAGCCGCTGACCATCGCGTTCAATCCGACATATCTGACCGACGGGCTGGGCTCGCTGCACAGCGAGAAGGTCTCGATGGGTTTCACCGATCCCAAAAAGCCCGCTGTGCTCCGACCCGCCAGTGACGGCGATCCGGTGCACAGCGGCGCCGGCCCGTTCCCGGCCGTGGCGTCGGATTACGTCTACCTGTTGATGCCGGTTCGCCTGCCTGGCTGACCGGCGCGGCCGCCACGACGGGAGGGGTGGTTTCGCGGTGTATGTCCGCCACCTGGGCCTGCGCGAGTTCCGGTCCTGGGCGCATGTCGACCTCGAACTGGAACCGGGTGCGACGGTACTGGTCGGACCCAACGGTTACGGTAAAACCAATCTCATTGAGGCCCTGTGGTATTCGTCAACTTTGGGCTCGCACCGGGTAGCCACCGACGCCCCGCTGATCAGATCGGGCGCCGATCGGTCGGTGGTGTCGACGATCGTCGTCAACGAAGGCCGCGAACTGGCGGTCGATGTGGAGATCGCCGCCGGACGCGCCAACAAGGTCCGGCTGAACCGGGCTCCGGTGCGCCACGCCCGCGAGGTTGTCGGGGTGCTGCGCGCGGTGTTGTTCGCCCCGGAGGACCTGGCGCTGGTCCGCGGTGACCCCGGTGAGCGCCGCCGCTACCTCGACGAATTGGCCAGTGTGCGCCGGCCGCGGGTCGCGGCGGTGCGCGCCGATTACGACAAGGTGTTGCGGCAGCGCACGGCGCTGCTCAAAAGTGCGCCCGGCGCGCTGCACCGCGGGGACCGGTCGGTGTTGGACACCCTCGACGTCTGGGACGCCCAACTTGCCGCGCACGGCGCAGATCTCATGGCCGCCCGGATCGACCTGGTCAATCAGCTCGCACCCGAGGTTGAGAAGGCCTATCAACTACTTGCGCCCGGAACCCGCAACGCGGCGGTGGCCTACCGGCCCAAAGTGGAGATTTCTGCTGAGGATGCCGGCGAAGGACCGGTCCAGCTCCAGGAAGTGCTCTTGGCGGAATTGGCGAGCCGGAGGCGCGCGGAGCTGGAACGCGGCGTGTGTCTGGTCGGTCCGCACCGCGACGAGTTGGAGCTGCGGCTGGGCGACCGGCCGGTGAAAGGCTTTGCCAGCCATGGGGAATCGTGGTCGATGGCGCTGGCGCTGCGGTTGGCGGCGTACCAACTGTTGCGCAGCGAGGGCGCCGAACCGGTGTTGCTGCTCGACGACGTCTTCGCCGAGTTGGACGCTGCTCGCCGCCGCGCGCTCGCCGAGGTGGCCGCTTCGGCCGAACAGGTGCTGATCACCGCCGCCGTCGCCGAGGACGTGCCGGCGGATTGGCAGGCCCGCCAGATCCACATCGCGGTCACCGAAAGCGATCACGGCAGGGTGTCGGAGCTGATCGGGGGTGGCTCGTGAGCGATTCGGACGTCGAACCGCCGGCGCACCTGGCCGGGCTGGCCGGCATGGATCTGGTCCGGCGGACCTTGGCCGAGGCCCGCGAGGCGGCGCGCAGCCAGGGCAAAGACGTCGGGCAGGGGCGCCGGGCGCCGCTGCGCCGGCGAACGCCCGGTAGCGGCGGCGGCCGCCGGAGCTGGTCGGGGCCCGGACCCGATCGCCGCGATCCCCAGACGCTGGGCGCCGCCACCCGCGACCTCGCGCAGGCCCGGGGCTGGTCGGCGCAGGTCGCCGAGGGCACCGTCCTGGGCCGGTGGCGCGCGGTGGTCGGCGAGGACATCGCCGCGCACGCGACACCGACCCGGCTCTCCGAGGGAGTGCTGAGCGTGTCGGCGGAATCGACGGCCTGGGCCACCCAGCTGCGGCTCGTGCAGGCACAGTTGCTGGCGAAAATTGCCGCGGCGGTCGGCGATGGGGTGGTGACGACGCTGAAGATCACCGGCCCGACCGCTCCGTCGTGGCGCAAGGGTCCTCTGCACGTCTCGGGCCGCGGGCCGCGCGACACCTACGGCTAGCCCGGGCAGAGCCGCCGGGCGATCAGCGGCTCAGCGGCGCTACGAGCCCGAAAATTGCTCCGGCCAGCGGCCGGACACGCCATTGAGCGCGATATCCGCGCCACGACGCAATCAGATGGGTGGAAACGCCACAAGAAAATGCCCGCCGTCGGTTCGTCACGGTAGACTGTTGCAGTATCCCCCGCGCATCCTGTGCTGTGGTGCGCCGACTGCTTGCTTGCGACTCTGAGGAGAGCTCCCCGACCGTGGCTGCCCAAAACAAATATGGTGCCGATTCGATCAAGGTTCTCGAAGGCCTCGAAGCCGTCCGTAAACGACCCGGGATGTACATCGGTTCCACCGGTGAACGCGGGCTCCACCACCTGATCTGGGAGGTCGTCGACAACGCCGTCGATGAGGCGATGGCCGGCTTCGCCAGCAAGGTGGCGGTGCGCATCCTCGAGGACGGCGGCGTCGAGGTCATCGACGACGGCCGCGGGATCCCGGTGGCCATGCATTCCACCGGTGTGCCCACCGTGGACGTCGTGATGACCGTGCTGCACGCCGGCGGCAAATTCGAGGAAGGCGCCTACAGCGTCTCCGGCGGCCTGCACGGCGTCGGTGTCTCGGTGGTCAACGCGCTGTCCACCCGGCTGGAAGCCGATATCCGCCGCGACGGCTACGAGTGGTTCCAGACCTACGACAAATCCGTGCCCGGCACCCTGAAAAAGGGCGACAAGACGAAGTCCTCCGGCACCACCATCCGATTCTGGGCCGACCCGGACGTCTTCGAGACCACCAACTACGACTTCGAGACCGTCGCGCGGCGGCTGCAGGAGATGGCGTTCCTCAACAAGGGCCTGACCATCGAGCTCACCGACGAGCGGGTACGCACCGAAGAGGTCGTCGACGAGGTGGTCAGCGACACCGCCGAGGCGCCGAAGTCCGCCGAGGACCAGGCGGCCGAAGCCCAAGCGCCGCACAAGGTCAAGCACCGCGTCTTCCACTATCCGGGCGGCTTGCGTGATTTCGTCGCGCACATCAACCGGACGAAAACCGCGATCCACCCCACGATCATCGACTTCGACGGCAAGGGCACCGGCCACGAGGTCGAGATTGCGATGCAGTGGAACGGCGGCTACTCCGAATCGGTGCACACCTTCGCCAACACCATCAACACCGCCGAGGGCGGCACCCACGAAGAGGGCTTCCGCTCGGCGCTGACCAGCGTGGTGAACAAGTACGCCAAAGACAAGAAGTTGCTCAAAGACAAGGACCCCAACCTCACCGGCGACGACATCCGCGAGGGGCTGGCGGCGGTCATCTCGGTCAAGGTGGCCCAACCGCAGTTCGAGGGCCAGACCAAGACGAAACTGGGCAACACCGAGGTGAAGTCGTTCGTGCAGAAGGTCTGCAACGAACAGCTCAGCCACTGGTTCGAGGCAAACCCGGCCGAAGCCAAGACGGTCATCAACAAGGCGGTGTCGTCGGCGCAGGCCCGGATGGCGGCGCGAAAAGCGCGAGAACTGGTGCGGCGCAAGAGCGCCACCGACCTGGGCGGGTTGCCCGGCAAGCTGGCCGACTGCCGCTCCAATGACCCGACCAAGTGCGAACTGTATGTGGTGGAAGGGGATTCAGCCGGCGGATCGGCCAAGAGCGGCCGCGACTCGATGTTCCAAGCTATCCTGCCGCTGCGCGGGAAGATCATCAATGTCGAAAAGGCCCGGATCGACCGGGTGCTGAAGAACAACGAGGTCCAGGCGATCATCACCGCGCTGGGCACCGGCATCCACGACGAGTTCGACATCAGCAAGCTGCGCTATCACAAGATCGTGTTGATGGCCGACGCCGACGTTGACGGCCAACATATCTCGACCCTGCTACTGACGTTGCTGTTCCGCTTCATGCGGCCGCTGGTAGAGCATGGCCACGTCTTTCTGGCCCAGCCGCCGCTGTACAAACTCAAGTGGCAGCGGGGTTCCGAGCCCGAGTTCGCCTACTCGGACCGGGAACGCGACGGTCTGCTGGAGGCGGGCCGAGCAGCCGGCAAGAAGATCAACACCGACGACGGTATCCAGCGGTACAAGGGTCTCGGTGAGATGAACGCCAAGGAGTTGTGGGAGACCACGATGGACCCGACGGCGCGGGTGCTGCGCCAGATCACCCTCGACGATGCCGCGGCGGCCGACGAACTCTTCTCGATCCTGATGGGCGAGGACGTCGAGGCGCGGCGCAGCTTCATCACGCGCAATGCCAAAGACGTTCGTTTCTTGGACGTTTAGCGAAATCTGGCCTTACCCGACAGCGGACTGAACGAGGAATAGATGACAGACACCACGCTGCCGCCCGGAGACGACTCGGTGGAGCGGATCGAGCCGGTCGACATCCAGCAGGAGATGCAGCGCAGCTACATCGACTACGCGATGAGCGTGATCGTGGGCCGGGCGCTGCCCGAGGTGCGCGACGGCCTCAAGCCGGTGCACCGCCGGGTGCTCTACGCGATGTTCGACTCGGGGTTCCGCCCGGACCGCGGCCACGCCAAGTCGGCCCGCTCGGTCGCCGAGACGATGGGGAACTACCACCCGCATGGCGACTCGTCGATCTACGACACCCTGGTGCGGATGGCCCAGCCGTGGTCGCTGCGCTACCCCCTGGTCGACGGCCAGGGCAACTTCGGATCACCGGGCAACGATCCGCCGGCCGCGATGCGTTACTGCGTGACCGCAGATGCATTGGTGCGGTTGCCGTTCGGACAATCCGTGCGTATCGGTAATGTCGTCGGGAACGCCCGACCCAACTCCGACAACATCGTTGAGTTGAAGGTCGTGGACCGGCACGGCAACCCGGTGGTCGCCGACAGGCTGTTTCACTCCGGTGAGCACCAGACGTACACGGTGCGGACCGCCGAGGGTTACGAAGTATCCGGTACGGCGAACCACCCGTTGCTGTGCCTTGTGGATGTTGCGGGCGTTCCGACTCTGTTGTGGAAGCTGGTCGAGGAAATTCGGCCGGGTGATCGCGTTGCGCTGCAACGGACGCCGCCGGCCGAGTTCGGGCCCGCGGACTGGCAGCCGACGATGGAAGCGCTGCTGGCCGGCGCCTTCGTCAGCGAGGGCTTCGTCTCCGAAGACCGTGCCGGTTTCAACAACCTCGACGCTGATTACTTCGAGATGGTTGTAACGGCCTATGACGCGGTTGTGGGCGGCCCGCGGTATGTATCGCAGCGCATCATCAAGTCGGGCTCGCTGCTGCACGAGCTCGATGTCCACAATTTGTCCGACTTGAAGGAGTCGCGGCTGGCGGAACTCGTCGGCCAGCGGTCGGCGGAGAAGTCGATACCGGAGTGGATCTGGCATTCGCCGGCGGCCGTCAAGCGGGTGTTCCTGCAGGCGCTGTTCGAAGGCGACGGTTCCTGCTCGTCCCTGCCGCGTAACGCGGTCCAGGTGTCCTACTCCACCCGCAGCGAGCGCCTGGCCAAGGACGTGCAGCAGATGCTGCTCGAGTTCGGGGTGATCTCCAAGCGGTACCGGCACGCCACCGGCGAACACAAGGTCGTCATGACCAACCGCGGGCAAGCTGAGCTGTTCGCGGGGCAGGTGGGCTTCGGCGGCGCCAAACAGCAGAAGCTGGTCGGTATCCTGTCGTCTCTGCCGCCGTGCGCCGGTATGGACGATGATCACGTTCCGGGGCTGAGTTCGTTTATCCGCAGGCAAGGCGGTAGCCGTTGGGTCGACAAGGACTGGCTGAACCGCCACAACATCGACCGGCTGTCTCGATGGCGGCGCGATGGCGCAGCGATCCTTTCGCGCATCGCCGATCCCGACGTCCGCGCGATCGCTTCCGAGCTCACCGACGGGCGGTTCTACTACGCCCAGGTCGCCTCGGTCACCGATTCCGGCGTCCAGCCCGTCTACAGCCTGCGGGTGGACACCGAGGACCACGCTTTCATCACCAACGGGTTCGTCAGCCACAACACCGAGGCCCGTCTGACCCCGCTGGCCATGGAGATGTTACGCGAAATCGACGAGGAGACAGTCGATTTCATCCCCAACTACGACGGTCGGGTGCAGGAGCCGACGGTGCTGCCCAGCCGGTTCCCGAACCTGCTGGCCAACGGCTCCGGCGGCATCGCGGTCGGCATGGCGACCAACATCCCGCCGCACAACCTGGGCGAGCTGGCCGAAGCGGTGTTCTGGTGCCTGGAGAACTACGACGCCGACGAAGAGGCCACCCTGGAAGCGGTGATGGAGCGGGTCAAGGGCCCGGACTTCCCCACCTCCGGCCTGATCGTCGGATCGCAGGGCATCAACGACGCCTACCGGACCGGCCGAGGCTCCATCCGGATGCGCGGCGTGGTCGAGATCGAGGAGGACTCGCGCGGGCGTTCGCTGCTGGTCATCACCGAGCTGCCCTACCAGGTGAACCACGACAACTTCATCACGTCGATCGCCGAACAGGTGCGCGACGGAAAGCTGGTCGGAATCGCCAACATCGAGGACCAGAGCAGCGACCGGGAAGGCCTGCGCATCGTCGTCGAGATCAAGCGCGACGCGGTGGCGAAGGTGGTGCTGAACAACCTCTACAAGCACACCCAGCTGCAGACCAGCTTCGGCGCCAACATGCTCTCGATCGTCGACGGGGTGCCGCGCACCCTGCGGCTGGATCAGATGATCCGGTACTACGTCGCGCACCAACTCGATGTGATCGTGCGGCGCACCACCTACCGGTTGCGCAAGGCCAACGAACGGGCGCACATCCTGCGCGGTCTGGTCAAGGCGCTCGACGCTCTCGACGAGGTCATCGCGCTGATCCGTCGCTCGGAGACCGTCGACATCGCACGCCAGGGCCTGATCGAGCTGCTCGACATCGATGAGATTCAGGCGCAAGCGATTCTGGACATGCAGCTGCGGCGCCTGGCCGCGCTGGAGCGCCAGAAGATCGTCGACGACCTGGCCAAGATCGAGGCCGAGATCGCCGACCTGGAAGACATTCTGGCCAAGCCCGAACGGCAACGCGGGATCGTGCGCGACGAGCTCGCCGAAATCGTCGAGAAGTACGGCGACGACCGGCGCAGCCGGATCATCGCCGCCGACGGCGACGTCGCCGACGAGGATCTGATCGCCCGTGAGGATGTCGTCGTCACGATCACCGAGACCGGTTATGCCAAGCGCACCAAGACCGATCTGTACCGCAGCCAGAAACGCGGCGGCAAGGGTGTGCAGGGCGCCGGCCTCAAGCAAGACGACATCGTCGCGCACTTCTTCGTCTGCTCCACCCACGACTGGATCCTGTTCTTCACCACGCAGGGCCGGGTGTACCGGGCCAAGGCCTACGACCTGCCGGAGGCGTTGCGCACCGCACGCGGCCAACACGTCGCCAACCTGCTGGCCTTCCAGCCCGAGGAGCGCATCGCCCAGGTCATCCAGATCAGGAGCTACGAGGACGCGCCGTATCTGGTGCTGGCCACCCGCAACGGCCTGGTCAAGAAGTCCAAGCTGACCGACTTCGACTCGAACCGGTCCGGCGGCATCGTCGCGATCAACTTGCGCGAGGGCGACGAGCTGGTCGGCGCGATGCTGTGTTCGGCCGAGGACGACCTGCTGTTGGTGTCGGCCTTGGGGCAGTCCATCCGGTTCTCCGCGACCGATGAGGCGCTGCGTCCGATGGGCCGCGCGACGTCGGGCGTCCAGGGCATGCGCTTCAACGCCGAGGACTACCTGCTGTCGCTCAACGTGGTCCGCGAGGGCACCTATCTGCTGGTGGCCACCGCAGGCGGGTACGCCAAGCGGACCGCGATCGAGGAGTACACCGCACAGGGCCGCGGCGGCAAGGGCATCCTGACCGTCCAGTACGACAAACGCCGCGGCCGGCTGGTCGGGGCGCTGATCGTCGACGACGACAGTGAGCTCTACGCGATCACCTCCGGCGGCGGAGTGATCCGCACCGCGGCGCGGCAGGTTCGCAAGGCCGGCCGGCAGACCAAGGGGGTCCGGTTGATGAACTTGGGCGAGGGCGACACACTGATAGCGATCGCGCGGAACGCCGACGAAGAGCCGGCCGACGAGGAGTCGGGTAGCTGAACCGACGAGAAACCCAGCCGCCGGGCGGCTCGGATACACAGCGAAGGAGCCGTGGGTGAGCGCACCGAATGAGCCGGGGCATCCGGGCAACGGCCCGGGTAACACCGAGCCCCCGGGCAGCGGTTCGGCCGACGCCGCAGGCCAGCGGCCCGCGGGCCGCTCGGGCCGGATCGCCGAGAGCGGCGACGCGCCGCCCTGGCCGCGCGGGGGCCAGAACCGCCAACCCGCCCCGGCCCGGGCCGGCGAACCGGCCCGGCCGGCCGAGCCCAACGCGACGGCCCGCTCCGCCGGCGTCGATGACCGGCTGCGCCGCTTCGTCTCCGGCACCGCCGCGCCCGGTGCTGCGCAACCGGCGCCTGCCAAGCCCGCCAACCCACCGGCCAAGCCGGCTCAGCCACCGGCCAAGCCGGCCCAGGCCGCCCCGCCCGGGTCGTCCGAGGACGCCTACGGCAGCGAGTTGCCGGATCTGTCCGAACCGGCCCAGCGGCGTCCGGCGGCGCGGCGCCCACAGGTGTCGGCCGGACCGCGCGGCCCGGTGCGGGCCAGCATGCAGATCCGGCGCATCGACCCGTGGAGCGCGCTGAAGGTGTCGCTGCTGTTGTCGACGGCGCTGTTCTTCGTCTGGATGATCGCCGTGGCCGTGCTGTACGTCCTGCTGGGAGCGATGGGTGTCTGGAGCAAGCTGAACAGCAACGTCGGTGATTTGTTGACCAATAACAGTGCCGCGGAACTGGTTTCGGGCAGTTCGATCTTCGGCGGCGCAGCCCTGATCGGGCTGGTGAACGTCGTCGTGCTGACCGCGATGGCCACCCTCGGTGTGGTGATCTACAACCTGAGCACCGATGTGGTCGGCGGCGTCGAGGTCACCCTGGCCGACCGGGACTGACCGGCATTTTGGGCCATTTTGGTCGCGGGGCCTCGGGTGCGGTAATCTCGGCGCTCGGTCGTAGTCGACTACGGGCCTATAGCTCAGGCGGTTAGAGCGCTTCGCTGATAACGAAGAGGTCGGAGGTTCGAGTCCTCCTAGGCCCACGAGTCCCATCAGGGGCCTTAGCTCAGTTGGTAGAGCGCTGCCTTTGCAAGGCAGATGTCAGGAGTTCGAATCTCCTAGGCTCCACACTTTTGTCAAATCTTGTGCGGCGCGTCCACGCTCGGCGGTCGCGGCGAGGATTCTTCCGGCCGATCCGACCGGCGGATCAGCACCACCACTCCACCGGCCAGCAGCGCTGCACCGGCCACCCCGGCGATCACCCAGGAACGGCGAATCCGGCGACGCCGCGGCTCGCCGTACGCGAGCACCTCCGGCAGCCCGGCGACCACCTCCCCGGCGGCGACCAACTCGCGGGCGGCGGCATCGGCAGCGTCGGCGACGTGGTCGGCCAGCCGGCTCTCCCGGTAGCGCCGGCGTAGTTCCACCGCGCCGCGTTGCACCGCGGCCCCACTGAGCCCGACGGCGCCCCGTGCCACGTCGACCGGCCCGCCCGCGGTGTGTGCCAGGCCCCGGGTCAGGCGTTCACGGTGAGTCAGGTGGTTCTGGGTCGACAGGCGCATGGCTGCAACGCTACCCGTGACGCAGCCCACCACGCCGCGAATGGCACACTGTCATCCCATGACCTCCAGCCCCATCGCCACCGCCACCGCCACGCTGCACACCAATCGCGGCGACATCAAGATCGCGCTGTTCGGCAACCACGCCCCCAAAACCGTCGCCAACTTCGTCGGGCTGGCCCAGGGCACCAAGGAGTACTCGACCACCAACGCCTCCGGCGGCTCGTCGGGCCCGTTCTACGACGGCGCGGTGTTCCACCGCGTGATCGGCGGCTTCATGATCCAGGGCGGCGACCCGACCGGCACCGGTCGCGGCGGCCCGGGGTACAAGTTCGAGGACGAGTTCCACCCCGAGCTGGTCTTCGACAAGCCCTACCTGCTGGCGATGGCCAACGCCGGCCCGGGCACCAACGGCTCGCAGTTCTTCATCACCGTCGGCCAGACCCCGCACCTGAACCGCAAGCACACCATCTTCGGTGAGGTCGTCGACCCCGACTCACAGGGTGTCGTGGACGCCATCGCCACCACCGCGACCGACCGCGCCGACCGGCCCACCGAGCCCGTCGTCATCGAGTCGATCACCGTCTCCTGACGGAGGCCTCTCAACGACGGCCGGTGTAACCGGCCGCTGTCAGGGCATCGAAGACGTCGCGGGGATCGGTTCCCAGATCCCACCGGGACAGGATCAGCAGGTCGTCGTCGGTCTCGATTTCGAGCAGCCGATGCTTGCGCCCGATTCGCTGGAACTCGGTGACGCGGACCCGCGCGAGGCTACCGGGGGCCAGAATCCGGGTGCGCCGCCAGCCGCGCACCGCCAGCCCCTGCGGGGTGAGCGCCAGTTTGGGCCGGGCCTGCCAGGAGAAACCGGCAAACACCATCAGGCCGACTCCGGCAATGCCGGCCAGAAGCCGTCCGGGTAGATCTGTGGCGAGCGTCACAGCGCTGATAGCTAACACCGCGCCGGCAAGCGCGCAACCAGCGATTCCGCCGGCTGGAGGCGACCACTGGGTTTGCTGGCGCTGTTCCTCAGACAAGGCGACCTGCAGTTTTGAGGTTATCTACAGGGGTTGTCCACAGTGGGGATAAATCACATCGATGTGATTGAGCAACCGCTTGGTTACCTCGCTGGCATCGCGGACCGCGCCACATAACCGAAATCGCAGGCCAGCGCCGCTCAGCGCCAGCGCATCGTGAGCAACAGCCCGGTGATCATGAAAGCAAACGCGATCGCGTAGTTCCACGGGCCGAGCTCGCTCATCCAGGTGAGTGCCGCAGGGGTGTCCAAGCCGGTGGCCGCCAGCTGGTACACCATCAGCCACACCAGCCCGAACAGCATCAGCCCCAGAAACAGCGCGACGAACCACGCGCTCGACGGCCCGCCCTTGACCTTGACCGGCGTGCGGCTCACCGCCGAGGGAGTGAAGCTGGTCTTCTTGCGAACCTTCGACTTGGGCATCAGTACCTCGGGACAGTGCGGCGGTGAAGCTGCGAGTATGGGTCGGTACGAGATTAACCCAGCCCGGCAACCAGCCGAGAATTGGAGAGCCGATGGAGGTCGCGTACCCCGGCCGCCGCTCCCCCTGGCGGGTCGGCGTTCCCCTGGTGTGTCTGCTGGCCGGTCTGCTGCTGGCGGCCACCCACGGTGTCTCCGGCGGCAAGGAGATCCGCCGCGGCGACGCACCGCGGCTGGTCGACCTGGTCCGCTCCACCCAATCCACCGTGGAGGAACTCACCGACAAACGCGACGCGCTGGCGACCGCGGTGGGATCGGTGCATGGCCGCGGAGCCGGCGCGGCGCTCTCGGCGATGCGCAATCGCACCGCGCAGATGGCCGAGGCGGCCGGCTTGGAGGCGGTGTACGGGCCGGGCCTGGTCGTGACCCTCACCGATGCCCAGCGCGACGCCAACGGCCGGTTCCCCCGCGACGCCTCCCCGGACGACCTGGTGGTCCACCAGCAGGACATCTCCGCGGTGCTCAACGCGGTGTGGAGCGCTGGCGCCGAGGCCGTCCAGATGCAGGACCAGCGGATCACCGCGGAGTCGGCGCCGCGGTGCGTCGGCAACACCTTGCTGCTGGCCGGTCGGACCTACAGCCCGCCCTATGTCATCACCGCGATCGGCGACCCGGCGGCGATGCAGGCCGCGCTGGCCGACGCTCCCCTGGTCACGCTGTACAAGCAGTATGTGATCCGGTTCGGCCTGGGCTACAGCGAACAAGTCGATGAGAATCTGCAGGTGGTCGAGGCCCCCGCGCCGGCCCGAATGCGCTACGCCGTCCCGGCCGGCCCGGTCGACTACTGAAGTCCCGGTAACCTGTGAGCGTGCGGATCCTGGTCGTCGACAATTACGACAGCTTTGTATTCAACCTGGTGCAATACCTGGGCCAGTTGGGAGTGCAGGCTGACGTGTGGCGCAACGACGACGCCCGCCTGGCCGACCCGGCCGCCCTGGACGTAGTGGTGACCGGCTTCGACGGGGTGCTGCTCAGTCCGGGGCCGGGCACCCCCGAACGCGCCGGCGCGTCCATCGCCCTGGTCCGCGCGTGCGCCGCAGCGCGGATCCCCCTGCTGGGCGTGTGCCTGGGGCACCAGGCCATCGGCGTCGCCTTCGGCGCCACTGTGGGCCGGGCGCCGGAGTTGCTGCACGGTAAGACCAGCACCGTCTTCCACACCGACACCGGGGTGCTGACGGGTCTGCCGGATCCATTTACCGCCACCAGGTATCACTCGTTGACGATCCTGCCCGAGACGCTGCCCGCCGCCCTGGAGGTGACGGCGCGCACCCGCGGTGGGGTGATCATGGGGGTCCGGCACACCGAGCTGCCCATCCACGGGGTGCAGTTCCACCCGGAATCCATCCTCACCGAGGGCGGCCACCGGATGCTGGCCAATTGGCTGGTCTGTTGCGGCTACGCGTGCGACGACACTTTGGTGCGCCGGTTGGAGGACGAGATCGCCGCCACGGTGCAGACCGCGGTGACACCGGTTCCCGCGGTCAGCTGACCGCCTATTGGCCGAAGCGCAGGGTGATGTTGCCGTCGGTGTTGACGCCCTGGCCCGCCGCCGGGCTCTGGTAGAGCACTCGGTTGTGGCCGGAGCCGCCGGCGTCGACGTCGGCGCCCTTGATCAGCATCCCGGTCCAGCCCAACGCACGTAGCTGCGGTTCGGCGTCGGTCCAGAACATTCCGGTCACATCCGGCATGACGAACTGATTGCCCCGGGACACTCGCAGCTCGATCACCCCGTCGACCGGCACGGTCTCCCCCGTGGGCGGGCTGGTGGCGATCACCTCGCCGGCCGGGCGCGGGCTGTCCACCGCCACCTCGGTGATCTTGGTGAAGCCGTAGACGGTCAGGTTCTTCTGCGCGAGCTCCACCGTCTGCCCGGTGACATCGGGAACGGGCTTGGTGGCCGGGCCGCTGCCGATCACGATCACGATCTCGTTGGTGATGGCCGTGGTCTGGTTGGCCGGCGGGTTGGTGCCGACCACCTTGCCCTTGAGCTCCGGGGTCGACGGCGAGTCGACCTGCTTGAACCGGCCGAACCCGGCGGCGGTGAGCTTCTTGACCGCGTCGGCGTAGCTCAATGACGCCACGTCGGGCACCTGGCGCTGCTCGGGACCATAAGACACGTTGACGGTGATCTTGTCGCCCTTGTTCGCCGGGGCGCCGGCCGGCGGGTCGGTGCTGATCACATGATCCGGCGGGACGTCGGAGTCGGCGCGCTGATCGGTGCGGGTCTTGAAGCCCTTGTTCTGCAGTTCGGCGATCGCATCGACCGACGCCCGACCGCGTACGTCGGGAACCTGGATCTGGTGGGTGCGGCCCCCGAAACTGTTGATCGACACCGTGACGATGACGGTCAGTACCGCCAGCACGATCGCGGCGATCAACCACCGGCCCACCGAACCCGGCCGCTCGTGGCCGAAGTCGAGTTCCTGGCGCGGCAGCGGGTCGGTCTGTGTCGCATCACCCGCCCGGGGCGCCATCATTGAGGCGCGGTCGGCGTCGGTGAGCACCCGAGGCGCCTCGGGCTTCTCCCCGTTGTGCACCCGAACCAGGTCGGCGCGCATCTCGGCGGCCGTCTGGTAGCGGTTGTCCGGGTTCTTCGCCAGCGCTTTGAGCACCACGGCGTCGAGGTCGGCGGGCAGGCCCGGCAGGCGCTGCGATGGTGGTACCGGATCTTCGCGGACATGTTGGTAGGCCACCGCAACCGGCGAGTCACCAACGAAAGGTGCTTCGCCGGTGAGGATTTCGTACAGCACGCAGCCCAGCGAGTAGACGTCGGAGCGGGCGTCGACGCCCTCGCCGCGGGCCTGCTCGGGGGACAGATACTGGGCGGTGCCGATCACCGCCGCGGTCTGGGTGACGCTGTTGCCGGCGTCGGCGACCGCGCGGGCGATGCCGAAGTCCATCACCTTCACCGCGTTGTGCTTGTCGATCATGATGTTGGCCGGCTTGACATCGCGGTGAATGATGCCGTGCTGGTGGGAAAAGTTCAGCGCCTGGCAGGCGTCGGCGATCACCTCGATGGCACGGGTGGGCGGCATCGGGCCGTCGTTGTGCACGATGTCGCGCAGCGTGACGCCCTCGACAAGCTCCATCACGATGTAGGGCAGCGGACCGGCCGGGGTCTCCGCTTCGCCGGTGTCATAAACCGCGACGATCGCCGGGTGATTCAGGGCAGCGGCGTTCTGCGCCTCACGCCGGAAGCGCAGATAAAAGCTCGGGTCGCGGGCCAGGTCGGCACGCAGCACCTTGACGGCCACGTCGCGGTGCAGCCGGGTGTCGACCGCCCGGTGCACCTCCGACATGCCGCCGAAGCCGAGGATCTCGCCGAGCTCATAGCGGTCGGAGAGCCGCTGCGGGGTGGTCATTGTGCCGTCCTGGTCCAGGACCAGCCCGAAGAGTGCGCGGGGGGCGACTCAGAGCTCGACGATTCGACCGGCGGGCCACCGGTGTCGGTGACGGTGGCCGGCGCCAGCGAGCCGCCCGGACTCTTGGCGTTCACCACGATCAGCACCGCGATGATGATCGCCAGCGTGCCCAGTACCCGGCGCCTCCCACAGCCGCGCGC
>NZ_LZIN01000023.1 GCF_001667375.1 Mycolicibacter sinensis | reverse complement strand
CCCGCGTTCTTCGTCGGCGGGACGATGTTGCCGACGCCCTCGGCGGCGTTCGCCCAAACCGCGGCCGACCTGTTCCTCAACCCGCTAGGCTTCGACGCCGGCGACGATCCGACGGTCTGCGTGATCGGTGCCGGCATCTGCGATTCCCCGCTGCAGGTGCTGACCACCCCGGCGCTGGTCCAGCAGGGCCACAGCAGTTTCGTCGGGGCGGCCGAGATCGTGCGGGCGGTGCACGCCGAACTCAACGCCAACCCCGACGCCTACGATGCCGACAACCCGCTGTGGGTGTTCGGCTGGTCGCAGGGCGCCACGGCCGGTTCGATCGCCATGGCCCAGCTGGAACACGACGGCGTCGACCCGCAGTTGCTGCATTTCGTGTTCATCGGCAATCCGGTCGGTGCCGACACCGCGTCGGAGGGTATGGGCGGGGTTTCCTCCTCCGACTTCTTCGACACTGCTCTGCTGTCGGGTGTCCAGACCCCGAACAACTGGTTCGCGGTAACCGATTACACGATCCCCGGAGATCCGGTCACCGACCCCACGTCCACCTCTGAGCTCGGTTTGTTCTACGAGCACATGATGTATCTGGGGCTCACGCCCGATCAGGTGGCCAACCACCTGGCCACCACCGACGGCGCGATCACCGACATCGACATCTCCGGTGACTTCGACCAGTTCGGCGCCTGGATCAATGCGTGGAGCCACGGGCTGGTCGACAGCG
>NZ_LZIN01000022.1 GCF_001667375.1 Mycolicibacter sinensis | reverse complement strand
CCCGGGCGATGGCCACCAGGGCTATGACCGCGACGACGACGGCGATGAGGCTCGCCAGGATCATTTGCCCGACGGTCGTGAGCGCGGTTTTCCCCGCGCGAGCAGACATGAAGGCCCCCACTTCCGGCCCCGATTGGGGGCTTTCACGTCTGCTCGGCATCAGATCAGATGGGCAGCTTGCGGAAGATCGCCCGCGGAACGTGCCGCAGCACCATCATCACGTAGCGGAATGCCCCTGGCGCCCAGACGATCTCCTTGCCCTTGGCGGCTGCGGTCACCGCCAGCTCGGCGACGTCCTCTTTGTCGACGGTCAGCGGGGCTTCCTTGACGTGCGCGGAGAACCGGGTGCGCACCTGGCCGGGCCGGATCACCAGCACCCGCACCCCGTCGTCGCGCAGCGCCTCGCCCAAGCCGAGGTAGAAGCCGTCGAGCCCGGCCTTGGTGGAGCCGTAGACGAAGTTGGTGCGGCGCACCCGCTCTCCGGCCACCGAGCTCATCGCGATGATCTGCCCGAAGCCCTGGGCGCTCATCTTGTTGGCCAGCAGCACCCCGACCGAAACCGCGGCGGTGTAGTTGATTCCGGCGACCTGCACGGCCTTGGCCTGGTTGCGCCAGAGCTCCTCGGCGTCGGCGTCCATCCCGAAGGCGACCACAGCCACGTCGATGTCGCCCTCGGCGAACGCCTGGTCGATCATCGCCGGGTGCGACGCGGTGTCGAGGGCGTCGAAGTCGATGACCCGCACCGACTTGGCGCCGGCGGCCTCCATCGCCGCCGCCGCGGCGTCGCGGCCGGGGTCATTCGGCAGGCAGGCCAGCACCACGCTCGCCGAGGCGTTGCGCAGGTAGCGCGCGCAGATCGCCAGCCCGATTTCGGACGTGCCGCCCAGCACCAGGATCGACTGGGGGTTGGAGGTCGCATCTAAAACCATGGGCACACCATCTACACAAGCTCCAAACGTCGGGCCATGTCCGAGACGAAGATCCCGTCGGGATCGACCTTGCGCCGCACCGCAATCCATTCGTCGATGCGCGGGTACATGGCGTGGAACATCTCCGCGGTGGTGCGGGAATCCTTGGCGGTGTAGAGCCGGCCGCCGAACTCCAGCACCCGGCGGTCGAGGCCGTTGAGGAATTCGTTGAGGCCGGCCTTGATCTGAAAGTCCACGCAGACGTTCCAGCCGGGGATCGGGAAACTCAGTGGCGCTTGGTTGCCCGGGCCGAACAGCTTGAACACGTTGAGGAACGAGTAGTGCCCGCTGGCCTGGATGTCTCTCATGATGGCCTTGAACTCCTCGACCGCCTCCGTGGGCACCACGAACTGGTACTGCCCGAAACCGGCCGAGCCGTAGGCCCGGTTCCACTCACCGACCATGTCCAGCGGGTGGTAGAACTGCGTCAGGTTCTGCGCTTTGCCGCGGTAGCTGCCGGATTTGCGGTACCACAGCTCGGTCATCGCACCGAAGATCAACTTGTTGCCCAACCCGTTGGGGAAGATGTCCGGGGCGGTGAAGAACTGCGGCGCATCGAATTTCAGCGGGTCGCGGGCCAGCTTGTCGGGCAGCTGGTCCAACCGGGCCAGCGAGCCGCGCGAGATGGCGGCCCGGCCCAGCTTGGGCGGCGCGCTGATCGCGTCGAACCACGCCGAGGAGTAGGTGTAGTCGGCTTCGCTGCCGTCGCTGTGGAAGGCGATGGTCTCGTCGAGCGAGGCGGTGACGTCGCCGTCGGCGATGAAGTACGCCGTCTCGGTCGGGGTCATCGCGATCGTCGCGCGCAGCACGATCCCGGTCAGGCCGTTGCCGCCGACCGTGGCCCAGAACAGCTCCGACTCGGGGCCGTCCGGGGTCAGGTGGCGCACCGAACCGTCGGCGGTCAGCAACTCCATCGACGCCACGTGGTTGCCGAAGCTGCCGGCGCTGTGGTGGTTCTTGCCGTGGATGTCGCAGGCGATCGCCCCGCCGACGGTGACCTGGCGGGTCCCGGGCAGCACCGGCACCCACAGCCCCAGCGGCAGCGCGGCCCGCATCAACTGGTCCAGATTGACCCCGGCGTCGACGTCGACCAGCGCGCTGGCGGCGTCCATCGAATGGATCCGGTTCAGTGCGGTCATATCGACGACCAGGCCGCCGCCGTTCTGGGCGTTGTCGCCATAGGAGCGGCCCAGACCGCGGGCGATCACGCCTCGGGAGTCGGACGCCCGCGCCACGGCCTTGGCGATGACTTCGACATCCGGGGTGGACAGCACCTGCGCCACACTCGGCGCGGTGCGGCCCCAACCGGTCAGTCGCCGCGCGGTGGTCTGCAACTCGGTGCTCAACATCGCACATGAGGGTACCGCCCAACGCGCCGCTTCCCGGTTTCACGTGACTAATCTCGTGACTACCGTTACGATCGCGCAATGCCTGAGACTCCCCCCACTGATTCCACGTCCGCGGCCAAGCCCGCCAAGCCCAAGACCGCGGGTTTTCCGAAATCTTCCACCGCGTCCCAGGGCATGTCGGTGCCGACGATGGCCGCTTTGGCCCTGGCAGTGCTGGGCATCGTGCTCGCCGTGGTCGGGTGGTTCTACCCGTCCACGAGCCACAAGTTCTCCGGCGACCAGCGCGACGAAGCCAAGGGCAAGATCTGCGACGCGCAGGCGGTGGTGCGCCAGGGCACGCAGTTCAACACCAACCTGCAGAACCCCGTGCCCGGCGACCTCGCCGGTGACCTGGCGGTGGGCACCAACGCCCGGCTGTCGCTGTTCGCCGGTGGCGCGTTTCTGCACCAGCGTCTGGAGGCCAACCCGGCCGCGCCGGACGACCTGAGCAAGGCCGTCGGCGACATGGCCGACACGCTGGAGGCGCTGAGCATCAACTACCTGGCCGGGCACTCGCCCGACGACGCGGTGCAGCAGCCGCTGCGCGACCAGCTGCGCGGCCAGATCGACGTGCTGGACAACCTCTGCCAGCCGTAGTTTTCTCTAGGTCCTGAATCCGGCTCAGCGCCGGTTGCGCATGACGCAGCCGGCGCTGAGCCGTTTTGCGGGGCAGGTTCCCTAAGCTAAGACCGCGCCGGCGTCACGGTGACGCTCACGGTGCCGGCACCGCTGTCCGAGGCGATCACCAGCTGCTGGGCGCCGGGCGGTGAGACGATGTGGCCGCCGGTGACGCTCACCTGATAGTTGGTGTCGGGCACCCAGATGGTGGTGTGCGAGCCCGCGGCGAAACTGCCACTGCCGTCGGCCCTCTCGGGGGAGTAGCTGAACTGCAGGATGCCGTCGGTCACGGACCAGGAGCCCGGGGTGCCGGAGACCACTTGCGGGTAGGCCTGCGCCAGCGTGGCCATCACTCCGGAGGACAAGCCGTTGTCGTCGGGATCGCCGGAATTAGCGCGTGCGGTGCCGTATTCCCAGAACAGCCAGCCGAATCCGCGCTTGTTTGCCTCGTCGAGGGTGTCGGTGATGCTCTGGATGTTGCCGGTGTTGCCGAACTCGGTGATCATCGCCGGGATGTTGTGTTTGGCGGCGTAGGACGCCGCATCGCCCTGGATGATCAGCTCCCACAGTCCGCAGCCGAAGGCGGTGTCGCCGAAGATCGCCGTCGAGGTGCAGTAGTCGTGGAACGCGTAGACGGTGTTGGGATCGTTCACCGTGCCCAGCTGGGTGGGCAGCGGCAGGTTGCCGGTCAGGGTGTTGGGTTCGAAGTACACCGGGGTGTGCGGGTCGACGGCGCGGATCGCGGCGTCCACCTGGTTGTAGAACGCGGTCAGGTATTGGGCGTCGAAGAACGGGTTGCCCAACACCGTGCCCAGCCACTGGGTTCCGGCCCACGGCTCGTTCATGATCTCGTAGCCGGCGACGTTGCCGTTCCCGGCGAAGTACTCGGCGACGGCCTCCCACATCCGCGCGTAGCTGTTCTGCAGTTTGACTCCGTCGGCGACGGTGCTGTTGTGCCAGAACGCATCCCAGGCGTGGTTGACCGCGGGGCTGGCCACGTACGTCCACGGGAAGCCCGCATCGATCTCGGGCAGGCCGCCGGTGTCGGTCGCCCACGCCGGCGCGCCGTCGTAGCCGCCGTGGATGGAGTCGGAGTAGACGTCCTGGTGCATGTCGAGCAGGCTGACGATGTTGTACTTCGCCAGCATCTGCACGGTCTGTTCGATCGAAGCCAAATAGTTGTAGTCGTAGACGCCGGGTTGCGGTTCTACGCCCGCCCACAGCACACCGACACGCACCATATTGACGCCGTGCGCGGCCAGGTACGCCGCATCGGCTTCGGAGAACCCGCCGGCTTCGGGGGTATAGGGCGGTGACTTGTACACCTCGTTGACGCCGTGCATGATCACCACCCGACCGTCGCTGTCGGTGAGCCAGGGCCCGGTCACCGTGATCGGCCCGTAGCTGGTGTCCCAGAACATCGGTTTGTCCAGCGGCACCCCGGAGCCGAAGTGGCCGACCGCGCCGTGGGTGCCCATCAGACCCGGGTTGCCGCCGGCGCCGCCCAGCGCGGGGAGCGGGTGCGGACCGGTGGGGCTGCCGCCGACGCCGCTGTCACCGGCGTCGCCGCCGTGCCCGCCGGCGCCGAAGAACCCGATCGCGTTGCCGCCGTCACCGCCGTTGCCGCCGTCGGCGCCGTCGCCGCCGTGGCCGCCGACGCCGCCGTTGCCGAATAACCAGCCGCCGGCGCCGCCTTCACCGCCGATGGCTCCGGCGCCGCCGTTGCCGCCCGCGCCGCCGGTGCCGAACATGCCCGCCGCGCCGCCGGCACCGCCGGCGACGCCGGCCTCGGTGCTGCTCCAGCCGGCCCCGCCGTCACCGAAGAACCAGCCCCCGGCGCCACCGTGGGGGTTTTCGGCGGTGCCGGCGGTGCCGTTGCCGATCACCGTCGAGCCGAATAGCGCGTTGATGGTGCCGTCGACCTGTTTGCCGAGGTCGCTGGTGATCCAGGCCTGCATGTTGTCGTGCAGCGGGGTGTAGACGAACTGCTGGAACAGCGCGGCCGGGTCGAAGCTCATGGTGTCGGCAGCGCCCGGGCCGGTCAGCACGCCGTCCCAGTGCGCCGGGTCGAAGAACGCCTCCCAGGCGGCCGGCGATGACAGCGTGCCCCAATCCAGTGCGCCGGTGGTGGCGTCCAGGAACGGCGACAGCATCTGGTCGACGGCGTCGTCAAAAACTTCGGCGTGTGCCAGCGGGGTGGTGACCAGTGGCGCGAGTCCGAACACCAGGAAGGCGCCCGCGGAGGCGGTCACCGCGGTGGATTTTCTGTGGACATAAGTCCGTCGCCGACCACCAGTACCGAGCCGGGGCTGGGACATGACTTACCCGCCTTTCTATGACAAAGCTGAGGGTTCTGCAACAAAGTAGCAAGAGGGGGAGGGTGGCGTGTCGAAACGATGGAGGGAGACCGCAGCACTTGTCGAGGTCGGCGCGGGCGACCGCGCGGGAGTGCCTCGCATGTCTCCGACGTGCGGGTTCAAGGGAATGGTGATGCTGGCGCGGGTGGGCAGGCGCACTGATCACCGACAAGAAACCTTACTGCGGCTAAGTGAATGCCGAGCGTAGTTCCGCAGCGGCATCGTGAAACGGTGGCGTAGAAAGCTCTTAGGAAGCTGTGCGGCGCGCACCATTCAGCGCGCCCCGGCCTGCAGAGCTTCAGTTCACCTGAAGTGCACTAAATTGACGGTAGTGCATATTATCGCCTCGGTTTCGGACTGGCCGTCATCGACGGCGGAAAGTGCCGGCGAGCAGCAGCTGCTGCGGTGAAGAGGGGCGTAATCCGCCCTGACCTGGTCTGATGCGCGTCTCCGGAGCCACCGCGAAGCCTCGGCGACCAGATCGGAGCGCGCCGCCTTTTCTGAGAATGTCGGGCTTTTCTAAGAAATTTTGACGGGCAAGAAGACGCCCTTTGGGGGCAATAAGACCATGTGAACGCCTATTTTGGATGGACTACCTGGGGGTCTCCAACTTTGTGCACTGGGGTTGACGTCATGAGAATTAGCATTAACGTAACCCCCGCAGGGGCTTGTTATGCCGCCGTTATGTGCAAGCTAAGGGGAGTTTGTCGTGTCTCGTCATCGTCACAGTGGATCCAAAGGTCGTCGCAGTAGCCGGGTGCTTGGTGCCGGCAGCGCAGTCGGTGCGTTCCTCGCCTTCGGGATGGCCCCGTTGGGGGCAGCACCGGCGGCGCACGCCGACTTCGACGACGTGCTGATCGACCTGCTCGGTCAGGACCTGGGCGACGCCGTCGCCGGTTTGGGCACCAACCTGGGGGATCAGGGCGCCTGGGAGGTGGTCTTGGACCCGGCCAGTTGGTCGGCCTTCTTCGACGGCCTAGGCAGTCAGAGCACCTGGGATGCGGTCCTGGCCGATCTCGACCTGACCGCCGCGAGTTCGGCTGTCGCTGACCTGCCGGGTTCTGCCGCTGCGTTCAACTGGAGCGACATCAACTGGCTGATGCCGTTCGGTAACGGCGCCGCTGGTACCGCCGACCACCCGGATGGCTACGCCGGTGGCTGGATCTGGGGCAACGGTGGCGCGGGTTGGGATGCAACCGGCACGGGCGCGAGCGCCGTGCCCATCGACGGTGGTGACGGTGGCCAGGCCGGCTTGTTCGGCGGCGACGGTGGTGCCGGTGGTGACGGCTATGACGGTGGCGACGGTGGCGATGGTGGCGCCGCAGGGCCGTTCTCCTGGTTCAGCCACGGCGGCGACGGTGGGAATGGCGGCGCGGCAATAACCGAGGGTCGCGATGGCGGTGCCGGCGGTGCCGGTGGTGACGCGGCCCAGTGGGGTGCCTTCAGCACCGCCGGTGCCGGCGGCAACGGCGGTGACGGCGCTACGGGTGCGGCCGGCCTCGCCGGCAGCTTCGCCAATGGCGGTGATGGCAACGGCGGCACCGGTAAAGCCGGCGGCAACGGTGGTAACGGCGGCGCCGGCGGTAAGGGCTCGACCTTCTTCGGCGCCGGCGGCAAGGGCGGCGCGGCCGGTGCCGGTGGCGAGGGCGGCGTCGGTGGCGAGGGTGCCGCCGGTTCCGACATGACCGGGACTACTGCCGCGACCGACGGCGGTAACGGCGGCGCCGGTGGCGCCGGCGGCGACGCCGGCAAGGGCGGCGCGGGCGGTGCCGGTGGCTGGTTCGCCAGCGCGGGTGCCACGGGCGCCGGCGCCGGCGCCGGTAACGGTGGCGAAGGTGGCGTCGGCGGTGCCGGCGGTAACGCCAACGGTGTGACCGGAACGGCCGGCGCGGACGCCACGGTCGCCGGCGCCGACGGCGGCAACGGCGGTACCGGCGGTGACGGCGGTGTGGCGGGTGACGGTGGTACCGGTGGAGCCGGTGGCGCAGCGGGCACCTCGACGAACGGCACCACGGCGACCGACGGCGCCGGTGGCCAGGGTGGAAACGGTGGTGACGCCAAGGGCGGCACCGGTGGTGCCGGCGGCACGGGTGCCGGCGGCGGCAACAATGCGGCCGCCGGAAATGGCGGCAACGGCGGGGCCGGTGGCAACGGCGGCACGGCCGGTGCCGGAGGCGCCGGCGGTGCAAACGGCAGCGGTAGCGGCAAGGGCGGCAGCGGCGCGGACGGCTCGTCCGCCGGTGGCGAGGGCGGTGCCGGCGGTCAAGGCGGTGACGGCAAGGAAGTCGGCGGCAGCGCCCAGGCCGGCGGCATCGGCGGCACCGGCGGGATGGGCGGTGCCGGTAGCAACGGCGACGCCGACGGTAACGGTGGTGCCGGTGGCGCAGGTGGCGACGGAGCCAGTGTCGGCACCGGCGGAGTCGGCGGCAGCGGCGGTGCCGGTGGCGCCGGCGCCCAGGCCGGTGCGACTGGCCCGGGCTACGGCGGCGGTGGTGGTGGCGGTGGTGGCGGCGGCAGCGTCTTCGCCGGCACCGGTGCCACCACAGCGGGTACCGCCACTGGCGGCGACGGCGGAGCGGGTGGCGCAGGGAGCGCCACCGCCGCCGGCGGGCACGGCGGCACCGGCGGCCAGGGCAACATCTCCGCGGTCGGTACCGGCAGCAAAGCTGACGGCGCTGCCACCGGCGGTGACGGGGGTGCCGGCGGCAGCAACGGTGGCGTCGGCGGCGCCGGTGGTGCTGCGGTTATCAACGCCAGTCAGGGTGCCGTCGTCAGTGACAGCACCATCGTGCAGGGTGGCGAAGGTGGTGCAGGCAGCAACGGCGGCACGGGCGGTGTCGGTGGTGCCGGCGCCGCGTCGGCGATTGGCACCGGCAGCACCATCACGGGTACTGCCACCGGCGGCGCCGCCGGTAGCGGCGACGGCGCGGGCAGCGTCGGTGGTGACGGTGGTGGCGGCTACCTGGTCGTCGACCACGCCGGCGGCATCATCGGTGGTGGCGGCAACACCGCGGTGGCCCAGGGCGGTATCGGCGGTGATGCCACCGATGGCGGTCACGGCGGCACGGCCGGCTTCGGTGAACTGGAGACCGGCAATGCCAACGACGGCGGCAGCGGCGGCACCTCGTACGGCAGTGCCACGGGCGGTAACGGTGGTACTGCCGATGGCACCGGCAGCATGGGCGGTCACGGCGGCAACGGCGACATCCAGAGTGCTCGTGCCGAAGGCGGTAGCACCGGCGGCACCTCGCACGGCACCGCGCAGGGCGGAAACGGCGGGAACGCGACCGGTGGCGGCACGGGCGGTAAGGGCAGCTACGGCAGCATCTTGTCGGGCGGAACGGGCTCGGAGGCGTCCGGTACCGCTACCGGCGGCAACGGCGGTGTCGGCGCTGACCACGGCACGGGCGGTGACGCGCTGAGTGGTCAGGTCAATGCGTTCGGTGCGGATGCGAAGGCCGATGGCACGGCCCAGGGCGGCGACGGTGGTGCCGGTACCGGCGCCGGTGCGGTCGGTGGTGGCGGCAACATCGGTTACATCACCGCGGGCGCTGGAAACACCATCACCGGGGCGACGAGCACTGGTGGTGACGGCGGCGCCGCGGGCGCGGGTGTTCACGGTGCCTACGGTGGCGCGGCCAACGTCACCGCCAATGTCGGTACCGGCAGCACTATCACCGATAGCTCCGCGACCGGCGGTAACGCCGGCGCAGGCGACGCGCACGGCGGCGTCGGCGGTCGGGGCGGCGACGCCACCGTCGAAGCAAGTCTGGGCGGTGCGGTGAGCGACGCCACTGCAGATGGCGGCACCGGCGGTGCCGGCAGCAACAGCGGTACCGGCGGCGCCGGTGGGACCGCGTACGTTACCGCGGACGGTGCCGGCAACACGGCCGGCGGCGAGGCCCACGGTGGCGATGGTGGCGCCGGTAACGCCGGGACCGGCGGTGCCGGCGGAACGGGTGCGGTCTTCGTGGTCGGCACCGATGGCTCCGCACACGGCACCGGAATCGGCGGCAGCGGCGGCGACGGTACCGACGGTGGCCAGGGCGGGGCCGGCGGCCAAGGTGACGTGAACGCGAACGCGCACGGCACCACGGGCGGCATTGCCAGCGGCAAGGGCACCGGCGGCAATGGTGGCGACGCCACCGGGAACGGCAGCGTCGGTGGCAACGGCAATGACGGCGAGATTCAAGCCGGCTACAGCTTCAACGCATTCGGCGGCACCGCTTCGGGCGAGGCCACCGGCGGCAGCGGCGGCGATGCCACCGGCGCCGGCAGCCACGGCGGCAATGGTGCCTTCGGGGTTGTCCTCTCCAACGGCGTGGGAGCCGACGCCAGCGGCACCGCGATCGGCGCCAACGGCGGCAACGGCATAAACGGCGGCACCGGCGGCGACGCCAGCCTTGCCACGGCCCAGCTGGCTGCCACCGCCAACGGGGCGACGGCCAGCGGTACCGCTCAAGGCGGCAACGCCGGCGACGGCATCGGCGCCGGCAGGACCGGTGGCGCTGGATCCCTCGGCTGGATCCAGGCTCAGGGTGTCGGCAGCCATGCCTCCGGCACTGCTACCGGCGGCACCGGCGGAACCGGCCAGAACGGCGTCGATGGCGGTGCGGGTGGCCGCGGCTCCCTGCAGGCCATCGGTACCGGCACCACGATCAACGGTGGCACCGCCACCGGTGGTGACGGTGCCACCGGCTACGGCGGCGGCGCCAGCAACTTCCTGGTCAATGACGGCACGGTCGTCAACACCAGCGCTGTCGGGGGTGACGCCACCGACGGCGGCGCTGGAGGTGCTGCCACCGTCGGCGTCCAGGGTGTGGAGAGCTCGATCAGCGATAGCAGCATCACCGGTGGGAACGCCGGATCCGGTGGATCCGGTGGATCCACGGAGCTGTTAGCGAGCGGCGGCGCCACCATCTCGGGTAGCACTGCCGCTGGCGGGCAAGGCAGCGACACCGCCGACGGTGGTGCGGCGAGCATCATCGCCGACGGCTCGGGTAGCGCAGTGACCGGCAGTCACGTGACAGCTGGCAACGCCGGAGTCGGTGATGACAACGGTGGCAAGGGCGGAGATGGCGGCACGGCCAGCATCGGCGCCTCCAACGGTGCCCAGATCACCGATACCACTGTTATCGGCGGTGCCGGCGGGGCAGGCACGGACGGCGGCCAGGGTGGTCTCGGCGGCTTCGGTCTGGCCGGGGCGATCGGTGCGGGTAGCACCATCACCGGAGCGAGTGCCACCGGCGGCGCCGGTGGCCTGGGCGACAACGGCACCGGCGGGCAAGGCGGCAGCGGCCAGCTGATCGTCGACTCCGCGGGCGGCACCATCGGTGGTGGCGGCAACACCGCCACCGCGGTCGGCGGCGCCGGTGGCGCCGGCATCGACGGCGGCAGGGGCGGTAACGGCTCGTGGGGTGAACTCGAGTCCGACGCCGCGGGCGGCAACTCCTACGGTGTGTCCGCCGGCGGCAATGGCGGTGAAGCCACCGGCACGAACAGCGTCGGCGGTAACGGTGGAAGCTCGGATATCGAGAGTGCCAAGACCACTAGTGGCTTCGGTGACCCGAACCTGGGCGGTCCCGGTGGGACAGCCAGCGGTACGTCGACCGGTGGAGACGGCGGCGCCGCCAGCAACGGCGGCCACGGAGGTAACGGTGGCAAGGCCAGTATCGCCGCCGGTGGCGAAAATGCCGTGGCCAGCGGCACCTCCAACGGCGGCACCGGCGGCGAAGGCGATGGCGGCCAAGGCGGCAACGCCGGCTACAGCCGGATTACCGCACTGGGTGAGAACACCACCTCGACCGGTGGCAGCGCTACCGGCGGTGACGGCGGCAAGGGCACCGGCGTCGGCACCGGCGGCAACGGCGCCGACGGCAACATCGGGGCCGCGCTCACCAGCGCCGGCAGTTCCACCGACCACCCGACCGCTAACACCAACACAGTCGTCGGCGGAAGCGGCGGCCTCGGCGGCAGCGGTAACACCGGTGGCAACGGGACCGAGGCCGACGTCTATGCGGTCGACAACGGAAGCCACGCCGGGTGGCCTAACCCGAACAACGATAAGACGGTTATCGGCCACGACGGCACCGACAACCCGTAACCCCAACCCGCCAAACCGCCGCGGCCCGGTCCTTGCGATCGAGCCGCGGTGGCTTTTCGGGCGGCACCGTGGGGCAGCCCACCCGGCGCCGTTAGTCACGGCGGCTGAACCGGCTCCCTGCAGAGCAATCTCGTCACCCGCACGAAGATCGCTGTTTTTAAGAATCGTTCAACCGATTATTAGTCGCCGTGGGTCTCTCCAGCGCTCCCTCAGGCCACTAACCCATGAAAACAGCAGGTCGCACGGGTTCAGATGTCCAGGTCAGTGAACTGATGTTGACGTAGTCAGAATCGCTGTTAACCTCCTTCCCAAGAAACTTGCTAAGCCGTCAATATCTGCAGCTAAGGGGAGCGTGCCGTGTCTCGTCGCCGTCAGAGTGGTTCCAGGGGTCCTCGCAGCAGCCGGATTGTCGGTGCTAGTACCGCGATTGGAGCGTTCCTCGCCTTCGGGATGTCCCCACTGGGAGCGCAACCAGCCCACGCCGACTTCGATGGCGTGCTGGTCGAGCTGCTGGGGCAGGGACTCGGTGACGCGTTCAACGATCTGGGCGTCAACTTCGGCGACCAGGACGCCTGGCAGGTGGTCTTTGACCCCGCCAGTTGGACGCCGTTCTTCGATGGTCTGAGTTCGGCGTCCACGTGGGATGTGTTGTTGGCTGATCTGAACCTGAGCGGCATCGGGGCGGCCAGCTTCGATCTGCCGGGTTCGGCGGCGTTCAACTGGAACGAGATCAACTGGTTGGTGCCGTTCGGTGACGGCGCGGCCGGCACGGCCGCCAACCCCGACGGTGGGGCCGGTGGCTGGATCTTCGGCAATGGCGGCGCGGGCTGGGATGCCGATGGCACCGGCGCGGTCTTCGACGGTGGCGCCGGGGGTCAGGGCGGTCTGTTCGGCGGCAGTGGTGGTGCCGGCGGGGACGGCTTTGCCGGCGGGGACGGTGGCGCCGGTGGTGCTGCGGGGTTGTTCGCCTGGTTCAGCCATGGCGGCGTGGGCGGCGACGGTGGGGAAGCCGTCACCTTGGGCACCGCGGGCGGTGCCGGGGGTATCGGCGGTGACGCCGCGCTGTGGGGCATGTTCAGCACGGCCGGTGCCGGCGGTGCCGGCGGTGACGGGCTGGCCGGGGCCGCGGGCTTGGCCGGCAACGTCGCCGGGCTCGGCGGCAATGGCGCTGCCGGCGACAACGGTGGTGCCGGTGGTAACGGTGGTGCCGGCGGCAAGGGCTCGTATCTGTTCGGTGCCGGCGGTAAGGGCGGCGCCGGTGGTAACGGTGGTGTCGGCGGTGCTGGTGGTGACGGCGAGGACGGCGCGACCGGCAGCGGCGACGGTGCCGACGGCGGCGATGGCGGCCTCGGTGGCAACGGCGGTGCGGCCGGTAAGGCCGGCGCGGGCGGTGCGGGCGGCTGGTTCGCCGCCAACGGCGCCGCGGGTGCGTTGGGTACGCAGGGCGTCGGCGGGGTCGGTGGTAACGGCGGCGAAGGTGGCGCCGGCAGCGACGGCGCGGACGGCGCCGACGGCACCGCCGAGCACGTCGACGGCGGGGCCGGGCAGGCCGGTGGTCACGGTGGCAATGCGGGCCAGGCCGGCGCCGGTGGTCAGGGCGCCGGCGGTCAGGCCGACAGCGGTACGGCCGGCGCGGCCGGCAAGGGCGGCAACGGTGGCGTCGGCGGCAAGGGGTATGACGCCGCGTCGGATGCGGCGGCGGCGGCCGGTGCTAAGGGCGGCCATGGTGGCGTCGGTGGTGACGCGGGCCTGGGTGGTTTGCAAGCCGACGGCACCACGCATGCGAGCGCGGGTGCGGCCGGTGTCGGTGGCGCCGGCGGTGACGGCAAGGACGGTGCTGCCGGGGCCGCGGGCACGGTGCTGGACCCCCAGGGCAAGGCCGGCACCGCCGGTGGCGCCGGCGGTAACGGCGGCCAGGGTGGCTTGCAGGCCAACGGGTCTCGGGCGGCGACCGGTGTCGGCGGCGATGGTGGTGCCGGCGGCAAGGGCGGCGCCGGCTGGGACGCGTTCGCCGAAGGCGCCGGCGCGGGTATCGGGGGCGGTAACGGTGGTGTCGGCGGCGACGGTGGTGCCGGTGGCACCGGATCCACGGCCGGCCAGCACGGTGCCGGTGGCGTCGGCGGCAAGGGCGGTAGCGGTACCGATGGCGCCAACGGTGGCGCCGGTACGGACGGCACCGCCGATGACCCCGACGGTGGGGCCGGACAGGCCGGCGGCAATGGCGGTAACGCCGGCGTCGGCGGCGCCGGGGGTTCCTCGGGTAACGGGACTTTCGCCAACAGCGGCGCCAGCGGTTCGGCCGGTAAGGGCGGCAACGGTGGCTCCGGCGGCGCCGGTTGGGACGCCGCCTCGGATGCGGACGCGGCAGACGGTGCCGCCGGCGGTAACGGTGGCGTCGGTGGTGACGCCGGCGTGGGCGGCGTGCAGGCCGACGGCAGCCGGGCGGCTTCCGGGACGGCCGGGGTCGGCGGTAACGGTGGTGACGGCAAGGACGGCGCCGACGGTGACAACGGCACGCAGGACAACCCCGACGGTGAGGCCGGTCAGGCCGGTGGCGCCGGTGGTAGCGGTGGGCTGGGCGGCCTGAACGCCGACAACAGCCGCGCTACGACCGGTGACGGCGGTGACGGTGGAGCCGGCGGTAAGGGCGGGTACGGCTACGAAGGCGTGGACGGGGCCGCCGCCGGTGCGGCCGGTGAAAGTGGCGGCAACGGTGGCGCCGGTGGCGCCGGCGGGGTTGGCGGTACCGGCGCCAATGCGGGCGCGCACGGCGCCGGCGGTATCGGTGGTAACGGCGGCTCGGGTGGTGACGGTGCCGTCGGCGAGAACGGTATTGATGGCACGGCCACCCGGGTGGACGGCACGGCCGGCCAGACCGGTGGCGCCGGCGGCAATGCGGGCAAGGGCGGTGTCGGCGGCGCCAACGGCGACGGAACAACTGCTGCCGGCGGCCTCGATGGTTCGGCCGGTGTCGGCGGCAAGGGCGGCACCGGTGGTAGGGGCTTCGACGGTGTCGACGGCACCGCCAGCCGGATCGACGGCGGCAACGGTGGCGCCGGCGGGGCCGGTGGTGACGGCGGCCTGGGTGGGCTGGAGACCGACGGCAACCGCGCTGCCCAAGGTGATGGTGGCGACGGTGGCGCCGGCGGCCGGGGTGGTCACGGCCAGACCGGGGCCGCCGGTGTCGGCGCGGGTGTCAGCGGTGCCAACGGCGGTGCCGGCGGCAACGGCGGCGTCGGCGGCGTCGCCGGTCAGGGCACGAATGACGGTACGGCCGGCGCGGGTGGCGTCGGCGGTAACGGTGGAATCGGTGGCGCCGGTGCGGCCGGTGCGACCGGTGCCGACGGCACCGCGTCGCACGTCGACGGTACGGCCGGCGGCAACGGTGGCGCCGGTGGTAATGCCGGCAAGGCCGGTGTCGGCGGAGCCAATGGCGACGGCAGCGGCACGGCCGCTGATGGAACCGCCGGCAAGGGCGGCGTCGGTGGTGCCGGCGGTCAGGGCGGCAAGGGCTACGACGGTGCCGACAGCAACACCGCCGGTGTGGCCGGCGGCAACGCAGGCTCGGGTGGCGCCGGCGGTAACGGTGGCCAGGGCGGCCTGAACGCCGACGGCACCACCCGTGTCGCCGAGGGCGCCGGTGGCAATGGTGGTGCCGGCGGTGCCGGCGGTAAGGGCTACACCGGTCAGGACGGTGCGAATGCCGTCCAGGGGACAGGTGTCGGTGCCGCTGGCGGCGCGGGCGAGTCGGGCACCAATGGTGGTAACGGCGGCGCCGGTGGTCTCGGTGGCTCGGGCTCGACGCAGGGCCAGCAGGGTGCTGGTGGTGTCGGTGGTGCTGGTGGCTCCGGCGGCTCCGGTGGTGACGGTGCTGATGGCGCGAAGGGCACGCAGACCCACGTCGACGGCTACGACGGTGGCGCGGGCGGTGCCGGTGGTAACGCCGGCAAGGGCGGTATCGGTGGTGCAGGCTTCGGTGGCCCGGCCGGCAACGGCAGCGACGGCACGGCCGGTGTCGGTGGTGACGGTGGCGTCGGCGGCGCCGGGTACGACGGCGCGGCCGGTGCACTGGGTGTGGCCGGCGGCCACGGGGGCAATGGCGGCACCGGTGGTAACGGCGGCCAGGGTGGCCTGGAGACCAACGGCACCAATGCTGCCCAGGGCGCCGGCGGCAACGGCGGGGCCGGCGGTAAGGGTGGCGCGGGCTACGACGGTCAGGACGGTGTCGACGCGGTCCAGGGGACCGGTGTCGGTGCTGTCGGTGGCGCGGGCGAGTCGGGCACCAATGGTGGTAACGGCGGCGCCGGTGGTCTCGGTGGCTCGGGCTCGACGCAGGGCCAGCAGGGTGCGGGTGGTGTCGGTGGCGCTGGTGGCTCTGGTGGCCAGGGTGGTGCCGGTGCTGATGGCGCCGCGGGCGACGCGTCGCACGTGGATGGCTACGCCGGTGGAGCCGGTGGCGCCGGTGGGAACGCCGGCAAGGGTGGCATCGGTGGTGCGGGCTTCGGTGGCCCGGCCGTAAACGGCAATAACGGCACCGCGGGTGTCGGCGGCGAGGGCGGCAGCGGCGGTAGCGGCTTTGAAGGAGCCGCCAGTCAGACCGTGGGTGTCGACGGCGGCCGCGGCGGCAACGGTGGTGCCGGTGGTGACGGCGGCAAGGGCGGCCTGGACGGCAACAACGTCCGCGTCGCCGACGGCGTCGGCGGCGCCGGCGGTAACGGTGGTACGGGCGGCGCGGGCTACACCGGGGAGACGGGCATAGACGCAGCCAAGGGCGCCGGTGACGGCGCGACCGGTGGTACCGGGGAATCGGGCACCAACGGTGGCCAGGGCGGTGCCGGTGGTCTCGGCGGCTCGGGCTCGACGTCCGGTCAGCAGGGTCTGGGCGGTACCGGTGGGGCCGGTGGCTCAGGTGGTGCTGGTGGCCGCGGTGCTGATGGTGCCGACGGCACCGACACCCACCTCGACGGCTATGCCGCCGGCGCCGGTGGCGCCGGTGGTGACGCCGGCAAGGGCGGCGTCGGTGGTGTGGGCCGCGGCGGCCAGGCTGACGGCGGTGCTGACGGCACGGCCGGCGCCGGCGGTAACGGTGGCACCGGTGGTGTCGGGCACGTCGGTGAAGCCGGTGCGTTGGGTGTCGACGGCGGCGCCGGAGGCAACGGTGGCATCGGCGGTAACGGTGGCCAGGGCGGTCTAGAAGTTGATGGCACCACGCACGCGACCGCCGGCAACGGCGGTGACGGTGGTGCCGGTGGCGCCGGTGGCGCCGGCTACACCGGTCAGGCCGGTGCCAACCCCGGCGACGCCGGTGAAGACGGCACCGGTGGTGGCGCTGGCGGCACCGGTGGTGCCGGTGGTGAGGGCTTCGTCGGCGGCACCGGCGGTGCGGGCGGCAGCGCCGGCAACGGCGGCAGTGGCGGCGCGGGTGCGAGCGCCGCAGCCGGCAGCGACGCTGACGGCGGCAACGGCGGTAGCGCCGGTGCAGGCGGCAAGGGTGGCGCCGGAGGTTCCGGTGGCAATGGCACTGTTACCAACGGCAGTGGAGGCGCCGGTGGTAGTGGCGGCAACGCCGGCACGGCCGGTGAAGGCGGTGACGGCGCCGGTGGTGGCGGTGCGACCAACGCCGGTGCCGGTGGTAAGGGTGGCGACGGCGCCGACGGCGGTATTGGCGGCCAAGGCGGGGCGGCTGGCACTGGCGCCGGTAGCACCGGCAGCGCCGGCGGTGACGATGCCGACGGCACTGACAGCAACGGGGGCAAGGGCGGCGCCGGGGGCGAGGGTGTTGGTCTCATCAGCAGCACCACGGCCGCGCAGAACGGTGGTGCGGGCGGCCACGGTGGCGCGGGCGGCTCGCACGCCGATGGTGGCGACGGTGGCGCCGGTGGCAAGGGCGCGACCGGTGTGGCAGGGCAGAGTGGCACGACGCCGGGCGCTTCGGCGACCACTGCTGGTGGTGTCGGTGGTAACGGCGGCGCCGGCGGCACGGGTGGTGCCGGCGGTGTGATCTCGGGTGTCAGCGGTAGCGGTGGCGCAGGCGGTGAAGGCGGCACCGGCGGTGCCGGCGGTGCCGGTGCTGACGGTGCGACGGGAACCGACAATTCCGGGAACACCGGCCTGGCCGGCGGCAACGGCGGTAACGGCGGCAACGCCACCAACGGCGGCGCCGGTGGTACTGGCGGTGCCGGTGGCGCGGCGGGCGTTGCTGGCGGCGGTGGATCCGGTGCCCACGGCCAGGGTGGCCAGGGCGGCGCGGGCGGCATCGGCGGTACGGGTGGCGTCGGCGGTAACGGAGGCGACGGCGGCGACGGCGACGCCACTCAGAACATCGAGGCAGGCAAGGGCGGTAACGGCGGTAACGGCGGCACGGTCGGGCGCGGCGGCGTGGGCGGCGCCGGTGGCGACAACGGTGACGGCACCACCGCTGCCGCAGGCGAACGCGGCGCGGTCGGCCTCGGTGGTGACGGTGGCAACGGTGGTGACGGCGGTGACGGCTTCGGCCAGTACAGCGACGGCACCGGTCAGGCCGGTGCCGCCGGCGGTAACGGTGGAACGTTCGCTCCCGGCGGCTACGACAAGCCGTTGGGCGCGGGCAACGGCGGTGCCGGCGGTAACGGTGGTGCCGGTTCGGCCGGCGCTGACAACGCCAACGGTGACGGCGGCACCGGTGGTGCCGGCGGCGCAGGTGGTAACGGCGGCCAGGGCGGCCCCCAGAACGGCCACGGCGGAACGACTTCAGGCAATGGTGGCGCCGGCGGTAAGGGCGGCGCCGGCGGTGCCGGCGGCGCCGCAACCGGGAGCACCGGCAATGGTGGCACCGGTGGCGCGGGCGGCAAGGGAGGCGCCGGCGCTTGGGCCGGTGATAACCACCTGACCGGCCACACCGACAACGGCTACGAATTCGATCTGGACGGCGGGACCGCGGGTGCCGGCGGTGACGGTGGTCTAGGCGGCGCCGGTGGTGCCTCCAACGCTGGTACCGGTGGAACCGGCGGCGGGGGTGGCCTCGGCGGCGACGGCGGACGCGGCGGCTGGGGCTCAGACCTCGGCGGTAACGGCGGCTCCGGTGGGGCGGCCGGCAACGGCGGTAACGGCGGCGTCGGTGGTGACGGCCAGATCGGCGGCACCGGCGGCCCGGCTGGTAATGGTGGCGTCGGCGGCCAGGGCGGCCATGGTGGCGTCAGCGACACCAACTCGACCGCCATCGTCGGCGGTGCGGCCGGCGCGGGCGGTAACGGCGGTGTCGGTGGCGCCGGCGGTAACGGTGCCGACGCCACCAGCGGCGGTGACGGCGGGCAGGGCGGTAGCGGCGGTACGGGCGGTAAGGGCGGGACCGGTGGTGACGGAGCCGGCGGTTCGGCCGTTGACGGCGGTGCTGCCGCCGACGGTGGTGTCGGTGGTAACGCCGGAGCCGGCGGTGCCGGCACCGGCGGTGGAGCCGATGGGGCCAACGGTGTCGGCGGTGTCGGCGGCCAGGGCGGCACCGGTGGCGGTGGCGGCAGCGCTAGCGGCCAGGACGTCGACGGCAACGGCTTGAAGGGCGGCGCAGGCGCGGCCGGCGGCAACGGCGGCGCCGGCGGGCAGGGCATAAACGGCGAAGGCGGCGGTAACGGCGGTCAGGGCGGCAGGGGCGGCACCGGTGGTGCCGGCGCTGCGGGCGCCAACGCCGCCGCCGGAAGCGGCGAGGCCGGTGGCAACGGCGGTGACGGCGGTGACGGCGGACGCGTCGGCAACGGTGGTCAGGGCACCGACGGCGGCGGTGACGGCGCCAGCGGCGTCAACGACGGCCCGTACGGCGCCGGAGGGACCGGCGGCCGGGGCGGTAACGGCGGCAGCGCCGCGGCCGGCAGCGGCGAGGACGGTGGTACCGGCGGTAACGGCGGTCGCGGCGGCAACGGTGGTGCCGATGGCGACGGCGTCGCCCAGGCCCGCGGCGGTGCGGGCGGCGCCGGCGGGACCGGTGGAAAGGGCGCCGACGGCGATGTCGCCGGTAACGGCGGCAGCGGCGGTGACGGTGGTGACCGCGGCAATGGTGCGGTTTCAGGCAACGCCGGTGTCGGCGGTGCGGGCGGCGCGGGCGGCAACAGCACCACCGGTGTCGGTGGCGCCGGCGGCACCGGCGGTGACGGCGGCGACGCCGGCCTGGTCGCCAACGTGACCGACCCCGGCGCGAGCGGGGCCGATGGCGCAGCCGGCGCGGCCGGCGGTGCGGGCGGTGCTGGCGGTAGCGGTATCGGCGGTGGCGCCGGCGGTACGGGCGGTAAGGGCGGCACCGGTGGTGACGGCGGTGACGGTGTCGATGCGGTCGCCCCGGGTGCGGCGGGCGGCAACGGCGGTAATGCCGGCGCCGGTGGCGCAGGCGGCGCGGGCGGCAAGGGCGGTACCGGGCTGTCGGGTAGTGCCGGTGGTGCGGGCGGCAACGGCGGCTCCGGCGGTGACGCTGGTAAGGGTGGCAACGGCGCCGACGGTCTCGGCGGCGGCGGGGGTGTTCTGGCCGGCAACGGCGGCAACGGCGGCAACGGTGCCGACGGCGGTGTCGGCGGGGCGTTCGGTACCGGTGGCGCCGGCGCTATCACAGGCGCCAACGGAACCGCCGGTGACGCGGGCACCAGCGGTGACGGCGGCAACGGTGGTCGCGGCGGTGACGGCGAGGGCATGAGCGGGTCGATTCCGCAGTCCGGCGGCACCGGCGGTAACGGCGGTAACGGCGGCGTGGGCGCCACCGGCGGTAACGGTGGTTCCGGCGGGATCGGTGCCGCGATCGGCGACGGCGCGGTCGGTGGCGACGCCGGTGCCGGTGGCACCGGTTGGGCCAGCACCGGTAGTGGCCTGGGCTACGGCGGTGGCGGTGGTGGCGGCGGCGGTGGAGCCCGGGTGGGCGGCACCGGGACCATCGACGACACCACGGTGACCGGCGGTAAGGGCGGCAACGGAGAGAATGGCACTGCGACCGGACCCGGAGCCGCAGGCGAGACCGGTGGCGTCGCCAATGTCGTCATCGACGGAAACGTCTCCAACGTGTCGATCCAAGCGGGTAACTCCACGGCTGAGTTCGCGGGCGGCAGCGCTACGGTCGTTATCGATTCCGGCAGCAGCATCGTGGACAGCACGGTGACCGGCGGTAACGCCGGCGACGGCGGGGCCGGTGGCAACGCCTTGCTGAGCGCCACCAACGGTGGCGCGATCTCCGGTAGCCACGCCAGGGGCGGCAACGCTAGCGACAGCGCGGCCGGTGGTGACGCGACCCTCAGCGCGGACGGCGCGAACAGCAAAGTCATCGACAGCACCGCCCAGGGCGGCAATGCCGGCGCCGGGGACGCCAACGGCGGCACGGGTGGCGACGGCGGTGTCGCCGCCGTGATAGCGAACCAGGGCGGCGTGGTGAGCCACGGCAGCGCAACCGGCGGTGACGGCGGTGCCGGCACCAACGGCGGCCACGCCGGCACCGGTGGTTACTCGGAGCTCAGCGCCGGCTTCCAAGGCGGTGCTGGCGGCAGCGCCACCGGCACGGCCCACGGCGGCGCGGGCGGCGACGCCGACGGCACCGGCAGCACCGGCGGCACCGGCGGTAGCGGCAACATCCAGGGCGGCTTTGTCCGCCCGGGCCTGGGTGGCGACGGCGGGGCGGCCAGCGGGACTGCGACCGGCGGTGACGCTGGCGCCGGTTCTGGCGGCGGCCACGGCGGCAACGGCGGTATCGGCAGCATCGTCGCCGGGGGCAACGGCGCCGAGGCCAACGGCACTGCGCAGGGCGGCACCGGCGGCGCCGGTATCGACGGCGGTACCGGCGGTCAGGGCCAGCACGGGCAGGTGGCAGCGCTGAATGACGGGGCGAAGGCCACCGACAGCCACGCCACCGGCGGTGACGGCGGCAGCGGCACAGGCGACGGCGTCAAGGGCGGCAACGGTGCGTACACAACGCTGCAAGCCCTCGGTAAGAACTCGACCATCACCGGCAGCACCCTCATCGGTGGTGACGGCGGCGCGGGCCACGACGGCGTCAACGGCAACGTGGCCTCGGACGCTCTGCTGCAAGCCAAGGGCGAGGGCGACACCATCACCAACAGCAGCGTGAAAGGCGGCGACGGCGCCGCCGGCAAGACCGGCCCCGGCGCGCGGCTCGTCACCGAGGGCGGCCACGTGACCAACACCCACCTGGAGGCGGGCCAGGGCACCGACACGGCCGTCGGCGGCCAGGTCAGGCTCACTGTCACCGACGGCGGCACCGTCACCGACACCAACATCACCGGCGGTGATGGCGGTGCCGGCACCGGCGCCGGCGGCCAGGCCGTCGTCACCGTCAACGGTGGTGCGGTGTCCGACAGCACCGTGACCGGCGGTAACGGCGTCGGCAACGCGGCCGGTGGTACCGCGACCATCAACGTTGACGGCATCGGCAGCAGCGTCGACCACAGCTCGGTCACCGGCGGCGACGCCGGAACCGGCGTCACCGGTGGCGGCGCGGCCGGTGCCGGTGGGGCGGCCAAGATCGAGGCGACCACCGGCGGCCACGTCACCGACGGCCACGCCACCGGCGGCACCGGCGGCAACGGCGGCGCCAACAACGGCGGCGCGGGCGGCAAGGCGGCCGCGGGCGGTGCGGCCACCGTCAGCGCGATCAACGGCGGGACCGCCAGCGGTAAGGCCACCGGCGGTGACGGCGGCAGCGGCGGTGCCGGCACCAACGGGCGCGTGGGCGGCGGCGGCGGCGCCGCCGGCCAGGGCACCATCAGCGCCAACGGCGGCACCGCGGGAGGTAACGCCACCGGTGGTGACGGCGGCAACGGCGGTGACGCCACCGCCGACAAGGCCGGCCTCGCCGGCGGCAAGGGCGCCGATGCCACCATCACGGCATTCGACACCAGCAAGGCCACCGGTACCGCCATTGGTGGGGCCGGGGCGGTCGGCGGCATTTCGGGCGCCGCCGGCAACGGCGGCACGGCCACCATCACCGCAGACGGTGACAGCACCGTTGCGGGCGGCACGGCAACTGGTGGTGCCGGTGGTGTCGGCGGCGGCGCTGACAGCACCGCGAAGGGCGGCGCCGGCGCGAGTGGCGGCGCAGCGACTATCGAGGCGCACAACGGCGGCACGGTGACGAACACCAACGACGGCACCGGTGACAGCACCTCCGCCACCGGCGGCGCTGGCGGTAACGGCGGCGAAGCCCTCGGTTCCAAGGCCGGCGGTGCTGGCGGCGTCGGTGGCACCGCCACCGTCATCGCTGACAATGGCGCGGCCAGTGGCGTGGCCACCGGTGGTTCCGGTGGTAACGGCGGTGACGCCACCGCTGCGGCGGTCGGCAAGGCCGGCGGTGTCGGTGGTTCCGCCACGGTCACCGGTACCGACGGCGGCACGGCCAACGCTGGCGGCGGCGACGATGCGGGTCGTTCCTTCACGATCAGCAGCAGCGGTACCGGAGCCGGCGCGGTTGGCGGCAACGGCGGCGACGGCGGTGCCGGCGGTGTCGGCGGCGCCGGCGGCGCGGCGATCATCTCGGCGAACGGGGCAAACAGTGCCGCCAGCGGTGGCGCGGCCGGCGGCGACGGCGGCAGCGGTGCTCTCGGTGCCGGCGCGGCGGGCCAGGACGGCACGCTGACCGCCACCAACGGCGGTGTGATCACCAACAGCACCGCCACCGCCGGGAACAGCATCGACGGCAAGGCCGGTGGTTCGGCCAGTGTCACCGCCGACGGTCAGAACAGCTCGGTGGCAGACAGCTCCGCTGTCGGCGGCACGGCCGGTACTGGTGACGCCAATGGCGGGAAGGGTGGCGCGGGCGGCAATGCCGACGTCACGGCGACCTATGGCGGCGCCGTCGAACGCGGCGCAGCGACCGGCGGTAGCGGTGGCCAGGGCAGCAACGGCGGCACTGGTGGTGCCGGTGGTGTCGGCGAGATCAGCGCCAAGGCCGGCGGGTCGGCGACGGGCGTTGGTCATGGCGGCAACGGTGGTGACGGCATCGCGGGCGGCCAGGGCGGCACCGGCGGCATTGGCTCCATTAACGCGTCCGACCAGACCGGCGGCACCAACGGCGGCAGCGCGAGTGGCACCGCTACCGGCGGCAACGCCGGCGACGGAACCGGTGCCGGCAGCAAGGGTGGCGACGGTGGCGCCGGTTGGGTGCAGTCCGGCTACAAGGCACCCAACGGCGTGACCTACACCGGCGGAAACGCCACGGGTGTCGGTGTCGGCGGCCAGGGCGGCGACGCCTCCGACGGCGGTACCGGTGGCGCTGGCGGGATCGGAATTGTGCTGGCGCACAACGGCGGAACGGTTGACGGCACCAGCATCGGCACCGGCGGTGACGGTGGCGCAGCGGATGCAGCCGGAGCTATCGGTGGCGCGGGCGGTATGGGCCAGGTCGCCGCTGGCACTGCGGCCAACAGTCAGGCCAGCGGTGAGGCCACCGGTGGTGATGGCGGCGCAGCCCACGGCGGCAACGGTGGTGCCGGCGGTATCGCCTACGTGCAGGCCGGCACGAACGCCGGCGGGATCGTCAGCGGCACCGCAACTGCCGGTAACGGTGGTGACGGTGGTGTCGACGGCACCGATGGGACCGCCGGCGGCAACGGTGGCGCCGGTGGCGGCGCCAAGGTCGAGGGCCTGTTGGGCACCAACACCTCCAACGGCAGCGCGCATGGCGGCAACGGCGGTAACGGTGGTAACGGCGGCATCAACGGTGCGGTCGGCGGCAATGGTGGTGCCGGTGGTGAGGGCAAGGTCGACAACGGCGCCACCAGCAGCTCGGCTGAGGGCGGCGACGGCGGCGACGGTGGTGCTGGCGGGACCAAGGTCGGCACCAACACCGGCAACGGCGGGGCCGGCGGCGCTGGCGGCAACGGCCTCGTCACCACCGCCAACGGCGGCAGCACCCATGACGGCCATGCCTACGGCGGCGATGGCGGTAAGGGCGGTGACGGCGACGCGGCCGGTAATGCCGGTGGCAAGGGTGCGGCAGGCGCTGCGGCCACCGTCAAAGCCGATGGCCCAGATAGCTCCGCCAGCGGCTCCGCGACGGGGGGCAATGGCGGCAACGCCATCGGCACCGGCACCGGCGGCGCGGGCGGTGCAGCCGACATCAAGGCCACCAACGGTGCTCACGTCACCGACATCACCGTCAAGGGTGGCACCGGGGGTGACGGCGAAGACGGCGGCAAGGGCGGCATCGGAGGGGTCGCGATCGCCGGAGCAACTGGCACCGGCAGCAGCATCACCAATGGTCAGGCCACCGGCGGTGGTGGCGGCCTGGGTAACGCCGGGACCGGCGGCGATGGTGGTAAGGGCGAGCTGAAGGTCGACGGCGACGGCGGCACGGTCGGCGGTGCCGGCCAGCCCGCAGAGGCGATCGGCGGCAAGGGCGGCGCTGGTATCGACGGCGGCAAGGGTGGTTCGGCCACCTGGGCGGTGGTCGAAGCTCACGAGCGCGGCCACTCGTTCGGCACCGCCATCGGCGGCAACGGCGGCGACGCCACCGGCGAGAAGAGTGTGGGCGGCAGCGGCGGAAGCTCGGGCGTCGAAAGCGGCAAGACGACGAACTTCTACAGCAACCCCACCGCCGGCGGTCCTGGCGGCACTGCCAGCGGCACTGCGGTCGGCGGTGACGGCGGTAATGCCACCGGTGGTGGCACCGGCGGCGCCGGCGGCAAGGCGAACGTCGCCGCCGGTGGAGACGGCGCCGTGTCCAGTGGCACGTCGCACGGGGGCGCCGGTGGAGACGGTTTGGACGGCGGCAAGGGCGGCGTCGCCGGCTGGAGCCGGATCTCTGCGCTGGGCGAGGACAGCAGCACCACCGGCGGGACCGCCACCGGCGGCAACGGCGGCACCGGCTCCAACGGTGGCGTCGGCGGAAACGGCGCGGACGGCAACGTCTACGCCGGTAACCCGACGCAGCCTGGGATCAGCACCCCGTCGGCGAACAACTCGTCGGCTACCGGCGGCAGCGGTGGCAGCGGTAACGGCAAGGGCGTCACCGGCGGTAACGGCCAAGAAGCCAGCGTTGTCGGCCTCGGTGACGACCACGCCGATAGGCAGATCGCCACCGGCAACAACGGCGCTAACAAGCCGTAACGCTCACCCGCAACAACCGCCGCGGCCCGGTCTTTGGACCGGGCCGCGGTGGCGTTCGGGGCTGGCACGCTCATCTCCAGCCTGGATAGACAGATATGTTTAAGCTGAGAATTTTTCCACCGCGGTCTCCTCGCTGATCGCCCGCCTCGAGATGCCCCAGCTGCGATCTCCCGCCGAGGCCCGACGAAACACGGCAGCTAGACGGGGTAATTAGTGCATCAAATTCACTGTTGCTCCGCGTCCCGCTACTGAAGTCCGCCCGATCCCGAGTTTCACGGACGAACGTGCCCTATTCACCCACGGGTTGACTGAGCGCGAACGATCATTAACGTAAGCGCAAGTTAGCGACGGTTACGCGCCGTCTCAGGGGGATCGGTACGCCGTGCCGATCGAGAATCTATCCGAGGGGAACACCATGTCAGTTCGTAAGGCTCGTCGCGCGCGCACCCAGAAGTCGCGCCGGGTACTCGGCGCCGGTAGTGCGGCGGCGGCGTTCCTGGCGTTCGGGATGACGCCCCTGGTGGCGGCCCCGGCGGCGCACGCCGACCTCGACGACCTGTTCGACATCCTCAACACCGACCTGTTAGGGACCGCGACCGGCGACATCAGTTTCCTCAACGGTGACAGCGCGATGGACGTGTTCACCAACCTGCACACCGATCTGCAGGGCTGGCTCGGCGACGCGGGCAACGCCACCCTGATCGCCCAGATCAACGATCCGTGGATCGACCTGTTCGGCCGGAGCCTGATCGGCAACGGCGACGCCTACTTCGACGGCACTAATGACTCGATGTTCGGGTGGTTGGGGCTCGGCAACCTGAATGACGGCGGATTCCTGTTCGGCGACGGGGCCACCGGCGGCGTCGGCGCCGACGGGAACGGCCTGGCCGGCGGCGACGCCGGGTACTTCGGCTACGGCGGCAACGGCGGCGCTGGAGCCGACGGCGGCAATGGCGGCAACGGTGGTGCGGGCGGCTGGTTGTTCGGCCTCGGTGGCACCGGCGGTCAAGGCGGCGACGCGGCCGCGGCCGGTGGTAACGGCGGCAACGGCGGCCTCGGCGGCGACGGGGGTTTCCTGTTCGGCACCGGTGGTACCGGCGGCGCCGGTGGCGCCGGCAAGATCGGCGCCGACGGCGTTAACCCGTCCAGCACCGGTCCGGCCGACGACGGCGACGCCGGCACCTCGGCCACCGACACCGATCCGGGCGCTGACGCCACCGGCGGCAATGGCGGCGACGGCGCGAACGGTATCGGCGGCCAGAACGGCGGCAACGGCGGGACCGGCGGCAACGCCACTGCCGACCAGGACGCGACCGCCGGCAACGGCGGCAAGGGCGGCGACGGTGGTGACGGCGCCGACGGTCAGCATGGCGGCAACGGCGGTGCCGGCGGTGCGGGCGGGCGCGGCGGCCTGTTCGCCGGCGACGGTGGGGCGGGTGGCGCCGGTGGCGCGGGTGCCGATGGCGGGAGTGGCAGCGCGGCCGGTGATGGTGGCAACGGCGCTGTGGGTGGTAACGCCGTGAGCGGAATGCATGACGTCGCCGGGCCTGCGAACACCGTCCCGGTCACCAACGGCGCCGCGCAAGGTGGCACCGGCGGGGCCGGCGGGAACGGCGGCACGGGCGGTAGCGGCGGCGACGGCGGCACCGGAGGGGCCGGCGGTGTGGGCGGCGCCGCACAGGCCTTCGGAGCCCACGCCGGTGCGCACGGCGCCGGCGGGGCCGGGGGTGATGGCGGCAACAGCGGGGCCGGCGGCGACGGCGGTCAGGGCGCCAACGGCGGCATGGGCGGGGTTCCCACGTCCGGGGCGTTCGCCAGCGTCGGCCGCGGTGACGACGGTGGGGCCGGCGGAAACGGCGGGGACGCCGGCGCGGTCGGCAAGGGCGGCGCCGGTGGCGACAGCGGCGGCGGCAACCACGGTGCCAACGGCGACGACGGCCAGCTGCCCGCGGCCAGCGGCAACGGCGGCCAGGGTGGCAATGGCGGCGTCTCGACGGGTAACGCGGCCGACGCGACGGTCGGCGGTGTGACCGGCAGCAAGGGCGGCGACGGCGGCGACGGCGGCAACGTCGGCAACGGCGGCGACGGTGGCCGGGGCGGCTCCGGCGGCTACGGCGGTTCGGGTCTCAAGGGTGGTGGCGGCGTTGCCGGCGCTGCCGGCGGCCAGGGCGGTGTGGGTGGCGCCGGTGGCGCGGGCGGCAACGGCGGATCGATCTCCGGCAACGCCGGCAACGGTGGCGACGGCGGGAACGGCGGCTGGGGCGGCGATGGCGGCACGTCGCTGAACAAGGCCCCCGACGGCGACTTCGCCACCGGTAACGGCGACGGCGCGCACGGTGCCAACGGCGGAAACGGTGGCAACGGCGGCAAGGGCGGTGACGGCGGGGCGGCCGGTCAGGTGCTGGGCACCGGCAACGCCGGTGTCGACGGTGACGGTGGTCGCGGCGGTAACGGCGGAACCAACGGCGGCGGTGGCGGCGGCGGCAACGGCGCGAACGGCACGGCTACTCACGTCGACGGCGGAAATGGGGGCGACGCTGGGCATGCCGGCGACGTCGGCCAGGGCGGCGCGGGCGGCAGCGGCGCCAACGACGGCAGCCGAGGCAGCGATGGCCCGGCCCGCACCGTCGCCAACGGCGGCGGCGGTTCCGGCGGCAAGGGCTTTGACGCCACCACCCCGGGCGCGGACGGCGGCAAGGGCGGCAACGGCGGGAACGGCGGGACGGTCAACAGCAACGGCGGCGCGGGTGGCGCCGGTGGCGCCGGCGCGCCCGGAACCACGGGCGCCGCGGGCACCGGCGACGCGGGCACGCCCGGCGGTTCCGGCGGCCAGGGCGGCAACGGCGGTAGCGGCGGCACCGTCTCGGGCAACGGCGGCCTCGGCGGCCGCGGCGGCAACGGCGCTACTGGCGGGGCCGGCGGCACCGGTGTGGACGGCAAGGACGCCGTGGCTCCCGGTGAGACCCCGACGGCGGGCGAAACCGGTGGCCAAGGCGCCAACGGCGGAGCCGGCGGCGACGGCGGTCACGGCGGCTCGGCTATCGGAACTGGAAAGGGCGGCGCGGGAGGTGCCGGCGGTAACGGCGGCAAGGCCGGTGCCGGCGGCGTCGGCGGTGAGGGCGGCTCCAATGCCAACGGCGCGGGCGCCAAGGGCGGCAATGGTGGCGACAGCGGGGTCGGCGGAACTGGCGGCGACGGCGGCGACGGCGGAAACGGTGCGGGCGGCGGCGCGGACGGTGCCGGCGGTGCTGCCGGTCCCGCCGGCGCTCGGGCCGGCAGCATCCCCGGCGGCTCGGGCGGTTCGGGTACGCCCGCCGGCGGCAAGGGCGGCTCTGGCGGGCCTGGGGCCGCTGGCGTGGCCGGCGAGCCGGGCGACCCCGGCGGCGCGACCACCCCGTAGCCCCCGGTTCACCGACGAGCCCCCTTACGCGGCTGACGCCAAACGGTCCCCTGCCCTGGGGGGTGCAGGGGACCGTTGGCGTGTCAGCGCACCCAACCACACCGGCCTCATCCGCGCTGGTCAGGGCTGGGAGGGCGTCGCCGGATCGGATATGGCGGCGATAACGGCTCCGCTTGGCGACCGTCGGTCGCGGGCTGGGATGGGCTGACCGCGCCTGCTATCACCGGCGCTATCCGATCCGACAACACCCACATGATCAGTAGTTGGTACGGATGGGACAGGTGATCCCTGGCCGACTCATCCGCAAATGCGGAGCGTTAACCAACCCGCCCGGGAACTCGCCGAACGACACCGCGCGCAGCCGCTGTGCGGCCGGTCACACGACGGCGCCGCGGGGCCGGAACTTCTCGACCGCAGTAACTTCGCCAACCGACCCGCGGACGGTCGCCCATCCCGACCTCAATGCGGTGCGAAAGCCGTCACCGCCGGGCCTTTTCCGTATGCGGGCGCAACGTCAACCAACCAGTCGGGAAACGCCAGTCAGCAAAGAAATGCCCCATTAACTTAAGCGACTAGCCCGTGATTATCAGTTTGCTCAAATAGGAGCAGCGCGCCGCCGTCGCAAAATAACCGAGCAAACAACCCGCAGGACGACATGCTGACCTGCGTCATCGCCTACCAAAGCGCGCCCGAATAAAACCGTGCGATAAGACTTCTTCCTCCTAGAAAGCTCTGCTACCTTAGGCCTCATTAAGTCCCTTACGGCTCCGTCAACTCATCCACACCGTCGCCTCAAGGAGAAATCATGTCGCCGAAGAATTCCCTCGGGAAGAACAAGCGCCGGACCAGCCGTGCGATCGGCGCGACGAGTGCGGTGGGAGCGTTCCTCGCCTTCGGTATGACGCCGCTGACGGCACCGCCGGCACAAGCCGACGGGTTCGACGAGCTCTTCGACGCCCTGTTCAGCGACGCATCGACGTGGTTCGGCTCCTCGGCGATGGAGTCGTCGGTCACCGACTTCGGCGCGCTGTTCGGCGGCGATATCCCGGGCTCGGCCGAGCAGATGGAAGACCCGCTGCAGTGGCTGGATGACCTGGTCGCCAACTCGATCAACATGGTGATCTACCAGCCGCTACACAGCCTCGGCGAGATGCTGATCGGCAGCGGGTTCACCCTCGACGGCGTCTTCGCCAACGGCGCCAACGCCTACGTCAGCCTCGACGACGGCGACCTGATCTACCACGCCGCCACCGCGGGCGGCTTCCTGTTCGGTGACGGCGGCAGCGGCACGTACTTCAACGCCGACGGTGATCTGCTCGGCGCCGACGGCGCGGCCCTGACCGACGCCGACGGCGATGTGATCACCTTGGCCGACATCGAGGCCGGTACCTACTCGTTCGCGAACGCCAGCTCGATTGACCTCGACGGTGCGGCGGCCGGCATGCTCGGCGACGGCGGCGCCGGCGGCAGCGGCGACGGTCTCGGCATGGTCGGCGGCGACGGTGGAGCCGGCGGTTGGCTATTGGGCAACGGCGGCGACGGTGGCGCGGGCGCGTTCGGTGCCGACGGTGTCGCCGCGGCGGGTGGGGCCGGCCTGGCCGGCGGCAACGGTGGCGTCGCCGGCTTCCTGTTCGGCAATGGCGGCAACGGTGGCACCGGTGGCGCCGGCGGTAGCGGTGCTGCCGGGGCGAACGGCAATGCCGGCGCGGCCGGGCTCAGCTTCCCGGGCGGCACTGACGGTGCGGCCGGCATTGCGGGCACCGACGGCACCGACGGTGGCGATGGCTTCGCCGGTGGCGCGGGCGGTGTCGGCGGCAACGGCGGCGCGGCCGGTCTGTTCGGCACGTCCGGCGGTGGTGGTACCGGTGGCGCCGGCGGTAGCGGTGGCGTCGGCGGCAACGGTGGTGATGGCGGTGCCGGCGGCAACGGCAACGACAACACGCAGCCTCCCGGCAGCAACGACGGCGGCATCAGCGCACTTGCTGTCGACCCGACCGGTCCCGGCGGAGACGGCGGTGCGGGCGGCAACGGCGGTAACGCGGGATCCGGTGGCGCCGGCGGCGTGGGTGGTGCCGGCGGTAACGGTGGCGCCGGTGGCTTCTTCGGCATTCACACCGCGGGTGCAGCGGGCGACGGTGGCGCCGGTGGTGCCGGCGGCGGCTCCGGTCTGGCCGGCAACGGCGGCACTGGCGGCAATGGTGGTTCCGGCGGCGGCGCCACCGGGGAAGCCGGTACCGCCGGAGTGGCCCGCGCTGCCGACGCGGCCCCGGCGGGCCTGGTCGGTGGTGGCAACGGCGGTGCCGGCGGTAACGGTGGCAACCTCGGAACGGTCGGTGCTGGTGGCAAGGGTGGTGCGGCCGGCAGCAGCACCGGGATCCTCTTCGGCGGCACGCCGGGCACCGCGGGTGCCGACGGCGCCGACGGCACGCTGCCGGCCACCGTCTCGGGCAACGGCGGTAACGGCGGTATCGGTGGCGCCGGCAACGGCCTCAACGCGGACAACACCGGTGTGGCCGGTGGCAACGGCGGCAACGGCGGTGCCGGTGGCGACCACGGCAACGGCGGCAACGGCGGCGCAGGTGGCGCCGGCTCGCAGGGTGGCGAGGGCGCGGCCGGCTCCTTCGACAACGACGGCACCGGTGCCGGTGGTGACGGCTTCGACGGTGGCGCCGGTGGCGCGGGTGGTGTCGGTGGTGCCGGCGGCTCGGTGTCGGGCAACGGCGGTAACGGTGGCGTCGGCGGGGTCGGTGGCACCGGCGGCACCGGTGGCAACGGTGCGGCGTCGGATGACTCGAGCGTGGCCGGTGGCGCCGGCGGCAATGCCGGTGACGGTGGCCAGGGCGGTGTCGGCGGCAACGGCGGTTCGGCAACCAACGGCAACGGCGGCAACGGTGGCAACAGCGGCAACGGCGGCAACGGCGGCGTCGGCGGCGTAGGTGGCTCCGGTGCAAATGACGTCGACTCCGAACTTCAGAACGGCGGCGCGGCGGGTGCCGGCGGCAACGGCGGCAACGGCGGAGCGCCGGGCGCCACGGCCGGAACCGGCGGCACCGGCGGCGGCGACGGGCACACCGACGGCACCGACGGCAGCCTCGGTCAGATCGGTGACGGTGGTGACGGCGGTGCCGGCGGACTCGGCGGCAACGCGGCCACCGGCGAGGCCGGCGTCTTCCTCGGCAACGGTCTGAGTCCGGCCAACCCCGATGCGACGGGCGTGGGCGGGTCCGGTGGCCGGGGCGGTGATGGTGGTACCGGCTACCAGGCCGGCAACGGCGGGTCCGGTGGAGGCGGCGGCCAGGGTGTCTACGGCGGCACCGGTGGCGCCGGCGGCACCGGCGGTGCGGTGACCTCCACCGCCGATGGCGGCAACAACACCGGCGGTAACGGTGGGTCCGGCGGTAAGGGCGGCGACGGCTCCGGCCACGGCGGCTACGGCGGCCAGGGCGGCGCCGGCGCCAACGCGACCGGCGATCAGACCGCCGGCAACGGTGGTGACGGCGGCGCCGGTGGCAACACCACCGGGGAGGGCAACACCGGTGAGTTCGGGACGCTGGCCGGCGGGCACGGCGGCAACGGCGGCGTCGGTGGTTCCTCCGAGAACGGCGCGGCCGGCTCCGGTGGTAACGGCGGCCACGGTGGTACGGGCGCACCCGTCGGTGACGACCTGAACAACCCGGTCTACAGCACCGGCGGGTCCGGCGGTACCGGCGGTGACGGCGGCACGACCATCGGCGGCAGCGCCGGCTCCGGCGGCGACGGTGGCAACGGCGGCACCGGCAGCTTCACCGGTGGCCACGGCGGCGCCGGCGGTAACGGCGGCGCGGTGGTCGCCGACAGTGACGGCAACGCCGGAACCGGCACCGCCGGCAACGGCGGCGACGGCGGTGCCGGCGCCAACGGCGGCGCTATCAACGGCGGCGACGACACCAACCTCGTGACCGGCGGTCAGGGCGGCAACGGCGGCAGCGGTGCTGCCGCTGACGGGACGACGGCCGGCCAGGGCGGCGGTGGTGGTGGCGGCGGCGGTGGCGCCGTCATCCAGCAGACCAACGGCGGCACGGTCACCCGCAGCACCGCGACCGGCGGCGACGGCGGCGACGGTGGGGCAGGCAGCCTGACCGGCGTCGGCGGCCAGGGCGGCACCGGCGGCTACGGCGGCATCCAGGCCGATGGCGAGGGCAGCACCGTCGACAGCGCCAACGTGGCCGGTGGTAACGCCACCAACGGCGGCGCCAACGGGGTGAACGGCCAGGACGGCGCCAACAACACGCTGATCAACAACGGCGGCGGTGGCGTCCAGGACGTCACGGTGAAGAGCGGCGCGAACGTCGGCGACCATGTCGGCGGCGGCGCCACGGTCAACGTCGGCAACGGCGGCAGCATCTCGCACAGCTCGGTGACCGGTGGTGACGCCAGCGCCACCGCCGACGGCGGTGCCGCGAGCCTGAGCGCCATCGGCGCGGGCAGCGCGATCACCAACAGCCACGCAACCGGTGGTAACGCCGGCGTCGGGACCACCGGTGGCAACGGCGGAGCCGGCGGCACGGCCGCCATCACCGCCAACAACGGCGCCGTCATCGACCAGACCACCGTCACCGGCGGCGACGGCGGCGCGGGCAGCAACTCCGGCACCGGCGGTACCGGCGGTGAGGCCATTGCTTCGGCAAACGGCGCCGACAGCACCATCACCGGTAGCGCTACCGGCGGCACCGGTGGCCTCGGTGACAACGGCACCGGCGGCGACGGCGGGGCCGGCTACCTGGTCGTCGACAATGCCGGCGGATCGATCGGCGGCGGTGGGAACGACGCGGTGGCCCAGGGCGGCAGCGGCGGCACCGGCACCAACGGTGGCGTCGGCGGCAACGGCGGATGGGGTGAGCTGGAGTCCGGCGAGCTCGGGCAGGCCAGTGCTGCCGGCGGCAACTCCTACGGCACCTCCACCGGCGGTGACGGCGGCAACGCCAGCGGCGAGGGCAGCCACGGCGGTAACGGCGGAAGCTCGGACATCCAGAGCTCCAAGGTGACCGGATCGCTCGGTGGTCCCGGTGGCACGGCCAGCGGTACCGCGCACGGCGGTAACGGCGGCAACGCCACTACGGATGCCGACGGTAACGGCGGCACCGGCGGTAACGGCGGCAAGGCCAGCATCGCCACCGGCGGCGACCTTGGCAACCTGGCCAACGGAACGTCGACCGGCGGCGCCGGTGGTGACGGCCTGGACGGCGGGGCCGGCGGGCTCGGCGGGTCGAGCCGGCTCGACGCCTTCGGCAACGACGGTGGCGACCCGGCAACTCCGTCCACCGCGACTAATGGCACCGCTACCGGCGGCAACGGTGGCAGCGGCACCGGAGCCGGCAACACCGGCGGCAATGGCGGCGACGGCAACATCGTCTTCACCGGCGGCACGCAGACGGACGGTACGACGGCGAGCGGAAGCAACGGCCCGAACAACCCGGCTACTCCCTGATGCCGGAAACCTATACCCCTCAAGGGCGTTCGGCCGATGCCAAACCGTGACAGCTCTTTAATCAAACGTGCAGCGCGCGGGAGGAGATCTCATCCTCCAACCGCGTAACCTGTTATTTGCCTTAGGTTATTTCGCGCTCGCAAAATTGCGTATCGAAGGAGGTTCATGCCGCCGCTCGATGCGTTGGATCATGCGTCGTCAAAAACCGTTGCACGCCAACGACACCCGCACCCGGGCGAGTCGATACCCGAATTCGCCTGGCCCACGCTAGCGTTGGGCGCGGGCGCGTTGATCGTCTTCGCCTTTTCGACGGTCGCCGCGATCGGCGGTTCCGCTCCGGTGTGGTTGACCATCTCGGTCAACACCGCGGCCGTCTATGCGATGTTCATGGTGGCCCACGATGCACTGCACCACTCGGTCTCCTCGGTGAGCTGGGTGAACTCGGTGATCGGTCGGGCGGCTTGGCTCTTTGTCGCACCGACGTTTTCGTTGCCGGCGTTCAGCTACGTCCACCTCACGCACCACCGCAACGCCAACGACGGCGAGAACGACCCGGACATGTTCGCCACCCACGGGCCGGCCTGGCAGCTGCCCTTCCGCTGGGCGCTGATGGATGTCTTCTATGCCGTCTGGTACTGCCGCCAGCTGAAGCGGCGGGTGCGTCTCTCTTGGCGTCGCCCGCTGACCGAGGTCGCCGAAACGGCGGTGATGTTCTCGCTGAGCGTCGCGGGCGTCTGCGTCGCGGTTCTCACCGAGAACTTCTGGTTGGTCGCGACCATCCTGCTGATCCCGCAGCGCATCGGGATGGTGATCCTGGGTTGGTGGTTCGATTGGTTGCCGCACCACGGGCTGGAGCAGACGCAGCAGGAGAATCGCTACCGCGCCACCCGGAACCGGGTCGGCATGGAGCAAGTGTTGATCCCGGTCATGCTGTCCCAGACCTATCACCTGGTGCACCACCTGCACCCGTGGTTGCCGTTCTACCGGTATGCGCAGGCCTGGCGCGGCAACGAGGACGCCTACCTGGCCCACGATCCGGCCATCGCCACCGTCTTCGGCCGGGACCTGACACCCGCGGAGTACCGGGAATGGAAGGCGGGGTCGCTCAGCGCACCCGGAAGATCACCGTCCGCTGCACGATGAAGTTGATGACAGTCGCGGTGCCCTGGGCCACCACGAACGCCACCGGCAGCGCCCATCTTTCGTAGTTCAGCAAATCCAGTACCAGGTGGTTGATCCCCACCTGCACCCCGAATGTCAACGCGTACAGCGCCATCACCGCCACGAAGCGCCCGGTGTGCGCCGACGACTGAAACGTCCAGCGCCGGTTGATCAGGTAGGCGGTGATGGTCCCGGCGATGAAGCTGATCGCCTTGGCCAGGTCGACCTTGACGCCGAAGCCCAGGTACAGCAGCAGGTACAGCCCGAAGTCCACCACCGCCGACATCGCCCCGGTGACCAGGAAACGCCACACTTGGGTCGATAACGGCAGGCGGGTGCTCGTCGAAGCGATCTCGGCCACCCGGGAAGCTTAAGTCCTAGGCTGAAGACCATGCCCGCCGTCATCGCCGAAATCGAGGCGATCCCGCTGCGCATCCCGCTCAAACCCGACCTGCCCGGGGCCGCGTTGTGGGGCGAGCCGCTGAGCGCCGCGGACTCGTTGCTGGTCAAGGTGACCACCGACGACGGCACGGTGGGCTGGGGTGAGGCCTTCGGGCTCTACGGCACCGCGCTGGCCGTCTGCGCGCTCGACGAGCTCATCACCCCGCTATGCCTGGGACACGACGCCGCCGACATCGCGACCCTGATGGCCCACGTGCAACGCAAGCTGCACGTCTTCGGCCGCGGCGGCGCGATCACCTACGCGTTGTCGGCGGTCGACATCGCGCTGTGGGACATCGCCGGCAAATCGGCAGCCGCTCCGGTCTGCCGGCTGCTGGGTGGTGCCCCGGCTGCGCTGCGCTGCTACGCCAGCCTGGCCTGCTATACCGAACCGGATCGGGTCCGCGCCGCGGTGCGCCGCGCCGTCGACGCCGGGTTCGGCGCGATCAAGCTGCACGAGTCGACGCTGCCCGCAATGCACGCCGCCCGCGACGAAGCTGGGCCCGAGGTCGCGTTGATCGTCGACGCCGGCTGTGCCTGGACGCTGGGGCAGGCCCAGGCCGTCGCCGCCGAGCTGCACGACCTCGGACTGTTGTTCTTAGAGGAGCCGCTGTGGCCGCCGGAGAACTTCGACGGCCTGGCCGAACTGCGCCGCAGCACCGGATTGCCGGTGGCCTCCGGCGAAAACGTCGGCACCATCCTGGAGTTCGAGCGCCTGCTGACTGCCGGCGCGGTGGACTTCGTGCAGCCCAGCCCGGCCAAGGTGGGCGGTATCACCGAGCTGCGCAAGGTCTTTCCGCTGGCGGCCGTGCGCAATGTCAGGATGATGACGCACTCGTTCTACGACGGGCCGGGGCTGCTCGCCGCGATCCAGGTGGCCGCCGCTTTGGGCGGTGCCGACGCGATGGTCGAGTGGCGCTGGTTCGACCTGGAGGCCTCGATCTACGGTGACGCGCTGGCGCCAGCGAACGGGCGGATCGTCGTGCCGGACGGGCCGGGCCTGGGTATCGACCCGGACCCCGAGGTGATCAGCGCCTACCGCTGCGACGGTGGCCGCTCTCGACGACCGTGAAGGTAGCCGCACGCTGAGCGTCGAACGTGAAGCTAACTTCACGCTGGTCCCGAGGCGGATGGGGCGCTAGACCCAGTACGCCACCCGCGCCCGGAACTGGCGCAGCACCATCGCCGCCACCGACCAACCGACGACCGTCAGCACCAGCACTATTGCCCAGTGCCGCAGCGGCTGGGCCGCGCCCAGCAGCGGCGCCCGCACGATCTCCAGGTAGTGCATCAGCGGGTTGAGCTCGACGACATTGATCCAGCGGGTGGCGCCCTGGGCGCGCAGCGTGTCGTAGTTCCAGATGATCGGGGTCATCAAAAACAGCAGTTGCACCACCGAGAACAACAGCGGCGCGATGTCGCGATAGCGGGTGGCCAGAATCCCGAAACACAGCGACACCCACACGCAGTTCAGCGCGATGACCACCAGCGCCGGAACCACCGAAAGGTCCGCCCACGACCAGGGTTTCGGAAAGATCAGCGCTATCGGGATATAGATGACGATGTTGTGGGCGAACAGGATCATCTGCCGCCACACCAGCCGGTAGACATGCACCGAAAGCGGCGTCGGCAACTGCTTGATCAGCCCCTCGTTGGCGACGAACACGTCGGCGCCCTCCAGGATGGCGGCGTTCAGCAGGTTCCACACGATCAGCCCCAGCGTCACGTACGGCAGGTGCACGGCCAGGTCGAGGTGAAACAGCTTGGAGTACAACCCGCCCATCGCCACCGCGGTGGTGGCGGTGCCGATGGTGATCCAGAACGGCCCCAGCACCGAGCGCCGGTATCGCTGCTTGATGTCCTGCCAGCCCAGGTGCAGCCACAGCTCGTGGCGGCGGAACCCGCCGGCCAGGTCGCCCCACGCCCGCGCGAACGTCTTGGACTGCGCGGCGACATCAGTGAAACTCATTGCTGCCCCTCGGGTTTGGCGAACTGCTCGCGGCGCCCCAATCGGCGCAGCCGGACCCACTCGGCCAAGCCGGCCATGTCCCCGCGGCGCGACACGAGGAAGAACCAGCCGAACCGCAACCACTCCTGGATCAACAGCCGGCGCATCCCGGGCTGCGCCATCAAATAGCCGCGGTTGCGGTAGGTGTAAAACCGCTTGGCGGCGTTGTCCGGATATTGGGTGTGCATCCGGCCGGCCAGAATCGGCTTGAACTCCGCCGACCCGCACGGGTGCAGGTAGGCCGCGTTCAAACACGTCCCGAACGCCAAGCCGGAGCGCACCAGTCGGCGGTGCACCTCCACCTCGTCGCCGCGCATGAACAACCGCAGATCCGGCACCCCCACCGCATCCAGTGCATCGGCGGTGAACAGTGCGCCGTTGAACAGTGACGCGATCCCGGGCAGCAAGTCGCCACCGCCCGCACGTAATTCGCTCACCAGCCGTCGCCACACCAATCCGCGTCGCAGCGGGAACGCCAGCCGGGACGGATCGTCGATGTTGCACACCATCGGCGACACCTCCGCCAGCCGGTGCTGTGCAGCGCACGCCAGCAACGCGGCCAGCACACCGGAATCGGCTGGGCGCCCGTCGTCGTCGGCCAGCCACACCCAGTTCGCGCCGGCCGCCAAAGCATGCAGAATTCCCAACGCGAAACCGCCTGCGCCGCCGAGGTTTCGCTGCGACCCGAGATAGGTCGAGGGCACCCTCACACCGGCCACCAGCCGTGCCACCGCAGGATCGTTGTCGTTGTCGACGACGATCACGTGGTCCGGCGCCCGGGTCTGGCTCACCAGCGCCTTCAGCGACTCGGCCAGCTGATCGACCCGACGGTGGGTGACAACGACCGCGTAGACGGTTTCGCTCACGCCTGGTCCCGCGTCTCGGCGAGCACCTCGCGCACGTGCCGGGCGGCGTCGGGGCCCTCGTAGGCGCCGACCACGTCCTCGATTCCGCCGGTCATCTTGATGGAGCCGTGGTCGATCCACATCGCGGTCTTGCACAGCCGGGCCAGAAACTCGTTGGAGTGGCTGGCGAACACCAGGATTCCGGAGCGTTCCACCAGCTTCTGCAGCCGCGTCTGGGCCTTCTTCAAGAACTCGGCGTCCACCGCGCCGATGCCTTCGTCGAGCAGCAGGATCTCCGGGTCGATGCTGGTGACCACACCCATCGCCAGGCGCACCCGCATGCCGGTGGAGTAGGTGCGCAGCGGCATCGCCAGATAGTCGCCCAGCTCGGTGAATTCGGCGATCTCGTCGACCTTGGCGGCCATCTGCTTGCGGGTCTGCCCGAGGAACAGCCCGCGGATGATGATGTTCTCGAACCCGGAGATCTCCGGGTCCATGCCCACGCCCAGGTCGAACACCGGCGCCACCCGGCCCACCACCGAAGCCGAACCCCGGGTCGGCTCGTAGATACCCGAAAGCAGCCGTAGCAGAGTGGATTTGCCGGCGCCGTTGTGGCCGACCAGGCCCACCCGATCGCCGAGCGACAGCGACATGGTGATGTCGCGCAGCGCCTCGACGACCACCACGTTGGAGTTGTTGCGCCCGATTGCCCCGCCGGCCTTGCCCAGGAACGCCTTCTTCAACGACCGCGACTTGGCGTCGAAGATGGGGAACTCGACCCAGGCGTCCTGGGTCTCGATTCGGGGATCGGTGGCGGACAACGCGACTACAGGTATTGACCGGAGCCGGTGTGGCCGTGCCCGGCGTGCCCGCCGGTGGTGGGCCCGGGCGGCAACGCGCCGTGGCGCATCTGCTCCAGCTGCGCGCGGGCAGCCATCTGCTGGGCGAACAACGCGGTCTGTATGCCGTGGAATAGCCCTTCCAGCCAACCCACCAGCTGGGCCTGGGCGATCCGCAGCTCGGCGTCCGAGGGGGTGGCGTCCTCGCGCAGTGGCAGCGTCAGCCGCTCCAGCTCCTCGCGCAGCTCCGGGGCCAGGCCGTCCTCGAGTTCGCTAATAGAAGCCGCGTGCACCTCACGCAACCGCACCCGGCTGGCGTCGTCGAGCGGGGCCGAGCGCACCTCCTCGAGCAGCTGCTTGATCATGGTGCCGATCCGCATCACCTTGGCGGGCTGCTCGATCAGGTCGGTCAGCGACTGCTCGTCACCCTCGGCGTCGTCGTCCCCCGACATCCCGGCCGCCAGCAGCCGCGGGTCCGCGCCGCTGATGATCTCGACACCATCTTCGTCGTTACTGCCGGTGCTCACCGCCACCGCCTCCCTGCCATTCGTAGATGCTCGCCCCGCCATTGTCGTAGATCTTGGCCCAGGACCGCGATTTCTCCAGAGACAGTAGCCCGTCGGGCAGGGTGAACCCGCGCACTGTCGGACTGCTGATCAGCACGTAGCGGATGCCCAAAGATCGCACGGCCTGCGCCACCCGCGGATCGGTGTCGGCGTCGTCGGCGTAAGCCCAGAAGACGAACCGCTGCGGCCCGGGCCCCTGCTGCTGGGGGTAGTCGTAGTGTGTCCACAGCGGGCGCAGGCCCGCGACCGCGTACATCCAGGCGCTGCCGTCGACGTTGGCGTTGCCGATCACGGTGTCGCGGGCCCCGGGCAGCGCGGCCAGATAGGCGAAGGCCTCCAGGTCGCGGGCGTCGATCATCACCGAGTCGTACTTGTCGCCGAACAAGAACGCGTGCCGGGGCAGGTAGTGCCAGGCTAGCCCGGCCGTCGCTGCGGTCAGCAGCACCGCCGTCAGCACGCCCCGAAGGCGGCCCCTCGCGACGAGGCGGACCAGCCACGCCAGTCCCACCCCGGCCATCGGGATCAACAGCAGCGTCATCGCCGCCATGATCCGGCGCGGGTCGCTGTAGAACAGGTCGGTGAAGCGGCCCAGCACCGCTCCGGCGGCGCCTCCCCGCGGCGCCGAGGACTGCACCACCCCGACCACCAGCACCGCCCACAGCGCCAGCGGCCAGTACACCTTCTTGAAGACCAGCAGCACCGCCCCGATAGCGGTCAGCCCGACCAGCGTGTACTGGATCGGGAAGTCGTTGAGGTGGCGGGTGTGCAGCAGCAGCGCGTCGCGCAACCCGGACTTGCGGCCCTCATGGGTCAGAAACGAGTGCCCGGCGATGATGTCGGCCTGCTCGCGCACGCTCAGCAGCTGCGGCAGCAGCAGCAACCCGGTCGGCACCAGCACCGCGGCCAGCGCCAGGGTGTCGCGACGCTTGCCGCGCAACGGGTTCCACAGCGCCCCGTCCTTGGGGCACAGCCACCAGGCCGCCAGCAGCAGCACCGTCACCACGCCCCCGGTCAGATGCACCGAAAACACCCCGACCAGCGCCAGCACCGCCACCGGCACCCGGTCCCGCATGGTGCGCACGCTGGTGACCAGCACGAACGTCGGGACCACCAGCCCGTAGGCCACCAGGTTGGGCATCGCCGCGGTACCGAACTCGACGTAGGGCAGCGCGGTGAACGACGCCGACAGCGCACCGGCGGTAGCCGCCGAAACCGCAAGCCGGCGGGTGCTCAACACCCGCTGCAGCAGATTCCAGGTGAGCAGTGCGGCGCTGACCGGGAACAGCCACACCGAGGCGGCCAGTCCGGCCAGCGTGCAACCGGTGGTGGGCGCCGCGCCGGTCAGCTGGCATAGCACCGCGGTCAGGGCGTGAAACGCCGACGGATAGTAGAGCGGGGCGTGCGTCTCGACGTTGCGCAGTTCACCGGCGTGGGTGGGGGAGGCCTGGCCGGTGTCGAGAATGAAGCGGACGGTGTTGGCGTGCCAGACCGCGTCCCAGGTGCTGGGGATGCTCTGCCAATCCGGAATGCCCCGCAACGCCGCCCAGCCGATCAGCAGCATGCCCAGCAACACCCCGGCGGCCACGGTGAGGATCGTCGCGACCCCCGCCGCCGGTGCCCCGACGTGGATGCCGGGACGACGGTCCAGCAACCCCCGAACCGCTCGGGCAAGCAGGCCCACCAGCGCGCCGACCACCACCAACGTGGCCAGTGCGGTGCCCGCATTCCAGGGAATTCCCCAGGCGCCGAACGGCACGATGGCCAGGCCGACCAGCCCATACGTCAGCGCCGGGCCGACCGTGACGGCCAGTGGCCAGGTCAGCCGTGCAGCGGCGGCGACGAGTGCCCCCGGTGCGACCAGCAGCAGTAGTGCGGCAACCATTCCGAACCCCAGAAGCACTGCACTAGTATGTCTGTCAAGGTGACACGGCTCAGCGCTGCGGGGGGAGCTATCCGGTTATCCGATACTTCACCCGATCACCCGGTTTTGAGAAGTTCTAAGGTGGCTGACATGGCCTTCGACGTCGCCAGGGTGCGCGGACTGCACCCGACGCTCGGTGACGGATGGGTGCACCTCGACGCGCCGACGGGCATGTTGATCCCGGACTCGGTGGCGACCACGGTGTCGACGGCGTTCCGCGGTTCGCTGGCGACGTCGGCGGGGCCGCACCCGGCGGCCCGGCGCAGTGCGGCGGTGCTGGTGGCGGCGCGCCAGGCGGTGGCCGACCTGGTCGGCGGCGATCCCGCCGGGGTGGTGCTGGGCCCGGACCGGGCGGTGCTGCTGAGCGCGCTGGCCGACGCCGCGTCGTCGCGGGTGAGCCTGGGCTACGAGACGGTGGTCAGCCGGCTCGACGACGAGGCCAACATCGCGCCGTGGGTGCGCGCCGCCAACCGCTACGGCGCCAAACTCAAGTGGGCCGAGGTGGACATCGAGACCGGGGAGCTGCCGAGCTGGCAGTGGGAGAACCTGATCACCCCGTCGACCCGGCTGGTGGCCGTCACTTCGGCGTCGGGCGTGCTGGGCACCGTCACTGACCTGCGCCCGGTCACCAAGCTGGTCCACGACGCGGGCGGGGTGGCCGTCGTCGACCACTGTGCGGCGGCGCCGTACCAGTTGCTCGACATCAACGACATCGAGGCCGACGTGGTGGCCCTCAACGCGGCCAGCTGGGGCGGCCCGCCGGTGGGCGCGCTGGTCTTCCGCGACCCGGCGCTGATCGACACGTTCGGTTCGGTGTCGCTGAATCCGCACGCCGTGGGCCCGGCGCGCCTGGAAGTCGGCCTGCACCAGTTCGGTCTGCTGGCCGGGTTGGTGGCCAGCGTGGAATACCTGGCCTCGCTCGACGAGTCCGCCCGCGGCACCCGGCCCGAGCGGCTGTCGATCTCCATGCAGTCCGCCGGGCAGTACCTGAACCGGCTGTTCGACTATCTGGTCGGCTCGCTGCGGTCGTTGCCGCTGGTGATGATGATCGGCCAGCCCGAGGTCCGCATTCCGGTGGTCAGTTTCGCGGTGCAGAAAGTGCCCGCCGAGCGCGTTGTGCAACGGCTGGCCGACAACGGCGTACTGGCCATCGCCAACGCCGGCTCGCAGGTGCTCGACGTGATCGGGGTCAACGACATCGGCGGGGCGGTCACCGTCGGGTTGAGCCACTACTCGACGATGGCCGAGGTCGACCAGCTGGTGCGCGCGCTGGCTTCCCTGGGATAACGGTTTCTCGCGCGCCGCAATCTCATCTGCCCGGGCTGCGAGGAATGAAGACGTGTCGACTGTGCGGTTTGGCACGCAATTCGGTGGTGTTGCGCACCAAACCGCACAGTCGATGAATGCTGGACTCATCGCCCCGCGCCGGCGATCCAGCTACGCTGTGGGCCGTTACCGAAGCAGCTGGCGAAGGCAGAACATGGCAGAACCGACGACTTCCTTGGCCCCTTTGGCTCTGGACACCCTGGTTGACCTGATGCAGCAGCAGGCTGCGCGTCATCAGGACACGCCCGCGTTCATCTTCTGCCCGGAAGGCGATATCGAAGAGGACCGCATCACCTACCGCGACCTGGATCGTCGCGCCCGCGCGATCGCCGCCAGCCTGCAACGCAAGGGCGCCGCCGGCCAGCGGGTGCTGGTGTTGTGCCGTCCCGGTGTGGACAGCGTCGCCGGGCTGTTCGGGTGCTTCTACGCCGGTGCCGTCGCGGTCCCGGTCGACGAGCACTGGCCGATCCGGCGGATCGAGACCGTCGTGCCCGAGGCGCAGGCGCGCTTCGCGTTGGCGACCGCCAAAACCCAGGCCAAGATGAAGGCCGCCGTGGGAGGGCTGACCGACGGATCGGTGACCTGGCTGGCGATGGATGAGCTCGACGACGACGGCGCCACCTGGGTGCCGCAGGACGTCGACAAAGACACCATCGCGATGATCCAGTACACCTCGGGCTCGACCGGGGTGCCGAAGGGTTGCGTGCTGACCCACGGGAACTACCTGAGCAACCTGGAGGTCATGCGCTGGGCCCTGAACCCAGCCGAGGACGCGCCCGTGATGAACAGCCCGATCAGCGGGGTGTCCTGGTTGCCGCAGTACCACGACATGGGTTTCGTCGGGGGCATCCTGGGCACCATTTACGGCGGCCGCACCACGGTGCTGATGTCGCCGAGCTCCTTTCTGATGCGCCCGATCCGCTGGCTGCAGGCGATATCGCGCTTCGGTGCGACGATCACCGCCGCACCCAACTTCGCCTACGAAGCCTGCGTCAAACGCACCACCGCAGAGCAGCGTGCCGACCTGGACCTGTCGAGCCTGTCGATCGCCGTGATCGGTGCCGGACCGATCAGCGCCGAAACGCTGCAGTCCTTCACCGAGGCGTTCGCGCCGGCCGGTTTCCGGCCCGAGGCCTTCATTCCCGCTTACGGGCTGGCCGAGGCAACCCTGGGCGTGACGGGCATGTCCGAGTCGCCGGTTCCGGTGGTCCGGCACATCGACCGGACCGCGCTCAGCGAGGAGCGGGTCGTCGAGGTGGCTGCCGACACGCCCGGGGCGGTGCCCCTGGTGGCCTGCGGCGCCAAGGCGGAGAACCAGCAAGTCCTGATCGTCGACTCCGAGACCCGGTTGCGCCGCGGCCCCGAGGAAATCGGCGAGATCTGGGTGTCCGGGCCCAGCGTCGGCGTGGGCTACTGGGGACGGCCCGAAGAGACCGAGCACGCCTTCAACGCGTACTTGGCCGACACCGGAGAGGGCCCCTACCTGCGCAGTGGCGACCTGGGGTTCTTCCGGGATGGCGAGCTGTTCGTCACCGGCCGGTGCAAGGACCTGATGACCATCGGCGGCTACAGCCACTACCCCAATGACATCGAGCTGACCGTGCAGGCCTGCCATCCGGCGCTGATGCCCAGCCGTGGTGCGGTCTTCCTGCTGCCGGGCAAGCGCAACGGCCCCGAGCATCTGGCGGTGGTGCAGGAGGTACACCACCACGAGGCCGTCGGGGTCGATCTGGACGAGCTGATCCAATCGATACGGGCGGCGATCCGCACCCACCACGGCATCGACGCCCAGACCGTGGTGCTGCTCAAGCCGATGCGGATCCCGACGACGACCAGCGGCAAGATTCAGCGCAGCGCCTGCCGGGACAAGTACCTCGCCGGTGAGCTGGTTCCGCTGGCGCAGTGGCAGGCGCCACCGCCAGAAGACGACACCCCGGACGTCAAGAGTGCGCTGGTGGGCGGCCTGGTGCGCCTCGCCGCGACCGGATTGGCGCAGCGGCGGCGGGGATCAACGGGGCGGGGCTGAGTTTCAGTCCCGCTGAGACCGCTGCTGCTGCAACGAATTCCGCATCGCATCGGCCAGTTTGCCGAAGTTCAGCCGGGGGCCTTTCGGGGTGGCGGCGGGCGGCGGTGCATGCCACTGCGCCACCGGGGTGAACCCGCCGTCGACGAAGCGTTGCCGGCACGCGCTGCGCTGAATCTTGCCGCTGGTGGTCGTCGGGATCCGCATCGGCTTGAGCAGCACCACGGTCTGGGCGTCGATGCCGTGGTGGGTGCGGATCGCCGCCCG
>NZ_LZIN01000021.1 GCF_001667375.1 Mycolicibacter sinensis | reverse complement strand
CCTCCCTTGGGCCGCGCCCCCCGGTCGGGGGTGGGCTGGGTCGCGCCCAGGGGGTGGCCCGGCCACAGGTCCCCGCGCGGCGCCGTCTATGCCGGCGCCGGAACCAATTTCGCGGTGTTCTCCGAGGTCGCCGAGCGGGTGGAACTGTGCCTGATCGATGAGGCCGACAACACCGAGTCCCGGATCCGTCTCGAGGAAGTGGACGGCTATGTCTGGCATGCCTATCTACCCGGCGTCGGGCCCGGCCAGCACTACGGGTTCCGGGTGCACGGGCCGTTCGACCCGTCGGCAGGGCACCGCTGTGATCCCGGCAAGCTGCTGCTGGACCCGTACGGCAAGGCATTCCACGGCGATTTCGACTTTGGTCCGGAGCTGTTCTCCTACGACCTGAACGACCCGGCCGGTGATGGGCCTCCCCCGGCGCTGGATTCGTTGGGGCACACCGCATCGGACAGATCCAGCGGCTTGAGCAGCGGGAATCGTTCGACGAAATCCAGGGTGGGGTTGCGGTCGA
>NZ_LZIN01000020.1 GCF_001667375.1 Mycolicibacter sinensis | reverse complement strand
ATAAGAGCCAGCACCCAGCTGGCGGCCGCCGGGGTCTCCGATGACGAGATCCTCCGCCCGTTGCACGATCTGCTCACCGAACCGGTGGCGGCGCTGGGCGGCACCCGCCGGGACGCGGACACCGTTTTCACCTGCACGCTGGCCACCATGCGCCGCTACCTGGGGGGCACCGCCCAGCCCAAGCGGGCCGATGTCGACCATCTGGTGGCGTTCTGCCTACGAGGACTGGGAGCCTGATGCGCGCGATCGTCTGCCAAACCTACGGACCGCCGGAAAGCCTGGTGCTCCAAGAGCTTCCCGATCCCACGCCCGGGCCCGGCACGATGGTGGTGCGGGTGCGCGCCGCGGCGGTCAACTTCCCCGACGTGCTGATGATCGGCGGGAAATATCAGCTGAAGATCCCGACCCCCTTCACGCCCGGCAGTGAGCTGGCCGGTGACGTGATCGCCGCCGGTGACGGGGTGGCGTTCGCGCCCGGTGACCGGGTGGTCGGCACCTCGTTCGTGGGCGGATTCGCCGAACAGGCGTTGCTGCCGGCCGCGGCGGTCAGCGCGATCCCCGACGGCGTGGACTACGCCGCGGCGGCCGGCTTCGGTGTCACCTATCGCACCGCCTATCACGCGCTGCGCTCCGTCGCCCAGGTGGCCGAGGGGGATTGGGTAGTGGTGCTCGGCGCCGCCGGTGGGGTCGGGCTGGCGGCGGTCGATCTGGGCGTGGCGTTGGGTGCGCGGGTGCTGGCCGCCGCGTCCAGCCCGGAGAAGCTCGCCGTGTGCACGCAGCGCGGCGCGCAAGCCGTGGTCGACTACGACCGGGAGGACCTCAAGGCGCGGATCCGCGAGATCACCGGCGACGGGGCGCAGGCGGTGCTCGACCCGGTCGGCGGGCCCTACGCCGAGCCGGCGCTGCGCAGCCTGGCCCGCGGCGGGCGCTTTGTCACGCTCGGCTACGCCGCCGGGGCGATCCCGGCGATCCCGCTGAATTTGGTCATGCTCAAGGGCATCACCGTGCAGGGCATGGAGATCCGGACGTTCGCCACCGACCATCCCGCGGAGAACGAGCGGGATCTCGGCGAACTGCAGCGGCTGTTCGCCGAGGGCCGGGTCAGCCCCTACATCGGCGCCCGCTTCGGCCTCGCCGACACCGCGGCGGCGCTGCGCTACGTCGCCGACCGCAAGGCCGTCGGCAAGGTCATCATCGACGTCTGACCCAGACCAACGTATTGTGGCTCGTCACACCGTCATTCGTGGTGGTGGCCGACAAGGTCAGTTGGTCGCCGTCCACGTCGGCGTGGCGCAGCTGCGGGCTCGCCAGCAGCTCCGGCAGCGTCGAGATGCTCACCAGGTGGTGCACCGTCGCGCTGTCCTCGTCGACACGGAAGCGGCCGCCGTAAGCGATGTGCTGGTGCGCTGCCGCATCAGCGCCCGAAGCGAGCTGCGCGGACATATAGTCGTCGCCGGTGTAGAGGATCAGGCCGCGCGGGGCGGTACCCATCGGGTACGACACCGCCCCGGTGTCGACGTCGCGGGATTCCATCGACGCCAGCTCCCAGCCGCCCAGGAGTGCGTCACGCAAGGTGCTCATCAGGGCATGATGACGGTTCGGGTCACCGGTTCGGCGGCCGCTTGCCGGCTGCGCAGCCCGCGCCGCAGGGCGCTGAGCAGCGCGTCGCGGGTCTCGCGCGGGTCGATGAGCTCGTCGAAGCCGAGCTGCTTGGCGGAGTGATACGACGCCTGCAACTCGGTGTCGCGCAGCTTGGCGGCCAGATCCTCCCCGGCGTGCGAGGCGGCACTGAGCGCGGCCGCACTCATCGCCCCCATCGTCGCCCCCGGATAGGCGAATGTCGCCACCTGCGAGTCGAACCCGAGCAACGACATCACCATGGAACCGAAGCCATAGGCTTTGCGCAGCGTCAGGTGCAGCTTCACGGTGGTGGCCGCGGTCTGGGCGGCGAACATCCGGGCGCCGGCCCGCAGCACACCGCTGCGCTCCGAGCGGCTGCCCGGCAGCATGCCCGGATTGTCGGCCAGGAACACGAGCGGCAGGTGGAACGAATCGGCCACCGTGATGAAGTGGGCGGCCTTGTCCGCGGCGTCGGCGTCGATCGAGCCGGCCAGCACCTGCGGCTGGTTGGCCACCACCGCCACCGGGTGCCCGCCCAGACGGGCCAGCGCGCAGATGATCGCGGGTCCGAACCGGGGCTGCACCTCAAACCAGTCGGGGCGGTCGAAGACGACGTCGAGAACCGCGCGCATGTCATAGACCCGGCGGTTGTCGCGCGAGACGATGTCGAGCAGCTCCGGCGTCGGGCGCGGCTCGGCGGCCGGGTCGGCAGGCAGCGCCGGCGGGTAGGACCAGGCGCTCGGCGGGAAATAGGACAGGTACCGGCGGATGTCGTCGAGCACCGCCGCGTCGTCGTCGGCGAGGTTGTGGATCACCCCGCTTCTCAGGGCGACCTCGGGGCCGCCGAGGTCCTCCTTCGAGATGTCTTCGCCCGTCGACTCTTTGACCACCGGCGGCCCGGCGGTGAAGATCGCGCCGAGCGGGCTCATGATCCGGAAGTCACAGACCGGGCCGACCAGGGCGCCGTGCCCGGCCGACGGGCCCAGCACCGCCGCGACGGTCGGCACCCGGCCCGAACACTGCGCCTGGGCCAGCAGGTCGGTGGGGGTGCGCCCGTAATGCTCACCGGTGGGACGGAATCCGGCGCCCTCCAGCAGCATCACCAACGGAATCTTGTCGCGCAGCGCCAGTTCGGCGATGCGGTAGCGCTTGGCGTTGCCGCCGGGTCCGATGCTGCCCGCCAGCGTGGTGAAGTCCTCGGCGCCCACCATCACCGGGGATCCGTTGATCTCCCCCGAGCCGACCACGATCCCGTCGGCGGCGATCTCCCCGCCGACCATGGTGCCCAACTCACGGAACGTTCCGGGGTCGAGTAGGTGGTCGATCCGGGCGCGCGCGTCGAGCTTGCCCTTCCCGTGGTGTTTGGCCACCCGCTCGGGCCCGCCCATCGCCTGGGTGTGCCGGCGCCGCCGGTCCAGGTCGTCCAGCGTGTCCTGCCAGCCGTTCGTCATCTACCGGTCCTCATTCGTTGACCATACTGAAATTCTTACTGTAGCGTCACTCGGCATGGCCGGAAGTGGTCCTGCGGGATGGTGTCCGGCTACGAGTTCCGTTGCGCCGGAGGACTGATGACCGTGAGCCCGATTCCGCGCCATCCGCATGAGGTGACCAGCAGGTGGCTTTCCGGTGTGCTGAGCGCCCGGGGTGAACCGGTCGAGGTCGCCTCGGTCGACGTCACGCCGGTCGGCACCGGCCAGACCGGCGCCACCTACCGGGTGTCGGCGAACTACGCCGGCAATCGGGACGGCCTGCCCGGCACCTTCGTGATCAAGCTTCCGGCCGGCGACGATGCGGTCCGCGATCGCGTCGTGCTGGGCTATCGCAGTGAGTGCGCCTTCTACCAAGACGTCGCCGATCGCGTCCGGATCCCGATACCAGAGTGCTTCCACTGCGAAATCAACGCGGACGCAACCGAGTACGCGTTGCTGCTCGCCGACCAGGCGCCCGCGTCCCAAGGCGACCAGATTGCCGGCTGTGGTGAGCGGCAGGCGCGGCTGGCGGTGACCGCGCTGGCCGGCCTGCACGCACCCACCTGGTGCGACGAACAGTGGCTGACGTTCCCCGGGTTGGCGATGACCCAGTTGGACGAGGCCGGCGCCAAAGGCATGGGCGACATCGCCCGGATGTGTGCGGCCACCACCGTCGAGCGGCTCGGCGCGCAACTCGGCGACGCCGACTGTGCGACGCTGACGGCCGCGCTGGACGTGATCACGCCCTGGGTGTCAGCGCCGCTCGGCCGGTTCGCGCTGATCCACGGCGACTACCGGCTGGACAACATGCTGTTCAGCCCCGACGGGGACCAGGTCTGGGTGGTCGACTGGCAGACCCTGGGCGTCGGCCTGCCGGCCCGCGACCTGGCCTTCTTCACCGCCACCAGCTTGGTGCCCGAGCTGCGCTCGGCGATCGAAGCCGATCTGGTCACGGCGTATCACGCTGCGCTGCTGGACTACGGCGTGAGCGGCTATGACCGGGAAACCTGTTGGCAGGACTACCGGTTCGGTATGTTGCAGGCTCCGCTGATCTGCGCGCTCGGGCTGGTCTTCGCGACCGGCACCGACCGCGGCGACGACATGTTCGTCACCATGCTGCGGCGCGCCTGCGCGGCCATCCGCGACCTGGGCACGCTGGAACTGGTGGGAGAGGTCTGTGCATATGAATGCTGAATCGCCGCGGCCGCCCGAGGGCGACTGGCTCGGAACCCCGTTCCTCGAGTTCCGGCGGGAGGGCCCGATCGCGGTCTGCACGCTGAACCGCCCCGAAGCCCGCAACGCGATGACCCCCGCGATGTACTTCGGCATCCGCTACGCGGTAGGCCTGGTCAACTCGGACCCGGACCTGGCCGGGCTGCTGATCACCGGCACCGGCGACGTGTTCGCCCCCGGCGGCGACATGGGCGGCGGCGGGGCGGACAACTGGATCACCTTCGGGTCCGCGCTGGGCATGGACGTCACCCCGTTCGACGCGTTGCGCAGTTCGGTCAAGCCGGTCGTCTCGGCGGTCAACGGACTGTGTCAGGGCGGCGGCCTGCAGATCGCGCTGTGCAGCGACGTCGCCGTGGTCAGCGACCGGGCGACCTTCCGGGTGCCCGAGCTGTTCCGCGGCATCGCCGACACCTACTACAGCCAGATGCTGGCCCGGGTGGTCGGGCCGGTCCGGACCCGCGACCTGATGTTCACCGGCCGCACGTTCGGGGCGCAGGAAGCACTCGAGTGGGGCATGGTGGCACGGGTGGTTCCGCACCACGAACTGGCCGACGCCGCACATGAGGTGCTGGCGCAGTGCTGCCGGACGGCGCCGGCCGCGCGGGCGGTGGTCAAGTCGAGCCTGGACGCCTACCTCGGGCTGTTCGACCGGATCGGAATGAGCACCAGCCTGGGTGCGCCGGAGGCCGTCGAAGGCTTCCGGGCGTTCAAAGAGCGCAGGTCACCGGCGTGGGTGCACCCGGCCTTACGGATCGACGGACGACTATAGATGAGCTATTTGCTTTATATGAGAATGGGTGTGCACGAAAAGTAGAATCAGCTATCCCATTAACCACGAATCGGTTAGTATCCACACGCGTCGTGTCGCGAGTTTTTCTCGAAGGGGTCACCAGCTATGGGGATGAAGGACCTGATTCCGCGGTCCCCGCAGCTGGCGATCGGGCGCTTGGCGGAGCCGATGCAGGCGGTCGGCGGGCTGTTCAGCATGACGGTCGATGCGGTGAAGTTCATGTTTCGGCGCCCGTTTCAGGCCCGCGAATTCCTGGAGCAGTCCTGGTTCGTCGCCCGGGTCTCGCTGGCGCCCACGCTGCTGGTGGCGATCCCCTTCACGGTGCTGGTCAGCTTCATCCTGAACATCCTGCTGCGCGAGCTCGGAGCCGCGGACCTGTCCGGGGCCGGTGCGGCGTTCGGCGCGGTCACCCAGGTCGGGCCGATGGTGACGGTGTTGATCGTCGCGGGCGCCGGCGCCACCGCGATGTGCGCCGACCTGGGTTCCCGCACGATCCGCGAAGAGATCGACGCCATGGAGGTGCTGGGCATCAACCCGGTGCAGCGGCTGGTGACACCGCGCATGCTGGCGGCCGGGCTGGTGGCGCTGCTGCTGAACAGCCTGGTGGTGATCATCGGAATCCTCGGCGGCTACGTGTTCTCGGTCTTCGTCCAGGACGTCAACCCCGGTGCGTTCGCGGCGGGCATCACGCTGTTGACCGGGGTGCCCGAGCTGATCATCTCCTGCATCAAAGCAGCGCTGTTCGGCCTGATCGCGGGCATGGTCGCCTGCTACCGCGGCCTGACGATCTCCGGCGGCGGCGCCAAGGCCGTCGGCAACGCGGTGAACGAGACCGTGGTGTACGCCTTCATGTCGTTGTTCGTCGTCAACGTGGTCGTCACCGCGATCGGCATCAAGATGACGGCGCGCTGAGCCGTGGCGCTGCGGGCTCTGGCGGCGGTCTATCCGGGCGTGACCCGGCAGGTTCGGCGCCCCATCGCGGCGCTGGGCCGGCTCGGTGACCACACGCTGTTCTACGGCCGGGCGATCGCCACCGCGCCGTTCGCGTTCACTCATTACCGCCGGGAGGTCATTCGGCTGATCGCCGAGATCAGCATGGGCACCGGGACCCTGGCGATGATCGGCGGCACCGTGGTGATCGTCGGGTTCTTGACCCTGGCGGCCGGCGGCACCCTGGCGGTCCAGGGCTACAGCTCGCTGGGCAACATCGGCATCGAGGCGCTGACCGGGTTCTTGGCGGCGTTCATCAATGTCCGCATCTCGGCGCCGGTGGTCGCCGGTATCGGGTTGGCGGCCACCTTCGGCGCCGGTGTGACGGCGCAGCTGGGCGCGATGCGCATCAACGAGGAGATCGACGCCCTGGAGTCGATGGCGATTCGCCCGATCGCCTACCTGGTCAGCACCCGCATCGTCGCCGGGCTGGTCGCCATCACCCCGCTGTACTCGATCGCGGTGATCCTGTCGTTCCTCGCCAGCCGATTCACCACGGTCTTTCTGTTCGGGCAGTCAGCGGGCCTGTACGACCATTACTTCCGGACCTTTCTGAACCCGATCGACCTGCTGTGGTCGTTCCTGCAGGCCTTCCTGATGGCGGTCACCATCTTGTTGATCCACACCTATTTCGGCTACTTCGCCGCGGGCGGCCCCGCCGGCGTCGGCGTCGCGGTGGGCAACGCGGTGCGCACCTCGCTGGTGGTGGTGGTCTCGGTGACGCTGCTGGTCTCGCTGTCGGTCTACGGCGCCAGCGGCAACTTCAACCTGGCCGGATAGCCGCTGCGACGAGGCCATGTGACCTAAGTGGTATTGGCATTCTCATTTCTTGCAAGTACCGTATCCATCGATGAACGACCCAGTGCAGACCTCCTCGGGAATACCGCTCAAGCCGGTGTATGGGCCGGAAGACCGGCGCGACGAACCGCCCGCGCCGGGCACCTACCCGTTCACCCGGGGCAACTTCGCGTCCGGTTACCGCGGCCGGCTATGGACCTTCCGGCAGTACTCCGGGTTCGGCACGGCCGAGGAGTCCAACCGGCGCTACCGATACCTGCTGGACCAGGGCGGCACCGGCCTGTCGGTCGCGCTGGACCTGCCCACCCAGTGCGGCTACGACTCCGACGACCCCGAAGTCGGTGAGGAGGTCGGCCGGGTCGGGGTGGCCGTCGACACCCTCGCCGACGCCGAGATCCTGTTCGACTCGATCCCGCTGGACAAGATCAGCACCAGCTTCACCATCAACGGGACCGCGGCGATCCTGCTCGCGTTCTACGTGGCCGCCGCCGAGCGCAAGGGCGTGCCGCGGGCCAAGCTCACCGGCACGATCCAGAACGACATCCTCAAGGAGTACGCCTCCCGCGGCACCTGGATCTGGCCGCCGGAGCCGTCGCTGCGCCTGATCGCCGACACCATCGAGTTCTGCGCCGCCGAAGTGCCGCGGTTCAACGCGATCTCGGTGGCCGGCGCGCACTTCCGCGACGCCGGCGCCAACGCCGTGCAGGAGATGGCGTTCACGCTGGCTGACGGCGTCACCTACTGCGACACCGTGGTGGAGCGCGGGCGGATGACCATCGACCAGTTCGCCCCGCAGATCTCGTTCTTCTTCTACACCCACGGCGACTTCTTCGAAGAGGTCGCCAAGTACCGGGCCGGACGCCGCCGCTGGGCCACCATCGTGCGGGAGCGCTACGGCGCCGAGGCCGACAAGGCGTCGATGTTCCGGTTCGGCTGCGTCGCGGGCGGGGCGTCGCTGTTCGCGCCCCAGGCCCAGAACAACCTGGTGCGGGTCGCCTACGAGTCGATGGCCGCGGTACTGGGCGGGGTGCAGTCGATGTTCACCGCCGCCTGGGATGAGCCCTTCGCGCTGCCCAGCGAGGAGTCCGCGACGCTGGCGCTGCGCACCCAGCAGATCCTCGCCTACGAAACCGGGGTGACCCGGGTGGCCGATCCGCTCGGGGGCTCCTACTTCGTCGAGGCGCTCACCGACGCCACCGAGGAACGCATCATCGAGATCATGGACGACCTGGAGCGCCACGGCGGCATGGTCCGCGCCATCGAGGACGGCTACCTGCAGGGCCTGATCGCCGACGAGGCGTTCAAGATCCATCACGAGATCGAATCGGGCGAGCGCCCGGTCGTCGGCGTCAACAAGTTCACGTCCGATGAGCCGCCACCGGAGATCGCCACCTACGAACTCGACGCCGAGGGCCGCGACGTCCAGCTCAAGCGGCTGGCTCGGGTCAAGGCCGAGCGCAACGCCGGCGACGTCGCCGCGAAGCTGGCCGCGCTGTCGCGCGCCGCCGAAGGCGACGCCAACCTGATGCATTCTCTGATCGACTGCGCCAACGCCTACTGCACAGTGGGTGAGATGGTTTCGGCGCTCAAGTCGGTCTGGGGCGAGTTCCAGCAACCGGTGGTGTACTGATGACTTCTCCGCTCGCGTCCACCGTCCCGGCCCGGGTCCTGGTCGCCAAGCCCGGCCTGGACGGCCACGACCGCGGCGCCAAGATCGTCGCGCGGACCCTGCGCGACGCCGGCTTCGAGGTCATCTACACCGGCATCCGGCAACGGGTCGAGGACATCGTCGCCACCGCCCTGCAGGAGGACGTGGCGGTGGTCGGGCTGAGCATTCTGTCCGGCGCCCACGTCGCGTTGACCGCCCGCATCGTCGAGGCGCTGCGTGCCGCGGACGGCGGTGACATCGCGGTGGTGGTCGGTGGAACCATCCCGCAGTCCGATGTGGCCAAGCTGTTGTCGCTGGGTGCGGCGGCGGTCTTTCCCACCGGAACCTCATTGGATGACCTGGTGACCGGGGTCCGGCAGGTCATCGGCCAGGCGGAGGCGAACTGAACATGCGACTGGGAGTGATGATCGGGGCCGAGCGCGGCGACATGGCGCGCAAGGTCGCCAAGCTGATCGCCGACATCGAGTGGGCCGATGCGGCCGGGCTGGACACCGCGTGGATGCCGCAGGTGCCCGACGACTTCGACCTGCTGACCATGGTGGCGCTGATGGCCTGCCACAGCACCCGGATCGAGCTGGGCACCGCTGTGGTGCCGTTGCAGGCTCAGCATCCGATTGCCCTGGCCCGCCAAGCGCTTTCGGTGAACGCCATTTCCGGCGGCCGGCTGGCGCTGGGCGTCGGGCCGTCGCACCACTGGATCATCCGGGACATGCTCGGACTGCCGTACGACAAGCCGGCCGCCTACACCCGCGACTACCTGGAAGTGCTCAACGCGGCACTGTCGGGACCCGGCCCTGTTGACGTGGAGAACGACACTTTCACCGTGCACAACCCGACCGCGCTCGGGGCCGAGCCGAAGATGCCGGTGCTGGTGGCCGCCCTGGGCCCGGTGATGCTGCAGATCGCCGGCGAGCACGCCGACGGCACCTCGCTGTGGATGGCCGACGAGAAGGCGATCGCCGAGCACATCGCGCCGAAGATCAACAAGGCCGCCGCGGAAGCGGGCAAACCCGCACCGCGCATCGTCGCCGGCATCCCGGTCACCCTGTGCGCCAACTCCGAGATCGAGGCCGCCAAGGAGCGCGCCAACCGGATCCTGGCCGAGGCCGAGACCTCGCCCAACTACCAGCGGCTGCTCGACCGCGGTTCGGCCCGCGATGTCGGCGACCTGTGTGCGGCCGGTGATGAGGAATCAATCTTGAAGCGGTTCAAGCAGTTCGCCGACGCCGGAGTGACCGACCTGTCGGTGCGGCTGCTGCCGATCGGTGCCAACCGTGACGACCTGATCGCCTCCAAGCGCCGCACGCGCGAGGTGATCGCCGAGCTCGCCAAGGAGATTTAAGTGAGCGGACCGCTGTCGGGGATCCGCATCCTCGAAGTGGGGGTGATGCTGGCCGGCCCGTACGCGACCATGCTGCTGGCCGACCTCGGCGCCGAGGTCATCAAGATCGAGCCGCCGAGCGGGGAGATCTCCCGTCAGGTCGGCCCGAGCTACTTCGCCAGCCTCAACCGCAACAAGCGCAGCATCGCCTTGGACCTTCAGTCAGCAGTCGGACAGGCCCGGCTGGGTGAACTGGTCGCCGAATCCCATGCGCTGCTGGTAAATATGAAGCCGTCGGTGATCAAGCGGCTGGGCCTGACGTATGAGGCGCTGCGGCGTTTCAACTCGAAGATCGTGTGCGTGGCGTTGACCGGGTTTGGGCTGGACGGCGGCGACGAACCGGCCTTCGACTACGTGATCCAGGCGGCCACCGGGGTGGCCGCGATGACCGGCGATCCGGACGGCCCGCCCACCCTGCCGGGGTACTCCTCGGCTGACAACTCCACCGGGATGGCGGCCGCGCTGGGCCTGCTGGCCCAGATCGTCAGCGGCCGCGGCGGCCAGGTCGAGGTCTCGCTGCTCGACGTGATGCTGTCCCAGCTGAACTACCGTGCGTCGGCCTACCTCAACGACGGTGTCGAGCCGCAACGCCATCCACACGGCGCGCACTCGTATTACGTTCCCGCTCAGCTGTTTCCCACCGCAGCGGGCTATCTGGCGCTGTTCGTCACCCACGACGGGTTCTGGAAGAGTTTCGCGGGCGAAGCCGGTATCGACGGTTTCGCCACGATGTCCGAGCGCGTTGCCCGCCGCGAGGAAGTGCTCGCCGTCGTCACCGCGGCGCTGGCCTCGGACACCGCGGCCGGCTGGGAGCGCCGCTTGCGGCCCCTGGGTATCCCGGCGGCCGCGGTGCGCACGCTGCCCGAGGCGCTGAAGGAATACACCCACGCGATCGTCACGGCCGGCGATTTCCGGTTGGTGGGCAGCCCGATTCGCGTCGCCGGGTATGAGCCGGCGTACCGGCCGCCGCCGGCGCTGGGGGAGTAGCTCAGACCGTGACGATCGTCGCCGACGCCGTCCCGGGCGCACCGTAGACCTGCGCGAACCCCACCTTCGGCTCGCCCGGCACCTGGCGCTCGCCGGCCTGGCCGCGCAATTGCAGCACCAGCTCGTGCAGCTGGCGCAGACCGGACGCGCCGATCGGCTCGCCGTTGGCGATCAGCCCGCCGTCGGTGTTGACCGGCAGCGAGCCGGAAATCTCGGTGGCGCCGTCGGCGAGCAGCTTCTCCTGGTCGCCGTCGGCGCAGAAGCCGCACTCGGCCATGTGGATCACCTCGGCGCCGGCATCGGTGTCCTGCAGCTGGACCACGTCGACGTCTTCGGGTGCCACACCGGCGATTTCGAACGCGGCACGCGCCGCATACACCGTCGGCGCCACGTCCTCTTCGATCGGAGCCGATGTCCCGTGCACCTCGTAGGCGCCGAAGGTGCGGGTGCGGATCTCGGTGGCCTTCAGATACACCGGCTTGTCGGTGTAGCGGTGGGCGATCTCCGCGCGGCACATGACGATCGCGGCGGCGCCCTCATCCGGCGCGCAGAACATGTACTGGGTCAACGGATAATTGAGCACCGTCGAATTGAGGATGGCGTCCTCGGACATCGGCTTGCGCCGGAAGGCATTCGGGTTCAACGCCCCGTTGCGGAAGTTCTTGGCGGCGACCTTGGCCAGCGTGGCTTGGGAGATGCCGTGGTCGTGCAGGTAGCGGTTCGCCTTCATACCGAAGAACTTGGTGGTGACGAACTGCCCGTTCTCGGCGTACCAGGCGGGCAGCGCCAGCTTGGCCGGATCGTCGGTGAAGGCTCCGCGGGGGTGCTTGTCCATGCCGATCGCGATACCGATGTCGTACTTGCCCGACCGGATGTTGTCGGCGCAGACCTGGGTGGCGGTCGCGGCCGTCGCGCACGCGTTGAACACGTTGGTGAACGGGATGCCGGTGAGCCCGACCAGTCGGGTCACCGCGTCCGGGTTGGAGATCTCGTAGCTGCCGCCGACGCCGAACTGGATGTCGCGCCACTCGACGCCGGCGTCGGCCAGCGCGGTGTGGATCGCCTCGGCGCCCATCTGCATCGCCGACTTGTCGAACCGGCCGAACGGGTGCAGCCCGACACCGATGATCGCCACATCGTTGTTCGCTACGGTCATTTTCCAGGTCTCCTTAGACGGGCTGGAAGGCCCAGGTGAGAATCTCGGTCCCGTCGTCGTCGACGTAGAACGGCACCATGGTCAGTTCGACGTCCATGCCGAATTTCAGCTTGGCGGGGTCGGATTCGGTCAGGCGGGCCTCAACCTTGACCACATCGCCGAGCCGCACCAGTCCGACGCCGAACGGGGCGAAGCCCTCGGCGGACTCGCCGCCGGCATAGGGCAGCTTCGGCACGAAGCCCTGGGTCGTCCAGGCCTCCAACGTCCCCCGGCGGGGCAGCAGCAGATCACGCACCCGCGGGCCGCTGCAGCGCGGGCAGTGGTCCTGGCGGGGCCACACCGTCGCCGCGCAGTCGTCGCATTGACTGCCGATCAGGGCCGGGTTCTCGTCGGGCCAGTTGGTGACGTCGGGAGCGAGGACCTTACGCATCGGCGATACCCGCCGTCCAAGTGCGCAGACACGGAGTGGAAATCACATTCTCGATTAGAGCATATGTGCGTCCCCGGGGGGAAGCCGGGATCGGTCCGGCCGGGTTGGTCGAGGGCGCGCGAGGGTGCGCGAGGGTGCGCAGACCCGGGAAATGCCTCGGCGTGTCGACCGGGGACACGCGCGATCGCCGGGAAGGGGCGGCTCAGTTGGCCAGGCCGTGGGCGCAGAAGTCCCAGACCTCGTCGGCGCTGATGGGATGGGCCGCCGGGTCGTCGGACTCGGCGCTGGACTGTGCCACGAACATGACCGTCTGCATGGTCATCGCCGCCATGCGCCGGGCGTTGACTCCCTTCCGCAGCTCGCCGGCCTCGTCGGCGGCCTCCATCAGCTCGGTGAGCAGGCCCAGCAACGGGGTGAAGGCGACCCGGACCTCGGTGGGGTGCGACACCAGCAGCCGGGGCGCGAAGTCGGTGAACAGCGGGCGCTTGGCGGACGGGTCCGGCCGGGACAGCTCGAAGAGCAGCTCGACGGCCACTTTCAGCTGCTCCATCGGGGTGGCCTTGTCCTCGGTGGCGGCGCGGATCTGGTCGGCGGTGCGGCTCAGGGCGTCCTCGAACAGCGCCAGCAGCAGCTCATGTTTGCCGTTGAACTGCAGGTAGAAACTGCGCAGCGACTGCCGTGAGCGCTCGACGACTTCCTGGACGGTGAAGTCGGTGCTGCCCTTTTCGATGATGATGGCCTGGGCGGCGTCCAGGAATCGCTGCACGCGCTGGGCGGCCCGCAGGCGCGCGGTCTTGATCGACCGTTCGACCGCCCGCTGCTTCCAGACGGGCTCCTCTTCGGGGTTGCTCACCAGCGGCTCCAGCGGTTGCCTTTTTGGGAGAACACGAATGCACCTTACCGGAGAATGAGGCCATAGCGACGGCGCCGATCTGGGCGCTGCCGTCCCGACTTCGAAGATGGTAACTTTCCTCTTAAGAGAAGCAGCTTCTCGTACTGTGTCGCCCCGGTACCGACCCCGCAACTGAGTAAGGACGTCCATGTACATCGATTACGAGGTCGCCGACCGGATCGCGACGATCACCCTGAACCGTCCGGAGGCGGCCAACGCCCAGAACCCCGAGTTGCTCGACGAGCTCGACGCGGCCTGGACGCGCGCCGCCGACGACGACGACGTCGCGGTCATCGTGCTGCGGGCCAACGGCAAACACTTCTCGGCCGGCCACGACCTCAAGGGCGGCGGTCCGGTGCCGGACAAGATCACCCTGGAGTTCATCTACAAGCACGAATGCAAGCGCTATCTGGAGTACACCCTGCGGTGGCGCAATGTGCCCAAGCCGTCGATCGCCGCGGTGCAGGGCCGGTGCATCTCCGGCGGGCTGATGCTGTGCTGGCCGTGCGATCTGATCATCGCCGCCGACGACGCCCAGTTCTCCGACCCGGTCGTGCTCATGGGCATCGGCGGTGTCGAATACCACGGCCACACCTGGGAATTGGGTCCGCGCAAGGCCAAGGAGATCCTGTTCACCGGCCGCGCGATGACCGCTCAGGAAGTCGAGCAGACCGGGATGGTCAACAAGGTGGTGCCACGCGACGAGCTGGACGCCGAGACCCGCCGGCTCGCCGAGCACATCGCCACCATGCCGTCATTCGCGCTACGGCAGGCCAAACGCGCGGTCAACCAGACCCTCGACGTGCAGGGCTTCCACTCGGCGATCCAGTCGGCGTTCGACATTCACGAAACCGGACACGGCAATGCGCTGTCGGTGTGCGGGTGGCCGGTGCTGGTCAACCTCGACCAGATGAAGGCGAAGGTCGACTGACGCCACTGTGTCTGGCTGACTCTGCTCGTGGCCCCGACTTGTCATACCTCGCTGCGATGATGAGGGCATGTCCTCGATCGCATCGGCTGACACCACGAAGTTGGGTCCGTGCCAGCGTCTTGATGTGCTCTTCGATGAGTTGGCGGAGTTGACCGGGCAGCGCAACGCGATCGATGGGCGCATCGTGGAGATCGTCGCCGAGATCGACCGCGACCGACTGTGGGGAGCCACCGGCGCCCGCTCGATCCCCGCGCTGGTGGCCTGGAAAACGGGTGTATCACCGGGAAACGCCGGAACGATCGCGGCCGTGGCACACCGGCTCGAGGAGTTTCCCCGCTGCGCCCAAGGCATGCGGGAAGGCCGCGTCTCGCTGGACCAGATCGGGGTGATCGCGCAACGAGCCGGCGCGGGATCCGATGAACACTATGCACCGCTGGTCAGCGTTGCCACGGTCACCCAACTACGCACCGCGGTCAAACTCGAACCGCGTTCTGATCCCCAGCCCGATCCCCGATCCGAGCCGGCGCGCTCGATCACCAAGACCAGCGACGAACACGGCAGTTGCTGGCGCATCAGACTCGACCCCGTCGACGCGGCGAAATTCGACGCCGCCCTGCAATCACATCTGGATGCGCTGATCACCGAATGGAAACACGATCACGCCGACGACAGTCCCGCATCAGCGCAGCGGCCCCCGCTGCCCGATACCGCCGATGCGTTCATGCGCCTGATCGAAACCGGCTGGGACAGCCAAGCCGCCCGCCGCCCGCACGGTCAGCACACCACCGTGGTGGTGCACCTCGACGTCGAGCACCGAGCCGCCGCACTGCACCTGGGCCCGCTGCTCTCCGATGCCGAACGCCGATACCTGCTCTGCGACGCCACCTTCGAGACCTGGTGGCAACGCAACGGCGAACCGATCGGCGCCGGACGAAGCACCCGCGCCATCAACCGCCGGCTGCGCCGCGCCCTCGAACACCGCCACCGCAGCTGCGTGGTCCCCGGCTGCGGCACCACCCGGGGCCTACACGCCCACCACATCGTGCACTGGGAAGACGGCGGCCCCACCGACATGTCCAACCTGGTCCTGGTCTGCCCCCACCACCATCGCCTGCACCACCGCGGCCTCATCACTATCACCGGTGATGCCGCC
>NZ_LZIN01000019.1 GCF_001667375.1 Mycolicibacter sinensis | reverse complement strand
GGCAAGGGGGGGGCGGGCGCGGGGGGGGCGGGGGCAAGGGGGGGGCGGGGGGCGGGGGCCGCCGCGGGGGGCGGCGGGGGCGCGGGCTGGGCGGGCGTCGACCGGGACCAGTGGAGCGAGCACCGTCTGCTGCCGGAACCCTCGGCGCGGGTGCGGGTCTATGCGACCCACTCCACCCACAAGTCGCTGTCGGCGCTGCGCCAGGCGTCGATGATCCATGTGCGGGACCAGGATTTCAACGCGCTGGCCCGTGAATCGTTCACCGAGGCGTTTCTGACCCACACCTCCACCTCGCCGAATCAGCAGCTGCTGGCATCGCTGGACCTGGCCCGCCGGCAGGTCGACATCGAGGGCTTCCACATGGTGCGCCGGGTCTACGACATGGCGCTGGTGTTTCGCCACCGGGTCCGCAAGGACCGGCTGATCAGCAAGTGGTTTCGCATCCTCGACGAGGACGATCTGGTGCCCGACCGGTTCCGGACATCCACGGTCAGCTCCTACCGGCAGGTCCGCCAGGGTGCACTGGCGGAGTGGAATGAGGCCTGGCGTTCCGACGAGTTCGTGCTCGACCCGACCAGGGTCACCTTGTTCGTCGGCAAGACCGGCATGAGCGGCTACGACTTCCGCGAGAAGATCCTCATGAACAGATTCGGAATTCAGATCAACAAGACCTCGATCAACTCGGTGCTGCTGATCTTCACCATCGGCGTCACCTGGTCGTCCGTGCACTACCTGCTCGACGCCCTGCGCCGGGTCGCTATCGACCTGGACCGGGTCTGGAATGCGGCCAGCACCGACGATCGTGCGCTGCAGCAGCGCCGAATCGTCGAGATCACCGAGGATCTGCCGCCGCTGCCCGACTTCAGCGAGTTCGATCACGCGTTTCGGCCCGACGCCGCAAGCCCTTTCGGGGATATGCGGTCGGCGTTCTACGGCGGCTACGAGGAGTCCGACCGCGAGCATGTGCTGCTCGGGGACGCCGGCCGCCGGGTCGCCGACGGCAAGGCTCTGGTGTCGACCACCTTCGTGGTGCCGTATCCGCCCGGCTTCCCGGTGTTGGTCCCCGGACAGGTGATCTCCAAGGACATCCTGTATTTCCTGGCCGAAATCGACATCAAGGAGATCCACGGCTACAACCCCGAGCTGGGGCTGGCCGTGTTCACCCCAGAAGCCCTGGCGCGGTATGCGCAAGCTCCCGGCAGCGGTTCGCCTCACCACGATTGTTAACCGGCCCGACGGCGCCGCTGCGGCGCAATGCCGATGCGGCGACCGGTTTCCGCTGGCAGTCGGGTGTTGCCTGGTGGCGTAATGAATCAGCCCGCTGATCAGCAGGATTCGCTGTGCTGCCGTGACCGGCGCGGCACCCTTAGCGTGTCTGCATGGCCGAAGCCCGACTCGCAGCACAGCCGATCCGCCGCGCGGACCGGGCGCGGCAGGTCGCCGACGTCCTGCGCCACCAGATCCACGGCGGTGCCTACGACGACGGTCTGCCCGGGGAACCGGAGCTGGCCGCCGAATTCGCCGCCTCCCGCAACATCATTCGTGAGGCACTGGCCGTCCTGAAGGCCGAAGGGCTGATTCACCGGGGACCCAGAACCGGCACTCGTGTGGCGCAGCACAAATTGGATCATGGCCTGGACGCACTGCTCGGCCTGCAGGAGACCTTCCACGGTCAAGAGGTGCGCAACGAAGTGCGGGTGGCCACCACGGTGTCGGCCCCTCCGTCGGTGGCCCGGCGGCTCTTGCTCGACCCCGGCGCGCAGGTGGTGTTCATCGAACGGCTGCGTTACCTCGATGACGTGCCGCTGAGCCTGGATCAGACCTATCTGGCACCCGATATCGGCGCCGCCGTGCTGGCCCACCCGCTGGAGACCAACGATGTCTTCCCGCTGCTCGAGCGGATCAGCGGCCAGCATCTCGGAGCCGCCGGCCTGGCGCTGGAGGCGATTCCGGCGGACCCGCACTCGGCGGCACTGCTGCAGATTCCCGACGGCGCGGCGCTGCTGATGCTGGAGCGCCTCACCAGCCTGGCCGACGGCAGGCCCGTCGACCTCGAATATATCCGGATGCGCGGTGACCGGGTCACCATGCGCGGCAACCTGACAAGGAGCACTCCATGACGCTGATCAACGGCCGGTCCGACGTTCCGGTGACCATCGACGAGTCGCTGTGCATCGAGGGCTGCACGCTGTGCGTCGACATCTGCCCGCTGGATTCGTTGGCGATCAACCCGGACAACGGCAAGGCCTTCATGCACGTCGACGAGTGCTGGTACTGCGGACCGTGCGCCGCCCGGTGCCCTACCGGTGCGGTCACCGTCAATATGCCCTACCTCCTCCGCTGAATGCACTGACCACCAAGGTGTTACATGAAGAGAACCGTGATCGCACTGGCTTTCACCGCCGTCATCGCGGCTGGCTGCTCGCTGGACTCCACCGCCCCGGGTGATTCCGTCGACGTGGTGGTGGGCTACCAGTCCAAGACCATCAACACCGCGACCGCCGGAACCTTGCTGCGCGCCCGCGGCTACCTGGAGCACCGGCTCGCCGACATCACCGCGCGCACCGGCACCAAATACCGGGTGGAATGGCAGGACTACGACACCGGCGCACCGATCACCGCGCAGATGCTCGCCGAGAAGATCGACATCGGCTCGATGGGCGACTACCCGATGCTCGTCAACGGGGTCAGGACCCAGACCAATGCGCAGGCCCGCACCCAGCTGGTCTCGGTGACCGGCTACCACCCCGCCGGCGCGCTGAACATGGTGGTGGTGGCACCGGATTCACCGGCCGACACACTGACGGACCTGGCGGGGGCCAAGGTCTCGGCCAGCGTGGGATCAGCCGGGCATGGCACCCTGCTGCGTGCCCTGGCCGGCACCGGCGCCCACGTCGAGGTGCTCAACCAGCAACCCCAGGTCGGCGCCTCGTCGCTGGAATCCGGTCAGGTGCAGGGTCTGTCCCAGTTCGTGGCTTGGCCCGGACTACTGGTCTATCAGGGCCGGGCGAAACTTCTCTACGACGGTGCCGAGCTCAATTATCCGACCCTGCACGGGGTGGTGGTGCGTCGCGCCTACGCGCAGAACCACCCCGAAGTGCTCGGCGCGTTTCTGCAGGCTCAGTTTGACGCCACCGAATTCCTCAACCGCAAACCGTTGGAGGCTGCCCGGATCGTCGCCGCGGACAGCGGGCTGCCGCAAGAGGTCGTCTACCTCTACAACGGGCCGGGCGGAACGTCGTTCGACACCACCCTCAAGCCGGCACTGGTGGAGGCGTTGAAGAACGACGTGCCCTACCTGAAGTCGATCGGCGACTTCGCCGACCTCGACGTGGACGGCTTCGTCTCCGACGAGCCGCTGCGTGCGGCGTTCGCCGAGCGAAAAGTCGACTACGACAAGGCGGTCGCCGCCCTCGACACACCCCCGACGACCGGTGGCGAGCTCTGGCTGCAGAAATCGGACACCACTGTGACGGTTGCCGATCCGACCGCGCTGCTCGAGGCAGCGCGGGCCGCGAACGCCCGCGGCGACCACGTCCGGGCGGCCTACATCCACGATGCCGAGTTGGGAACCCGCTGGTTCGCCGACAAGTCCGCGTGGGTCCGCGATGGTGGGCGCTACCTCCCGTTCGACACCACCGCGGGCGCGCAACGCTACCTCGCCGCGCACCCCGGCGCCGTCGTGCTGGACTACCAGCAGGCCCTGGCGGGCGCGGCATGACCGCGGTCATCGCCGGTGCCGGTGCCCCCGCGGCGACGGTCCCGGCCGACGCGGCACCACACCGGCCGCGCTCGGCCCGGCGGTCCTGGCTGCTGCGGCTGACCTCGGTGGCCGCCGCAATCGGCTTGTGGCAGTTGCTGACCGCCGCCGACGTGCGGTGGTGGCTGCGATTCGACACCCTGCCCACCGTCGACGAGATCTTCACGACTCTGGTCCGCCGGCTGGGCACGGACGTGTACTGGTTGGACCTGGCGCAGTCGCTGATCCGGATCCTCACCGGCTTCGGGCTGGCCGCGGCGGCCGGGTTGGCCACCGGCATCCTGCTGGGCCGCTCCCGGGTAGCGGCCGACGTGGTTGGACCGCTCACCGAACTGGTCCGGCCCATCCCGGCGATCGCTTTGGTTCCGGTGGCGATCCTGCTGTTTCCGGCCAGCGAGCAGGGCATCGTGTTCATCACGTTCCTGGCCGCGTTCTTCCCGATCCTGGTCAGCACCCGCCACGCGGTGCGCGCGCTGCCGACGCTGTGGGAGGACTCGGTCCGCACCCTGGGCGGCCGGCGTTGGGATGTGTTGAGCCAGGTGGTGGTTCCGGGGATTCTGCCGGGCATGTTCGGCGGTCTGTCGGTCGGGATGGGGGTGTCGTGGATCTGTGTGATCTCCGCAGAGATGATCTCCGGCCGCCTCGGTATCGGGTATCGCACCTGGCAGGCCTACACCGTGCTGGCCTACCCGGATGTGTTCGTCGGGATCATCACCATCGGTGTGCTGGGCTTCGCCACCTCGGCGGCGGTGGAGGTGGTCGGACGCCGGCTGACCCGCTGGTTGCCCCGGAGTGAGGAGAACGCGCGATGACGTCCGGCATGAGTCTGACCCTGGACCGGGTCCGGCTGTCCTACACCGGTTCCCCGGTGATCGACGAGCTGAGCCTGGCCGTGCGCCCCGGCGAGATCCTGGTGCTGACCGGACCGTCCGGATGCGGCAAGTCGACGGTGCTGCGCGCCCTGGCCGGGCTGCTGGCACCCGAGCGCGGACAGGTGCTGGCCGACGACGCCTTGGTGAGCACCACCTCGGGTGACCGTGGTGTGGTCTTCCAGGACAACGCATTGCTGCCCTGGCGTTCGGTGCGGTCCAACATCGAGCTGGCGTTGCGGCTGCGCGGTGTGCCCCGCACCGGGCGGCGGGCCCAGGCTGAGCGCTGGATCGCCGAGCTGGGGCTGGACGGGTTCGGCGGCTATCTGCCCAAAAGCCTCTCCGGCGGGATGCGCCAACGGGTCCAGTTGGCCCGCGGGCTGGCCGGCGCGCCACGCGCGGTGATGATGGACGAGCCGTTCGGGGCGCTGGACAGCGCGACTCGCGCCGCCATGCAGGCGCTGCTGATCGGCACCTGGCGCACCCACCCGACCACGATCGTGTTCGTCACCCACGACGTCGACGAGGCGCTGGCGCTCGGCGATCGGGTGGCGGTGCTGGGCCGCGCCGGGCAGCCGCTGCGAGCCCTGGTCAACGTCCCCGAACCGCGCAGCGGCCGAACCGAACCCAACCTGCGCGCCGAACTGCTTGCCGCATTGGACTATTCATGACTGCGATACCTGATGCCGCACGGCCGCTGCGGCTGGACTGCGATGTGCTGGTAATCGGCGGCGGCACCGCCGGCACCATGGCCGCCCTGACCGCCGCCGAGCACGGCGCCCGGGTGCTGCTGCTGGAAAAGGCCCATGTGCGCCACTCCGGCGCGTTGGCGATGGGCATGGACGGCGTCAACAACGCGGTCATCCCCGGCAAGGCCGAACCCGAAGACTATGTCGCCGAGATCACCCGCGCCAACGACGGAATCGTCAACCAGCGCACCGTGTACCAGACCGCCACCCGCGGCTTCGCCATGGTGCAGCGGCTGGAACGCTACGGCGTGAAGTTCGAGAAGGACGAACACGGCGAGTACGCAGTGCGCCGGGTGCACCGCTCCGGTTCCTACGTGTTGCCGATGCCCGAAGGCAAGGACGTCAAGAAGGCGCTCTACCGCGTCCTGCGGCAACGTACGATGCGCGAGAAGATCCGCATCGAGAACCGGTTGATGCCGGTACGGGTGCTCACCCACGGTGGCCGTGCGGTCGGGGCGGCCGCATTGCACACCCGCACCGGCGAATTCGTCGCGGTAGGAGCCAAGGCGGTGGTGCTGGCCACCGGGCCGTGCGGCCGGCTGGGCCTACCGGCCTCGGGCTACCTGTATGGCACCTACGAGAACCCGACCAACGCCGGCGACGGCTATTCGATGGCCTACCACGCCGGTGCCGAGCTGTCCGGCATCGAATGCTTCCAGGTCAACCCGCTGATCAAGGACTACAACGGACCGGCCTGCGCGTATGTGGCCAACCCGTTCGGCGGCTACCAGGTCAATGCGCTGGGGGAGCGCTTCGTGGACTCCGACTACTGGTCCGGCCAGATGATGGCCGAGGTCAAATCGGAGATCGACTCCGCGCGCGGCCCGATCTACCTCAAGGTGTCGCACCTTTCCGATGAGACGCTCTCGGCGCTGGAGAACATTCTGCACACCACCGAGCGGCCCACCCGCGGGACCTTCCACGCCAATCGCGGCCATGACTACCGCACCCACGACGTGGAGATGCACATTTCCGAGATCGGGTTGTGCTCTGGGCATTCCGCATCGGGAGTGTGGGTCGACGAGCACGCCCGCACCACCGTGCCCGGGCTGTACGCGGCGGGCGATCTCGCCTGCGTGCCGCACAACTACATGATCGGCGCCTTCGTGTTCGGCGACCTGGCCGGCGCGCACGCGGCGTCCACGTTGGCCGATACCGCGGCCCCGCAGGGGCTTCCGGCCGACCAGCTCGCCGAGGCGCACGAGCTGATCTACCGCCCGCTGCGCCACCCCGACGGCCCGCCGCAGCCGCAGGTGGAGTACAAGCTGCGCCGGTTCGTCAACGACTATGTGGCGCCGCCCAAGACCGCCGCCAAACTGTCGCTGGCGGTGCATACCTTCGAGCGGATGCGCACCGAAATCGCCGAGATGGGCGCCCGCAGCCCGCATGAGTTGATGCGCGCGGTCGAGGTGTCGTTCATCCGGGACTGCGCCGAGCTGGCGGCCCGGACGTCGCTGACGCGCACCGAATCGCGCTGGGGCCTTTACCACGAGCGGGCCGATCTGCCCGGCCGCGACGACTCGCAGTGGGGCTATCACCTCAATGTGCGAAAAGGTGCCGACGGCGCAATGGAATTCCTCAAACGCCCGGTTGCACCGTATTTCGTCGAGGTGCCCGAGTTCGACGGGCTGCCGCCGGCCGACCAGGCGGTGCACCCGGTGTCGCAGCCGCCGCTGCTGGGCGGCCAGGCGCCGTCGACCGCACGGTCGCGGGTCACCTCGCCGGGCGCCTCGCACCCGCCGTCGCCGCGGATCGCGGCCGTCGTCGCCCTGGAGGAACCGACGCTGGCCGAACTCGCCGATTTCCTCGGCGATCCCGACCCCGGGGTGCGTCGCACCGCGGTGGCCGCCCTGACCGAACACACCGCGGAGGGATACGAATCCGCATTGTTCGACGCGCTCGCCGACGAGGACGCCGCCGTGCGGCGCAGCGCCGCCGACGGTGTGCGGGAACTGGTCGAAGTGGTGGCCGATCCGGCGGCGGCGAGCGCTCAGCTGGACTCCGGTGATCCGGTGGTGCGCGCCTGCGTGGTGTATCTGTTAGCCAGCCGGCGCGTCGGTGACCCAGCGCGATATCGCCGTGCGTTGGCCGATCCGGACCATCGGGTGCGCATCGAGGCGGTGCGTGCGCTGGTCTCGGTCGACGACGCGTCGGCGGTGGCCACCGCCGCCGGTGACGGCAACCGGGAGGTGCGGATCGCGGTCGCCAACGCGTGCGCGACATTGCGGGCCGGGGGCGAGACCCTCCGTCGGCTGATCGGTGACCCGGATCCGCTGGTGCGCGCCGCAGCACTGGCCGCTCTGGGCGACGTGGGTTGTGGTCAAGCAGATCTCGCCGCGGTGGAACCGGCACTGGTCGAGTCGGCGTGGCAGGTGCGGGTGGGTGCGGTACGGGCGATGGGCGGGTCGCACGCCACGGTGGCGGTGCCACGCCTGAGCGCGGCTCTCGGTGACCCTCACCTCGACGTCCGCAAAGCCGCGGTGCTGGGGCTGACACGCTGGGCCGCAGCGGACGTCGCTGCCCGCGACGCGTTGAGCATCGCGGTGAAGGACAGTGACGCCGATGTGCGCGCCTACGCGCGTCGCGCACTGCAGGAAGCGGGCTTGCACACCGACGTCTAGGTGATCGGCAACTGGGAAACTCCTGTGCAGCACGGGCCGGGTCAGTACCCTGACTCGGCATGGCCGAAGAGTCCGCCAATCCGCGGCTGTCCGTGCAGGACTGGGTGCAGGCCGGGTTCGGCATTCTGGCCGAGGACGGGCTCAAAGCCCTGACCATCGACCGGCTCTGCCGACGCCTGCGAGTCACCAAGGGCAGTTTCTACTGGCACTTCGCCGATATGAAGACCTACCGGCAGGTGCTGGTCGACACCTGGGCCGCGGTCCGCGACGAGGACCGCGGGGACTTCGATGCGCTGTCGGTGCTGCCTCCGCGCGAACGGCTCTCGCGGATGATGACCTCGCTGGTCGGGCCGCGGCACTGGATGCTGGAACGCGCGATGCGCGAATGGGCCCGCTCGGAGGACGCCGTCGCCGAGGCGGTGCGCGCGTCGGATCGCCGGGTGCTCAAGGCGGTTCGACAGGTCTTTGTCGATGAGGGCTTCGATACCGAGGAGTCCGACATGCGCGCCAACGCCACGTTCGCCGCCGGCATCGGGTTCCTGCACCTGTCCGGATCTCGGCCCAGCCCGCGCGCCGTGGGTCGCCGCGAACAGTTCCTGGACGTCATGCTGCGGCACTGATTTCCATACTAAAAGGTATGGTAGGGTCCGGGGATGACGACGGCGCCGACCGCGGAGTTCATCGAGCGCTTGGCCGAACGCGCCGCGGCAGCCGAGGAACTGCGCCGGCTGCCGACCGCCACCATCGAGGACTACCGGCGCTCCGGGCTGGCCGGTCTGCTGCTACCGGCCCGCTACGGCGGGCAGCAGGCGGAGTTTCCGGAGATTCTCGACCCGATCCGCCGCATGGCGCACGGCTGCGCATCCAGTGCCTGGACGCTGGGGTTCTACACCCTGCACAACTGGATGCTCGCGCTCTTCGGCGAGCGGGCGCAGGACGAAGTCTTCGCCTCCGGGCCGGTGCTGTGTCCCGCGCCGTTGGCGCCGACCGGCCGCGGCACCCCCGACGGCGACGGGATCCGGCTTTCCGGGCGGTGGTCCTGGGCCACCGGGGTGGCCGATGCCGACTGGACTCTGGTCGGCGCGATCTGCGGGACTGAGGACGCGCCGTACCCGGCGCTGGTGCTGCTGCCGGCATCCGATATTCGCATCGAGGACGTATGGCACACCGCGGGAATGCGGGCGACCGGTTCCAACGACGTCGTCGTCGAGGATGTCTGGGTACCGCAGCACCGGCTGGTCAAAGTCGTCGACATCTACTCCGGGACCGCGCCGGGAGCCGCCCTGCACGACGCCTCGGCCTACCGGTGGCCGATGGTCCCGGCGCTGGCACTGGTGGCCGCGATGCCCGCGCTGGGCTCGGCCGAACGGGTCGCCGACCTCTACGCTCAGCGGCTCGGGGAGCGCGTACTGGCGTATTCCGGTGCGGCACAGAAGAATCAGCCCGCCGCGCAGATCCGCCTCGGTGACGCACGGGTGCGGTTGAGCGCGCTGCGCGGGCTGCGCGATATCACCGTGGCCCGGTTTCAGGAAGCGGTCGACCGTGGCGAACGGATCGGCCGAGCGGTTCGGGCCGAAGCGCGCGCCGCAGCCGCGCATATCGTGCACGAATCCCGCGCGGTGATCGCCGATCTGCTCGAAGCTTCCGGGGCGAGCGTGCATTTCGTCGACAACCCGCTGCAACGGATCAAACGTGACGTCGACATCATCTGCGGTCACGTCGTCTTCGACTACGACGTGGCGCGTGAGCTGGCCGGCGCGCTGGAGGTCGGCGTGAAGGTCTCGCCGATCTCGATGATCTGATGTCCGTCATGAAGACTCTCTGGGTGGAGGCCAGTCCCAAGCAAGAACACTCGCTGTCGTCGTCGCTGGCCCGGGCGTTCCTGGACGCCGCGCCCGCCGCCGCGGTCGGCGACGTCGAACGGTTCTCGGTGTGGACCGACGAGATGGTCATGTTCGGGCGGGAGGCCGCTCTTGCCAAGTTCGCACCGCTCTACGGCGAACGACGTACACCCGAGCAGAACCAGATCTGGTCGAACGTGTTGGCTGAGATCGAGCGGGTACGGTCGTTCGACCGGCTGGTGGTGTCCTCGCCGATGTGGAATTGGCATGTGCCGCATGCCTTGAAGGCGTGGATCGACGTCATTGTCCAACCGATGGCCAGCTTCACGGTCAACGAACATGGTGAGCACGTGGGCACGTTGGGCGACGGCAAACCGGTCCAGCTCATCTTGACCCGCTCCAGCGCCTATGACGGCAGCCGCCACGATCTGCAGGATTTTCAGCGGCCCTACCTGGAGTACGTGTTCACCATGCTGGGCTACCGGGTCGAGACCCTGGTGTTCGAGCCGACGACTCGATGGACCGCCGAGGAGCGGACGCAGCTGCGCGAGGCCGCCCTGGAGCGGGCACACCTGGCGGGCCGGCAGCTCGCGGGGGAGAGCCGCTAGCCCAGAACTCGCCCGGGCTCAGGTCGGCTCAGAGGAATACGAGAGTTGCCCGCCTCTGAGCGACAACTGCGGGGGCGTGGACGAGCCACTTGTTGTCGCTCGGAAATGGGATGCCCAGTCGGAATCTGACGACATGACATGGGCGTGTCGCGTCGTGAAATTCCGACTCGCGGCCGGCAGGCCGGGAACGCGGCTGACCGTAAGCTAGGTCAGGGTCACAAACCCAGCGCGCGGTAGGTTCGGCGCACGAACTTCGGTTGCGCGACCCGCAGTTTGGCGACCGAGGTGTTGCCCGCGACGGCCGCGGCCGACTCGGTGGACAACGTCGGTGCGTTCTGAATCAGGTACAGCAGGATCAGGTCCGCGGCCGGATCGGCCTGCCACCAGGTGCCGTAGGCGCCCGGCCAGCTGAACGCCCCCGCGCCGCCCGGCCCGAACAGCGGCTGTGACTTGGCCGGATCGGTCACCACCGACAGATTGAGTCCGAAGCCGCGGCCGACCCAGAACGGCGCGCCCAGAAACGGGTGTCGTTTCTGGGTGTCGGTGAGCCGGTCGGTGCGCATCGCTCGCGCCGATTCCGCCGAAATCACCCGGGTGCCGTCGAACACGCCGTCCGCCAGCAACATTCGCGCGAAAGCCAGGTAGTCGTCGGCGGTGGACATCAGCCCGCCCCCGGCGTTGGGAAACGCCGGCATGGTGATCGGCATCGGACCCATCGCGTCGTCGCGCAGCGTGTCGCCGTCGAGGCGGTACATGGTGGCGCTGCGCCCGCGGAGCTCCGGGGAGACGCAGAACCCGGTGCCGGCCATCCCCAGCGGTCCCAGGATCCGCTCGTCGAGCACCTGCGGCAGCGGCTTGCCCTCGATCCGGGACAGCACCACACCCAGCACGTCGATGCCGTGCCCGTAGGTCACCCGCTCGCCGGGCTGATCCACCAACGGCAGCGCGGCCAGCGCCGCCAGCCAGGCCTCCGGACCGCGCCCGAACGGCAGCCGCTGATACTCACGCGCGATCGGGCCGGACACCGAGAATCCGTAGCCGATCCCGCAGCGGTGCGTCATCAGATCCTCGATGGTGAGCGCTCGCTGGGCCGGAGTAGTCCGATCCAGCGGCCCGGCCCGGTCGATCAGGACGCTTGGCGCGGCGAACTCCGGCAGCCAGTGGGCGACCGGGTCGGTCAGGCGCAGCCGGCCTTCATCGACCAGGGTCATGGCGGTGGCGACGGTGATCGGTTTGGTCATCGAGGCGATCCGGAACACCGTGTCGCGGGACATCGGAAGGCGGGCCCCGACATCGCGGTAGCCGATCTCATTGACTTGCAGCACCTGCCCGCGCTGCCACACCAGCGTCACCACCCCGGCGAGCAGGCCGGCGTCGCAGGCCTCCCGGAGGGACGCCTGGTTCGGGTCGAGATTCACCCGGCCCAGGCTAGCGGTGCTCACTTTCCCCGCGCGCGGGCGTGTTCCCGGTCGCCACGCCCGCCGTGTACGGGCACCGGGCCGGCGCTCGAAATGCAGTGGCCTCACTTCCGTGATAGGAAAGCGGCGTGAAGATCTCAGGTTGGCTTAAGGTGAATGGGTCCGCGTCGGCTCGGCGAGTGGCTGCTGCGGGAGCATCCGTCGGGGCGTTGGCGGCGTTCGGATTGGCGCCGACAGCCCACGCCGACTTCGATGATTTTATGGCCGACCTGCTGGACCCGACCGCGTGGGGCACCCTGTTCGACCCTGGGTACTGGGACGGGCCGGACCCGGCTTCGACGCTCGACCTCGCGTCGTTGTTCGCCGGCGATGACCTACCCGGCGCGGCCGTCGATACTGAATTCGCCGACTGGTTCCAGAACGACTTCTATCTGCCGCTGCATGCTGCGATGCAGGACTGGATCGACAGCCCGTCCGGTGGACAGCTCAGCGACTTCATCAACCCACTGTTTGCTTTCGGGGGCTCTTGTGGCCTGATCTGCAACGGCGTCGATGGCACTGAAACTGATGTTGATGGCGGCAATGGCGGCTGGATCTTCGGTGACGGCGGCACCGGCTGGAGCAGCACGGAGGACGGCGTTGCGGGCGGCGCCGGCGGTGCCGGCGGCTGGCTGGGCAACGGCGGCGCGGGAGGTGACGGCGGCGCCGGGGCCGACGGCGGTGCCGGCGGGGCTGGGAACTGGATCGGCAACGGTGGCGCCGGCGGTAACGGCGGGACCGGTCTGGATGGGCTGCACGCGGGCGACGGCGGCAACGGCGGCGCCGGTGGCCGTAGCGGAATGTTGTTCAGCACCAACGGCGATGGCGGCAACGGTGGCAACGGCGGTGCCTCGGTGGGCGACGGCGGAACCGGTGGTGCCGGCGGCAACGGTGGAGCCAGCGGTCGCGCCCCGGGGATCTATGCGATCGGTACTGCCGGCGGCAATGGCGGAAACGGTGGCAACGGCGGCAGCGCTGACGGTGTCGGCAGCACCGGCGGTGCCGGCGGGGACGGCGGCATGAGCAGTCAGTCAGGCTATTGGCTGACCAGAGACGCCGGCGCCGGCGGCAATGGTGGCAACGGCGGTGCTGCCACCGGCGCCGACAGCATCGCTGGTAACGGCGGCAATGGCGGTAGGGGTGGGTTCTCCGCCGGCCTCGGAAACATTGACGGCGGCACCGGCGGCAACGGTGGCAATGGCGGCGCAGCCATCGGCGACGGCAGTACCGCCGGCAATGGTGGTGTCGGTGGCCAAGGCGGCGCCGGCAGCGCCTCGGGTGGCGGCCGCGATGGTGGCGTCGGTGGCACCGGCGGCAATGGTGGCTCGGCCCAGGGTGTCGGCAGCACCGCCGGTAATGGCGGTGACGGCGGTATCGGAGGCCCCGGCAGTGCCCTGGGTAGCGGCCGCGACGGCGGCGTCGGCGGTAACGGCGGTACCGGCGGCGCGGCCAGCGGCATCGACAGCACCGCGGGTAATGGAGGGAACGGTGGTAGCGGCGGCCTCGGCAGCGCTCTGGGCAACAGCCGGGATGGTGGAGCGGGCGGCAACGGCGGTGGTGGTGGTGAGGCCAGCGGTGCCGGCAGCGTCGCCGGGGCCGGGGGCAACGGTGGCGCCGGCGGCATGACCAGCCCTCTGACTGGCGGCCGTAACGGTGGCGACGGCGGCATCGGCGGCAACGGTGGAGATGGCACTGATGGCGGGGCCGCCAGCCATGGTGGTGCGGGCGGCATAGGCGGCGGCGCCGGCTTGGGGGCCACCGGTCATGGCGGCAACGGTGGTGCCGGCGGCAACGGCGGCGTCAGCGACGGGGGCGTCGGCGGCACGGGTGGCCGGGGCGGAGAAGGCAACAGCACCGCCGGCTCGATGCACGCCGGCGGGGGAGGTGGTGGCGGCGGCGGTGCCGGCACCGCAGGACAGGGTGGTGACGGCGGCAACGGCGGCAACGGCGGCATTGGAGCTGCATCTCCAAATGGGTCCGATGGCCTGGGCGGGACCGGCGGAACCGGCGGGACCGGCGGAAGCGCCGACGGCGGAGTCGGAGGCGTCGGCGGCAATGGTGGCAACGGCGGCTCCAACCCGCTCGGCGCCCCGGGCGGCAGCGGTGGCAACGGCGGAAACGGCGGCCAGGTCGGCCCCGAGGGCAACGGCGCCGGAGGCGACGGCGGCAACGGCGGATGGAATTCCCAGCACCCCGGCGGCAACGGCGGCAACGGCGGTGCCGACGGAACGCCAGGAACGCCTGGAGTTGATGGCGCGTCCGCCCCGAACCCGGTCGGCTGACCGAACAGCCGAAGCGAATGGAGCGGCGCCGTGCAGATCGCTCGTTGGCGGCTCACCGCTGTGCTCGTACTGCTCCTCTGTGTCGTGCTGCCGGTCGCCCCTCCCGCGGCTGCCATGGTGATCTTGGGCGGTGGGGCGGTGATCGTCGTCGACGGCAACAACTACTGCACCTTGACCACCATCGGACGCGACCGGGCCGGTGACGTGGTGGGCTTCACCGGAGCGCAGTGCGGCGGGCCAGGGGCAGCCGTCGCAGTCGCGGGAAGAGACTCCACCGTGGGCACCGTGGTGGCCGTCAACGGCGACCTTCGCTACGCGGTGATCAAGTTCGACGCGCCCGATCTCATCCCGGTGTCCGACTACGGCGGCACCGTGATCAACGGCATCGGTCCAGACCCGGAGTTCAATTCGCTCGTCTGCAAATACGGGCCCGCCACCCCAGGCATCTGCGATGGCATAAGAAGCGACGGCTGGCCGCGCATGCAGATGTGGGGGCAATTTGAGGCGGGCGATGTCGGAGCCCCGGTAACCATGGACGGCCTGCTGGTCGGCATGGTCGACGCCGGCGGCATCGTCTGGGGCGGCAGGTACACCCCTCCTCGGGCGGTTACATACCTGACAAAGGCCAGCGCGATCCTCGATGACGTCAACGCCGGCGACGGACCGGGCAGCGGATTCGTCCCGATCGGAAACTGACGAAGCTCGCGCGGGCCAGGGACGCGGCGGGTGCTAGGCTACCCGGCAGTTCGACATCCTTTAACGATCCGTCCCGCGAGGCGGAGAAGGAGGTCCAGCGGTTTCCCATGGGCGCTGCCGGTAATTCCAGCACCGACCGAGAGTTGATGTCCTCGGCGGATGTGAATCGCACTATTTCGCGTATCGCGCACCAGATCATCGAGAAGACCGCTCTTGACGGCTCCGACGCGCCGAAGGTGGTGCTGCTGGGCATCCCGACCCGCGGAGTAACGCTGGCCGCTCGGCTGGCCGCCAAGATCAGCGAATTCTGCGGGGTCGACATCGGCCACGGCGCCCTGGACATCACCCTCTACCGCGACGATCTGATGCGCCAGCCACCGCGGCCCCTGGAGACCACTTCCATCCCGGCCGGCGGCATCGACGACGCACTGGTGATCCTGGTCGACGATGTGCTTTACGCCGGCCGGTCGGTGCGGGCCGCCCTCGATGCGCTGCGCGACGTGGGCCGGCCCCGGATCGTGCAGCTGGCGGTGCTGGTCGACCGCGGCCACCGCGAACTGCCGGTGCGCGCCGACTATGTCGGCAAGAACGTCCCGACCGCGCGCGGCGAGAGCGTGCACGTGCTGCTGGCCGAACACGACGGCCGCGATCAGGTGGTGATCACCCGATGACCGCCCGGCACCTGCTGGCCGCCGGCGACCTGAGCCTTGATCAGGCCACCGCGATCCTCGACGACGCCGACCGGTTCGCCGAAGCCCTGGTCGGGCGCGAGGTCAAGAAGCTGCCCACCCTGCGCGGACGCACCGTGATCACTATGTTCTACGAGAACTCCACCCGCACCCGGGTCTCGTTCGAGGTCGCCGGCAAGTGGATGAGCGCCGACGTGATCAACGTGTCCGCGTCGGGATCCTCGGTGAACAAAGGAGAGTCGCTGCGCGACACCGCTTTCACGTTGCGCGCCGCCGGCGCCGACGCGCTCATCATCCGGCACCCGTCCTCGGGGGCGGCACACCTGCTCGCCGAGTGGACCACGGGCGCCGAGGAAACCGGCCCGTCGGTGATCAACGCCGGCGACGGCACCCACGAACACCCGACCCAGGCCCTGCTGGACGCGCTGACCCTGCGCCAGCGGCTAGGCGGCATCGAGGGCCGGCGGGTGGTGATCGTCGGCGACATCGTGCACAGCCGAGTGGCCCGCTCCAACGTGCAACTGCTGGCCACCCTCGGCGCCGAGGTGGTGCTGGTCGCCCCGCCGACGCTGCTGCCGGTCGGGGTGGCCGACTGGCCGGTGACCGTGAGCTACGACTTCGACGCTGAGCTGCCCGCTGCCGACGCGGTGCTGATGCTGCGGGTGCAGGCCGAGCGGATGACCGGCGGCTTCTTCCCGTCGACGCGCGAGTATTCGGTGCGTTACGGGCTCTCGGAGAAGCGCCGGACGATGTTAGCCGACGACGCAGTGGTGTTGCACCCCGGTCCGATGCTGCGCGGCATGGAAATTGCCTCGTCGGTGGCGGACTCGTCACAATCTGCGGTGCTGCAACAGGTTTCCAACGGCGTGCACGTGCGAATGGCGGTGCTGTTCCATCTGCTGGTGGGCAGCGAATCCGCGGGGTCGGCGGCGTCGTCTGGGGAGGTGGAGTTGTGAGCGTGCTGATCCGCGGGGTGCGGTGCTATGGCGAAGGCGCCCCCGTCGACGTGCTGGTGCAAGACGGCCAGATCGCCGAGATCGGTGCCGCCCTGGCTGCACCGGCCGGTTGTGACGTTATCGACGCACCCGGTCAGGTGCTGCTGCCCGGATTCGTGGACCTGCACACCCACCTGCGGGAACCGGGTCGCGAATACACCGAGGACATCGAAACCGGCTCGGTGGCAGCGGCTCTGGGTGGCTACACCGCGGTGTTCGCGATGGCCAACACCACGCCGGTGGCCGACTCCCCGGTGGTCACCGACCATGTCTGGGCGCGCGGTCAGCAGATCGGCCTGGTCGATGTGCACCCGGTCGGCGCCGTCACCGTCGGACTCGGTGGCACCCAGCTGACCGAGATGGGCATGATGGCCGCCGGCGCCGCGGGGGTACGGATGTTCTCCGACGACGGTGTCTGCGTGGCCGATCCGCTGGTGATGCGCCGCGCCCTGGAGTACGCCACCGGCCTGGGCGTGCTGATCGCCCAGCATGCCGAGGAACCCCGGCTGACCGTCGGCTCGGTCGCCCACGAGGGGCCCAACGCCGCCCGGCTGGGACTGTCCGGCTGGCCGCGCGTCGCCGAGGAGTCGATCGTGGCCCGCGACGCCCTGCTGGCCCGCGACGCCGGTGCTCGCCTGCACATCTGCCACGCGTCCACCGCCGGCACCGTAGAGCTCCTCAAATGGGCGAAAGCGCAAGGAATCTCGGTGACCGCCGAAGTCACCCCGCATCATCTGATGCTTGACGACAGCCGGCTGGCCGACTACGACGGGCGCAACCGGGTCAACCCGCCGCTACGTGAGGCCTCCGACGCGGCCGCGCTGCGTCAGGCCTTGGCCGACGGTGTCATCGACTGCGTGGCCACCGACCACGCCCCGCATGCCGATCACGAGAAGACCTGCGAGTTCGCCGCCGCCCGGCCCGGGATGCTCGGGCTGCAGACTGCCCTGTCGGTGGTGGTGACCACCATGGTCGAGCCGGGTCTGCTGACCTGGCGCGACGTGGCTCGGGTGATGAGCGAGCGGCCCGCGGAGATCGTCGGCCTGCCCGATCAGGGCCGGCCGCTGGAGGTGGGCGAGCCGGCCAACCTGACGGTGGTGGACGCGCAAGCGAGTTGGGTGGTGACCGGCGAGCAGCTGGCCAGCCGCTCGGCCAACACCCCGTATGAGGCGATGACCCTTCCCGCCACCGTCACCGCGACGCTGCTGCGTGGCCGGGTGACCGCCCGGGATGGGAAGTGTCCGGCATGAACACCCCGACGATGGTCGCCTCGCTGATCTTCGCGTTCGTGCTGGTGGTGCTGATCGGATTGGTGATCCGGTTGATGATGCGCGGCTGGCGGCACCGCGGCCAGTTGCAGGAGGCCTTGATCGGCACGCTGCCGCCGGTGCCCGACACCGTAGGACCGCCCACCGTCGCCCCGACCCGCGGCCTGTATCTGGGCTGCACCTTGGCGCCGAAGTGGAACGACCGGGTGGTGGTCGGTGACCTTGGTTATCGCACCAAGGCGGTGCTGACCCGTTACCCGGAGGGAATCATGGTGCAGCGCAGTGGCGCCCGGCCGATCTGGATTCCGCAGGACTCGGTGGTCGCGGTCCGCACGGAACGCGGCATCGCCGGCCGCACGATTCCTTCCTTGCCCACCCGACCCTACGACGGCGTGCTGGCGATCCGCTGGCGACTGCCGTCGGGCACCGAGATGGACACCGGCTTCCGTGCCGACGACCGTACCGACCACCGCCGCTGGCTGGGCACCGGCGACGATGCTGAACGAACCGATGAGGACGGAGACCGATGAGCAACGCGCGTGCCGCCCTGGTCCTCGAGGACGGCCGGATCTTCACCGGAAGGCCGTTCGGAGCCGTGGGCCAGAGCCTGGGCGAGGCGGTGTTCTCCACCGGCATGTCCGGCTACCAGGAGACGCTGACCGACCCCAGCTACCACCGCCAGATCGTGGTGGCCACCGCCCCGCAGATCGGTAACACCGGGTGGAACCGCGAGGACGGTGAGAGCCGCGACGACAAGATCTGGGTGGCCGGCTACGTGGTCCGCGACCCGTCGCCGCTGGCCTCGAACTGGCGCGCCAGCGGCACCCTGGAAGACGAACTGGTGCGCCAGGACATCGTCGGGGTGGCCGGGATCGACACCCGCACCGTGGTGCGCCACCTGCGCAACCACGGCACGATGAAAGCCGGGGTGTTCTCCGGTGACGCGCTGGCAACGCCCGAGGAGTTGGTGAGCCGGGTGCGAGAGCAGCCGTCGATGCTCGGCGCCGACCTCGCCGGGCAGGTCAGTACCGACACCGAGTACGTCGTGGAGCCCGATGGGTCACACCGGTTCACCGTCGCCGCACTGGATCTGGGCATCAAGACCAACACACCGCGTAACTTCGCCCGGCGCGGGATCCGCAGCCATGTGCTGCCGTCGTCGGTGGACTTCGCTGCGATCGCCGCGCTGAAGCCCGACGGGGTGTTCTTGTCCAACGGCCCCGGTGACCCGGCCACCGCCGACCACGTGGTCGCGGTGACCCGCGAAGTCCTGGGCGCCGGGATCCCGCTGTTCGGAATCTGTTTCGGCAACCAGATCCTGGGCCGGGCCCTGGGTTTGAACACCTACAAGATGGTCTTCGGTCACCGGGGCATCAACATCCCGGTGATCGACCACGCCACCGGCCGGGTGGCGGTGACCGCGCAGAACCACGGCTTCGCCTTGGAGGGTGAAGCAGGCCAGCGCTTCGACACCGATTTCGGTGCGGCGGTGGTAAGCCACACCTGCGCCAACGACGGGGTCGTCGAGGGCGTGAAACTGGCTGACGGCCGGGCTTTCTCGGTGCAGTACCACCCGGAGGCCGCGGCCGGACCGCACGACGCGGAATACCTGTTCGACCAGTTCGTCGACCTGATGGCAGGAGAGAAGTAATGCCGCGCCGTACCGACCTGCACCACGTGCTGGTGATCGGCTCCGGGCCGATCGTGATCGGCCAGGCCTGCGAGTTCGACTACTCCGGCACCCAGGCGTGCCGGGTGCTCAAGGCAGAGGGCCTGCAGGTGAGCCTGGTCAACTCCAATCCGGCGACGATCATGACCGACCCGGAGTACGCCGATAACACCTATGTCGAGCCCATCACTTGGGAGTTCGTCGAGAAGGTGCTCGCCCAGCAGGCCGAACGCGGCAACAAGGTCGACGCGCTGCTGGCCACCCTGGGCGGGCAGACCGCGCTGAACACCGCCGTGGCGCTGCACGAGCAGGGGGTGCTGGAACGCTACGGCGTCGAGCTGATCGGTGCCGACTTCGATGCCATTCAGCGCGGCGAGGACCGCCAGCAGTTCAAGGACATCGTCGCCCGCGTCGGCGGCGAATCGGCCCGCTCCCGAGTCTGCTACACCATGGCCGAGGTTGAGGAGACCGTCGCCGAACTGGGTCTGCCCGTCGTGGTGCGGCCCTCTTTCACCATGGGCGGGTTGGGTTCCGGGCTGGCGGCCAGCCTCGAGGAGGTGGCCCGGATGGCCGGCGACGGGTTGGCGGCCTCACCGACGGCCAACGTGCTGATCGAGGAATCCATCTACGGGTGGAAGGAATTCGAGCTCGAGCTGATGCGCGACGGCAACGACAACGTCGTCGTGGTCTGCTCGATCGAGAACGTCGACCCGATGGGCGTGCATACCGGTGACTCGGTGACCGTCGCCCCGGCGATGACGCTGACCGACCGGGAATACCAGACGATGCGGGACCTGGGCATCGCGATTCTGCGCGAGGTCGGGGTGGACACCGGCGGCTGCAACATCCAGTTCGCGGTGGACCCGAAAGACGGCCGGCTCATCGTGATCGAGATGAACCCGCGGGTGTCCCGGTCGAGCGCGCTGGCGTCCAAGGCCACCGGCTTCCCGATCGCCAAGATCGCCGCCAAGCTCGCCATCGGCTACACCCTCGACGAGATCCTCAACGACATCACCGGAAAGACCCCGGCCTGTTTCGAGCCGGCACTGGACTACGTCGTGGTCAAGGCCCCGCGCTTCGCGTTCGAGAAGTTCCCCGGCGCCGACCCGCGGTTGACCACCACGATGAAGTCAGTGGGCGAAGCGATGTCGTTGGGCCGCAACTTCATCGAGTCACTCGGCAAGGTGATGCGGTCGCTGGAGACCGATCGGGCCGGGTTCTGGACCCAGCCCGACCCGGACGGCACGGCCCACGATGCGCTGGCCCGGCTGCGCACGCCCACCGAGGGCCGGCTCTACGACATCGAGCTGGCGCTGCGACTGGGCGCCAGCGTCGAGCAGGTCGCCGAGGCCTCCGGGGTGGACCCGTGGTTCGTCGAGCAGATCAACGGCCTGGTGGCGCTGCGCGCCGAGGTCGTCGACACCGCGGTGCTGGACGCGGATCTGCTGCGGCGCTGCAAATACAACGGGCTGTCCGATCATCAGATCGCCGCGCTGCGGCCCGAACTGGCCGGCGAGGACGGCGTGCGGCTGTTGCGGTCCCGGCTGGGGATTCACCCGGTCTTCAAGACCGTCGACACCTGCGCGGCGGAGTTCGAATCCCAAACGCCGTATCACTACAGCACTTTCGAGCTCGACCCGGCCGCCGAGACCGAGGTGGCGTCCCAGGACACCAAACCCAAGGTGCTCATCCTGGGCTCTGGCCCGAACCGGATCGGTCAGGGCATCGAGTTCGACTACAGCTGTGTGCACGCCGCGATCACCTTGAGCGAGGCCGGGTTCGAGACCGTGATGGTCAACTGCAACCCCGAAACGGTCTCCACCGACTACGACACCGCCGACCGGCTCTACTTCGAACCGCTGACGTTCGAGGACGTGCTCGAGGTGTACTACGCCGAACAGCAGTCCGGCCAGGGCGGCCCCGGGGTGGTCGGCGTCATCGTGCAACTGGGCGGGCAGACACCCTTGCGGCTGGCCCAGCGGCTGGCCGATGCCGGGGTGCCCATCGTGGGCACCAGCCCGGAGGCCATCGACCTGGCCGAGGACCGCGGCGCCTTCGGCGACGTGCTGGCAGCCGCCGGGCTGCCGGCGCCGCGCTACGGCACCGCCACCACTTTCGAGCAGGCCAGAAGGATCGCCGCCGACATCGGCTACCCGGTGCTGGTCCGGCCGTCGTACGTGCTGGGCGGGCGCGGCATGGAGATCGTCTACGACGAGGAGACGCTGCGCGGCTACATCACCCGGGCGGCATTGCTGACACCGGAACATCCGGTGCTGGTCGACCGGTTCCTGGAAGACGCCATCGAGATCGACGTCGACGCCCTGTGCGACGGCGTCGAGGTCTACATCGGCGGGGTCATGGAGCACATCGAGGAGGCCGGCATCCACTCCGGCGACTCGGCGTGCGCCCTGCCGCCGGTGACACTGGGCCGCAGCGACATCGAGAAGGTGCGCAGCGCCACCGAGGCCATCGCCCATGGCGTCGGGGTGGTGGGGCTGCTCAACGTGCAGTTCGCCCTCAAAGACGACGTGCTCTATGTGCTGGAGGCCAATCCGCGGGCCAGTCGCACGGTCCCGTTCGTGTCCAAGGCCACCGCGGTGCCGCTGGCCAAGGCCTGCGCGCGGGTCATGCTGGGCGCCACCATCGCCGAGCTGCGCGCCGAGGGCCTGCTGGCGGCCTCCGGTGACGGCGCCAGCGTCGGCCCGCACGCCCCGATCGCGGTCAAGGAGGCGGTGCTGCCCTTCCACCGCTTCCGCCGCGCGGACGGATCCGGCATCGACTCGCTGCTCGGCCCCGAGATGAAATCCACCGGCGAGGTGATGGGCATCGACCGCGACTTCGGCACCGCGTTCGCCAAGAGCCAGACCGCCGCCTACGGCTCGCTGCCCGTCGACGGCACGGTTTTCGTGTCGGTGGCCAACCACGACAAGCGTTCGCTGGTGTTCCCGGTCAAACGACTGGCGGATTTGGGCTTCCGAGTCCTGGCGACCGAGGGGACCGCGGAGATGCTGCGCCGCAACGGGATTCCCTGCGAGGTGGTGCGCAAGCACTTCGAGGAAGCCAGTGGAAGCGGTCCGTCGCCGTCGGCGGTGGACGTGATCCGGGCCGGTGAGGTCGACCTGGTGATCAACACCCCCTACGGCAACTCCGGACCGCGCGTGGACGGCTACGAGATCCGCGCGGCCGCGGTGAGCGTCAACATCCCCTGCGTGACTACCGTCCAGGGTGCGGCCGCGGCGGTGCAGGGTATCGAAGCCGGAATCCGCGGCGATATCGGGGTGCGTTCGCTGCAGGAGCTGCACAGCACGCTCGGCGGGCACTAGTGGCCGGCGGGGGTTTCGGCGCCCGGCTGGCCGAGGCGACCGCGACCCGCGGACCGCTGTGCCTGGGCATCGACCCGCACCCGGAACTGCTGAGCGCCTGGGGCCTGGCCTCGACACCGGACGGGCTGGCGGCATTCAGCGAGACCTGCGTCGCGGCGTTCGCCGGCTTCGCCGTCGTCAAACCGCAGGTGGCGTTCTTCGAGGCCTACGGCTCGGCCGGTTACGCGGTGCTGGAGCGCACGATCGCGGCGCTGCGCGAGGCCGGCGTGCTGGTGCTGGCCGACGCCAAGCGCGGTGACATCGGCTCGACGATGGCCGCCTACGCAGCCGCCTGGGCCGGTGAGTCACCGCTGGCCGCCGATGCGGTGACCGCCTCGCCGTACCTGGGCTTCGGCTCGCTGGCCCCGCTGCTGGATACCGCCGCCGCCCATCGGCGGGGCGTTTTCGTGCTGGCCGCCACCTCCAACCCGGAGGGGGCCGGTGTGCAGCGCGCCCTGACCGGCGGCCGCAGTGTGGCGCAGTCGATCATCGACGCCGCGGGTGAAGCCAACCGGGCGGCCGGCAGCGAGCCGGGCTCGGTCGGGGTGGTGGTCGGCGCAACGCTGCGGCAGGTGCCCGATCTGAGTAGGTTGGGCGGCCCGGTGCTGGTGCCGGGCATCGGGGCGCAGGGCGGACGCCCCGAGCAGCTGGCCGGACTCGGCGGGGCCGCTTGGGGCACCCTGCTGCCCGCGGTCTCCCGCGAGGTGCTGCGCGCCGGCCCCGACGTCGGGGCGCTGCGTGCGGCCGGGGAACGGCTCCGCGACGCCGTTGCGTATCTGGCAGGTTAGCGAGCCGAAAATCCAGCGGCGGGCCACCGATTCGGTGACCCGCCGCTGCGCATCAGGTACTGGGGCGACGCGGCTCCGCATCGGCCGATCTTGCTCGAAGGTAATCGATCGAACCCTCGAAGCGGCTGTGAACGCAACGTCTGGTCACTGTGAAACATTAACCGGCAGTAGGAGATACGAGTCTCAGGAAAACTCGAAGGTAAGCTGTGACCAGGCTGTCAGCCGCGCTTTTCCCTTCAGGCTATGCCCGGTTATCCGGAGAAACCCGCGCTAGCAAGACCAGGATGAAACGATGGGCACCACCAGAAAAAAGCCCGGTAGGTCGTTCGTGGCAGGCGAATTCCTGCCGGCGAACTGACGGGGGAGAAGATGCGCAGTTCTGACCACGCCGCACCCGACGCGGCACCGCACGTGGTGGTGTTGTTCGGCGCCACCGGCGATTTGGCCCGCCGCAAGCTGCTCCCGGGCCTGTTTCACCTGTCGCGGTCCAAGCTGGCGCCTCAGCTGCGCATCGTCGGCACCTCGCTCGACGACCTGGACGACGGCGCCTTCCGCAAGATCGCGGTCGCCGCATGCGAACAGTCGTCGCACGGTGCGGCTTCGCCGGACGAGAGCCAGAACTGGGCGCAGAACCTGACCTATGTGCCGCAGCACGGCGGGCCCGAGGCGCTGGCAGCGGCGGTGCGCTCGCAAGCGGCACAGCTCGACCTCCCCGGCGGCCAGGAGCCGCAGCTGCTGCACTACCTGAGTGTTCCGCCGTCAGCGGCGATCCCGGCGATCCGGATGCTGGAGCAGGCGAACCTGGTCGACGGCGCGGCGGTCGTCATGGAGAAACCCTTCGGCACCGACCTGGACAGTGCGGTCGAACTCAACGCCTCGATCCACCAGACCTTCGACGAATCGCAGATCTTCCGCATCGACCATTTCCTCGGCAAGGAGGCGGCGCAGAACATTCTGGCGTTCCGGTTCGCCAACGGCCTGTTCGAACCCATTTGGAACCGCACCTTCATCGACCACATCCAGATCGACATCCCGGAGAAGCTGTCCCTGGAGGGCCGGGCCGCCTTCTACGAGCCGACCGGCGCGTTCAAGGACATGGTGGTCACCCATTTGTTCCAGGTGCTGGCGTTCGTCGCGATGGAGGCGCCGACAGAGCTGGCCTCCGATGCGATCAGCGTGGAGAAGAACAAGGTCTTCCGGTCCATGGTGCCGCTGGATCCGCACAACGTGGTCCGCGGCCAGTACCGCGGCTACCGCGACGAGCCGGGGGTGGCGCCGGACTCGGACACCGAGACATTCGTCGCACTCAAGTGCGAGATCGACAACTGGCGCTGGGCGGGGGTGCCGTTCTACCTGCGCACCGGCAAATGCCTGGCCGAGGGTCAGCGGATCATCTCGATCGCCTTCCGCGAGCCGCCCCGGAGCATGTTCCCGGCCGGCTCGGGGGTCGGAGCGCACGGCCCGGACCACCTCACCTTCGACTTGGCGGACCAGGCGAAGCTGTCGCTGTCGTTTTACGGCAAGCGTCCCGGACCGGGAATGAAGCTGGACAAGCACAGCATGCAGTTCCAGATGGCCGACACCGAGACCGCCGGCGATGTGCTCGAAGCCTATGAGCGGTTGATCCTGGACGCGATGCGCGGCGACCGCACGCTCTACACGCACGCGCAGGGCATCGAGCGGCTGTGGCAGGTCTCGGCGCCGTTGCTGGACGATCCGCCGCCGGTACGCTGCTACGACATCGGCTCCTGGGGGCCCAACGCCGTCCACCAGCTCATCGCGCCGCACGCCTGGCGGCTACCGTTCGACCGGACGTGGCGCAGCGGTAGGTAGCCGCGCAGCGGCCCGCGGTGCGAACGCCGGTCCTGCCCGCTCGGACGTCATCGGAACAGCTTCGACACGCCCGACACGCCGTGAAGTGCGAATTCAATGCTGCCGGGGTCCTACCGGTCTCCCAAGCGCCGGAAGGGGCCCGGCGGGGTCGCCCGTCCGGCCCGCCGCCCCCAGGTGAAACCCCAGCTCACACGTGGTTTTTCCGGTCCCCGCCCGGGTGTGAGCGGTTGCGGTGGACCCGGGCGCATAGTCACCGGCGGCTCCGGTCGGACTGCCGTGCTCAGCCGCCGCACGCTGGGCATTTGTAGCCGGAAGCGGGGGGTGGGGTTAGATTTCGTCAGACGGCGTGGGTACGGTCGTCGTCTCTGGCGGGAGTACCCGGCCGAGACAAGGAAAACATCGGCGTTGTCGATGATGACGAGACGGAGGAATCGTGGCCCTTCCCCAGTTGACCGACGAGCAGCGCGCCGCCGCGTTGGAGAAGGCGGCGGCCGCGCGTCGGGCCCGAGCAGAGCTCAAGGACCGGCTGAAGCGTGGCGGCACCAACCTCAAGCAGGTGCTCAAGGATGCCGAGACCGACGAGGTCTTGGGCAAGATGAAGGTCTCTGCGCTGCTGGAGGCGTTGCCGAAGGTCGGCAAGGTCAAGGCGCAGGAGATCATGACTGAGCTGGAGATCGCCCCCACCCGCCGGTTGCGCGGCCTGGGCGACCGGCAGCGCAAGGCGCTGCTGGAAAAGTTCGACTTCTCCTGACCTGTCAGTGAATGCCGGTGGAGGACCGGACAGCCGGCACGCGGGACGCGTGGTGGTGCTGTCCGGTCCATCCGCGGTCGGTAAGTCGAGTCTGGTCCGGTGCCTGCGCGAGCGGGTACCGGGCCTGTATTTCAGCGTGTCGGCTACCACCCGGGCGCCGCGGCCCGGAGAGGTCGACGGCGTCGACTACCGGTTCGTGACGCCAGAGGAGTTCGACCGGCTGATCGAGGCCGACGCACTGCTGGAGTGGGCCGACATCCACGGCGGCCTGCAGCGATCGGGAACCCCAGCGGCTCCGGTCGCGGAGGCGACCAGGGCGGGCCGACCCGTGCTGATCGAGGTCGACCTGGCCGGCGCCCGGGCCATCAAGAAGGCCCTGCCGGAGGCCGTCACGGTGTTTTTGGCGCCGCCGGACTGGGAGACGCTGCAGGCCAGGCTGGTCGGGCGAGGCACCGAATCCGCGGAGGTCATGGAACGTCGACTGGCCACCGCGCGCACCGAGCTGGCGGCGCAGGGGGACTTCGACGCGGTCGTGGTCAACAGTCGATTGGAAACCGCCTGCTCAGAATTGGTATCCTTGCTGGTGGAATCCGCATCGGACGCGGTCTGATCGACTGGACCACCGCCTCAGGCGTGATCAACCCAGCCAAAACAGCTTCAGGAGATTGTCTTAAGTGAGTACTTCGCAGACCGACGCGGCCGCGGTGACCGACGCCGATGACTTCGACCCGGCATTGATCGGCGGCTACGACACGCCGCTGGGCATCACCAATCCGCCCATCGACGAGTTGCTGCAGCGGGCGTCCAGCAAGTACGCCCTGGTGATCTACGCGGCCAAGCGGGCGCGCCAGATCAACGACTACTACAACCAGCTCGGCGAGGGCATCCTCGAATACGTCGGGCCGCTGGTCGAGCCCGGCCTGCAGGAGAAGCCGCTGTCGATCGCACTGCGTGAGATCCACGGCGACCTGCTCGAGTACACCGAAGGCGAGTAGCAGAGGTTCGGGGCCGGTACCCGTGACTGCCAAGCGGATCGTCGTCGGCGTCTCCGGCGGTATCGCCGCCTACAAGGCGTGCACGGTGGTCCGCCAGCTGGCTGAGGCCGGCCATTCGGTGCAGGTCGTGCCGACCGAATCCGCGCTGCGGTTCGTCGGGGCCGCCACCTTCGAAGCGCTCTCGGGCCAGCCGGTGCACACCGGCGTGTTCGATGACGTTCCGCATGTTCCGCACGTCGCCATCGGCCAGCAGGCCGACCTGGTGGTGGTGGCGCCGGCCACCGCCGACCTGCTGGCCCGCGCGGTCGCCGGGCGGGCCGACGACCTGCTCACCGCCACCTTGCTCACCGCCCGCTGCCCGGTGCTGTTCGCGCCGGCGATGCACACCGAGATGTGGCAGCATCCGGCCACCGTCGCCAACGTCGCGACCCTGCGGGACCGCGGCGCGGTGGTTCTCGAGCCCGCGTCGGGACGCTTGACCGGCGCCGACACCGGGCCCGGCCGGCTGCCGGAGGCCGAGGAGATCAACACCTTCGCCTCGCTGCTGCTCGAGCGCGCGGACGCGCTGCCCTACGACATGGCCGGCCACAAGGTGCTGGTGACCGCGGGCGGCACCCGGGAACCGATCGACCCGGTCCGCTTCATCGGCAATCGCAGCTCGGGCAAGCAGGGCTACGCGGTGGCCCGGGTAGCCGCCCAGCGCGGCGCCGAGGTCACTTTGATCGCCGCCCACACCGCCGGGTTGATCGATCCGGCCGGAGTCCACGTGGTGCGCGTCAGCTCGGCCCCACAGCTGCAGGACGCGGTCACCAAACACGCCCCCGAGGCGCAGGTGCTGGTGATGGCCGCCGCCGTCGCCGACTTCCGCCCGGCCCGGATGGCGCAGTCCAAGATCAAGAAGGGGCCGGGGGAGGACGACCGGCCGCCCACGATCGATCTGGTCCGCAACGACGACGTGCTGGCCGGCGCGGTCCGGGCGCGTGACGACGGGCAGCTGCCCAACCTGGCCGCCATCGTCGGTTTCGCCGCCGAGACCGGGGATGAGAACGGCGACGTGCTGTTCCACGCCCGGGCGAAACTCCAGCGCAAAGGATGCGATCTGCTGGTGGTCAACGCCGTCGGCGACGGCCGGGCCTTCGAGGTGGACCACAACGACGGCTGGCTTCTGGCCGCCGATGGAACCGAGTCCGCGCTGGAGCCCGGCTCCAAGACGCTGATGGCCAGTCGGATCGTGGATGCGATCGCGGCGTTCCTGCAGGGGCGGGGCCGATGAGGACGCTGCTACGGTAGCGAGCCGGGGGGTTGTGACGCAGGCGGGGGCAGCGCTCGAGATGCAGGCGATATATTTTCCCGGCCTAACTTTTTTGATAGTGCGGAGACGCACGGAAGGGTGACATTGTGAGCGAAAAGGGTCGGCTGTTCACCAGTGAGTCGGTGACCGAGGGACACCCCGACAAGATCTGTGACGCCATCAGCGACTCGGTGCTCGACGCACTGCTCGCCGATGACCCCCGTTCGCGGGTCGCAGTGGAAACCCTGGTCACCACCGGGCAGGTACATGTGGTCGGCGAGGTGACGACCAGCGCCCGGGAGGCCTTCGCCGACATCACCAACACAGTGCGCAAGCGCATCCTCGACATCGGCTACGACTCCTCGGACAAGGGCTTCGACGGTGAGACCTGCGGGGTCAACATCGGGATCGGGGCGCAGTCGCCCGACATCGCCCAGGGCGTCGACACCGCCCACGAGGCCCGCGTCGAGGGGGCGGCCGATCCGCTGGACTCCCAGGGCGCCGGCGACCAGGGCCTGATGTTCGGCTACGCCATCGCCGACACCCCGGAGCTGATGCCGCTGCCGATCGCGCTGGCCCACCGGCTGTCGCGGAAGCTGACCGAGGTGCGCAAGAACGGCACGCTGGACTATCTGCGCCCGGACGGCAAGACCCAGGTCACCATCGAGTACGAGGACGACGTCCCGACCCGGCTGGACACCGTGGTGATCTCCACCCAGCACGCCGACGGCATCGACCTGGTGAAAACGCTGGACCCCGATCTGCGCGAACACGTGATCTCCACGGTGCTGGCCGAACTCGCCCACGAGACCCTGGACTCCTCCTCGACCCGCATCCTGATCAACCCGACCGGCAAGTTCGTCGTCGGCGGCCCGATGGGTGACGCCGGTTTGACCGGCCGCAAGATCATCGTCGACACCTACGGCGGCTGGGCACGGCATGGCGGCGGCGCCTTCTCCGGCAAGGACCCGTCGAAGGTGGACCGCTCGGCCGCGTACGCGATGCGCTGGGTGGCCAAGAACATCGTCGCCGCCGGCTTGGCGCAGCGCGTCGAGGTGCAGGTGGCCTACGCGATCGGCAAGGCCGCCCCGGTCGGTCTGTTCATCGAGACCTTCGGCACCGCCACCGTCGACCCGGTCAAGATCGAGAAGATCGTGCCCGAGGTCTTCGACCTGCGCCCGGGCGCTATCGTGCGCGACCTGGACCTGCTGCGCCCGATCTACGCACCGACCGCCGCGTACGGCCACTTCGGTCGCACCGACATCGAACTGCCGTGGGAGCAGCTGGACAAGGTCGACGACCTCAAGCGCGCCATTTAGCTTCGCCGAGCAGACGCATAGGCCCCCGTTTCCGACCGGATTTGGGGGCTTTTGTGTCTGCTCGCGCCGTAAAAAATCAGGCGGTGAACCGGTAGTCGTCGAGATCGAAGCGCCGGCTGCGCCAGTAGGCCTCCACCGTGGTGGTGGGCCGCAGCGGGACGTCGCCGTTCTTGTCGAAGTAATAGCTGTTGGCCAGCCGGCAGCTGTCCTGCCAGAACACCTGCCGGTGCCGTTTGCTCATCATCTCGTCGAAGTAGCGGGCGTTGGCCGCCTCGGAGATCTCCACCCGGGTGGCGCTGCGCCGCCGGGCGCGGGTCAGGCAGCGCACAATGTGATGGGTCTGCGCCTCGACCAGCGCGAAATACGACGACCCGACGTAGCCGTACGGCCCGAAAATGCTGAACAGGTTGGGGAATCCGGGGATGCTGACGCCCTCGTAGGCCTGCAGGCGGTGTTCGTCCCAGAACCGGCTCAGCGACTGGCCGCCGGCGCCGGTGACCGCGAACGTGGGGATGTTGTCGCTGTCCATCACCTTGAACCCGGTGGCCAGGATGAGGACGTCGACGTCGTGTGCGGTCCCGTCGGCGGTGACGACGCCGGTGGGGGTGATCCGCGCGATGGGATCGACCACAAGGTGGACGTTGTCGCGGTTGAACGTCGACAGGTAGGTGTTGTGGAAGCCGGGCCGCTTGCAGCCCACCGCGTAGCGCGGGGTGAGCTGCGCACGCACCACCGGATCGCGCACCTGCCGGCGCAGGTAGGCCCGACCGGCGGACTCCATGCGTTTGGCCAGTGGAAACACCGTGAAGTACTGCGCCGCGATCGGAAACGTCGCCTCGACGTAGGCCTGGCTGGTCAGCCGCTGCAGTGCCTTGCCGCCGGGCAACCGCATTGACCAGCGGACCGGCGCCGGCAGTGGCAGGTCCAGCTTCGGGAAACACCAGATCGGGGTGCGCTGAAAAACGGTGAGCTGCGCGACTTTCGGCGCGATCTCGGGTATCACCTGCACCGCCGACGCCCCGGTGCCGATCACCGCGACGCGCTTGCCGGTTAGGTTTTGCGAGTGGTCCCAGCGCGCGGTGTGGATGGTCACCCCGCCGAACGTGTCGACACCGTCGATCTCGGGCAGCTTCGGTGTGGTGAGCACGCCGCTGGCGTTGATCAGAAACCGCGCCGTGAGCACTCCGCCGGCCGCATCTAGCTGCACCCGCCACAGATCGGCCCGATCATCGAACTCGGCCGCAAGCACCTTGGTGGCGAACCGGATCCGGGAACGCAGCCCGTACTTGTCGACGCAGTGCTCGGCGTAGTTCTTCAACTCCCGGCCCGGCGCGTAGGTGCGCGACCACTCGGTGCTCTGCTCGAAGGAGAACTGATACGAGAAGGACGGAATGTCCACGGCGATACCTGGATAGGTGTTCCAGTGCCAGGTCCCGCCGACGCCGTCGCCGGCCTCGATGATCAGATAGTCGGTCATGCCGGCTCGGTCGAGGCCGATCGCGGCACCGATGCCGGAGAAGCCGGCGCCGACGATCAGGACCTCGTGGTCGGGGTTGTCGGTCACGGCGGCTCCTCGTCGGGCGATACCGGTCGACGGTAGCGCGTCGATCAGCGCGCCGGTGGCGCGTTAGCGCGAATCCGGCGGGTCGAGCCGCCACGGCGGGTTACGGCGGGTCTCCCCGGCGTGAAACAGGCACAGCGGATGGCCGTCGGGATCACGCAGCCTGGCCTCGCGCCACAGCCAGGGCATATCCGTCGGCGGCTGGCTGAATTCGGCCAAGCCCCGTAGGCGCTGGTATTGGCCGTCGAGGTCGTCGGTTTCGAAGTAGACCGTCACCTGCTCGCCGGCCGGGATGGCGCTGACCCGTTCCACCGAAAAGGTGCTGCCCCCGGCGGGACATTCGAAGCGCAGGTAGTCGTCGGTCTTGACGATCAGCCGCAGACCCAGCAGCCGGTAGAACCGCTCCGACCGGTCGATGTCGGTCGAGCCGACGGTGACCTGGTTCAGCCGCATCGGATCAACCGTGCAGGGCCGTTTTCAGCGCCGCCAGGCCGCGGTCGGTGGCCTCGGTGGCCGCCGGGATCACCCCGGCGTAGCCCAGGTAACCGTGCACCAGCGTGGTGGCGTTGTGCACCTGAACCGGCACCCCGGCCGCGGACAGCAGTTCGCCGTAGCGGAGGCCGTCGTCGCGTAGCGGGTCATGGCCGGCCACGGCGATGTACGCCGGCGGCAGGCCGGCCAGGTTCGCCGCACGTGCGGGGGCCAGCGTCGGCGGCGGATCGCTCAGGTCGACGCCGGCGGCATAGGCCAGGGTCAACGCGGCGATCGCGTCCCGGTCGATGATCGGCGCATCAGCGTTCTCGCTGAACGACGGCAACGTGATGTCGTAGGTGGTGGCCGGATACCACAGCAGCTGAAAGCAGATGGCCGGCCCGCCGGCATCGCGGGCCAGCTGAGACACCACCGCGGCCAGGTTGCCGCCCGCCGAATCCCCGGCCACCGCCAGCCGGGCCGGGTCGACGCCGAGCTCGGCGGCATGCCCCGCCACCCACTCGGTGGCCGCCAGCGCATCCTGCACGGCGGCCGGGAACGGATGCTCGGGGGCCAACCGGTAGTCCACCGACACCACCACCGCATCGGCGTCGACCGCATGCTGGCGGGCGGTGCCGTCGTGGGTGTCGAGGTCGCCGGCGACGAAACCGCCGCCGTGGAAGAACACCACCACGGCGGCGGGGCCGTTGGCCGCACTCGGTGGCCGGTAGATGCGCACCGGCAGGTCCCCGCCGGGGCCGTCGATGACGCGGTCCTCGCTGGGCAGGTCGGGGTAGACCGGCCGGCGTGGCAGGTCACGCATCTGGCGGCGCGCCGCCTCGACGCCGTCGGCAAGTGTCAGTCGGAAGGGGACGACGTCCAGTACCTTCAGCACTATGGGGTCGATAGCGGAGTCATCGTCGGTGAGTGACATCAGACCACCGTACGCAACGCGCCTGGTCCCCACCGCCTGGGCTGCGGCCGGTTGGGCTGGTGTGGGTTACGGCATCTTTCTGACCGTGCTGGCGTTGCGGTCGGCGCCGGGGGAGGAGTTGACCGGGCACTGGGTGGGCCAGCCGGCGTTCAAGGCGTCGATGGCGGTGCTGCTGGCCGTCGCCGCGGTCGCGCACCCGATCCTGCGCGAGGCGCGCTGGCTGATCCCCGCACTGATCCTGTCGGCCGCCGGTGACTGGCTGCTGGCGATCCCGTGGTGGGAGCCGTCCTTCGTCGCCGGACTGACAGCATTCCTGTTGGCGCACTTGTGTTTTCTGGGGGCACTGATTCCGCTGGCAGTGGTTTCCCGGGGCAGGCTCATCGGGGTGGCACTGACCGGCGTGAGTTGCCTGGCGCTGCTGGTGTGGTTCTGGCCCGGCCTGGCCCGCGACGGTATGACGGTTCCGGTGACCGTCTACGTCGTGGTGCTCGGCGCCATGGTGTGCGCGGCTTTGCTGGCGAAGCTGCCCACCCGATGGACCGCGGTGGGCGCGGTGTTCTTCGCCGTGTCGGACGCCATGATCGCGATCAGCCGGTTCGTATTGGGCAACGAGGTGCTTGCGGTGCCGATCTGGTGGACGTACGCAGCGGCGCAACTGCTCATCACCGCCGGCTTCTTCTTCGGCCGCTCCGATGCCGGCGCACCCGCCGGCTGAAATCTGCTGGCACTCAATGCCGGTGACCACCGGTGCCTAAACGTATCCGTTCGGGGTCGAATGCCGGAAGCCGACGGCGATGCGGTGCGGTCATGTGGTCGCGCGCCAGCGCATCGCCGTGGCCGGAGGCGATGTCGCCGATGCTGAACAGCGACTCGGTGCCCGGTGCGAAGTAGGAGCTGTGGCCGGCCATCGGCCAGGACGGGCCCGGGGTCTCGGCCTTGAACCGGGTAGATCCGTAGCCGTCGCCGGCCGGATCGCGGCCGAGCCCGACCGTCGCCGCGGTGCCGGGCACCGGTAGTTGCGGCTCACCGGCGAATGCGGTGATCGGGTCCGAGGAGGCCGCCCCGACATAGACGTGCCCCGTCGCGGGCAGGTGAAAGTCCTTGGCGCTGTGCGCCAGGTCGGTTCCCGGCGAACCGACGAGCACCACGTCGTCGGCCCGCATCCCGAAGCCGGCCGCGGCATCAGCCACCGCCGTCGAGCCGTAGGAATGCCCGATCACCGTGATATGCGTGGCCCCGCGGTGTGCGGCCCGCAGGGCGCTGACCTCCGCAGCCAGCAGGCTGCCGCCGGATCTTGCGGAATTCGGTTGTGCCACCGCGGGATCGAAAAAGCTGTCCGGAGCGCGGTAGCCCATCCACACGATGACCGAATTCGATCGCGCCGGATCGGCGCGGACGACCTCGCGGTAGACGTTCACCCCGTCCGGATGCGACAGGTAGCCGTCGCGGACGCTGCTGTGTGCCCCCGGCACCAGCACCGTGGTGTTGTCGGCGGTGTCGGGATCACCGATCGCGATGGCGGCCCGTCCCCGGCCACCGAACGCCGCCGGGTCGTAGGTGATCAGCAGCACCGGGCCGTCACCCCCGTTGGCCCGCAGGCCGTCCCGAACCCGTAGGGCGTTGTAGTAGCGGATCATGTCCGCGGCGCTGATCGTCTCGGTGGCGTTCTCCACCCGGTCGATGTCGTCGGCGAGCAGCTGCCGGTTGACCCGATCGCGAACGCCGGCCGGGACGCCGTGGTAGCCGGCAGCCAGCTGCCCCAGCAGCGCCGTGCGGGCCCGGTCGTCGGCGGCGGCGGCGGCGACCACCCGGCGGATGTCTCGGGTCTTGGCGGCCAGAAACAGCTGGAATTGGCGGGCGCCGGCCGCGGTGTCCAATGCCGGCTGATCGCTCAACGCCTCCCGGATCTCGGCGCCGATGGCGTCCAGGCGCCGACGGCCGTCGCGGGCGTGCGCCACCGCATCACGCAGCGTCGCGGACAGCAGCTGATCGGTGCGCGCCGCGGACTGCTGCCGGGACCGGAGTAACACCTCGCGGGCTCGTGCCGCCTCCGCATGGGCGCCGCGCTCGTCGGGCATACCGCAGCAAGCTAATTCAGCGCCGCCGACGGCGCGGTCGTCGATCCACAGACCGCCCCGGTTGTGATCCGGCGGCTGCCGCGGTCGGCGGAGTCTGCTAGACCTGCGTGGTGAGCGTCGAACCCGGCGGTTCAGCGAGGCTCGACGAAGGAGAGCCGACGCTGGGACCGCCGCATGAACCCGAACCCATAGCCCGGGTGCTGCCGATGCTCTCGGTGCCGCACCTGGACCGCGAGTTCGACTACCTGGTCACCCCCGAGCAGTCCGAGGACGCTCGGCCCGGCGCACGGGTACGGGTGCGCTTTCACGGCCGGCTGGTCGACGCCTTCATCTGGGAGCGCCGTGCCGATACCGACCATGCCGGCCGGCTGGGCCGGCTCGAGCGGGTGATCTCCAGCGAACCGGTGCTCACCGCCGAGGTCCGCCGGCTGGTGGAGGCGGTGGCCGCCCGCTACGCCGGGACCCGGGCCGACGTGCTGCGGCTGGCGGTACCGCCGCGGCACGCCCGGGTGGAACGCGAGACGGTGACACCGGCCGAGGCACCGCTGCCCGCACCGGTCGATCCGGCGGGCTGGCAGCGCTACCGGGCGGGCGGGCCGCTTTTGGCGGCGCTCGGCGAAGGCCGGGCCGCGCGGGCGGTGTGGCAGGTACTGCCCGGCGATTCCTGGGTAGACCGGATTTCGGAGGCCGCCGCACAGACCATTCGCGCGGGGCGCACGGCCTTGGCGATCGTTCCCGACCAGCGAGACATCGACGCAGTGTGGAGCGCCGCAACGGCGCGGATCGACGAGTCCGCGGTCGTCGCGCTGTCGGCGGGTCTGGGGCCGGCCACCCGCTACCGGCGCTGGCTGTCGGTGCTACGCGGCGGGGCCCGCCTGGTGATCGGCACCCGCAGTGCGGTGTTCGCCCCGCTTGCCGACCTGGGACTGGTCATGGTCTTCGACGACGGCGATGACAACCTCGCCGAGCCGCGGGCGCCCTACCCGCACGCCCGCGAGGTGGCGATGCTGCGGGCGCACCTGTCGGGTTGCGCCGCACTGATCGGCGGCTACGCGCGCACCGCCGAGGCGCACGCGCTGGTCCGCGCCGGCTGGGCGCATGACGTGGTGGCGTCGCGGACGGTGCTGCGGGCGGCGGCGCCGCGGGTGGTGGCCCTCGATGACACCGGATACGCCGAAGAGCGTGACGCCGCGGCGCGCACCGCCCGGCTGCCCTCGGTGGCGCTGCAGAGCGCGCGCAGTGCGCTGGCCGCCGGTGCGCCGGTGCTGGTGCAGGTGCCGCGGCGTGGGTATGTGCCGTCGCTGGCGTGCGGGCGCTGCCGCGCCATCGCCCGATGCCGGCACTGCACCGGTCCGCTGGCGCTGCCCGAACGCGGTGGCGCCGCCGGCTGTCGTTGGTGCGGCCGGGCCGAGCCGGCGCTACGGTGCGCGCGCTGCGGATCGGATACGGTGCGGGCGGTGGTCGTCGGGGCCCGGCGCACCGCCGAAGAACTCGGCCGGGCTTTCCCGGGTACGGCGGTCATCACGTCCGCCGGGGACACCATCGTCGATCGCACGGGCGACGGCCCCGCCCTGGTGATCGCCACGCCCGGCGCCGAGCCACGCGCTCCGCAGGGGTACGGGTCAGCACTGCTGCTGGACAGCTGGGCGCTGCTGGGCCGCCAGGACCTGCGGGCCGCCGAGGACACCTTGCGGCGCTGGATGGCGGCCGCCGCCCTGGTGCGCGACCGGGAGTCCGGCGGGGTGGTGACGGTGGTCGCGGAATCGTCGATTCCGACCGTGCAGGCCCTCATCCGGTGGGATCCGGTCGGCCACGCCGACGCCGAGCTGGCCACCCGCACCGAAGTCGGGTTGCCACCGGCGGTGCACATCGCGGCCCTCGACGGCGACCCGGATTCGGTGGCCGCGCTGCTGGAGCAGGCGCGACTACCCGACGGCGCCGACGTGCTCGGCCCGGTGCCGCTACCGCCGGGGGTGCGGCGCCCGGCTGGCGTCCCGGCCGAGCTGCCGGTGATCCGGATGCTGGCCCGGGTCGGCCGCGATCACGGCCTGGCACTGGCCGCGGCGCTGCGCCACGGCGTCGGGGTGCTCAGCGCCCGCGGGTCGCATCATCCGGTGCGGGTACAACTGGACCCGCTGCATATCGGCTGAGGGTGGTTATCCGCCCGGCATCTGCAGGACGTCGTCGAGCGGGCGCCGCGAGGTGAGGCGCGGTGGTTCCTCGCCCGCCGGAGCGTGCCCGATCCGGATCAGGATCTGCGGTACGCCGTCGCCGCCCACCAGCGTCTCGACGATCTCCCTGGCGACCTGAACCTCGGTGAGGTGGGTCAGCGGGCAGGTGGCCAGACCGGCCATCGTGGCCTCCAGCAGAACCACCGAGAGTGCTTCACCGGTCGCCAACGCCGCGGCGCGGGAGTCGGTATCGGTGGACAGCACCACGATCACCGCCTGATCCTGGAGGATCCGGACACGTTGCTCAGGGTGGCGGGCGGGCGGAAACGCTCGGCCGATATCGACCCGGTCACCTTCGGCCGCTGAGGCCAACGCGCTGTAGGGGATACCCGCCGATTCCGCGAAAGGAACTGTCCACCGGCGCAATTCGGCGTGGTAGGTGGAATCGTAGAGCCGTAACGACTCGGCGAGCTGTGAGGCCTGCACCAGGCGGGGCCGGGCGTCCTCCGGCAGGACATCCAGGTGCACGGCGTGCTGATCGAGGCGGTCACGCAGCACCGGTTCGAACAGTTCCCAGTTTGCGGGAGACTGCAAAGGCAAGCGGTCACTGCGGCGTTCCCGGATCGCTGCGGCCCGGCGGCGGTGTCCCTCGGTGACGTGATCGAGCCGGGCGAATCGGATCGACGCAAGATGGTTGGGGTCGTTGGGATTGGGAAACCGCTCGATGTCGGCGCGCAGGCCCGCTGCGCACAGCGCCACCCGAAGGTGGCCCAGCGCCGCGCCGCAACCGATGATCGCCTCACGCCCGGCCCGGTCGGTCGGCAACACCCGGTGCGGGTCGAGGAACAACTGCAGCGCAGCGCCGTCGAACACCCACCGCCACGGCTGGATGTTGTGTAGCGACGGGGCACGGCAGGCTGCCTCGACCGCATCCCGGACGGTCTGGGCTTCCACCATCACGGCAGACAAGGTGACCTCCGATCGCTACCCCGCCTTCCATGATGGCGCGACTCCGAAGCCGGCGAAAGGGTCGTTGGTACTCGGGGCCGTCCCGCGGCTTCCTTAAACTGTGCCGGTGCGCATCGTCTTCGCCGGCACTCCGGACACCGCGTTGCCATCGTTGCAACGGCTGATCGACTCGCCCCGCCACGAGGTGGTCGCGGTACTGACCCGGCCCGACGCGGCCTCCGGCCGGCGCGGGCACCTGCAGCCGTCTCCGGTGGCGCAACGCGCCCTGGACCACGACATCCCGGTGCTGCGGCCGCACCAGCCGAACTCGGCCGAGTTCGTCGCCGAGCTGGCCGAGCTCGCACCGGAGTGCTGCCCGGTCGTCGCCTACGGGGCGCTGCTGCGCGACGGATTGTTGGCGGTACCGCAGCACGGCTGGGTCAACCTGCACTTCTCGCTGCTGCCGGCCTGGCGGGGCGCCGGCCCGGTGCAGGCGGCCATCGCCGCCGGCGACGAGGTGACCGGCGCGACGACGTTTGAGATCGAGCCGGAACTCGATTCGGGGCCGGTGTACGGGGTGCTGACCGAGACGATCCGGCCCGACGACACCGCCGGGCAGCTGCTGGAACGGTTGGCGGTCGCGGGCGCCGAACTGCTGGCGGCCACCCTCGACGGGATCGCCGACGGCGCGCTGAAGGCGGTGCCGCAGTCGCGCGACGGGGTCAGCTACGCCCCGAAGATCAGCGTCGACGACGCGCGGGTGCGCTGGGATCTGCCCGCTCCCGTGATCGAGCGCCGCATCCGTGCCGTCACCCCGGCGCCGGGGGCCTGGACGGTGATCGGTGACCTGCGTGTCAAGCTCGGCCCGGTGGCCGTCACCGACGACGGTCCACAAGACTTGGCGGCCGGGAACATTCACGTCGACCGGCGCAGCGTCTGGATCGGCACCGGATCGGTGCCGGTGCGTTTGGGGCAGATCCAGCCGCCCGGAAAGAAGCCCATGAACGCTGCCGACTGGGCGCGCGGCGCCCGGCTAGACCCGGGTTTGCGGGCGTCATGACCGGACCGTCGCGCCGGCGGCCGCAAAGCGGGCCGCGCCAACCGCGTCGCAAACCGCTGGATCCGGCCCGTCGTGCCGCATTCGACGTGCTGCGGGCGGTCTCGCAACGTGACGCCTATGCCAACCTGGCGCTGCCGGCGTTGCTGTCCGAGCGCGGGATCACCGGCCGCGACGCGGCTTTCGCCACCGAACTGACCTACGGAACCTGTCGGGTCCGCGGACTGCTCGACGCGATCATCGGAGCGGCGGCGCAGCGCTCGCCCGATGCGATCAACCCGGTGCTGCTGGACCTGCTGCGGCTGGGCAGCTACCAGCTACTGCGCACCCGGGTCGACGCGCACGCCGCGGTGTCCACCACGGTCGAGCAGGCGGCCATCGAATTCGACTCGGCCCGAGCAGGTTTCGTCAACGGCGTGCTGCGCACCATCAGCACCCGCGACGAAGCGTCCTGGACCGCGGAGCTCGCACCGGACCCGGCCGCCGACCCGATCGGCCACGCGGCGTTCACCCACGCGCACCCGCGCTGGATCGCGCAGGCCTTCGCCGACGCGTTGGGATCGGCCGCCGGCGAACTCGACGCGCTGCTGGCCGCCGACGACGAGCGTCCCCAGGTGCATCTGGCCGCCCGTCCCGGCGTGCTGACCGCTGCCGAACTGGCTGCCGCGGTGGACGGCACTCCTGGCCGGTACTCGCCGTACGCGGTGTACCTGCCCGGCGGCGACCCCGGTCGGCTGCAACCGGTGCGCGACGGCCACGCCCTGGTCCAGGACGAGGGCAGCCAATTGGTGGCCCGCGCGTGCGCGCTGGCCCCGGTGGACGGTGACAGCGGGCGGTGGCTGGACCTGTGTGCCGGCCCGGGCGGCAAGACCGCGCTGCTGGCCGCGCTCGGGGCGCAGGCCGGGGCCCGGGTGACCGCGGTGGAGCAGTCGCCCCAGCGTGCCGCCCTGGTCGCCGAGAACACCCGCGGCCTGGACGTGCAGGTGCTGACCGCCGACGGCCGCGACTCGGGTCTGCAACCCGGCTTTGACCGGGTGCTGGTCGACGTGCCCTGCACCGGTCTCGGCGCCCTGCGGCGCAGGCCCGAAGCCCGGTGGCGCAGACTGCCCGCCGATGTCCCGGTGCTGACGAAACTGCAGCGTGAGTTGCTGACCGCGGCGATCGGACTGACCCGGCCCGGGGGCGTGGTGATGTATGCGACGTGCTCGCCGCACCTGGCCGAAACGGTCGGGGTGGTGGCCGATGCGCTGCGCCGGCATCCGATGCGGGCGTTGGACACTCGAGAACTGTTCGCGCCGGTCGATGCGCTCGGAGATGGCCGGCACGTGCAGCTGTGGCCGCACCGGCACGGCACCGACGCCATGTTCGCAGCGGCGCTACAAGTAATCTGAGCCCATGCCACGACCCATGATCGCCCCGTCGATCCTGTCGGCGGACTTCGCCCGGCTCGCCGAGGAGGCCGCCGCCGTCAAGGGGGCGGACTGGTTGCACGTCGACGTGATGGACGCCCACTTCGTGCCCAACCTGACGCTGGGCCTACCGGTGGTGGAAAGCCTGCTCAAAGCCACCGACATCCCGATGGACTGCCACCTGATGATCGAGAACCCGGGCCGCTGGGCGCCGCCTTATGCCGAGGCGGGCGCCCACAACGTCACCTTCCACGCCGAGGCCACCGACAGCCCGATCGCGGTGGCCCGCGACATCCGGGCCGCCGGCGCCAAAGCCGGGCTGAGCATCAAACCGGGTACGCCGCTGGAGCCCTACCTGGAGATCCTGCCGAACTTCGACACCCTGCTGGTGATGTCGGTGGAACCGGGATTCGGCGGACAGTCCTTCATCCCGGAGGTGCTGGGCAAGGTGCGCACGGTGCGCAATCTCGTCGACGCCGGGGAGCTGAGCATCCTGGTGGAGATCGACGGCGGCATCAACGCCGACACCGTCGAACAGGCCGCTGAGGCCGGCGTCGACTGCTTCGTCGCCGGCTCGGCCGTCTACAGCGCCGAGGACCCGGCCGCCGCGGTGGAATCGTTGCGCCGCCAAGCCCGTGCCGCGTCGCCGCATCTGCGCGCATGAGCGCAGCGGCATGAGCACCGCCCCGGCCGCGACAGACGCCGCCGGCCACGACGCCGCGATGCTGCTCGCCATCGAGCAGGGGCAGCGGGTCAAGGGCAGGACCTACCCCAACCCCCCGGTGGCCCCCGTCGTCCTGGACCGCGACGGGCGGGTAGTCGGCGTCGGCGGCACCGGACCGACCGGCGAGGCCCACGCCGAGGTGGTGGCGCTGCGCCGCGCCGGTGCGCTGGCCGCCGGCGGCACGGTGGTGGTCACGCTGGAGCCCTGCAATCACCACGGCCGAACCCCGCCATGCGTGGACGCGCTACTGGCCGCCGGTGTCGCGAAGGTGGCTTACGCCGTCGACGACCCCAACCCCGAAGCGGCGGGCGGGGCGGCGCGCCTGGCCGCGGCGGGAGTCGAGGTGCTCGCCGGCGTGCAGGCCGACGCGGTGATCGCCGGGCCGCTGCGGGAGTGGCTGCACAAGCAGCGCACCGGCCTACCGCACGTCACCTGGAAGTACGCCACCAGTATTGACGGGCGCAGCGCGGCCGCCGACGGATCCAGTCAATGGATCACCAGCGAGGCCGCCCGGGCCGATCTGCACCGCCGCCGGGCGGCCGCCGACGCCATCGTGGTGGGCACCGGCACCGTGCTCATCGACGACCCGACGCTGACCGCCCGGCTGCCCGACGGCACCCTGGCCGACCGGCAGCCGCTGCGGGTGGTGGTGGGGCAGCGCGAGATCTCGGCGGACGCGCAGGTGCTCAATGACGACTCGCGCACCATGGTGATCCGCACCCACGATCCGGCCGAGGTGCTGCGGGCGCTGTCGGACCGCACCGATGTGCTGCTGGAAGGCGGTCCAACACTGGCGGGAGCGTTCCTGCGGGCCGGGGCGATCGATCGCATCCTGGCCTATGTGGCGCCGATCCTGCTGGGCGGGCCGATCACCGCCGTCGACGATGTCGGGGTGCCCAGCATCGCCCGGGCACTGCGGTGGCGATTCGACACGGTGGAGCCGATCGGCCCGGATCTGCTGCTGAGCCTGGTGCCGCACTGAACTGACTGTGCTGAGCGTGCGTAATCCCGGGCTTTTAACCGGCGTGGCGCTCGGGGACACGCACGCCCGCGGCAGAGGCCTCCGGATCCTCGACGGAATCCTTGTTGCTGCCGATGAACAGCCCGAGTACGGCGCCGACCACGCAGACGATTGCGGTGATCCCGAAGATCTCGCCGTACATCATCGCGAACGCCAACTTCGAGTTGTGCGCCGTCGCCGCCATCTTCTCGGCCAGGCTGCCCCCGGGAACCTTGGGTATCCCGGCCAGAATCTGGTTGAACCGATACAGCCCCCACGCCGACAGAGCGGCCATCCCGACCAGCATCCCGGTCATCCGGGCGACCACCACACCGGCCGCGGCGATGCCGTGCTCGCGGGGCGGCACCACCCGCATCACCGCCGACGTCAGCGGGCCGATCACCAGTCCCAGCCCGAAGCCGGCCAGCATCTGGTCGGTGTCCAGGGCCGGCAGCGAGAACAACCCGAAGAAATCGTGCCGGTAAGCCAGCAGATCGACCGGCCACTTCGAGATCAGCCAGTAGCCGCCGGCCGCGAGCAGCAGGCCCACGAAGGTCACCCCCCGGTCGCCGGCCCGGGTCGCGATCCAGCCGCCCACCAGGGCGCCCACCGGCAGCGCGGCCAAGAAGCGCAGCAGCAGCCCGGCGGCCTCGTTCTGGGTCATCCCCAGCACGCCCTGCCCGAAGAGCTCGACATCGACCAGCGTCACCATCAGTGCCGCGCCGGCACACACCGAGGCGCCCAACGCCGCCAAAAACGGCCCGAACCGGGCGCCGGTCGGGTCGATCAGCTTGGTGCGGGCGAAGCGCTCCCAGACCGCGAACAGCACGATGGCCACCAGCGCGGCTCCCAGCACCGGCAGCCCCCAGTCCGGCAGCGCCTGCTTGGCGTTGGGTTCGGGGTTGTAGAGGCCGATGACGGCCAGGCCCAGCGCGACCGCCAGCAGCAGCCCGCCGACGACGTCGACGCGTTCGGGCGGAGTCCCGTCGTCGGCGGAGTCGGCCCGCGACGGCAGGCTGAAGTGGATCATCACCATCGCGATCGCGGTCAGAGGCACGTTGATCCAGAACACGTCGCGCCAGTCGCGCAGCGCCCAGACGATGAAGATGCCGTACAGCGGGCCGAGCACGCTGCCCAGCTCCTGGGCCGCGCCGATCCCGCCGAGGACTCCGGCCCGATTGCGCTGCGCCCACAGGTCGGCGCCCAGCGCCAGGGTCACCGGCAGCAGGGCGCCACTGGCGATGCCCTGAATGGTGCGGCCCACCACCAGCATCGACAGATCCATCGACAACGCGGTCACCACCGAGCCGATGGCGAACGTGGTCAGGCTGACCTGCAGCAGCAGCTTGCGGCCGAACCGGTCGGAGGCCCGGCCCAGCAGCGGCATCGCGGCGATGTAGCCGAGTAGGTAGCAGGTGATGATCGGGGTGAGCTGCTGGATCTTGTTGATCGGGATCCCGACACCGGCCGGTTGCGGCGCCATGATGTCGCGCATGATCGTGACCACGACATAGGTGTCGAGCGCCCCGAGCAGGACCGCGAGGCTACCTGCGCTGATCGCGAGTCGGCGATTGACCCGCATCACGCTCCTGCCGGCTTCTCAACGGTGACCGGGGAGTTCCAGTTCGACAACGTCATCTGGATCGAGTTGCCCGCGCTGGGGTCAAGCTTGGCCTGAACCAGCTGGTGGTCACCGTCTTCTTGAATCCAGACCGTGGCCGGCGTCGACGCGGTGGCCTTGAGCTGCGGTGCCAGCGCGTTCACCGCGTCGGCCGGCGCATCGCCGGTGACCCGGATCGTCTTCTGGCCGTTGATGGTTTCGCGCCCTTGCGATTTCGGCTCCTTGAGGTTGGCCAGCATGTTGGCCAATCCCTTGTCCGGGCTCAGGATGGCGGCGACGTCGTAGATCTTCTCGGCGGCGCCGTAGTTGTCGTAGTCGTCACCGGTGATCGCCGCGTACAGGTCGCCGTCGATGACGATGAACTTGGCGTCGACGTCGCTGCCGAGCATGGTGATCGTCGCGCTGCCCTTGGCCGCGGTGGTCGGCTCGTTGGTCAGGTCACCCTCGAGGGTCTTGACCGGAAGGTTCTTGATTTGGCCGGTCACCGACAGTGCCAGGTGCGCGCTCTTGAGGTCCGCGGTGGTGCTGGCGGATTCCTTGACCAGGGTCGCCGCGTCCGGCAACGGGGCGCCGGAGTCCTTGCTCGAGCAGCCGGCGAACAGGGCGGCGGCGGTCGTGGCGGTGGCCAGAGCGATCAGAAGTCTGCGCATGGGGGACATCGTATAGAGGCCGGTCCGTCCCGGCGGTCCAGCGTGGACATAACCGATGGCGACGACCCGCAGCGCCCGACTCCGTCGCGCTTGCGATCGTCGCTAGCCTGATGTGATGTTCACCGGAATCGTCGAGGAACTGGGCGAGCTGGTCAGCCGCGACGAGTTGACCGACGCCGCGCGCCTGGTCATCCACGGCCCCACCGTCGTCTCCGACGCCCGCCACGGTGATTCGATCGCCGTCAACGGGGTGTGCCTGACGGTGGTGGAGGTGCTGCCCGGCGGCCGGTTCTCCGCCGACGTGATGCGCGAGACGCTGGATCGCTCCAGCCTGGGCTCGGTGCAGGTCGGGGGACCGGTGAACCTCGAACGCGCGGCCGCGCTGGGCAGCCGTCTGGGCGGGCACATCGTGCAGGGTCACGTCGACGGCACCGGGCGCGTGCTGGCCCGCACACCCGCACCGCACTGGGAGGTGGTGCGGATTTCGCTGCCGAAGTCGCTGGCCCGCTACGTGGTGGAGAAGGGCTCGATCACCGTCGACGGCATCTCACTGACCGTCGCCGGACTGGGGTGTGACCCGGACCACTTCTTCGAGGTGTCGTTGATCCCGACCACACTGGCGCTGACCACGCTGGGCCGCGCTCCGGTCGGCACGCCGGTCAATCTCGAGGTGGACGTCATCGCCAAGTATGTCGAGCGGCTGGTGACAAATCCCGCTGGATGAGTCGGGCGGCAAATCATGGCCCCGGGGTGGTTCATACTGGATGGGCGGGTTGCGCCGATCGGGCGGCCCGGAGGCGAACCCAAGGTGGCATAGATGACGAAGTTGGACACCGTCGAGCGGGCGGTTGCCGACATTGCCGCCGGTAAAGCCGTCGTCGTCATCGACGACGAGGACCGGGAGAACGAAGGCGATCTGATCTTCGCCGCCGAGAAGGCCACCCCCGAATTGGTGGCGTTCATGGTGCGCTACACCTCCGGGTATCTGTGCGTGCCGCTGGACGGCGCGATCTGTGACCGGCTGGGCCTGCTGCCGATGTATGCGGTGAACCAGGACAAGCACGGCACCGCCTACACCGTCACCGTCGACGCCAAGAACAATGTGGGGACCGGGATTTCGGCTTCGGACCGGGCGACGACGATGCGGCTGCTGGCCGATCCAGGCAGCGCTGCCGACGAATTCACCCGGCCCGGGCACGTGGTGCCGTTGCGCGCCAAGGACGGCGGCGTGCTGCGCCGGCCGGGTCACACCGAGGCCGCGGTCGACCTGGCTCGGATGGCCGGCCTGCAGCCGGCCGGCGCGATCTGCGAGATCGTCAGCCAGAAGGACGAGGGCGCGATGGCCCAGACCGACGAGCTGCGGATCTTCGCCGACGAACACGGCCTGGCGCTGATCTCCATCGCCGACATGATCGAGTGGCGCCGCAAGCACGAGAAGCACATCGAGCGGGTCGCCGAAGCCCGCATCCCGACCCGGCACGGCGAGTTCCGTGCCGTCGGCTACACCAGCATCTACGAGGACGTCGAGCATGTCGCGCTGGTCCGCGGCGAGATCGCCGGGCCGCACAATGACGGCGATGACGTGCTGGTCCGGGTGCACTCCGAGTGCCTGACCGGCGACGTCTTCGGTTCGCGGCGCTGCGACTGCGGGCCACAGCTGGATGCGGCGCTGGCGATGGTGGCCCACGAGGGCCGCGGAGTGGTGCTCTACATGCGTGGGCACGAGGGCCGCGGCATCGGGCTGCTGCACAAGCTGCAGGCCTACCAGCTGCAGGATGCCGGCGACGACACCGTCGACGCCAACCTCAAGCTGGGGTTGCCGGCCGACGCGCGCGACTACGGCATCGGTGCGCAGATCTTGGTGGATCTCGGGGTGCGTTCGATGCGCCTGCTGACCAACAATCCGGCCAAGCGGGTCGGGCTGGACGGCTACGGGCTGCACATCATCGAGCGGGTGCCGCTGCCGGTGCGGGCCAACGCCGAGAACATCCGCTACCTGATGACCAAGCGGGACCGGATGGGCCACGAGCTGACCGGGCTGGAGGACTTCGACGATGCTTCGCACCTGCCCGGCGAATTCGGCGGGGCGCTGTGAGCCGCGCTGTCGACGATGCCGTGGGGGCGCCCCCAGCCGCGCAGCGGCGAGGGGGACGCAGCGAGGCTGAGGAGCAGCGCCAGTGAGCGGCGTCGGGGTGCCGGACATGCCGGCGCTTGAGGCCTCGGGTGTGCGCTTGGCGATCGTGGCCAGCACCTGGCACACCCGGATCTGTGACGCCCTGCTGGCCGGTGCCCGCCAGGTGGCCGCCGATGCCGGCGTCGCCCAACCCACGGTGGTTCGAGTGCTCGGGGCGATCGAGATTCCGGTAGTGGCCCAGGAGGTGGCCCGCAACCACGACGCGGTCGTCGCGCTCGGTGTGGTGATCCGCGGCGGCACACCGCATTTCGACTATGTGTGCGACGCGGTGACCCAGGGTCTGACCCGGGTGTCACTGGACGCGGCGACACCGGTGGCCAACGGGGTGCTCACCGTCAACGACGAGCAGCAGGCGCTGGATCGCGCCGGGCTGCCCGGTTCGGCCGAGGACAAGGGCGCCCAGGCGGCCGCCGCCGCGCTGAGCACGGCACTGACCCTGCGCGACCTTCGCGCCGCGCTGTGACGGGCCCGTCCGGGTCCCAGCAGTGGGATCTGCAGGTGCGTCCGCGGCTCATGCGGATCGGCTTATGGAGCGCCGCGGTCCTGATCGTCGCGATCCACGTCGTGGTGAGCTTTCTGCTGACGATCCGCTCCAGCGGGGTGATCTTTCGCACCTACGACCGGGTGGCCGTCGTGGCGCTGGGCATCATCGTGGCCGGGTCGCTGCTGCTGTTCGCGCGCGCCCGGGTACGGGCGGGCGCGTCCGGGGTGTCGGTGCGCAACGCGCTCGGCGACCGGCTGATCCCGTGGGCGCACGTGCGCGGCGTGTCCTTCCCGCCGGGCAAACGCTGGGCCCGGCTGGAGCTGCCCGACGACGAATACATTCCGCTGGTGGCCATCCAGTCCGCCGATAAGGAGCGCGCGGTGCAGGCCATGCGCACCATGCGGGCCCTGATCGCGCGCTACCGTCCCCCCGGCGAGCAGACATGAAAGCACCCTGTTTTGCATGAAAAAAGGGGCTTTCACGTCTGTTCGCCGTAGAAAGTAGCCTGGTTACCGTGCCAGACCCCGCGACCTATCGCCCGGCGACCGGCTCCATTCCCGTCGAGCCCGGCGTCTACCGATTCGTCGACCCGCACGGCCGGGTGATCTACGTGGGCAAGGCGAAAAGCCTGCGGTCGCGGCTCACGTCGTACTTCGCCGACGTCGCCGGCCTGCACCCGCGCACCCGCCAGATGGTGACCACCGCCGCCAAGGTGGAGTGGACGGTGGTCAACACCGAGGTCGAGGCGCTGCAGCTGGAATATAACTGGATCAAGGAGTTCGACCCGCGGTTCAACGTCCGCTACCGCGATGACAAGACCTATCCCGTGCTGGCGGTCACCCTCAACGAGGAGTACCCGCGGCTGATGGTCTACCGCGGGCCGCGACGCAAAGGGGTGCGCTACTTCGGGCCGTACTCGCACGCCTGGGCGATCCGCGAAACCCTGGACCTGCTGCTGCGGGTGTTTCCGGCCCGCACCTGCTCGGCCGGGGTGTTCAAGCGCCACCAGCAGATCGGTCGGCCCTGCCTGCTGGGTTACATCGGCAAGTGCGCGGCACCGTGTATCGGGCGGGTCAGCGCCGAGGAACACCGGCAGATCGTGGACGACTTCTGCGACTTTTTGGCCGGCAAGACCGACCGGCTGGTCCGCAGCCTCGAGCAGCAGATGCTGGCCGCCTCCGATCAGCTCGACTTCGAGCGGGCCGCGCGGCTGCGCGACGACGTCGCGGCGCTGAAACGAGCCCTGGAGAAGCAGGCCGTGGTGCTCGGGGACGGCACCGACGCCGACGTGGTGGCGTTCGCCGACGACGAGCTGGAGGCGGCGGTCCAGGTGTTCCACGTGCGTGGCGGCCGGGTACGCGGTCAGCGCGGCTGGATCGTCGAAAAGCCCGGAGACCCCGGCGATTCCGAGAACGCCCTGGAGCGTCTCGTTGAACAGTTCGTCACCCAGTTCTACGGTGATCAGGCCGAACTGGAGGGTTCGGCCGACGAGCCGATCAATCCGGTGCCCCGCGAGGTGCTGGTGCCCTGTCTGCCGGCCAACGCCGACGAGCTGATCAGCTGGCTGTCGGACCTGCGGGGCTCGCGGGTATCACTGCGGGTGCCGTTGCGCGGTGATAAGCGCGCACTGGCCGAGACCGTGGAGCGAAACGCCAAACATGCACTGCAGCAACATAAGTTGAAACGAGCCGGAGATTTCACCGCCAGATCCGCTGCGCTGCAGAACATTCAGGAATCTCTGGGCTTGCCCGACGCACCGCTGCGCATCGAATGCGTGGACATCAGCCATGTGCAGGGCACCGATGTGGTCGGATCCCTGGTGGTGTTCGAGGACGGGCTGCCCCGCAAGTCCGACTACCGCCACTTCGCGATCCGAGAGGCCGCCGGCGAGGGTCGCTCCGACGATGTGGCCTCGATCGCCGAGGTGACCCGCCGCCGGTTCCGTCGTCACCTGGACGCGGAAGTGCTTTCTCCGGAAGGCAAATCACGAAAATTCGCCTATCCGCCGAATCTCTACGTGGTGGACGGTGGCGCTCCGCAGGTCAACGCCGCCGCCGCCGCGCTCGCCGAACTCGGTATCACCGACGTCGCGACCATCGGGCTGGCCAAGCGCCTGGAGGAGGTGTGGGTGCCCTCGGAGCCGGACCCGATCATCCTGCCGAGGCAAAGCGAAGGCCTGTATCTGCTGCAGCGGATCCGCGACGAGGCGCACCGGTTCGCCATCACCTACCATCGCAGCAAACGGTCCAAGCGGATGACCGCCTCGGTGCTGGATGCGGTACCCGGCCTCGGTGAGCACCGGCGCAAGGTGTTGATCTCGCATTTCGGCTCGGTGGCACGACTGAAAAAGGCTACCGTCGAAGAGCTCACCTCGATCCCGGGAATCGGCGCGGCGACCGCGGCTGCGGTTCTCGAGGCGCTGGGGGCCGACGGCGCGACGGGTGCCGCTGAACAGCAACGGATGTCGGGATGACCACGGAATCACCGAAGGGCGTGCGGGAACGCGACGTCGCCGGCCCCGGAGACGGCGCCGGTATCGACGTCGTACTGGTCACCGGGCTGTCCGGCGCCGGGCGCGGCACCGCCGCCAAGGTGCTCGAGGACCTGGGCTGGTACGTCGCCGACAACCTGCCGCCGGACCTGATCACCAGGATGGTGGACCTGGGCTTGGCGGCGGGCTCCCGGATCACCCAGCTGGCGGTGGTGATGGACGTGCGCTCGGCCGGATTCACCGGAGACCTGGACTCGGTACGCAATGAGCTGGCGACGCGGGGCATCAACCCGCGGGTGCTGTTCATGGACGCCGGCGACGACGTACTCATCCGCCGCTACGAACACAACCGCCGCAGCCATCCGCTGCAGGGCCAGCAGACGCTCACCGAGGGCATTACCGCCGAGCGGGTCATGTTGGCGCCGGTCCGCGCGGTGGCCGACCTGGTCATCGACACCTCGGTGCTCAGCGTGCGCGAGCTGCGCGAGAGCATCGAGGAGATGTTCGGTGGAGACGCCGTCACGGCTCCCACCTCGATCACGGTCGAGTCCTTCGGCTACAAGTACGGCCTGCCGATGGACGCCGACATGGTGATGGACGTGCGGTTCCTGCCCAACCCGCACTGGGTCGACGAACTGCGCCCGCACTCCGGACAGCATCCGGCGGTGCGCGACTACGTGCTGAGCCAGCCGGGTGCGGACGAATTCCTCGAGGCCTACCATCGGCTGCTGTCTCTGGTGGTGGGCGGCTATCGACGAGAAGGAAAGCGATACATGACCGTGGCCATCGGGTGTACCGGCGGCAAGCACCGCAGCGTCGCCATCGCCGAGGCGCTGGCGAGGCTGTTGGACACCGCCGATGACAACGACGAGCTGTCGGTGCGGGTGCTGCACCGGGATCTGGGCCGCGAATGAGCTGCGCCGGCGACGATGCAGAGCGGAGCGATGAGGTGGGGGCACGCCCCCTGGCCGCGGGGCGGCCGGGGGTACCCCCACCCGCTGGCGGGGGAGGGCGGCGCCAATGAGCATCGAGCCAGCCCACGGCAACCCGAGCATCGTGGCGCTCGGCGGCGGGCACGGCCTGTACGCGACACTGTCGGCCGCCCGTCGGCTGACGCCGCACGTCACCGCCGTGGTCACCGTCGCCGACGACGGCGGCTCCTCCGGCCGGTTGCGCAGCGAGCTGGATGTGGTGCCGCCGGGGGACCTGCGGATGGCGCTGGCGGCGCTGGCCTCCGACAGTCCCGCCGGGCGGCTGTGGGCGACCATTCTGCAGCACCGGTTCGGCGGCACCGGCGCGCTGGCCGGCCACCCGATCGGCAACCTGCTGCTGGCCGGCCTCAACGAGGTGCTGGCCGACCCGGTGGCCGCACTCGATGAGCTCGGCCGAATGCTCGGCGTCAAAGGGCGGGTGCTGCCGATGTGCCCGATCGCCCTGCAGATCGAAGCCGACGTCTCCGGCCTCGACGCCGACCCGCGGCTGTTCGGGGTGATCCGCGGCCAGGTGGCGATCGCGACGACGCCGGGCAAGGTGCGCCGGGTGCGGCTGTTGCCGGGCAATCCACCGGCCACCCGCCAGGCCGTCGACGCCATCATGTCGGCGGACCTGGTGGTGCTGGGGCCGGGATCGTGGTTCACCAGCGTCATCCCGCACCTGCTGGTGCCCGGGCTGGCCGCCGCACTGCAGAACACCACGGCCCGGCGCGCCCTGGTGCTCAACCTGGTCGCCGAGCCGGGGGAGACCGCCGGCTTCTCGGTGGAGCGTCACCTGCACGTGTTGGCCCAGCATGCCCCCGGTTTCACCGTCGACCACATCATCATCGACGCGGGACGGGTGCCCAGTGAGCGCGAACGCGAGCAGCTGCGCCGGGCTGCGAATCTCTTCGCGGCGGAGGTTCGGTTCGTCGACGTGGCCCGACCTGGTACACCTTTACATGACCCAGGAAAGTTGGCGGCAGCGCTGGACGGGGTTCGGGACGCCGGCGGGTCGCCGCTGACGCTCCCGACACCCGTCGCGACGCCGGCCGAGGGCGGGGGCCGGCAAACCGGCGTGAGTGGACCGAGCGGGCTCGGGCCGGGAGGTGACAAGTCGTGGCGATGACGGCTGAAGTCAAGGACGAATTGAGCCGTCTCGTGGTCAGTTCGGTCAATGCCCGTCGAGCCGAGGTCGCGGCGCTGCTGCGCTTCGCCGGTGGGCTGCATATCGTGGCCGGCCGGGTCGTGGTCGAAGCCGAGGTGGACCTGGGCGTCATCGCGCGCAGGCTGCGCAAGGACATCTTCGACCTGTACGGCTACAACGCGATCGTGCATGTGCTGTCGGCCAGCGGGATGCGCAAGAGCACCCGTTACGTGCTGCGGGTCGCCAAGGACGGCGAAGCGCTGGCCCGCCAGACCGGCCTGCTGGACATGCGTGGCCGGCCGGTGCGCGGCCTACCCGCCCAGGTCGTCGGCGGCAGCGTCGCCGACGCCGAAGCGGCTTGGCGCGGCGCGTTTTTGGCGCACGGATCACTGACCGAGCCCGGTCGGTCCTCGGCGCTGGAGGTCGGTTGCCCCGGTCCGGAGGCGGCCCTGGCGCTGGTCGGCGCGGCGCGTCGGCTCGGGGTCAGTGCGAAGGCCCGCGAGGTGCGCGGCGCCGATCGGGTGGTGGTGCGCGACGGCGAGGCGATCGGTGCGTTGCTGACCAGGATGGGCGCCCAGGACACCCGGCTGGTCTGGGAGGAGCGGCGGATTCGCCGCGAGGTACGCGCGACCGCCAACCGGCTGGCCAACTTCGACGACGCCAACCTGCGCCGCTCGGCCCGCGCCGCGGTGGCCGCGGCGGCCCGGGTGGAACGCGCGTTGGACATCCTCGGGGACACCGTGCCCGATCATCTGGCCTCGGCGGGCAAGCTGCGCGTCGAGCACCGGCAGGCGTCGCTGGAGGAACTGGGCCGACTGGCCGATCCGCCGATGACCAAAGACGCGGTGGCAGGCCGCATTCGGCGGCTGCTGTCGATGGCCGACCGCAAGGCCAAGCAGGACGGGATCCCCGATACCGAGTCGGCGGTCACCCCGGAGTTGCTGGAAGACGCCTGAGCGCTAGGGGTTTATTCGCGGGTGAACTCCGCGGGACTGCGCACGTCGACCAGGTCGTCGATGATGCGGAAGTCGCCCAAGTTGTGGGTTAGCAGTGGGACCCATGGACGTTGGCAGTTGCGGCGATTGCCAGATCAATGGCGCGCCGTCGAGGCCGGCCGCCGCGGTTGCGTACGGCGGCGGACAGATGACCCCATTCGCGAGAGATTGCCACGGTGACAGGAAGCGGGTCGAAGGTCGCTTCGACTGTGCCCAATCGTAGTGCGCGACGAGCGCGCTCTTCGTCGTCGACGGCCATCAGTACACCGAACTGGAGTTCAGCAATCGAGGCGACGCCGATCGCCGCCTCGACGTCCGGCGGTGGATCTGCACTAATTAGTACGGAGGTGTCCAGCAGTGCGCGCATCATTCGAACGGGTCGGCCAGCGGGGCCGCGAATTGCTCAAGGTCCGTGTCGAGTGTGATCGGCGCGGGAGTGACCCATATCGACCGCAACGGCTGACCGGACACCCATCGTCGGGGGGTCGTCGGTCCGAGCTGTGCCACCGGCCTGCCGGCCACGGTGATGGTGATCTCCTCGCCGGCTTCCGCTCGGCGCAGCACCTCGGCCACGTTGTTGCGCAGCTCCTTCTGCGGAATCACGGTCATCTGCCCAGGGTAGCAGAATTGCTACGCGCGTCCTGGAGATCGATTTGTCGGCACCGTACTTCGGCGTCGGCGGCCGTTTCCGATTCCCACAAGATTTGTTTGCGCGCGATCAGGTCCATGCGATATTCGGCGAGATCGGCGGCTATGCGCTCCTTAGCGCTCGGGCTACCAAAGTAGGAAGTTGACCCGGTGAGGTCCATACCGACGTAGATTTTCCCGTTGGGATAGGTGATCTTGTAAACCTGCTTGTTGCGCCCTGCCATGCCAAACGTTAACGACCGTCTCCGACCGAGAGCACCAAACTCGGTTGGATTCAGGGGTAGAGGAGCCACTGTTGACGAGAACGCAACGGCCCGATCGCCGTCGCACCGTCCCCGGCCGGCTGCTCTACCTCAGCGAACCGGCCCGGGCCGCAGTCGACGTCGGATTGCTCACGTCCACAGCACCACTGCTGTTGCTGCTGCCACGCGGTGACAGCCACCCGGTGCTGGTGTTGCCCGGCCTGGGCGCGGCCGATACTTCGACGCTGGTACTGAGACGAGTCTTGCGACGCCTGGGCTACCGGATGCACGGGTGGCGGCTGGGCACCAATCTTGGGCCGACGCCGCGGGTACTCGACGGGATGGCCTCCCGCGTCGAGGAGCTGGCCGATCGCTACCAGCAACCGATGTCGGTGATCGGCTGGAGCCTCGGCGGGTTTTATGCACGCCAATTGGCTTGTTACAGCCCCGAATCCGTCCGCCAGGTGATCACCCTCGGCACACCGGTACGGCTCGCCGCCACCATGGCACGCCAACGCGATTCCGCCGGCCATCCCAGCGACCTGTCCGGCTTCCCGCAGTGGCCCCGCTGGTCGCAGTGGGCCCGCTGGTACGGGGACTTCCAGGCCCGGGTGCCCGATGAACCGGCTCCCGGCGGCGACGCTGCGCTGCCGGTGCCGAGCACCTCGATCTACTCCGTCCTTGATGGCATCGTGGGCTGGCGGGTCTGCCTCACCGACGCCGCACCGCAAGCGGAGAACATCGGCGTCGCCGCGAGTCACATCGGGTTCGCCTACCATCCCGCGGTGATCTTCGCGATCGCCGACCGGCTGGCGCAAACCACCGGGGTCTGGCGCCCATTCCGGCCGCCGGCGCTGCTGCGCGCGGCCTACACCTGAGCGGACCCGAAACCGCGTCGCGGCATGACGCGTATCGCTATAACTGAACATGCACAAGCCAGGGGAGTGAGGCCAAGATGGGGTTCATCGCACCGACGGTTCCCGATGCGGATCCCGAGACCTGGCGCGGTATGCCGTGGGCCACCCGGACGCAGCTCTGCAGCCGGCACTGGGCCGAACACGGATTCGGCACCCCGTCGGCGATCTATCTGCTGTATCTGCTCAAGATCGCGGCCTACGCCGTCGGCGCCGCGGCGGTCATCGCGCTGACCCCGGGCCTGGGCGGGCTGGGCCGGATCACCGAATGGTGGACGCAGCCGATCGTCTACCAGAAGGTCGTCGTCTTCAGCTTGCTGTTCGAGATCCTGGGACTGGGCTGCGGCTCCGGCCCGCTGACCGGACGATTCTGGCCGCCGATCGGCGGATTCCTATACTGGCTGCGGCCCAAGACGATTCGGCTGCCGCCCTGGCCGGGCCGGGTCCCGCTCACCGGCGGCGACACCCGGACCCTCCTCGACGTCGCGCTGTACGCCGCGGTGCTGGCCTCCGGAATCTGGCTGTTGCTCTCGCCCGGGGTCCCGGACACCGGCACCGGCGGCGCCGGCGAGATCGGCCTGATCGACCCGATCCGGGTGGTCCTGATCATCGCGGCACTGGCGCTGCTGGGGCTGCGGGACAAGACGATCTTTCTGGCGGCCCGCGCCGAGCACTACGGGCTGACGTTGCTGGTGTTCTTCTTTCCCTACGTCGACCAGATGGCCGCGTTCAAGCTCATCCTGCTCGGTTTGTGGTGGGGCGCAGCGACCTCCAAGCTCAACCATCACTTCCCGTACGTGGTGGCCGTGATGATGAGCAACAACGCCCTGTTACGGCCGAGGATGTTCACCCGGTTCAAGCACTTGCTCTACCGCGATCACGCCAACGACCTACGGCCCACCCGGATACCGCAACTGATGGCACACGTCGGCGGCACCACCGCCGAATTCATCGTGCCGGCGCTGCTGGTGCTGGTCGCCGGTGATCAGCCCTGGCGGTGGGCCCTGATCGCGTTCATGGTGGTCTTCCACCTCAACATCATCTCCAACCTTCCGATGGGAGTTCCGTTGGAATGGAACGTGTTCTTCATCTTCTCGCTGTTCTATCTCTTCGGCCAGCACGCCGAAATTCAGGTGTACGACCTGCGCTCACCACTGCTGGGGGTCATACTGGTCGCCGGCCTGGTGGTCATGCCGATGGCGGGAAACATGTTTCCCCAACAGATCTCGTTCCTGCCGGCGATGCGTTACTACGCCGGAAACTGGGCCTCGAGCCTGTGGTGCTTCCGCGACGGCGCCGAAGACACCCTCGAGGCGCGCACGGTCAAGAGTTCGGCGCTGGTCATCAACCAGCTCGCCAAGCTCTACGACCGCGCCACCGCCGAACTCGTGGCCGACAAGGTTCCGGGGGCCTTCCGCGCGATGCACCTGCACGGTCGCGCACTCAACGGGCTGCTGCCGCGCGCCATCAAGAACCAAGCCGACTACAGCATCCGCGACGGCGAGATCATCGCCGGCCCGCTGATCGGGTGGAACTTCGGCGAAGGCCACCTGCACAACGAGCAGCTGCTGGCCGCGGTGCAGCGCCGCTGCCACTTCGAAGACGGCGACCTGCGGGTGATCATGCTCGAAGGTCAGCCCATTCACCGCAAGGAACAGGCCTACCGCATCGTCGACGCCAAATCCGGACTGATCGAAGCGGGCTATGTGGCGGTAGCCGACATGCTCAGCCGTCAGCCGTGGCCGAGCCCGGTGACGAGTTCCCGGTCCGCCGTACCGAAGGACCTGTGGGTTCGGTCACGCATTAGGCTGGCGTCGAATACACCAGCAAACTAGGCGACACGAGGAGAGACCAGTGACGGTCCGGGTAGGCGTGAACGGCTTCGGCCGCATCGGGCGCAACTTCTTCAGGGCATTGGACGCGCAGAAGGCCCAGGGCGCCAATACCGACATCGAGATCGTCGCGGTCAATGACCTGACCGATAACGCCAGCCTGGCGCACCTGCTGAAATTCGACTCCATCCTGGGCCGGCTGCCCCACGACGTCAGCCTCGAGGGCGACGACACCATCGTCGTCGGCAACACCAAGATCAAGGCGCTGGAGGTCAAGGAAGGCCCGGCGGCGCTGCCCTGGGGCGACCTGGGCGTCGACGTCGTCGTCGAGTCCACCGGCATCTTCACCAAGCGCGACAAGGCCCAGGGCCACCTGGACGCCGGCGCCAAGAAGGTGATCATCTCCGCGCCCGCCTCCGACGAGGACATCACCATCGTGCTGGGCGTCAACGACGACAAGTACGACGGCAGCCAGAAGATCATCTCCAACGCCTCGTGCACCACGAACTGCCTGGGGCCGCTGGCCAAGGTGCTCAACGACGAGTTCGGGATCGTCAAGGGCCTGATGACCACCATCCACGCCTACACCCAGGACCAGAACCTGCAGGACGGCCCGCACTCCGACCTGCGCCGGGCGCGCGCGGCCGCGATCAACATCGTGCCGACCTCCACCGGTGCCGCCAAGGCGATCGGCCTGGTGCTGCCGGAGCTGAAGGGCAAGCTGGACGGCTACGCGCTGCGGGTGCCGATCCCCACCGGCTCGGTCACCGACCTGACCGCCGAGCTGAGCAAGTCGGCTTCGATCGCCGACATCAACGCCGCGATGAAGGCCGCCGCCGAGGGACCGATGAAGGGCATCCTGAAGTACTACGACGCCCCGATCGTCTCCAGCGACATCGTCACCGACCCGCACAGCTCGCTGTATGACGCCGGCCTGACCAAGGTGATCGACAACCAGGCCAAGGTGGTCTCCTGGTACGACAACGAGTGGGGCTACTCCAACCGGCTGGTTGACCTGGTCGCCCTCGTCGGCAAGTCCCTGTAAGTCCGGCCGCCGTGACCATCCAGTCTCTGGAAGATCTTCTGGCGCAGGGGGTGAGTGGGCGCGGCGTGCTGGTGCGCAGCGATCTCAACGTCCCCCTCGACGACGGCAACATCACCGATCCGGGCCGGATCACCGCGTCGGTGCCGACGCTGCGCGCGCTGCTCGAGGCCGGCGCCAAGGTGGTGGTGACCGCCCACCTGGGCCGGCCCAAGGGCAAGCCCGACCCGGCGCTGTCGCTGGCGCCGGTCGCGGCCGCGCTCGGCGAACAGCTGGGCCGACACGTTCAGCTGGCCGGTGATGTGGTCGGCACCGATGCGCTGGCCCGCGCCGAAGGCCTCACCGACGGTGACGTGCTGCTGCTGGAGAACATCCGCTTCGACCCGCGGGAGACCAGCAAGGACGACAAGGAGCGCCTCGCGCTGGCCCGGGCGCTGGCCGAGCTGGTCGCCGCACCGGACGGCACGCCGGGGGCATTCGTCTCCGACGGGTTCGGCGTGGTGCACCGCAAGCAGGCCTCGGTCTACGACGTCGCGACCCTGCTGCCGTCGTACGCCGGCAAGCTGGTCGCCGCGGAGATCCAGGTGCTGCAGCAGCTGACCGAGTCCACCGAGCGCCCCTACGCGGTGGTGCTGGGCGGGTCGAAGGTCTCCGACAAGCTGGGCGTGATCAAGTCGCTGGCGACTAAGGCCGATTCCATCGTGATCGGCGGCGGCATGTGCTTCACCTTCCTGGCCGCCCAAGGGCTGCCGGTGGGCACCTCGCTGCTGGAAGCCGACATGGTCGACACCTGCCGGCAGCTGCTGGACGACTACGGCGACGTGCTGCGGCTGCCGGTGGACATCGTGGTCGCCGACAAGTTCGACGCCGCCGCCACCGGCGAGCTGGTCGCGGCCGCCGCCATCCCGGAGAACAAGATGGGCCTGGACATCGGTCCCGGTTCGGTGGAGCGGTTCGCCGCCCTGCTGTCGAATGCCCGGACCATCTTCTGGAACGGGCCGATGGGGGTGTTCGAGTTCCCGGCGTTCGCCGCCGGCACCAAGGGCCTGGCCGAGGCGATCGCGGCGGCCACCGGCAAGGGCGCGTTCAGCGTGGTCGGCGGCGGGGACTCCGCCGCGGCGGTGCGAGCACTCGGCCTGCCCGAGCGCGGTTTCTCGCACATCTCCACCGGCGGCGGGGCGTCGCTGGAATACCTTGAGGGACAACAACTGCCAGGCCTGCAGGCACTGGAGACCGAAGGGGCGCAATGAGTCGCAAACCGCTGATCGCCGGCAACTGGAAGATGAACCTCAACCACTTCGAGGCGATCGCGCTGGTGCAGAAGGTGGCATTCTCGCTGCCGGACAAGTACTACGACAAGGTCGACGTGACCGTGCTGCCTCCGTTCACCGACCTGCGCAGCGTGCAGACCCTGGTCGACGGGGACAAGCTGCGGCTGACCTTCGGCGCCCAGGACCTCTCGCAGCACGACTCGGGCGCCTACACCGGCGAGATCAGCGGGGCGTTTTTGGCCAAGCTGGGCTGCAGCTACGTCGTCGTCGGGCACTCCGAGCGGCGCAGCTACCACGGCGAGGACGACGCGCTGGTGGCGGCCAAGGCGGCCGCCGCCCTCAAGCACGGACTGACCCCGATCGTCTGCATCGGCGAGCACCTGGAGATCCGGGAGGCCGGTAACCATGTCGAGCACTGCCTGGAGCAGTTGCGCGGCTCACTGGCCGGGCTCAGTGCCGAGCAGATCGGCGCGACCGTCATCGCCTACGAGCCGGTGTGGGCGATCGGCACCGGCCGGGTCGCCGGTGCCGCCGACGCCCAGGAAGTGTGTGCCGCGGTGCGCGCCGAGCTGGGCAAGCTCGCCTCGCCGAAGGTGGCCGAGGCGGTGCGGGTGCTCTACGGCGGCTCGGTCAACGCCAAGAACATCGGTGAACTGATCGGGCAGCCCGACGTGGACGGCGGTCTGGTCGGCGGGGCGTCGCTGGACGGCGAGCAGTTCGCCACCCTGGCGGCGCTGGCGGCCGGCGGGCCCCTTGTCTAGGCGCGCCGTGATGGCCCTCAACGGCACGGTAGGGTAGCGGCCATGATCTTGACGCTGCAGATCCTCTTGGTGATCACCAGCCTGCTGGTGGTGCTGCTGGTGCTGTTGCACCGCGCCAAGGGTGGCGGCCTGTCGACCCTGTTCGGCGGCGGCGTGCAGTCCAGCCTGTCCGGCTCGACGGTGGTGGAGAAGAACCTCGACCGGCTGACCTACTTCGTCATCGCGATCTGGCTGGTGTCCATCATCGCGGTGGGCCTGCTCATCAAATACGCCTGAGCACGGCGACGCCTAACGCACCACCCGGTTGCGCATGGCGTTGAACATGCCCCGGACCATGTTCTCGGTCGCGGTCAGCGGCGCCATCGCGGTCTCGCCGACGCTGACGATGTCGTCCATCCGGCTGACGATGGTCTCCACCGGCTCGATCAGGGCAACCAGTCGGCCGGCCAGGTCGTCGAGACTGGCCATGGTCTCATCCAGGTGGTCCAGGCCGTCACCGAGGCGTGCGACGGTGGCGTTGAGGCCGACCAGGGAACTGTTCAAGGCGTTCATCGTGTCGCCCAGGCCGCTCAGGACGTCTTCGAGTTGCCCGACGGTCACGTCGGCGTTCAGCGCCGCCTGCGCCAATGTCTTGAGCCGATTGCGTTCCCCGCCAGTACCCGAGCCTCTGTCTGCCATGCCGCTCATTATGACGCGACGGCGGGCAGCGCCGGGCGCCGGTCAGCGAGATTGCGCGGGCAGCTGCGCGGCCGCCCCGGCATCGAGCAGCCACACCGTCTCTTCGCGCCCGACGGCCCCGGCCGCCGGCACCGAGACCGGGTCGGCGCCGCCGACCGCGGCGGCCACCGCCTCGGCCTTGGCCTCCCCGGACACCACCAGCCACACCTGGCGGGAACGCCGGACCGCGGGCAGCGTCAGCGTGATGCGCCGCGGCGGCGGCTTGGGTGAGTCGGGCACCCCGACCACCAGGCGGGTCGTCTCGCGCACCGCGGGGGTATCGGGGAACAGCGAATTGATGTGGCCCTCGGGGCCCATTCCCAACAGGTGCACATCAAAATCCGGTGCCGGCTGGCCCGGCTCGGCGTTGGCGGCCAGCACCTCCTGGTAGGCCTGCGCGGCGGCGTCGAGGTCGTCGCCGCATTCGCCGTCACTCGCCGGCATGGCGTGCACATTGGCGGCCGGGATGTCGATGCGGCCCAGCAGCGCCTCGCGGGCCTGCTTGTCGTTGCGTTCGCCGTCGTCGGCCGGGACGAAGCGGTCGTCGCCGAAGAACAGGTGCACGCGGGTCCAGTCGATGCGTGCGGCGTGCTCGCCGAGGCGCTTGAGCAGCGCGATACCGTTGCCGCCGCCGGTCAGCACGATCAGCGCGCGGCCCCGGGCGGCGACGGCTGCCTCGATGGCATCGGCCAGCCGGTCACCGGCGGCGGCGATGAGTTCATCGGTGTCGCGGTAGGTCGTTACAGTCACAGATACTCCACTTCCTCGAGGCCGACCAACGCGGCGCCATAGATGGGGTCGGGGTCCAGTCGGCGCAGGTCTTCGGCCAGGCACTCTGCGGTCACCCGGCGCGGCAGCGGAACCAGCGCGTCCGGGCCGGCGGTCCGGCTCAAGGTGGCGATTATCCCGGTCTGGGGCCGGCTCAGCACCACCGTTTCGCTGTCGCGCACCAGCTCGATCTTCAGCTCGCCGACCGCGCGGCGTACCGGCCCATCGATGCGACTGGCCAGCCAGCCGGCCAGGATGTCCAGCGCCGGTTCGGTCGACAGTCCCGATACCAGCGCCGAGCGGATCGGCTCATATGGCGGCTGATCCACCGCCGACGCCAGCAGCGCCCGCCAATAGGTGATGCGACTCCAGGACAGGTCGGTGTCGCCGGCGGTGTAGCCGCCCCGCCGGCCCTTGATCGCCGCCAGCGGATCCGGGCTGTTGGTGGCGTCGGTGATCCGACGCACCGCCAGGGCGCCCAGCGGGTCGACGGCCGGTGCCGACGGCGCGATCTCGGGCCACCAGGCGACCACCGGGATGTCGGGCAACAGGAACGGCACCACGACCGCATCGGCGTGGCCGGCGAGCGGGCCGGACAGCCGCAGCACCACCACCTCGCCGGCGCCGGCGTCGCCGAACATCCGCAGCTGGGCGTCCAGGCGGGCGTCGCGGGCATCGGTGTCGTCGGTTATCACCACGATCACCCGGCTGGGATGCTCCTGGCTGGCCATATTGGCCGCGGCGATGGACTCGTCGAGCAGCGTGTCGTTCTCGATCGCGATGATCAGGCTCAGCACCCGGCCGGTGGTGGCCGCGCCGATCTGCTCGCGTAACTCGTCGAGCTTCTTGTTGATTGCGTTGGTGGTGGTGTCCGACAGTTCGACAATCACGGGCGCCGCCATTCCCGCCCGGAGCGCTCCAGCATCTCGAACGACGACCGCGGACCCCAGGTACCGGCCTCATAGGGCTCGGGTCTGCCGTGCTGCTCCCAGTTCTCGAGAACGGGATCGAGTATCTGCCAACACAATTCGACTTCGGCGTTGACCGGGAACAGCGACGGCTCACCGAGCAGCATGTCGAGAATCAGCCGCTCGTAGGCTTCCGGTGAATCCTCGGAGAACGCCGAGCCGTAGGAGAAATCCATGTTGACGTCGCGGACTTCCATGAGATGGCCGGGCACCTTGGACCCGAATCGCAGGGTGATCCCCTCGTCGGGCTGCACCCGGATCACCAGGGCGTTCTTGCCCAGTTCGTCGGTCATGGTGGCATCGAACGGCAGGTGCGGCGCCTGCTTGAACACCAGCGCGATCTCGGTGACGCGGCGCCCCAGCCGCTTGCCGCTGCGCAGATAGAACGGCACACCGGCCCAGCGCCGGGTGTCGACCTCCAGCGTGATGGCCGCATAGGTCTCGGTGCGGGAGTCCGCGGCGAACCCCTCCTCCTCGAGCAGACCGACGACGTGCTCGCCGCCCTGCCAGCCGGCGGTGTACTGCCCGCGGGAGGTGGTTTCATCCAGCGGCAGCGCCAGTTTGGTCGCCGAGAGCACCTTGATCTTCTCGGCCTGCAGCTCGGCGGGGGAGAAGCTCACCGGCTCCTCCATGGCGGTCAGGGCCAGCAACTGCAGCAGGTGGTTCTGAATCACATCGCGGGCGGCGCCGATGCCGTCGTAGTAGCCGGCCCGACCGCCCAGGCCTATGTCCTCGGCCATGGTGATCTGCACATGGTCGACGTAGTGCGCGTTCCAGATCGGGTCGAACAGCTGGTTGGCGAACCGCAGCGCCAGGATGTTCTGGACCGTCTCCTTGCCCAGATAGTGGTCGATGCGAAACACCGACTCCTCCGGGAAGACGCTGTTGACCACGCTGTTGAGCTCGACCGCGCTGGACAGGTCGTGGCCGAACGGCTTTTCGATCACCACCCGGCTCCAGCGGCCCTCCCGCGGGCGGGCCAGCCCGCTGGCGTGCAGCTTCTCGCACACCACCGGGAACGCGTCGGGCGGGATCGACAGGTAGAAAGCGTGGTTGCCGCCGGTGCCGCGTTCGGCGTCCAGCTTCTCCAGCGTCTCGGCCAGCTGGGCGAAAGCGGCATCGTCGTCGAAGGTGCCTGTCACGAAACGGAATCCGGCAGCCAACCGGTCCCACACGACCTGACGGAACGGTGTCCGGGCGTGCTGCTTGACGGCCTGGTAGACGACGTCGACGAAATCTTGGTCGGCCCAGTCCCGGCGAGCGAAGCCGACCAGTGCGAATGTCGGAGGCAGCAGCCCGCGGTTGGCCAAGTCATAGATGGCCGGCATCAGCTTGCGCCGGGCCAGGTCTCCGGTCACCCCGAAGATCACCACGCCGCACGGGCCGGCGATCTGAGGCAGGCGCTTGTCCCGCTTGTCCCGCAGGGGATTGCGCCACCCCGCGGCACTGCTTTGCGCTGCGCCTGCGCCCACCATCAGGTCACTTGGCGGCGTCGAGCTGCGACGCGGTGGCGTCCAGCAGTTCTCCCCAGGAGGCCTCGAACTTGTCCACGCCCTCGTTCTCCAGCACCAAGAACACGTCGGTCAGATCGATGCCCACCGCCGAGAGTTGGTCGAAGACCTGCTGGGCCGATGAAGCGGTACCGGCGATGGTGTTGCCGGTGACATCACCGTGGTCGGCCACCGCCTCTATCGTCGCCTCCGGCATGGTGTTGACGGTGTGCGGGGCCACCAACTCGGTGACGTACAGGGTGTCCGGGTAGTCCGGGTTCTTGACCCCGGTCGAGGCCCACAGCGGGCGCTGCACCCGGGCGCCGTGCGCCGCCAACGCCGCGAAGCGCTCACCGGCGAAGACCTCCTCGTAGGCGGCGTAGGCCAGTCGGGCGTTGGCCACGCCGGCCTTTCCGCGCAGCGCCAGGGCGTCCGCCGAACCGATCTTCTCGAGCCGGCTGTCCACCTCGGTGTCCACCCGGGAGACGAAGAACGACGCCACCGAATGGATCTTGGCCAGATCGTGCCCGGCGGCCTTGGCCGCTTCCAAGCCGGCCAGGTAGGCGTCCATCACCTCTCGGTGCCGCTCGACGGAGAAGATCAGCGTGACGTTGACCGAGATGCCTTCGGCCAGCACCGCGGTGATGGCCGGCAGTCCGGCCTTGGTGGCCGGGATCTTGATGAACAGGTTCGGCCGGTCGACGATCTTCCACAGCTCGACGGCCTGGGCGACGGTCTTGTCGGTGTCATGGGCCAGGCGGGGGTCGACTTCGATCGACACCCGGCCGTCGACGCCGTCGGAGGTCTCCCACGCCCTCGTCAACACGTCACACGCGTTGCGTACGTCGTCGGTGGTGACAGTGCGGATCACCGCGTCGACGTCGGCGCCGCGCGCGGCCAGTTCGGCCAGCTGCTTGTCGTAGGCGTGGCCCTTCTCCAGGGCCTTCTGGAAGATGGTCGGGTTGGTGGTCACCCCGACGACACTGCGGGTGGCGACCAGCTCGGCCAGGTTGCCCGACGTCAGCCGGTCGCGGGACAGATCGTCGAGCCACACCGATACGCCGGCGGCGCTCAGAGCGGCAAGCCTTTCGTTCTGAGTCATATTGCGCTCCTTCTCAATCGGCCGTCATGCGGCCACGGTTTGCTTCATCGCTCCAGGGTTCGTTCGGCGGCGGCGACGACGGCCTCCGGAGTGAAACCGAATTCACGGAACAGCGTCTTGTAGTCGGCGGACTCGCCGTAGTGCTCGATCGAGACGATTTCCCCGGTGTCACCTACCAGTTTATGCCAGCACTGCGCGACACCGGCTTCCACCGCGACCCGCGCCGACACCGCGGGCGGCAGTACCGTGTCGCGATACTCGACCGGCTGCGACTCGAACCATTCCAGACAGGTCATCGACACCACGCGGGCAGTGATGCCCTTGTCCGCCAACAGCTTCTGCGCTGCCACGGCGAGCTGTACCTCCGACCCGGTGGCGATCAGCAGCACGTCGGGCCGCTCGGTGCCGGGATCGCCGAGTACATAACCGCCGCGCGCGACCCCCTCGGGGTCGGTGCCCTCCAGGATCGGCAGGCCCTGACGCGTCAGGATCAGCCCGACCGGTCCGCTGTCGGCGCCGCGGGCCAGCACGGTGCGCCAGGCGTAAGCGGTCTCATTGGCGTCGGCCGGACGCACCACCGACAGCTGGGGGATGGCACGCAGCGCCGCCAAGTGCTCGATCGGCTGGTGGGTGGGGCCGTCTTCGCCCAGGCCGATCGAATCGTGGGTCCACACATAGATGGTGTCGATGTCCATCAACGCGGCCAGCCGCACCGCCGGCCGCATGTAGTCGGAGAACTGCAGGAAGGTGCCGCCGTAGGCGCGGGTCGGGCCATGCAGCACGATGCCCGACAGGATCGCGCCCATCGCGTGCTCGCGGACCCCGAAGTGCAGGGTGCGCCCGTACGGGTCGGCGGTGTAGTCCTTGGTGGAGATCGACGCCGGGCCGAACGACTTGACATTGTCCATCGTGGTGTTGTTGCTGCCGGCCAGATCGGCTGAGCCGCCCCACAATTCGGGAAGCTTCGGCCCCACCGCATTGAGCACCTTGCCGGACGCGGCGCGGGTCGCGATCTCCTTGGAGCCGGGCTCCCAGTACGGCAGGTCGGCGTCCCAACCGTCCGGCAGCTCACCAGCGGTCAACCGGTCCAGCAGTGCCTTGCGCTCCGGCTCCCGGGCGGCCCATGACTCGAACTGGGCCTGCCACTCGTCCCGCGCCGCCTTGCCGCGGCCCACCAGCCCGCGGGTGTGGGTGATCACGTCCTCGCGAACGTCGAAGGATTTGTCCGGGTCGAATCCGAGCGCGGACTTGGTGGCGGCCACCTCGTCGTCGCCGAGTGCCGCGCCGTGCGCCTTGCCGGTGTTCATCAGGTTCGGCGCCGGATAACCGATGATCGTGCGCAGCTCGATGAACGAGGGCCTGTCGGTGACGGCCTTTGCCTTGGCGATGGCCTCCTCGATGCCGGTCACGTTCTCGCCGCCCTCGACTCGCTGCACGTGCCAGCCGTAGGCCTCATAGCGGGCCGCGGTGTCCTCGCACAGCGCGATGTTGGTGTCGTCTTCGATGGAGATCTTGTTGTGGTCGTAGAACACGATCAGGTTGCCCAGCTGCTGGACCGCGGCCAGCGACGACGCCTCACTGGTGACGCCCTCTTCGATGTCGCCGTCCGAGGCGATCACGTAGATGTAGTGATCGAACGGGCTCTGGCCGGGGGCGGTGTCGGGGTCGAACAGCCCGCGCTCGTAGCGGGCGGCCATCGCCATCCCAACCGCGGAGGCCAGACCCTGCCCCAGCGGACCGGTGGTGATCTCCACCCCCTTGGTGTGGCGGAACTCCGGGTGCCCCGGCGTCTTGGAACCCCAGGTCCGCAGCGACTCGATGTCGGACAGCTCCAGCCCGAAACCGCCCAGGTAGAGCTGGATGTAGAGCGTCAGACTCGAATGCCCGCAGGACAGGATGAACCGGTCGCGGCCCAGCCAGTGCGTGTCGGAGGGGTCGTGGCGCATCACCCGCTGGAACAGCGTGTACGCCAGCGGCGCCAGGCTCATCGCGGTGCCGGGGTGGCCGTTACCGACCTTCTGCACCGCATCGGCGGCCAGCACCCGGGCGGTGTCGACGGCGACCGAGTCGATCTCGGCCCAGTCGTCGGGGTGGTGGGCTTGGGTGAGGGCGGAGATCTCTGCAGCAGTGGTCACGAACGTGAAGTCCTCATCTTCGGGATGTGTTTAGGCAAGCCTGGTTGGTTCTCACCCTAGTGGGGGGCCGGGTAGTGTTGCAGGTCCGGTCGGCGTGTGTATTACCCATGAATCGACCCTGCGATTCGGTCGACCCGGCTGCGCGGTCTACCATCGTCCGTAGTAGACGCTGGCGTCGCTGCTGCCATCTGAGGAGTCATCACGTGAGTATTCGCGAGCGCGCCGCGCCGCGCCGAATACGCGCAATACGTTCCACCTTCCTGGCGTACCTGTCGTTGACCAAGCCACGGATCATCGAGTTGCTGCTGGTGACGACCATTCCGGCGATGCTGTTGGCCGACCGCGGCACGGTGAATCCGCTGCTGATCTTCAACACGCTGATCGGCGGGATGCTGGCCGCCGCGGGCGCGCACGCCCTGAACTGCGTGGTCGACGCCGACATCGACAAGGTGATGAAGCGCACCGCTCGCCGGCCGCTGGCCCGCGATGCCGTCCCGACGCGCAACGCGCTGGTGTTCGGTCTGGTGCTCGGCGCCGTCTCCTTCGTCTGGCTCTGGCGCACCACCTACCTGGTCTCGGGCCTGCTGGCGGTGGCCACCATCGCCTTCTACGTGCTGGTCTATTCGATGCTGCTCAAACGGCACACCTCGCAGAACGTGGTCTGGGGCGGGGCGGCCGGTTGCATGCCGGTGGTGATTGGCTGGTCGGCGGTGACCGGCACCATCGGCTGGCCGGCGCTGGTGATGTTCTTGGTGATCTTCTTCTGGACTCCGCCGCACACCTGGGCGCTGGCGATGCGCTACAAGGACGACTACGCCGCGGCCGGGGTGCCGATGCTGCCGGTGGTCGCCACCGAGCGCGTCGTCACGCACCGCATCGTGGTCTACACCTGGGCGACGGTGGCCGCCACACTGGCGCTGGTGCCCGCCGCCGGCTGGCTGTACGCCGCAGTGGCGTTCCTGGCCGGGGTCTGGTTCCTGGCCATGGCCCACCAGCTCTATGCCGGGGTGCGCCGCGGGGAGCCGGTCAAGCCGCTGCGGCTGTTCCTGCAGTCGAATAACTACCTCGCGGTGGTGTTCTGCGCACTGGCGGTGGACTCGGCCATCGGCTTGCCCACGCTGTTCTAAGACCCACCGTCCCATTCGAAGCGTGTCTCGCCGTGCACGTTGAGCACCGCCGCGATGCGTTGCCGCATCCGTTCCGGCATCTCCGGTAGCGCCGCCAGCGCGTACCACCGCGCATCGGTGCTTTCATCGTCGGCCGGGTAGGGCTCGCCGGCCACCCAGCGCATGGCGAAGACGTGGTCGAGGTACTGGGCGGGATCCCCGTTGGCGTGAGTCACCGGCGCGGTGGCGTGCACCCAGACCAGGCGTTCCGGCACCGCGGTGACACCGGTCTCCTCGGCGACTTCGCGGACCGCGGCGTCGGCCGGCTCCTCACCGGGGTCGACGATCCCGGTGACCGGCGCCCAGATGCCGTTATCTGCCCGCTCGATGAGCAGCACCTCATCGTCGCGGATCACTACTGCCGTCACGCCGATCAGCCAGAGCGGGGCGTGGCCGATGGCGGCCCGGAGGTCGAACTGCGGAATCGGCATGTGACCGATCGTGCCAGGAAGCTCGGTTCAGGCTCACAGCATTAGTCCAGGTAACGCGAGGTTGGAACATCTTGCGCCGGTGGCCGCGACGGTTATTCAATCGACGATAATGACAATCATATTCAACAAGCTGGCGGGCGCCCGGCGGTGACCGCCGCGTCGCCGGTATGGATGGCATCTCCTCCGGAGGTGCACTCGGCGCTGTTGAGTGCCGGCGCGGGACCGGGTCCCCTGCTGGCCTCCGCAGCGGCGTGGTCGGCGCTGAGCGCGGAGTACGCAGCGGTCGCCGACGAGCTCATGGCGGTACTGGGGGCCGTGCAGGCCGGGACGTGGCAGGGGCCGAGCGCACAGTCGTATGTGGCCGCGCACGCTCCGTATCTGGCGTGGCTGAACCAAGCCGGTGCGGACGGTGCTGCGGCGGCGGCGCAGTCTGAGACGGCGGCCGCCGCGTATACGACGGCGTTGGCCGCGATGCCGACGTTGGCGGAGCTGGCGGCCAATCACGCGGTGCATGGTGTGCTGGTGGCGACGAATTTCTTTGGGATCAACACCATTCCGATCGCCGTCAATGAGGCCGACTATGCGCGGATGTGGGTGCAGGCGGCTACGACGATGGCGACGTATGAAGCAGTCAGTGGCGCGGCAGTGGCCACGGTGCCCGATGTCCTGCCGGCGCCACAGATCGCGAAAACCGATGCCGCAACGCCGCAGGACGACCGCGATGTCACCGACCCCACCGTCGACAATCCGCTGGATCAGCTCATAGCCAAGATGCTGAACACCGCCAGCAATGGACAGATCAACTGGGACCCCGCCCACGCCATGATGAACGGCATTCCGTACGACCAGTACACCGATCCCAGCCAGCCGATGTTCTGGCTGGTCCGGTCGCTGGAGTTGTTCGAGGACTTCCAACAGTTCGGCGTGTATCTCCAACACAATCCGGGACTGGCCTTTCAATATCTGGTCCAGCTGGCCGAGTTCGATTGGCCGACCCACATCGCCGAGATCGCCACCTCGCTGGGGCAAACGCCCCAGGTGCTCGCCGTCGCGGTCGGCGTGATGGTCGCCCCCGTTGGCGCCGTGGGCGGCTTCGCCGGGCTGGCCGGCCTGGCGGTCCTGCCGCCGGCGCCGCCGATGATGTCTGCGCTGCCGGCCGACACGGCTGGGCAGGCGTCGCCGGCGGTGGGCAGTGTCCCGCCCGCGCCGGCGGTTTCCGGATCGGTCAGCGCATCGGCCCCGGCGCGGCCGGCACCGGCGAGCGCGGCCGGGGGCACCGCGCCGGCAGCGGCCGGGCCACCGCCGCCGGCCGGGGCGTCGTTCGTCCCGCCCTACCTGATCGGCGGACCCGGTATCGGTACGGGATCGGGGATGGGTGCCGCCGCGCGTTCGGCACGCAAGGCGCCCGAACCCGACAGCACTGCCGCGGCGGCGGCGCGCGAGGCCAATCGCGAACGGGCGCAGGCCCGGCGCCGTCGGCGCGCCGCCAGGCAGGATCGCGCCGATCAGTTCATGACGATGGGGGTGGGGGTCGACCCGGACTGGGAGCTGCCCGAGGAGGAGCCGGTGCTGGCCGCCGACCGGGGTGCCGGACCGCTGGGTTTCACCGGCAGCGCGGCCGAAGGGCAGCTCGCTGCGGCAGGGATGACCCGGCTGACCGGTGTGTTCGGCAACGGGCCGACGGAGCCGATGGTGCCGGGCAGCTGGGGCGACGACCGACACATTTAAGTTCGGGTACCCGAAAATCAGAGTTCCTTGTACTAAAGTTACTCGGCGTGCCAGGGGTGTGGATGGCGTCGCCGCCGGAGGTGCATTCAGCGCTGTTGAGCGCTGGGCCCGGGGGCGGGCCGCTGCTGGCGGCGGCTGAGGCGTGGTCGTCGCTGAGCGCTGCGTACACCGCGGTGTCCCAGGAGCTGACCGCTGTAGTGGCATCGGTGGAAGCCGGAGCTTGGCAGGGGCCGAGCGCGGAGGCGTATCTGGCTGCCCACACTCCGTACCTGGCCTGGCTGAGCCGCGCCGGCGCGGACAGTGCGACGGCCGCAGCGCAATGCCAGCTGGCGGCGGCGGCCTATAGCGCCGCGCTGGCGGCGATGCCGACGCTGCCGGAGTTGGCGGCCAACCACGCCACCCACGGCGTTCTGATCGCGACGAACTTCTTCGGCATCAACACCATTCCGATCGCGCTCAACGAAGCCGACTACGTCCGGATGTGGGTGCAGGCCGCCACGACAATGGCCACTTATGAGGGGGTGGCAAGTTCGGCGGTGGCCTCGACCCCAAGCCTCGGCGCCGCGCCGCCCATCACCGATGGCCCGGGCGTGCACGATCCCAAGGTCGACAACCCGCTGAACCTGGAAATCGTGCGACTGCTCAAGAACGTCGGTATCAACTGGGATCCGACGGCAGGAACCATCAATGGGCAGGTGTACGACTACTACGCCAACGCCAACGACCCAATGTGGTATCTCGCCCGCGCCCTGGAACTGGTGGCGAACTTCCAATACGCCGGTACGCAGGACCCGGCGGCGGCGTGGCAGTACCTGCTGGCCGTGGCGCTGCTCGACTGGCCGACCCACGTGGCGCAGTTCACCGCAACGCTGAGCCAGTCGGCGCCACTGCTGGCGGCCGCGACCGGCGCGTTGGCTGCCCCGGTCGGCGCTCTCGGCGGGCTCGGCGGCTTGGCGAGCCTGCCCGCACCTCCCGAGGCAGTGGCCGCAGCGGCAGCGCCCGTCCCGTCGGCGTCAGCCCTGCCGACGGTCGTCAGCAGCGCCCCGGCGGTCCCCGCCGCAGCCGCTCCGGCAACGGCTTCGCCCGCGGCGCCGGCCGGCCCGCCGGCGAGCCCGCCACCGGCCCCGACACCGCCCCCGGCTGTCCAGGCATTCGCTTACCCGTATCTGGTCGGTGGCGGGCCCGGCGCCACCCCGCGGGTCGGTACCGGCGCGGGGGCGAGCGCCCCGGCGAGCGCCAGCAGAAAAGCAGCGGAGCCGGATCTCGCCACCGTCGCGGCCGAAGCCGCCGCACGAGCACGCGCACGCCGCCGACGGCGCGCGATCAAGCGCGACCACGGTGACGCGGTGATCAAAGTCGGCGCCGACGCCTCGGATCAAGGGGCGGGGCCGCTGGGGAGCAGCGGGAGCGTAACGCCGGGCGTCAATGCAGCCGGGCTGACCCGGCTGGCCGGGGCAGAATTCGGCGAAAGCCCGCGGCTGCCACTGCTGCCCGAAGGCTGGAAGGCCGGCTAGGGCACCAGGACGATCGAACCGGTGGTCTTGCGGGCCTGCAGATCCCGATGCGCGTCGGCCGCCTCAGCCAGTGGGTATCGCCGACTCACCGTCACCTCGATCGAGCCTGCCGCGATCGCGTCGAACAACTCTCCCGCGCGCCAAGAGAATTCCTGCGCCGAGCGGGTGAAATGAGCCAGGTTCGGCCGGGTCAAATACACCGACCCCGCAGCATTGAGCCGCTGCGGATCCACCGGCGGGACGGGTCCGCTGGCCGCACCGAACAGCACCAGCGTGCCCCGGACCGCGAGGCTGGCCAGGCTGGCGTCGAATGTCGTCGCACCTACGCCGTCGTATACCGCGGCAGCGCCGGCGCCGTCGGTCAACTCCCGGATGCGGGCGCCGAACGCGGCGGCGTCCGAGCCGGGATAGTCGAGCACCTCGGCAGCGCCGGCCCGTCGGGACAGCTCGGCCTTCTCCGGCGTCGAGACCGTGGTGATCACCCGGGCGCCGCGCGCCGTGGCCCACTGGGTCAAGATCAGGCCCACTCCGCCGGCGCCGGCGTGCAGCAAGACGGTGTCGCCGCGTTGCACCGGATATACCGACGTGATCAGGTAGTGCGCGGTCAGGCCCTTGAGCAGTACGGCCGCCGCCACGTCCGAGTCGACCCCGGCGGGGATCGGCGCCACCAAAGATGCTGGCGCCGTGAAGTATTGCGCATAGGCCCCGTTGGCGGCAGCGGTCACCACGCGGTCACCCGGGCTCAGCGTCGTCACCTCTGGGCCCGCTTCGACCACGGTGCCCGCGGCTTCGCTGCCGATCACGAACGGCAGCTCGGCCGGGTACGTCCCGGAGCGGAAATAGGTGTCGATGTAGTTGACCCCGATCGCCTCCGCCCGGATCAACACCTCGCCGGCGGCGGGGGAGGGCTGCGGTCGGTCGACCAGGTTCAGGACTTCCGGGCCGCCGGTCGCGGCGATTTCCACGGCATACATGGTGACTATCATCTCCGAATGTGAGGTCTGCATGAAGCTGGCCCGGCCCGATATCTTCCACCCGCGCATCGTGTTGGCGGGCGATCCGCGCCGCCGGCACCAGGAGTCCCCCGACGACGCCGGCCTGCTCGCCGCGCTGCGGCACCGGGGGCTGCAGTCCCGCCTCCTGCCGTGGGATGACCCGGAAACCCTCGAGGCCGACCTGGTGATCCTGCGTTCGGCCGGCGGCGACCCGGACCGGCGCACCGAGTTCGCGGCCTGGACCACGCGGGTGCGCCACCTGCTGAACCCGCCGGAAGTGGTCGCGTGGAACGCCGACCCGCGCTACCTGGCCGACCTGCAATGCGACGGGGTGCCCACCGCGTCCGGCGGGACGGGCCACACCGCGCTGGTGTTCTTCGGCGCCGGCCGGTCGCACGCATTCGGCGCTGCCGGGCCCGACCCGGACTTCGAGCTGTGGGATGTCGGCCGCGCCGCCCTGCGCGCGGCTGCCGAACGCTTGAGCATCCGCATCGAGGAGTTGCTCTACGCGCGCGCCGATATCTCGGGAACCGCCGCCGACGCTCGGCTGGTCAGCCTGGATCTCGTTGCGCCGCAACTGGGATTCAGCGAACTCCAGGCCGGCGAAGGTGAGCTGGCGCAGCGCCGGTTCGCCGTCGAGGTCTCCGCGGCGTTAGAGCGGCTCGGGCTCGGTCCGCTCGCGCAGCGACGCCCATAGGGCTGCGCTGGCGCCGGTGACCAGCACGGCGCCCGCCACGTGCAGGATGACCAGCACTGCGGGCACCCCGGTGAAGTATTGGACGACGCCGATCAGCCCCTGCGCGAAGGTCAGGGCGATGACCACGGCAAGCCGGCGGGTCACCGGCTTGGCCGCCCCCACCGCGACCAGCCCGAACGCCAGGCCCACCAGCAGCCCCAGGAACGCGATCAGCAGGGACTCGTGCAGGTGGGCCAGCGTGGCCACCTCGACCTTGAGCCGGGCCACCGTGCGGGTAGCGCTCTTGTCGCCGGCGTGCGGTCCGGCGCCGGTCACCAGGGTGCCGGTCACCAGTACCGTGGCCAGCGTGATGGCGCACAGCCCCGTCAAAGTGCGTAGCGGCGCCGGCACCCGCTGGCGCACCACCGCATCGTCGGGTTCGCCGACCTTCACAAACAGCAGCACCGCCAGCCAGACCATCAGCATCGAGACCAGCAGGTGCACGGCCACCGTCCACCACGCCAGCCCGGTGCGCACCGTGATACCGCCGATCACGGCCTGCAGCACCGTGGAGCCCGGCATCAACCAGGCGTAGACCAGCACTTCGCGCCGCCGCCGCGCCCGGATCAGCGCCAGCACCGCCAGCGCCGAGGTGATGACCACCGCGAAGGTCACCATCCGGTTGCCGAACTCGATGGCCTGATGGATTCGCGGTACCTCGGAGACCGCCACCGGGACGTAACTGCCCGGGAAGCACTGCGGCCAGGTCGGGCAACCGAGCCCGGAGGCGGTGACGCGGACGATCACACCGGTGACAGAGATGAAGCCCTGAGTGAAGACGACAGCGGCGGCCAGCAGTCGCTGGGTGCGCAGGCTCGGGTCCGGCAGCAGGTCCACCAGGCGCATCAGGAAGCGTCGCACGGGCTGATCGTAGAGGATCGGGAACTACACCATGTAGTAGCTCGGGCGTGGGCGGCTCAGCTGAACCGGAACCAGCGCAGCGCGCCGACGCCGGCCAGCAGCCCCCACACCGCCACCACCGCGATGCCGAACCAGTCGAACGAGACGGTCAGGGCCTGCGCCAGCGCCTCGGTGAGCGCCCCCGACGGAGTGAGCCGGGCGAGCCACCGGATGGGGTCGGCGACCAGGTCGGTCTCCACCGTCAGCGCCGAGAACCCGCCGAAGACGAACCACAGCAGGTTGGCCACGGCCAGCACGATCTCGGCCCGCAGGCTGCCGCCGAGCAGCAGGCCCAACGCCGCGAAGCACGCCGTGCCCAGCGCGATGACCACCGCCCCCAGGCCCAGCCCGATCAGCGTCGGCCGCCAGCCCAGCGCGACGCCGATCAGCCCGAGCAGCACCGACTGCAGCAGCACCACCGTCGCCACCGACAGTGATTTGCCGGTGATGACGCCCCACACCGGCAGTGCGGTGGCGCCCAGGCGTTTCAGTGCGCCGTAGCGGCGGTCGAATGCCACCGCGATCGCCTGGCCGGTGAAGGCGGTGGCGATCACGGCCAGCGACATGATCACCGGCAGCAGGGTGCTGGCGCGCTGGGCGTGGCCCTCGCCGAACGGGCCCAGCGGCAGCAGCGACATCCCGATCAGCAAGGTGATCGGGATGAACATGGTCAACAGCAGCTGCTCGCCGTTGCGCAGCAGCAGGGTCAGCTCCAGCCGGTACTGGGCGGCCAGCATGGCCGGCACGCTGGCCGGCCGCGGGTCGGGGGTGAAGGTTCCGGGCGGGAACGAGGTGGTCATGCGCGTAGCTCCCGTCCTGTCAGCTCCAAGAACACGTCCTCCAGGCTGCGCTGCTCCACCCGCAGTTGGGTGGCCAGCACGTCGAGGCGGGCGCACCAGGCGGTCACCGTGGCCAGCACCTGCGGGTCGACCCGCCCTTCGACGAGGTATTCGCCGGGTTGCACCTCGCTGGCTCGGTAGCCCTCCGGCAACGCGGTGAGCAGCAACGACAGGTCCAGGCGCGGCGGGGCGGTGAACCGCACCTGACCCTGGGCGCCGCTGCGGGTCAACTCCTGCGGCGTCCCGGCGGCGACCGCCGCGCCGTGGTCGATGATCAACAGCCGGTCGGCGAGCTCCTCGGCCTCCCGAAGATGGTGGGTGGTCAACACCACGGTCACGCCGTCGCGGCGCAGGGCGTCGATCAGCTCCCACACCAGCAGGCGCGCGTGGGCGTCCATGCCGGCGGTCGGCTCGTCGAGGAACACCAGCTCGGGGCGCCCGACCAGGGCGCAGGCCAGGGCAAGCCGCTGCTGCTGGCCGCCCGAGAGCCTGCGGTAGGTGGTGCGGGCGGCGTCGGTGAGGCCGAGAGTTTCCAGCAGCCACTGCGGGTCCAGCGGGTTCGCCGAGTAGGACGCGACCAGGTTGAGCATCTCGCCGGCGCGGGCCGCCGGGTAGCCGCCGCCGCCCTGCAGCATCACCCCGATGCGTTCCCGCAGCCGGGCGTTGTCGGCGACCGGGTCCAGCCCGAGCACCTCGATGCTGCCGGCGTCCGGGCGTACGAAGCCCTCGCACATCTCGACCGTCGTCGTCTTGCCGGCGCCGTTGGGGCCGAGAAGCGCGAAGATTTCGGCGGTGTGCACCTCGAGATCAAGGCCGGCGACCGCCTCGGTCGCTGCTGGACCGGCCCCGTAACGCTTGCGCACTCCGCGCAACCGCACCGCGACAGCTGAGCTCACGGGGAATCAGCGTAAGCGTCGGCGACGGTGGCGGAGCGCGGGGTCTGTCCCGGCGTCGGCGCATCGCCGGCGCGGCCGGATCCATGCGACGGTTCCAGCTTCGCATCTCCTCCGTCGCGCCTCGCTGAACCACCGGGCTCGTCCGGCAACTCCCGCCACGGCAGATGCCGGTAGGTCAGCAGGAACAGCGCCAGCACCACGACAGCGCTGGCCAGGGTGGCGTCGACGATCTGGAACAGCGCGAAGCGGTCGCCGTTGGCGGTCGGGCCGAAGATGCCGACCACCAGCGTCACCGCGATCACCGCGATCCGGAAGCCGGGGCGGGTCGCCCAGGCGGCGAGCGGGATGATTGCCCACAGCAGATACCACGGCTGCACCACCGGGAACAGCAGCACCGTGATGCCCAGTGCGACGCCGAGCCCACCGACCGGGTGCAGCCGGCCCTGGAACACCACCAGCAGCAGCCAGATCACCATCACCGCGATGATCAGCACACCGATGCCACGCGTCAGTGACAACACCGCGGTGGTGTGGTCGCCCAGGCCCAGCAGGATCCCGACCTGACCGGTGCCCAGTGCAAGCAGGGTCGGCGGTGACATCCAGCTGCGGACCACGTTGGCGGTGCCCAGGGTGAACACCCAGCCGAAGCCCAGCCCACTGGCCCAGCCGACCAGGCCCATCACCGCCACCGCCAGCGCGCTGCTCCCGGCCCCGGCGAGCACGAACGCCCGCACGTCGCCGCCCCAGCGCCAGCCCAGGGCCATCGCCACGAACCCGAGCGCCAGCAGCGACGGCAGCTTGACCTGCGACGACAGCGCGATCAGCACCGCGCCGAGGATCAACTCGGCCAGCGGCACCCACTCTCGCGGCGGCCGGCGCAGACCCGGCAGCAGGGGTTTGGCCACGGTGACCCCACGCAGGGCGAACTCCGTGCCGGTCAGCATCAGGCCGAGCATCAACGCTTCGTTGTGGATACCGGCGACCAGGTGCATCAGCAGCAGCGGATTGGCCGCGCCCAGCCACAGGGCGCTGACCTCGGCCACTCCGCAGCGTGCGGCCAGACGCGGCACCGCCCACACGATCAACCCGACACCGAGCAGCACCACGACCCGGTGGCACAACACCGCGGTGACGATGTTCTCCCCGGTCAGCGCGGAGATTCCGCGGCCGATCCACAAGAACAGCGGCCCGTAGGGAGCCGGTGTCTCCCGCCACAGGCTGGGCACCGACAGGGTGAACACGTGGTCGAGCCCCAGGGCCGGCGCCGGGCCCACCCGGTAGGGGTCCAGTCCCAGCCGGGAGATCTGACTCTGCGCCAGGTAGGAGTACACGTCCTTGCTGTACATCGGTGGCGCGACCAGCAGCGGCAGCATCCACAGCAGCAGCGTGCGGTCGAGCTGGCTGCGCGACATCCGGCGCCGTCCGCTGAAGGCGAACCGGCCCAGCATCAGCCAGGCCAGCGCCATCATCACCGCCCCGGTGGTGGTCATGGTCAGCGCCACCGTCTGCAGCCGCGACGGCAGGTTCAACAGCCGTACCCCGAAGGTTGGGTCTTGGATCACCGGGCGCGCGCCGGCTCCCAGCGCACCGATCGCCATCAGCACGGTGCCGGCCGCGCCGAACAGGCGAGTGCGCCGCAGCGCGACCAGTTCCGCGGCGTTGAGGGGGGTGCCGACGGTGCGCTCGTCGCCGTGCAAATGCGCGATCGACGTGCTCAGCGAGTGCCGGCGGGCTGCCATCCCAGCAGCGTAACGGCCCGTCTCCGAGATCCTCGGGCCCGTCCGATAACAGCGGGTGTGACCAGCGCAACGGCCGATTCCGGCCGAACTGAGGTAACCCTTTCTGGACCCGGCCGCCGAATTGCGTCACACTGGTGTTGTGAAATTCAAAGCTGAGGCGAAGGCCGCCACCGAATCCGCCGGGCACCGTCCCGGCGGTGCGGTATTGCCTGCGCCTCAGCCGGCGGCGGACCTCACCGGTAGCCATGATTCACCCGAGGGCCGCACCCGCCAGGCCGTGGTGCGTCTGCTGATGGAGTCCGGGTCGATCACCGCCGGTGAGATCGGCGCCCGGTTGGGGCTGTCGGCCGCCGGGGTGCGGCGCCACCTCGATGCCCTGATCGAGATGGGTGACGCCGAGGCGCACGCGCCGGCGTCCTGGCAGCAAGTGGGACGCGGGCGTCCGGCCAAGCGGTTCCAGCTCACCGCCGCCGGCCGAGGCAAGCTCGGCCACCGCTACGACGACCTCGCGGTGGCCGCGATGCGTCAGCTGCGCGAGATCGGCGGCGAGGACGCGGTGGTCGCCTTCGCCCGCCAGCGCATCGACACCATCCTGTCCGAGGTCGCCGAGGTTGCCGCCGGTGCTGACACCGACGCCGACGAGGATCTGGAGGTCACCGCCGACCGGATCGCCCCGGCGCTGACCGAGGCGGGCTTCGCCGCCTCCACCGCGCGGGTGGAGGGCGGTGTGCCGGGGGTGCAGATCCTGCAGCACCATTGCCCGGTGGCCAATGTCGCCAAGGAGTTCCCGGAACTGTGCCGGGCCGAGCGGCAGGCGATGGCCGAAGTGCTGGGCACTCACGTGCAGCGGCTGGCGACCATCGCCGACGGCGGCTACGTCTGCACCACCCACGTACCGCTGATCAACAAGAGCGCCAAGTCCGTCCGGGCCGGCAAGACCGCCAAAGCCGGCAAGGCGGGGACCGCCGAAAAACAGCACTAGTAGCACCGATCGACCTTCGGCGCACCGCCTGCGCCGAAGCCATCACGAGCACTGAAGGAGCGTCACCATGACACTCACACCGGAAGCCACCGCAGCAGCGGTCGAGCCGAGCACCCAGGACGAGACCATCGCGTCGCTGGGCAGCTACGAATACGGTTGGGCGGACAGTGACGCCGCCGGTGCCGTCGCCCAGCGTGGCATCTCCGAGGACGTCGTGCGCGACATCTCGGCGAAGAAGAACGAGCCGGAGTGGATGCTCGAGGCCCGGCTGCGCGCCTACCGGACGTTCATGAAGAAGCCGATGCCCAACTGGGGGTCGGATCTGTCCGGCATCGACTTCGACAACATCAAGTACTTCGTCCGGTCCACCGAGAAGCAGGCCCAGACCTGGGAGGACCTGCCCGAGGACATCCGCAACACCTATGACCGGCTGGGCATCCCGGAGGCCGAGAAGCAGCGCTACATCGGTGGGGTGGCGGCCCAGTACGAGTCCGAGGTGGTCTACCACAAGATTCGCGAGGACCTCGAAGCCCAGGGCGTGGTCTTTCTGGACACCGACACCGCGCTCAAAGAGCACGAGGAGCTGTTCCGGGAGTACTTCGCCACCGTGATTCCGGCCGGAGACAACAAGTTCTCGGCGCTGAACACCGCGGTATGGAGCGGCGGATCGTTCATCTACGTGCCCAAGGGTGTGCACGTCGACATCCCGCTGCAGGCCTACTTCCGGATCAACACCGAGAACATGGGCCAGTTCGAGCGCACCCTGATCATCGTCGACGAAGACGCCTACGTGCACTACATCGAAGGCTGCACCGCCCCGGTGTACTCGAGCGACTCGCTGCACTCGGCGGTGGTGGAGATCGTCGTCAAGCCGCGCGGCCGCTGCCGCTACACCACCATCCAGAACTGGTCGATCAACGTCTACAACCTGGTCACCAAGCGGGCCCGCGCCGAAGAGGGCGCCACCATGGAATGGGTCGACGGCAACATCGGCTCCAAGGTCACCATGAAGTACCCGGCGGTGTGGATGACCGGCGAGCACGCCAAGGGCGAGGTGCTCTCGGTGGCATTCGCCGGCGAGGACCAGCATCAGGACACCGGGGCCAAGATGCTGCACCTGGCGCCGAACACGTCGAGCAACATCGTCTCGAAGTCGGTGGCGCGCAGCGGCGGCCGGTCCTCCTACCGGGGGCTGGTCGAGATCCACAAGGGCGCGCACGGGTCGAAGTCCAGCGTGAAGTGCGATGCGCTGCTGGTCGACGACGTCAGCCGCAGCGACACCTATCCCTACGTCGACATCCGTGAGGACGACGTCACCGTCGGCCACGAGGCCACCGTGTCCAAGGTCAGCGAGAACCAGTTGTTCTACCTGATGAGCCGGGGAATCTCCGAGGACGAGGCAATGGCGATGGTGGTGCGCGGCTTCGTCGAGCCGATCGCCAAGGAACTGCCGATGGAATACGCGCTGGAGCTCAACAAGCTGATCCAGCTGCAGATGGAAGGCTCGGTGGGCTAGTGGCTTCGACTGGTTTGAGTCCAAACCCGGCTGCCAACCTGACCGAGGCGGCCGAAGGCCTCAACAAGGGAGAGCAGTTCACCTCGTTCGACGTGGCGGCATTCGAGGTTCCGCACGGCCGCGACGAGGCGTGGCGGTTCACTCCGCTGCGCCGGCTGCGCGGCCTGCACGACGGCTCGGCGGTCGCCGACGGGGCCCCCTCCATCGAGGTGTCGGCCGACGCGGCGGTGCGGACCGAGACCGTGCAGCGCGGCGACGATCGGCTGGGCGCCGCCGGTGTTCCCGCGGATCGGGTTGCCGCCCAGGCATTCTCGGCCTTCCCCGAGGCAACGGTGGTCACCGTGCCCAAAGCGGTTGCCGTCGCGGAGCCCATCCAGATCACCATCACCGGGCCGGGTCCGGACGCGACCGCCTACGGCCATCTGCAGGTGCGCGCCGAGGAACTGTCACAGGCCACCGTCGTGATCGACGTGCGGGGCAGCGGAACCTACGCCGACAACGTCGAATTCGTTGTCGGCAACAGTGCGCAGCTGACCGTCGTGTGGATCGCCGACGCCGCCGCGGACATGGTTCACGTCACCATGCATCACGCGGCACTGGGCAAGGATGCGGTGCTGCGCCACACCGCCGTCCAGCTGGGCGGCGAGCTGGTGCGGCTCACCGGGCGGGTCCGCTTCGACGGGCAGGGCGGTGACGCCGAGCTGCTCGGCCTGTACTTCGCCGACGACGGTCAGCACCTGGAGTCGCGGCTGCTGGTCGACCACAGCCGGCCCAACTGCCGCTCCAACGTGCTCTACAAGGGCGCCCTGCAGGGCGAACCGAATTCGGCACTGCCGGACGCCCACACCGTCTGGGTCGGGGACGTGGTGATCCGCGCGGCCGGCGTGGGCACCGACACCTTCGAGGTGAACCGCAACCTGGTGCTGGCCGACGGTGCCCGGGCGGATTCGATCCCCAACCTGGAGATCGAGACCGGGGAGATCATCCAAGCCGGCCACGCCAGCGCGACCGGGCGGTTCGACGACCTGCAGCTGTTCTACCTGCAGGCCCGCGGCATCCCGGAGGATCAGGCCCGGCGCCTGATCGTGCGGGGCTTCTTCGGGGAGATCATCTCCAGGATCCCGGTGCCGTTCGTGCAGGAGCGCCTCACCGATGCCGTCGAGCGGGAGCTCGCGGTCACCGAGAACAAATAAACCCGAAAGCATCAGTTAAGGACACGAATCAGCAATGAGCACACTGGAAATCAAGGACCTGCACGTGAGTGTGGCGCCGGGCGGCGTCGGGGATGAGGTCACGGCCGCGATCCCGATCCTGCACGGAGTCGACCTGACGGTGAACTCCGGTGAGACGCACGCCCTGATGGGGCCGAACGGATCCGGCAAGTCCACCCTGTCGTATGCGATCGCCGGTCACCCCAAGTACACCGTGACGTCGGGGTCGATCACCCTCGACGGTCAGAACGTGCTGGACATGACCGTCGACGAACGGGCCCGGGCGGGTCTCTTCCTGGCCATGCAGTATCCGGTCGAGGTGCCCGGGGTCTCGATGTCGAACTTCCTGCGCACCGCGGTGACCGCCGTGCGCGGCGAGGCCCCGAAGCTGCGGGCCTGGATCAAGGAGCAGCGCGCGGCGTTCACCGAGTTGGGTATCGACTCCGGCTTCGCCGAGCGCAACGTCAACGAGGGTTTCTCCGGCGGTGAGAAGAAGCGCCACGAGATTCTGCAGCTGAGCATGCTCAAGCCCAAGATCGCGATCCTCGACGAGACCGACTCCGGCCTGGACGTCGATGCGCTGCGCGCGGTCAGCGAAGGGGTGAACCGCTTCAAAGAGGCGGAGAACGCCGGCATCCTGCTGATCACGCACTACACCCGGATCCTGCGTTACATCGCGCCGCAGTTCGTGCACGTCTTCGCCGGTGGGCGGATCGTCGAGTCGGGCGGACCGGAGCTCGCCGACGAGCTGGAAGAGAACGGCTACGAGCGGTTCACCGCCGAGGCGGCAGTGGCGGAGTCCTGACATATGACACTTTCGGTCAGCCGTCCGGCGCCGCCGGGTCTGGACGCGATTCGGGCGGATTTCCCGATCCTGAATCGGGTCATGCGCGGCGGAAGCCGGCTGGCCTATCTGGATTCCGGGGCCACCTCGCAACGTCCGCTGCAGGTGCTCGACGCCGAGCGGGAGTTTCTGCTGAACTCCAACGGCGCGGTGCACCGCGGGGCGCATCAGCTGATGGAAGAGGCCACCGACGCCTACGAGGACGGCCGGTCGGCTATCGCGCGTTTCGTCGGCGCCGACCCCGACGAGTTGGTGTTGACCAAGAACGCCACCGAATCGCTGAACCTGGTGTCGTATGCGCTCGGCGACGACCGCTTGGAGAACGCGGTCGGCCCGGGCGACGTCATCGTCACCACCGAGCTGGAGCACCACGCCAACCTGATTCCGTGGCAGGAGCTGGCGCGGCGCACCGGTGCGACGTTGCAGTGGTACGAGGTGACGCCCGACGGCCGTATCGACCTGGATTCGCTCAAGCTCGATGAGCGGGTGAAAGTCGTTGCGTTCACCCATCAATCGAATGTGACCGGCGCGCTGGCGCCGGTCGCCGAACTGGTGTCGCGGGCCAAGGCCGTCGGCGCGCTGACCGTGTTGGACGCCTGCCAGTCGGTGCCGCACCAGCCGGTCGACCTGCATGGACTCGGTGTCGATTTCGCGGCGTTCTCGGGTCACAAGATGCTGGGCCCCACCGGCATCGGGGTGCTCTACGGCCGCCGCGAGCTGCTGGCGGCGCTGCCGCCGTTCCTCACCGGCGGATCGATGATCGAGACCGTGACGATGTCGGTTAGCACTTACGCGCCGCCGCCGCAACGTTTCGAGGCCGGTACGCCGATGACCTCGCAGGTGGTCGGGCTGGCCGCGGCCGCGCGCTACCTGGACGCGATCGGGATGGACGTGGTGGAGGCTCACGAGCACGAGCTGGTGGCCGCCACCCTCGACGGCCTCGCTGAAATCGACGGGGTGCGCATCGTCGGGCCGACGACGATGACCGACCGCGGGTCGCCCGTCTCGTTCGTGATCGACGGCGTGCACGCCCACGATGTCGGGCAGGTGCTCGACGACGACGGTGTCGCGGTGCGGGTGGGCCACCACTGCGCCATGCCGTTGCACCGCAAGTTCAATGTGGCGGCCACCGCCCGGGCGTCGTTCGCGGTGTACAACACCCACGACGAGGTCGAGCGACTGCTGGCGGGAATCCGCCGGGCCGTGAAATTCTTCGGCGGAGCGTGACCGGATGCGTCTGGAGCAGTTCTATCAGGAAGTGATCCTCGATCACTACAAGCACCCGCAGCACCGCGGTCTGCGGGAGCCGTACGGAGCCGAGGTGCACCACGTCAACCCGACCTGCGGTGACGAGTTGACGCTGCGGGTGGCGCTGTCGGCCGGCGGTGAGCAGATCGCCGACATCTCCTATGACGGCCAGGGCTGCTCGATCTCGCAGGCGGCCACCTCGGTGCTGGCTTCCGAGGTGATCGGATTGACTGTGCCCCAAGCGTTGACGAAGTTCGACGCGTTCCACGAGATGATCTCGTCGCGGGGGACCGTGGCGGGCGACGAGGACGTGCTCGGCGACGGCGTCGCGTTCGCCGGGGTGGCTAAGTACCCGGCGCGGGTCAAGTGCGCGCTGCTGGGCTGGATGGCGTTCAAAGACGCGCTGGCGCAGGCGCTTACGAATACGGAAGAACACGCGCTGGCATCCGTCAGTGTGACAACCCAGGAGATGAAGCAATGAGCGAAACCGCACCCGAGGAGCTGCTCGCCGAGGTCGAAGAGTCGATGCACGATGTCATCGACCCCGAGATCGGCATCAACGTCATGGACCTGGGACTGGTCTATGACCTGTCGATCCGCCAGGATGAGGACGGGTCAGCCGCCGTGGTGACCATGACGCTCACCTCGCCGGCCTGCCCGCTGCAGGACATGATCGCCGAGCAGGTCGAGAACGCGACCGTCGGCGCGGGCCTGGTCAAAAAGCTCGACCTGTCCTGGGTGTGGGAGCCGGCCTGGGGACCGGACAAGATCACCGACGAGGGCCGCGAGATGATGCGCGCCGTCGGCTTCACGGTCTAAAGCGGAGCCGGCCGCGTGTTCTGGCTGTGCCGGACATGCGGCGTCGAGCACGATGCCACGCCGGATGTCTGCGCGATCTGCGCCGACGAGCGGCAGTGGGTGCCGGCGGCGGGTCAGCAGTGGGCCACGCTCGAGGAGCTGGCCGCCGAGGGTGTGCGATCCACCGTTACCACCCTGGAACCCGGGCTGATCGCGATCGGCAGCACCCCGCCGGTCGGTATCGGCCAGCTGGGCAAGCTGGTGTGCACGGCGGGCGGAAACGTGCTGTGGGATCCCTCGGGTTTCCTCGACGATGCCGCGGTGGCCGCGGTGACCGAGCGCGGCCCGGTCGCCGGAATCGTCGCGAGCCATCCGCACATGTTCGGCGCGCAGGTCCAGTGGAGCCGCCGGCTCGGTGGGGTGCCGGTGTACGTCAACGCCGCCGACGCGCAGTGGGTGATGCGACCGGACCCGGTGATCAGTTACTGGTCGGGCCGGTTGCAGCTCACGCCGACGCTGGCGGTGGTGCAGGTCGGCGGCCACTTTCCCGGCAGTGCGGTGGCCTGCTGGGACGACGGCGCCGACGGGCGCGGCGTGCTGCTGGTCGGCGACACCATCTTCCCGAACCCGGACCGGCGCACCGTGGCCTTCCTGCGCAGCTATCCGAACCGGATTCCGTTGTCGGCGGCGGTGGCGCACCGGATGGCCGACACCCTGGCAGACCTGCGCTTCGACCGCATTTACGGGCTGGTGGACAACGCTATCGACACCGACGGCGCCGCCGCGGTCCGGTTCTCGGCGGACCGGCACGCCGCGTGGGCGCGCGGTGACCACGACGACCTGACCTGATGCCGCCCCCAGGTGGCTGGTCGGTGGAAGCAGGCGGGTCGCTGCCATACTCGTCGCGTGAACCGCGTAAGGCCGTGGGCGGCGGCGGTCGACTGCGACTGAGGAAGAACAGACACACGGTGACGACGAGCAGGCGACGGTTCCTGGCGGGGATGGCCGCTGCGGCGGCCGGCACGGCAGTCGGCGGGCTCGCGGGATGCGGATCGCGCGGCCCGGGCGCCGACACCATCTTCATCGGCGGTCCGGTGGTGACAGTGGCGCCGGGGCGTCCTGAGGCCGAGGCACTCGCGGTTACCGGAGCGCGGATCAGCAAGGTCGGTACGGCCGATGAGGTGCTGGGGCTGCGAGGGTCGGAGACCAAGGTCGTCGACCTGCGCGGGCGGGCGTTGTTGCCGGCATTCGTGGAACCGCACGGCCACCCATTCGAGATGGGCACCACCTTGGCCCCGCCGGCCATCGATGTGCGGCCGTTCACGGTCTCGACCGCCGGCGGCGTGTTCGAAAAGCTCAACGAGGCCGTAGCCGACACCCCCAAGGGCCAGCCGATCCTGCTCAACGGGGTGGATCCGCTGCTGCAGACCGGGCTGAGACCGTTCACCCGCACCGAGCTGGACCGGCTGGCCCCGCACAACCCCGTCGTCATCATCACCAACAGCGGCCACGCCGGCTACGCCAACACCGCCGCGTTCGCCGCCGCCGGGATCACCAAGACCACCCCCAACCCGGCCGGGGCGCAGTATCTGCACAGCCCCGACGGGCAGCTGAGCGGCGAGGTGCGCGAGGCGGCGGCGCTGATGGCGCTGACCGCGCCGTTCTCCGGTGCGATCATGGCCAATGCCGGCGACAACCTGCGCTGGGCCTACGCCCAGCTGGCCCGCGCGGGTATCGCGACCGCCACCGAGCATTCCTACGATGCGCGTTCGCAATCCGAGGTGTTCGCCAAGCTGGCCCAGCAGTCCGACTGCCCGGTGCGCGTGCGTGCCTACGAGATCGGGACGGCCGAGCTTGCCGAGGATTCGAACAATGTGCGCGGCAAGCGGGCCGGCGCGGACGTGCTGTTCGACAAGATCGGGATGAAGATCTGGGCGGACGGATCGCCGTGGCAGGGCAACATCTTCACCACGTTCCCGTACCTGACCAACGCCACCACGGCGCGCATGGGGCTGGGCCCCGACCACCGCGGCGGCATGAATTACCCGCCCGAGCAGATCCAGCAGCTGGCGAGGGCTTTCATCGAGCAGCGCTGGCAGGTCTCCTGCCATGTGCACGGTGACGCCGCGATCGACGTCGTGCTGGACGCCTTCGAACAGGCGCAGGTGCCGCCGGCGCTGCGGCCCCGGCTCGAACATGTCGGCGCCATGCGGCCCGATCAGTTCGCCCGCGCGGCTCGCCTGGGTGTCACCCCGAGCCTGTTCATCGAGCACATCTATTTTTGGGGAGATGTCTTGGTGGACAAGCTGTTCGGGGCCGATCACGGGGCGCACTGGATGTCGGCGCGCTCGGCTTTCGACGCCGGGCTGCGCGCCTCGTTCCACAACGACGGCACCGTCACCCCGCCCGACCCGATCGGCAACATCGCCACCGCGGTGAACCGGTTCGCCAAGGGCAGCGGCCGGGTGCTGGCCCCCGAGCAGCGCATCAGTGTCGACGCGGCGCTTAGGGCGCAGACGTTGAACGCTGCCTGGCAGCTGCGGCTGGACACCGAGATCGGCAGCCTCGAGCAGGGCAAGTACGCCGATCTGGTGGTGCTCTCGCAGAATCCACGGCGGGTCGCCCCGACCGACCTGCGCGACGTCGCGGTCGAGGCGACCTATCTGATGGGCCGGCAGACCTACGGGAAGGTGCTGGGGTAGCCGCGGGGCGGTTGTCTTGCTGCGGGGCCGCTAACCGGAATCGACGTCGGCGACTCCGATCGTTTTCGCCAGCGCGGCCGGCGCCAGCAGCGACAGGGCGGTGGCCGCGCCGGTAGCCGCGCCGTCCCCGGCCCAGGCGACCGGACCCAGTGGCGTGCACCCGAAGAACTGGCTGATGACCGGGGTCTGGACGATTCCGACCAGCACCACCGCGCTGCCCAGTGCGGTCGCCACCACCAGTGGGCTGTGCCGCCGCGTCAGCAGCGTCTGCACCAACTGCGTTCCGACCAGGGCGGTCAGCCCCATGGTGGCCGTGCGCCGTTCGGTGCCGGGCGTCCACCGCCCGATCGCCCAGGCGCCGGTTGCCCCCGCCGCGGTGACCGCGCCGCGGGTGATGATGTGGCGCATCAGCGACGCATCCAGCGAGGGCGCCGGCGCTGAGAGGATCGCGCGCTGGTGGGCGCGTTCGGCCTCCTCCTCCGCCCGGTCGGGTTCCTCGTCTTCGTCGGGTTGCGGGTACTGCGGGGTGACGGCCACTGCCAGCGCGGGGAACATGTCGGTGAGCAGGTTGACCAGCAGCAGTTGCCGGGTGCCCACCGGCGCGCGCCCGGAACCCAGCGCGGTCCCGATGATCGTGAACAACACCTCGCCGACGTTGCCGCCGACCAGGACGCCGACCGCATCGCGCACCCCGGTCCACATGCCGCGGCCCTCGACCAACGCGTCGAGCAGCACCCCCAGATCGTCTTCGGTGAGCACGATGTCGGCGGCCCCGCGCGCCGCCGACGAACCGCGACCGCTGACGCCGACACCCACGTCGGCCATCCGGATCGCCGCGGCGTCGTTGGCGCCGTCGCCGACCATCGCGGTGACCTGCCCGCTGCGCTGCAGCGCGGCGACGATCTGCACCTTCTGCTCGGGGGTGACCCGGGCGAAAACCTGCGCGCCGGCGGCCAGCTTGGTGAACCCCTCCTCGTCGAGTACCGCCAACTCCGCCCCGGTGACCTCCGGGGCGTCCGGCGGCAGCCCCAGCTGCTTGGCTATCGCCCGGGCGGTGATCGGATGGTCGCCGGTGATCAGCACGACCTTGTGGTTGACCTCGACCAGTGCCTCGATCAGCGGTCGCGCCGAGGGCCGCAGTGTGTCGGCCAGCCCGACGAAGCCGAGCAGCTGCAAATCGTGTGCGGCAGCGTCGACGGCGTCGGCGTCGGTGTCGGACTCCTCGGCGATCGGTAGGTCCCAGCGGTGCTGAGCCACCGCGAGCACGCGCAACCCCTGCGCAGCCAGGCCGGACACCAGCGCCTCGGCCCGGTCGTATTCGCCGTCGGGGTCGGCGAACCGGCAGCGCGGCAAGATGACCTCCGGGGCGCCCTTGAGCAGCAGCATCGGGGCGTCGGTGTCGGTTCGCCCGATGGTGGCGGCGTAGCCGCGGCTGGACTCGAACGGCACCTCGGCCAGCACCGTCCATGCCGAATCAGCCTCATCGGCTAGTGCGGCCGCCGCCGTGAGGATGGCCTCATCGGTGGCGTGGGCGTGGCCCTGGCCGTCGCGCGGCTGGGTGCACGCCCGCGCCGCGGCCCGCAGCGTCCGGGTGTCCAGGCTGCCGGTGTCGTCGGCTGTGGCCGTCGGTGGTACGGAGCGCACCACCTTGAGGCGGTTCTCGGTCAGGGTGCCGGTCTTGTCGAAACACACGGTCTCGATGCGGCCCAGCGCCTCCACGGCGCGCGGGGTTCGGACCAACACCCCATGTTTGGACAGCCGTTGGGCGGCGGCCAGCTGGGCCAGGGTCGCCACCAGCGGCAGGCCCTCCGGAACGGCGGCCACCGCGATCGCCACCCCGTCGGCGACCGCCTGCCGCAGCGATGCGCGGTGCAGCAGTGCCAAGCCGGTCACCGCGGCGCCGCCGGCCAGCGTCAGCGGCAGCACCTTGGCGGTCAGCTCGCGCAGCCGGGCCTGCACCCCAGCCGCGGTGTCGACGTCGGCGATCGCCGAAAGCGCCCGGCGCGCCGCGGTGCCCGCACCGGTGGCGACCACGATCGCCCGGGCGTGCCCGGCGACGATCGTGGAGCCCTCGAACAGCATGCTGGCCCGCTCCGGGTCGCCGACGGCGACCGGGTCGACCTGCTTGTCCACCGGCAGCGACTCACCGGTGAGCAGCGACTCGTCGACCTCGAGGTCCTCTGCGGTCAGCAGGCGGGCATCAGCAGGCACCACATCGGAGGCGGCCAGGTCGATGACGTCGCCGGGGCGAAGTGATTTCGCCCTCAGCGTGACGGTGCGCCGGCCGTTGCGGGCGGTATCCAGGCGCCGCTGCGTCGTTGCGACCGGGGGTAGCACCACGCGGCGGGCCAGCGCGTCCTGTTCGGCGAAGAGTTCGGCGATCGCCGCTTCGGCGCGCAGCCGTTGTGTCCCGCCGACGAGGGCATTGGCGGCCATCACACCTGCGACCAGCAGGGCGTCGATGTTGCTGCCGAAGATCGCCGACGCCGCCGCGCCGACCGCCAGGATCGGGGTCAGCGGATCGGCGAGCTCTTCGCGAGTGGCGGCCAGCAGTTTGCCCACCCGGGTGGCCGGGGCGCGTAGCGGTGCCAGCACCGGATGATCGGCGAAGTCTTCCAGAGTGCGGCGCCAGGTTGGTGGACCGATCTCGGCGGCCAGCGGCCGCGCCGAACCGGCCAGCCGGGAGTAGACGATCTCCGGATCCAGGGCATGCCAGGCGGTGAGCGGCTGCGGGGTGGGGTCGGGTTGGTTCAGCACTTTGCGCGCGGATAGGGAGCCGGCCACCAATGCGGCCGCGCCGGCGGCGTTGACCGGATCGAGCCAGCGGCGCAGCGCCAGCGGGCCGGGAGTGCCCCGGGAGTCACCGGCGACCAGCAGCAGTCCGGCCAGGGTGCTGCCGCCCTGGGCGAGCCGCACCGCTGATTCGCTGGCGCGTTTGGCCACCGGCAGCGCCGAGAGGATCCGCACGGCGGCGGCCAGATCGGTGCCGGTGATGATGTCGGCGCTCCACGGGGTCGCCGCCTGCGGGTCGTCGAGGGCCACCCCGACGTCGGCGATGGCCAGCGCGGCCAGCGTGTCGGTGGAGGCGAAGTCGCGGTGCAGCGCGGTGATCAACAGCACCGGGCCGCGGTCGGCGCGCAGCTCACGGACCAGTTTGAGCAGCGGGGTGCCGGGCGGGTGGCTGGCCGCGACGCTGGCGGTCAGCTCCTGAGTGCCGGCCACATGGCGCAGCACCACCCGGTTCCCGGTGCGGTGCGCGGTCTGCAGCAGCGGCACCGCGAACGGGTCGACCTCCCAGCCGACCTTGACCCGACCGACGACCTCACCGTCGACGACCAGGTCGGCGCGCTCGAGTCCCTGCACCGGCGCCGCTGAGGGCTGCGCCCGCACCCAGCGCAGGCGGGCGCCGGTGGCCGGCAGCTCGTCGGGGTCGGGCTCGGGGGCCTGTTCGCCGTGGAGCAGGGCATCGGCGACCTCATAGACGCGGTCCTCGTCCCACCCGGGCACATCGCCCCGGGCGTGCAGTACCGCGCGGGCGTCCCCGCGCAGCGCCGCCCCGTCGATGACGATCACCTTGACCCGGTCCAGCCGGCGCAGCGCACCGGGGTCCAAGACCAGTTGTCCAGCGTCGGCCAGACCACGGCCCAGCACCGCGCCGAACGCCTGCCGGCCCAGATAGGCGCCCTTGGGCACCCCGGCCAGCACCGCACCGGCCGCCTCGTTGGCGCCGCCGCCGGCCAGCAGCGCCCCTGCGGCGGCGATCAACGAGGCGTTGGCGGCCTGGTCGGCGTAGGTCTCCACCGGCCCGGACATCGACCCCTTGGCAGTGTCGATGGCCGAGTCGATGGCGCCGTCGACCACCACGTGTGAGGCCTCACCGGCCGCGGTGGCCGCCGAGTTGTGCCGGGCGGTCTGCGAGCCGGCCCCGGCCGAGGAGATGACCGGAACCACCGCGGCCTGCGGTCGCCGCGGCGACGCCAGCTGCCGTTCCCGGTCCTCCCAGCGGCGGCGATGTGCGGCGGCCTCGGAGATCTGCAGGCCGCGCTGGGCCAGGTCCACCAGCGGGGTGCCGACCGCCTGGGTGAGCCCATTGGTCACGGCGGTGGAGGCGGCCAGCGCGAGATCGGTACCGACGCGACCGAGCCGTGATTCCAGCATCGACACGATGCGCGGCTGGTTGCTGACGACGGCGGCGGCGCCGCGGGCGGCCAGGGGTGCGACGGGCAGTTTGCCCACCCATCCGGTCACCGCGGCGCCGATGGCCACCACGTCCATCGCCGCCGCGGTCAGCGGCACCAGCAGTGCCAGTGGGTTGCCCGGATCGGCGAACGGCGCGGTGCGCGGTGCGGATCGCGGACCTGGGCGGCCCAGCTCCTTGCTGATCGCGGTCACCGTGTCGCAGACCGCGCCCAACACCCGGTCGCTGTCGGCGCCCGGCGTCAGCTCGACCACCATCCGGCCCAGTGCACTCTCGATGTGGGCGCTGGCCACGCCAGGAATGTCGCGGACCGGCTGCTCGACGGTGTCGGCGTGCTCATACCAGCGCGAGAACGGCAGCAGCCGTTCCAGGTCCAGGTGTACGCGGCGATCGCTGCGCCAACGCACCGGCAGCGCTGTGCCGTTGCCGGAGTCGCCCAGGAACCGCCCGGCGGTCTGGCTGACCGACTCGACCACCGGGCCGAGGAGCGTCTGCATCGTGTCCGTGGCGCTGTCGCGTAACCAGGAGGTGCTTTCGGCTGCACCGTTCACGCCGGCTCGCAGCATCTGCACCGCGCCACCGGTGATACCACCGACAGCGGTGGCTATACCCGGCATCATCATTGCCTCACCCCTCGAGGACGTCGTCGCAAAAACGGGTTGCGTACCAACCCATAGTGCCGTGACTGATCCTCGGCACTGCGCGACCCGCTACGGGGACCCGGCCGCGGCTAGGCAAAAGTGCTGCGTCGCCGCGCGGAAAAGGACAGCGACCGCGACGCCGGCCGCACCCGGACGCGTCAGATGATCGACCGGAGCCGGTCGCTCTACCGCGGCGGCTCGGGGCAGGCGCCGCCGTCGGGCGCCCAGACCGAGATCCTGGTCGCCTGCAGCACGCCGTCGGCATCCCTGTCGCCGCGGGCTGCGACGCACTTGCCGTCGCTGATCACCCCAGCGCCGACGGGGACCATCCGGCGCAGGTGGGTGTCGTCGGTGACGGTCACGGTGGTCTGTCCGCCGGCGCCGGTCACCGTGATGGTGTTGCCGGCGACGGAGTCGACGACACCGCGCACGCCGCGGTGCGGTGCCGGCGGCGCGGGGGCGTCGGCGCCGCCCGGGCGCTGCGGGCACTTGCCGTCGACCGGCGTGCTGATCGCCACCCATTTCGCGGAGATCGCACCGCTGTCGGCCGGGGCGCTGTCGGGGGTGGCGCCGGCCTTGATGCAGGTGCCGGCGGTGATCTCGCCGAGTTGCGCGGGTACCGGCTCGACGATGCGGGTGGAGTCGCTGAAGGCCACCGTGGTGGCGCCGGCGGGCCTGGCCACCTCGAAGGTGCTGCCGGTCACCGAGGACACCGGGCCGATCACCCGGTCGCCCTCGGCGTGGGCCGGCGCCGGAACGAACAGCGCGGCAGCGAACAGCGCGGCGGCGCCGGTGAGTGTGCTCATCGCCGGGGCGAGGGTGCTGGGGCGAGCGGACATCAGCGTTTCTCCGATTCGTCGACGTCGGCGGCAGGTGTGCCGCCGGACACGTGCTACCACCGTCAATGGCTGAGTTAGCGCACAGCTAGCTCTGTGCTGTGAGCCCGCTGTGTAAGCGGTTCCGCCATTGCCCGGCCGGGCCGGGAACACCGCGGGAAGCCCGGGCGTTGGCCCAATCATGGCAACTCAAGACCTCACCGCAGCGAAATTCGAAGAAACCATCGCCGATAACGACATCGTGCTGGTCGATTTCTGGGCCTCCTGGTGCGGACCGTGCCGCTCGTTCGCGCCGACGTTCTCGGCCGCCTCCGAGAAACACCCCGACGTGGTTTTCGCCAAGGTCGACACCGAGGCCGAGCAGCAACTGGCCGCCGCCGCCCAGATCCGGTCCATCCCGACCCTGATGGCGTTCAAGAAGGGCACGCTGGTGTTCAACCAGGCCGGCGCGCTGCCCCCCGCGGCGCTGGAACACCTCGTCCAGCAGGTCAAGGACCTCGACGTCGAGGCTGCCCTGGCCGAGCAGGCGTCTCAGGACAAGCCAGAACAGGTCTGATCGGCCGCGCGCGATAGCGTGCAACCGTGACCGCCGCATCCGAGTACGTCGTCGTCGAACGCCCCCGTCCGCAGGTCGCCCTGGTCACGCTGAACCGCCCGGAGCGGATGAACTCGATGGCGTTCGACGTGATGGTGCCGCTGCGTGACGTCCTGGCGCAGATCAGCTACGACAACGCGGTGCGGGTGGTGGTCCTGACCGGGGCCGGGCGGGGATTCTCGTCCGGAGCCGACCACAAATCGGCCGGTTCGGTGCCGCACGTGGCCGGGCTGACCCGGCCCAGCTTCGGACTGCGGTCGATGGAGCTGCTCGACGACATCATCTTGGGGCTGCGCCGGCTGCACCAGCCGGTGATCGCGGCGGTCAACGGCGCGGCCATCGGCGGCGGACTCTGCCTGGCACTGGCGGCCGACATCCGGGTCGCCGCGACGGACGCCTACTTCCGGGCGGCCGGCATCAACAACGGCCTGACCGCCAGCGAACTGGGCCTGAGCTACCTGCTCCCGCGGGCGATCGGGGCGTCGCGGGCGTTCGAGATCATGCTCACCGGCCGCGACGTCGACGCGGCCGAGGCCGAGCGGATCGGCTTGGTCTCCCGGGTGGTCGAGCAGCCGGATCTGCTGGAGACCTGCTATGAGCTGGCCGAGCGGATCGCCGGGTTCTCCCGGCCGGGCACCGAACTGACCAAGCGGACGCTGTGGAGCGGACTCGATGCCGGTAGTCTGGAGGGGCATATGCAGGCCGAGGGCCTTGGACAGCTCTATGTGCGCCTGTTGACCAGCAACTTCGAGGAAGCCGTCGCTGCGCGCGCCGAGAGGCGCCCACCGGTCTTCACCGACGACAAATAGCAACAGGAGTACGTGCGTGATCACCGCTACGGACCTGGAGGTCCGCGCCGGAGCGCGCACCCTGCTCGACTCGGTCGGATCGGTGTTGCGGGTGCAGCCCGGCGACCGGATCGGTCTGGTCGGCCGCAACGGCGCCGGCAAGACCACCACGCTGCGCATCCTGGCCGGTGAGGGCGAGCCGTACGCGGGCTCCATCGCCCGCACCGGCGAGGTCGGCTACCTGCCGCAGGATCCCCGCGAAGGCAATCTCGAGGTCCTGGCCCGGGACCGGGTGCTGTCGGCGCGCGGCCTCGACACGATCCTGGCCGACCTGGAGAAGCAGCAGGTGCTCATGGCCGAAGTCGTCGACGACGCCGCGCGGGACCGCGCCATCCGCCGCTACGGCCAACTCGAGGAGCGCTTCGCCGCGCTGGGCGGCTATGCCGCCGAGAGCGAAGCGGGCCGGATCTGCACCAGCCTGGGCCTGCCGGAGCGGGTGCTGACCCAGCCGCTGCGCACCCTGTCCGGCGGCCAGCGCCGCCGAGTGGAGCTGGCCCGAATCCTGTTCGCGGCCGGCGAGGGTGGCTCCGGCGGCGCCGGTTCGGACACCACGCTGCTGCTCGACGAACCGACCAACCACCTCGACGCCGATTCGATCGGCTGGCTGCGCGACTTCTTGAAGGGCCACAGCGGGGGACTGGTGCTGATCAGTCACGACGTGGATCTGCTGGCCGACGTGGTCAACCGGGTGTGGTTTCTCGACGCGGTGCGCGGTGAGGCCGACGTCTACAACATGGGCTGGCAGAAGTACCTCGACGCTCGGGCCACCGATGAGCAGCGCCGCCGCCGCGAGCGCGCCAACGCCGAACGCAAGGTCGCCGCGCTGCGCACGCAGGCCGCGAAACTGGGCGCTAAAGCCACCAAAGCCGTTGCCGCGCAGAACATGCTGCGCCGCGCCGACCGGATGCTGGCCGCCCTGGATGAGGAACGGGTCGCCGACAAGGTCGCCAGGATCAAGTTCCCGACTCCGGCCGCGTGCGGAAAGACTCCGCTGATGGCCAGCGGCCTGACCAAGATGTACGGCTCGCTGGAGGTGTTTTCCGGCGTGGACCTGGCCATCGACCGGGGGTCGCGGGTGGTCGTGCTGGGCCTCAACGGTGCCGGCAAGACCACGCTGCTGCGGGTGCTGGCCGGGGTTGAAACCCCCGATGCCGGTCAGCTCGAACCCGGGCACGGCTGCAAGATCGGCTACTTTGCCCAGGAACACGACACCATCGATAACGCAGCGACGGTGTGGGAGAACACAGTTCACGCCGCTCCGAACACCTCCGAGCAGGATCTGCGCGGACTGCTGGGCGCGTTCATGTTCACCGGGGCGCAGTTGGACCAACCGGCCGGCACGCTGTCCGGTGGTGAGAAGACCCGCCTGGCGCTGGCCGGGCTGGTGGCCTCGACCGCGAACGTGCTGTTGCTCGACGAGCCGACCAACAACCTCGACCCGGCCTCGCGGGAGCAGGTGCTCGACGCGCTGCGCAGCTACACCGGGGCCGTCGTACTGGTCACCCACGACCCCGGGGCGGCCGAGGCGCTCGATCCGCAGCGGGTGGTGTTGCTGCCCGACGGCACCGAGGACCACTGGTCGACCGATTACCGGGATCTGATCGAGCTGGCCTGACGGCAATCCGGCCAAAGCCGCCCGGTATCACCGACGCCTTCTTACGCTGAACCCGTCGGCGAGGGGATGGTGAGGGGACGTGGCCACGATGAAACCGGACAAGCTGCGCGATCGACAGCTGGTCGAGTTGCGTAACGCCTACGAGCGCGGGGCCAGCATCCGCACCTTGGCGGCCTCCACCGGGCGATCGTATGGCGCCGTACACAGCATGCTGCGCGAGTCGGGGGTGGCGATGCGCAGCCGCGGCGGACCCAATCACCGCACCCGGTCGCGCTGACCTCTCGGCGAAATCAGCGCTGCCGCACCGAATCCTCGACCAGATCGAGCACCGCGGACAGCCGCTGGGGGTCCTCGCCGGAGGCCAGCCGGGCCACCAGGCCGTCGAGCACCAGATCCAGATAGGTGTGCAACACGTCGGCCGGAACGTCGTCGCGCAGCCGGCCGGCCTGCTTCTGCCGGTTCAGTCGATCCGTTGTCGCAGCGGACAATTCGGCTGACCGCTCGGCCCAGCCACGGCTGAACTCGGGGTCGTGGCGCAGTTTGCGCGCGATCTCCAGCCGGGTCACCAGCCAGTCGTACTGCTCGGGGGCGGCCAGCATGTCGCGCATGACGCCGATCAGGCCGGCCCGGGCGGCCACCTCCGCCATCTGTGCGGCATCCTCTTGGGCCAGCTCGAAGAACAGGGTGTCCTTGTCGCGGAAGTGATGAAAGATCGCCCCCCGCGACAACCCGACCGTCTGCTCCAGACGGCGCACCGTGGCCCCGTCGTAGCCGTAGGCGGCGAAGCACCGCCGCGCGCCGTCAAGGATCTGGCGGCGCCGGGCCGCCAGGTGATCCTCGCTGACCCTGGGCATCAGCTGCTCGCCGCCTAAGCGGGCTAGTTCGACTTGAGCATGTTGCGCAGCACGTACTGCAGGATGCCGCCGTTGCGGTAGTAGTCGGCCTCGCCGGGGGTGTCGATGCGCACCACCGCGTCGAACTCGACGGCACTGCCATCGCCCTTGGTGGCCTTGACGTGCACCGTCTTCGGCGTCTTGCCCTTGTTGAGCTCCTCGATGCCGGTGATGTCGAAGACCTCGGTGCCGTCCAGCTTCAGCGACGCCGCGGATTCGCCGGCGGGGAACTGCAGCGGGATCACGCCCATGCCGATCAGGTTGGAGCGGTGGATGCGCTCGAACGACTCGGTGATGACGGCCTTAACGCCCAACAGCACGGTGCCCTTGGCGGCCCAGTCACGCGACGAGCCAGACCCGTATTCCTTGCCGCCCAGCACGACCAGCGGAATGTTCTGCTGCGCATAGTTCTGCGCGGCGTCGAAGATGAACTCCTGCGGGCCGCCGTCCTGGGTGAAGTCGCGGGTGTAGCCGCCGGAGACATCGTCGAGCAGTTGGTTGCGCAGCCGGATGTTGGCGAACGTGCCGCGGATCATCACCTCGTGGTTGCCGCGCCGCGAACCCAGCGAGTTGTAGTCGCGGGGGGAGACCCCGTTGGCTTCCAGGTACTGGGCGGCCGGGGTGCCCTTCTTGATCGCACCGGCCGGGCTGATGTGGTCGGTGGTGACCGAATCACCCAGCAGCGCAAGCACTCGGGCGCCGGTGATGTCTTGCACCGGTGCCGGCTCGGCGGGCATGCCGTCGAAGTACGGCGCCTTGCGCACGTAGGTCGACTTCTCGTCCCAGGCGAAGGTGTTGCCCTCCGGGGTGGGCAGCGAACGCCAGCGCTCGTCACCCTTGAACACATCGGCATACGAGCTGGTGAACATGTCGCGGTCGATAGAGGAGGCGATGGTCTCCTGGATCTCGGCTGTGGAGGGCCAGATGTCTTCCAGGAACACGTCGTTGCCGTCGGTGTCTTGGCCCAGCGGCTGGGTGGCGAAGTCGAAGTCCATGGTTCCGGCGATGGCGTAGGCGATGACCAGCGGCGGGGAGGCCAGGTAGTTCATCTTCACGTCCGGCTGGATGCGGCCCTCGAAGTTGCGGTTGCCCGACAGCACCGCCGTCACCGACAGGTCGTTGTCGTTGATGGCCTTCGAGATCTCCTCGGGCAGCGGGCCGGTGTTGCCGATGCAGGTGGTGCAGCCGTAGCCACCGAGGTAGAAGCCGAGCTTCTCCAGGTAGGGCCACAGGCCGGCCTTGTTGTAGTAGTCGGTCACCACCTGCGAGCCCGGGGCCATGTTGGTCTTGACCCACGGCTTGGAGGTCAGGCCCTTCTCGACGGCCTTCTTAGCCAGCAGCGCCGCGCCCAGCATGACCTCCGGGTTGGAGGTGTTGGTGCAAGAGGTGATGCCGGCGACCACCACGGCACCGTGGTCCAGGGTGAAGCTGCCGCGTTCGGCCGAGGACACCTTGACCGGCTTGCTGGGCCGTCCGTCGCAGTTCTGCGCTGCCGAGGGCTCATCGGCGTCGTCGTCGGCGAAGGACAGCACCGCGGGGTCCGATGCCGGGAAGGTTTGCGCCACGGCGTCGTCGAGCTGACTGTGCGGGGCGTCGCTGTCCTGACCCACGTAGTTGTGAATATCCTTGCGGAACGCGGTCTTTGCGTCGGAGAGCTCGATGCGGTCCTGCGGGCGCTTGGGGCCGGCGATCGAGGGGACCACGGTGCCCAGGTCCAGTTCGATGTACTCGGAGTAGGCCGGCTCCCGGGCCGGGTCGTGCCACATGCCCTGTGCCTTGGCGTAGGCCTCCACCAGCGCCAGTTGCTGCTCGCTGCGGCCGGTCAGCCGCAGGTAGCTGATCGTCTCGTCGTCGATCGGGAAAATCGCTGCGGTGGAGCCGAATTCGGGGCTCATGTTGCCCAGGGTGGCGCGGTTGGCCAGCGGCACCTCGGCGACGCCCTTGCCGTAGAACTCGACGAACTTGCCCACCACACCGTGCCGGCGCAGCATGTCGGTGACGGTCAGCACCACGTCGGTGGCGGTCACGCCCGGCTTGATCTCACCGGTCAGCTTGAACCCGACGACGCGGGGGATCAGCATCGACACCGGCTGGCCCAGCATGGCGGCCTCGGCCTCGATGCCACCGACGCCCCAGCCGAGCACGCCGAGGCCGTTGACCATGGTGGTGTGGCTGTCGGTGCCCACGCAGGTGTCCGGGTAGGCCACTCCGTCGCGCACCATCACGGTGCGGGCCAGGTACTCGATGTTGACCTGGTGGACGATGCCGGTGCCCGGCGGGACGACCTTGAAGTCGTCGAAGGCGCCCTGGCCCCAGCGCAGGAACTGATAGCGCTCGCCGTTGCGCTGGTACTCCAGTTCCACGTTGCGCTCGAAGGCGTCGGCGCGGCCGAACACGTCCAGGATCACCGAGTGGTCGATCACCAGCTCGGCCGGCGCCAGCGGGTTGACCTTCGCGGGGTCACCGCCCAGGGCGGCGACGGCTTCGCGCATGGTGGCCAGGTCCACGATGCAGGGCACGCCGGTGAAGTCCTGCATGACCACCCGGGCGGGGGTGAACTGGATCTCCACGCTGGGCTCGGCTTTCGGGTCCCAGTTGGCGATCGCGGTGATGTGGTCTTTGGTGATGTTGGCGCCGTCTTCGGTGCGCAGCAGGTTTTCGGCCAGCACCTTGAGGCTGTAGGGGAGTTTCTCGGTGCCGGGGACGGCGTCGAGGCGGTAGATCTGATATTCGTCGTCACCCACTGTCAGCGTGTCGCGGGCTCCGAACGAATTCACCGAATCTTTGCTGGTCACTTCAACTCCCCGAAATCGAGTTCTCCTCCATCGACGGGTCCGCGCCGACGGGCGTCGTAAACCCTAACAGTACGCGTGTCCTGTATGAACTAAGGATCACCTCACCTGAGCCGCACTTGCTACCGTCATCTCCCGTGACCACCCCGCATCCGCCGGCCTATATTCCCGGCGAGCTCTGCATCACCGTCGGCCTGGACCCGGCCACCCCGCCGGACGAGTGCATGGCGCTGGTCAAGGTCGCGGTGGCCGTCGACGGGGTGAGCGCGCCCGCCGCCGACGTGCCGGCGCTGCGCAACGTGGTCGCCGACGCCGCCCGCGACGGCATCGACCTCAAGATCGTCGAGGTCGCCCGCAACCCGGGGATGGACACCGCGCTGCGCGACGTCGCCACGGTGGTGGGCTATGACTATCCCGATGCCACCGTGCTGGTGCTCAGTACTACTTACGTCGGCAGCTACAGCGGACAGTTTCACCGGGCCAAATTGGAGGCCGCCGAAGACCACGCCAAAACCGGCGATGCGGTGACCTCGGCGCAGAATTTCGTCAATGAATTGAACAGACCTGATCTGCCCTGGACGGGACTGACGGTAGTGCTGCTGGTGGGGGTTGTGGCGGCGGCGGTCGGTACCCGATGGTTGCAGCGGCGCAGCAAACTTGCCGACGACCGCGTCGACGCCGCCCGATAACGGTCGTACCTCTGCAAACCCGGACGCCGGGTGGCTGACCCTGGTCTGATTACAGCCCGCGGCAAACTATTAAGTCACCAATTGGTAACAAGGCGCTTAATTACAATAACGTAGTTTGTTACGAACGTTTCTCCAGTGACTGATGTGACGTATGGTTCAAAAGGCGCTGCTGTTGTAACTGTGCTTTGCCGCCGGTCGAAGCGTGGCTCCGCCTGCCCGAGTCCGAGGAGATCCAAGCCGAATGAGACGCATCCGCTGTGGCTCCGAGGGCTCGGTCTTCCCGCCGGCCGCCAGGCTCACCCGCACCGCCGCAGCGTCGGTGCTGAGCTCCGCGCTGCTGCTGGGAACCCCCGGACTGGCGGCGGCCCAACCGGCGCCGGACCCGGACGGCATCGCGAGGCTGATCGCCGACGTCGCCGAGGCCAACCAGCAGCTGCAGGACCTGGGCGCCCAGATTCAGCAGCAGAAGGAGAGCGTCAACAAGGCCCTGGTCGACCTGCAGACCGCGCGGGAAGACGCATCCTCGGCCCAACAGGAGGTGGAGGCCGGCCGGGCGGCGATCGTCGAAGCCGACGCCAAGATCGTGGCCGCCCAGAAGCGATTCAACACTTTCGCCGCATCGACCTACGTCAACGGGCCGTCGGAGAGCTACCTGACCGCGACCGACCCGTCGGAGATGATCGCCACCGCGGCCGCCGGCCGGACCCTGGCGCTCTCCTCCCAGCAGGCGCTGGACAACCTCAAGCGGGCCCGCACCGAGCAGCTGAACAAGGAGTCGGCGGCCCGGCTGGCCAAGCAGAAGGCCGACCAGGCGGTCGCCGACGCCCAGTCCAGCCAGGACGCCGCGGTGGCCTCGCTCACCGATACCCAGCGCAAGTTCGGCGAACAGCAGGGCGAGATTGACCGGCTGGCCGCCCAGCGCAACGAGGCCCAGGCTAAGCTCGCCGCCGCCCGCGGCCAGCAACAGCCCCAGGACGCGCCCGCGCCGGCGGGGGACCGGTGGGGCAACCCGGCCGGCCCGGCGGCCGCCAAGCGCGCCGAGACCTGGGACGGGCCCTGGGATCCCACCCTGCCGGCGGTGCCCAGCGCCAACGTTCCGGGCGACCCGATCGCCGTCATCAACCAGGTGCTCGGGATCTCCCAGACCTCGGCGCAGGTGACCTCCAACCTGGGCCGCCAGTTTCTGCAGTCGATCGGGCTGGCGAAACCCGATGACACCGGCATCAACAACGGCAAGATCCCGCGGGTCTACGGTCGGCAGGCCTCCGAATACGTGATTCGCCGCGCCCTGTCGCAACGCGGGGTGCCCTACTCCTGGGGCGGCGGCACCGCCGCGGGGCCCGGCCGCGGCATCGGGTCCGGTTCGGGGACCGTCGGATTCGACTGCTCCGGGCTGATCCTGTACGCCTTCGCCGGGGTGGGCATCAAGCTGCCGCATTACTCGGGGTCGCAGTACAAGATGGGCCGCCAGATCCCGACCGCACTGGCCCGGCGCGGCGACGTCATCTTCTACGGCCCCGGCGGCAGCCAGCACGTGACGCTGTACCTCGGCAACGGCCTGATGCTCGAGGCCCCCGACGTGGGCCAGGTGGTAAAGGTGTCGCCGGTACGGAAAAGCGGCATGACGCCTTTTGTAGTCCGATACATCGAATACTGACGGTGGAGCGAATGCGACAGAGTGCACGACGTCTATCCCGGCTTATCGCCTCGCTGCTGGTGGCGGGCCCGGTGATGCTGGGCTTGGCCGCACCGGCCGCGGCGGAGCCCGGGTGGGATCCCACCCTGCCGGCGATGATCAGCGCCGGGGCCCCCGGTGACCCGCTGGCGGTGGCCAACGCGTCGCTGCAGGCCACCGCGCAGGCCACCCAGACCACGATGGATCTGGGCCGCAAGTTCTTGTCCGGACTGGGTTTCAACGTCGGCGAGCAGGCCAACGTGTCACCCGGTCAGCGGGTGCACGGCAAGCAGGCCATCGAATACGTCATCCGCCGCGCCGGCTCCCAGATGGGGGTGCCCTACTCCTGGGGTGGCGGCTCGCTCACCGGCCCCAGCAAGGGCATCGACTCCGGGGCGGGCACCGTCGGCTTCGACTGCTCGGGGCTGATGCGGTACGCGTTCGCCGGCGTCGGGGTGCTCATCCCGCGGTTCTCCGGCGACCAGTACAAGGCCGGCCGGCAGATTCCGCCCAGCCAGGCCCGCCGCGGCGACCTGATGTTCTGGGGGCCCGGCGGCGGCCAGCACGTGGCGATGTTCCTCGGCGGCGGCAAGATGCTGGAAGCCTCCGGCAGCGCCGGCAAGGTCGTCGTCAGCCCGGTGCGGACGGCCGGCATGACGCCGTATCTGACCCGCATCATCGAGTACTGACGGCCCGTACGTCGACGGATGCTGCGAACCCTGGAATAGTGAAACGCGGGCACGACGCTGCCCCGCGGCCGTGTGCCGTGCAAAGCAGTTGTGTCTGACCGACCTTTGTGGAGGATTTCTCGATGACGTCATCGGATGGGACGCCCGCGGGCGCCAGCGGTTTCCCCGGCCCGGAGGGTGCCCAGGGCCCCGGCTCAGGCCTGGCCGCCGACGTACACGCGCTGGAGCGGGCCATCTTCGAGGTCAAGCGCGTCATCGTCGGGCAGGACCAGCTCGTCGAGCGGATCCTCGTCGGGCTGCTGGCCAAGGGTCACGTGCTGCTCGAGGGCGTGCCCGGTGTCGCCAAGACCCTCGCGGTGGAGACCTTCGCCAAGGTGGTCGGCGGGTCGTTCGCCCGCATCCAGTTCACCCCGGACCTGGTGCCCACCGACATCGTCGGTACCCGCATCTACCGGCAGGGCCGCGAGGAGTTCGACACCGAGCTCGGCCCGGTGATGGTCAACTTCCTGCTCGCCGACGAGATCAACCGGGCGCCGGCCAAGGTGCAGTCAGCGCTGCTGGAGGTCATGCAGGAGCGCAAGGTCTCCATCGGCGGCAAGACCATCCCGCTGCCCACCCCATTCCTGGTGATGGCCACCCAGAACCCGATCGAGCACGAGGGCGTCTACCCGCTGCCGGAGGCGCAGCGCGACCGCTTCCTGTTCAAGATCAACGTCGGCTACCCCTCGCCGGAGGAGGAGCGCGAGATCATCTACCGGATGGGGGTCACCCCGCCGGAGCCCAAGCAGATCCTCAATCCCGGCGACCTGCTGCGGTTGCAGGGGCTGGCGGCCAACAACTTCGTGCACCACGCGCTGGTCGACTACGTGGTCCGGGTCATCACCGCGACGCGGCAGCCCGAGCAGTTCGGTATGCCCGACGTCAAGAACTGGCTGTCCTTCGGGGCCTCCCCGCGTGCCTCGCTGGGCATCATCTCCGCATCCCGGGCGCTGGCGTTGGTGCGCGGACGCGACTACGTGATCCCGCAGGACGTCATCGAGGTCATCCCCGATGTGCTGCGGCACCGGCTGGTGTTGTCCTACGACGCCCTGGCCGATGAGATCACCGCCGAGATCGTCATCAACCGGGTGCTGCAAACGGTGCCGCTGCCGCAGGTGAATGCCGTTCCGCAGCAGCCGCATTCGGCGTCGCCGGGTGCCCCGACCGCGGCGGCAGTGGCCAGCGGTCGGTGAGCGACGCGGGCACCGGGCAGGGCGCAGCAGACCCGGGAACCAGCACCGCGCCGCCGTCGATGCTGCGCGGCGGGATCCGTGACCCCAAGCTGGCGGCGGCGCTGCGCACCCTGGAACTGACGGTCAAACGCAAGCTTGACGGGGTGCTGCACGGCGATCACCTGGGCTTGATCCCCGGCCCGGGTTCCGAACCCGGCGAGTCGCGGCTCTACCAGCCCGGCGACGACGTGCGCCGGATGGACTGGTCGGTCACCGCACGTACCACCCACCCGCACGTGCGCCAGATGATCGCCGACCGCGAGCTGGAGACCTGGCTGGTGATCGACATGTCGGCCAGCATGGATTTCGGCACCTCGACCTGTGAGAAGCGCGACCTGGCGGTGGCCGCGGCCGCGGCCATCGTCTTCCTCAACAGCGGCGGCGGTAACCGGCTGGGCGCGTTGGTGGCCAACGGCGAACGGGTGGTGCGGGTGCCGGCGCGCTCCGGGCGCAACCACGAGCAGACGTTGCTGCGCACCATCGCCACCGTGCCACGGGCCCCGCTGGGGGTGCGCGGTGATCTGGCGGCGGCCATCGACGCACTGCGCCGGCCCGAGCGGCGGCGCGGTATGGCGGTCGTGATCAGTGACTTCCTCGGACCGGTCAACTGGATGCGCCCGCTGCGCGCGATCGCGGCCCGCCACGAGGTGCTGGGCATCGAGGTGCTCGACCCGCGTGACGTCGAATTGCCCGACGTCGGCGATGTGGTGCTGCAGGACACCGAATCCGGTGTCACCCGCGAGTTCACCATCGACGCCAAGCTGCGTGACGACTTCGCCCGGGCCGCAGCCGCCCACCGCGCCGACGTCGCGCACGCGCTGCGCAGTTGCGGCGCCCCGTTGTTGTCGCTGCGCACCGACCGGGACTGGATCGCCGATATCGTCCGATTCGTCGAGGCACGCCGGCGCGGGGCGCTGGCGGGCATGCCGTGACGCTCACCTTCGCTCGGCGAGCAGACGTGAAAGCCCCGATTTCAGCTACTGGATGGGGGCTTTCGCGACTGGTCGCCGGCCAAAAGACAGGTCTGCTATGACATTGCCGCTGCTCGGGCCGATGACGCTGTCCGGCTTCGCTCACCCCTGGTTCTTTCTGTTCCTGTTCGTCGTCATGGGCCTGGTCGCGCTGTACATCCTCATGCAGGTGGCGCGGCAGCGGCGGATCCTGCGGTTCGCCAACATGGAGCTGCTGGAGAGCGTGGCGCCCAAGGCGCCGACCCGCTGGCGGCACCTGTCGGCGGCCCTGCTGGTGACCTCGCTGATGCTGTTCACCGTCGCAATGGCCGGCCCCACCCATGACGTGCGGATCCCGCGCAACCGTGCGGTGGTGATGCTGGTGATCGACGTGTCCCAGTCGATGCGTGCCACCGATGTCGAACCGACCCGGCTGGCTGCCGCGCAGGAAGCCGGCAAGCAGTTCGCCGATGAGCTGACCGCGGGCATCAACCTCGGTCTGATCGCCTACGCCGGCACCGCGACCGTGCTGACCTCACCGACCACCAACCGCGAGGCCACCAAGGCCGCGATCGACAAGCTGCAGCTGGCCGACCGGACCGCCACCGGGGAGGGCATCTTCACCGCGCTGCAGGCGATCGCCACCGTGGGCGCGGTCATCGGCGGCGGCGACACGCCCCCGCCGGCCCGCATCGTGCTGCTCTCCGACGGCAAGGAGACCGTCCCGTCCAACCCGGACAACCCCAAAGGGGCGTTCACCGCGGCGCGCACCGCCAAGGACCAAGGGGTGCCGGTCTCGACGATCTCGTTCGGCACGGCCTACGGCTACGTCGAGATCAACGAGCAACGCCAGCCGGTCCCGGTCGACGACGATTCGCTGAAAAAGATCGCCGACCTGTCCGGCGGCAGCGCCTACACCGCCTCCAGCCTGGCCCAGCTCAAAGAGGTCTACTCGACGTTGCAGGACCAGATCGGCTACGAGACGATCCGCGGCGACGCGTCCACCGGCTGGCTGCGCCTCGGCTCGTTCATCCTGGCGCTGGCCGGGCTGGCGGCGCTGCTGCTGAACCGGCGGCTGCCCGCTTAGCCCCAGCCTCGATTGACTCTGCGGCTACCACGCCAAAGTGCGAGTGGGCCCTTTGGTGAGCGCAGAGTCAACTGCGAGCACTGATAAGTTATGCCGGTGACAGACAGCCAAACACCCGCCGCCAAGCCCGCGTTCGTGTCCCGTTCGGTCCTGGTCACCGGCGGAAACCGCGGCATCGGATTGGCGATCGCGCAGCGGCTGGCCGCCGACGGCCACAAGGTGGCGGTGACCCACCGCGGCTCCGGGGCCCCCGACGGCCTGTTCGGGGTGGTGTGCGATGTCACCGACAACGACGCCGTCGACCGCGCCTTCAAAGAGGTCGAAGAGCACCAGGGACCCGTCGAGGTGCTGGTGGCCAACGCCGGCATCTCCAAGGACGCGTTCTTGATACGGATGACCGAGGAGCGCTTCGAAGAGGTCATCAACGCCAACCTCACCGGCGCCTTCCGGGTGACCCAGCGCGCGGCGCGCAGCATGCAGCGCAAGCGTTTCGGCCGGATCATCTATATCGGATCGGTCTCGGGCATGTGGGGCATCGGCAACCAGGCCAACTACGCCGCCGCCAAGGCGGGTCTGATCGGCATGGCCCGCTCGATCTCCCGGGAACTGTCCAAGGCGGGCGTCACCGCCAACGTCGTCGCACCCGGATACATCGACACCGAGATGACCCGGGCCCTCGACGAGCGGATCCAGGAGGGCGCGTTGGAGTTCATCCCGGCCAAGCGGGTCGGCACCGCCGAGGAGGTCGCCGGGGCGGTCAGCTTCCTGGCCTCCGAGGACGCCGGGTACATCGCCGGCGCCGTCATTCCGGTCGACGGCGGCATGGGCATGGGCCACTAGCGACTCGTTCACTCACGAAGACAGAGGACATTTCATGGCAGGCATTCTCGACGGCAAGCGGATTCTGGTCACCGGGATCATCACCGACTCCTCCATCGCCTTTCACATCGCCAAGGTGGCGCAGGAGGCGGGCGCCCAGCTGGTCTGCACCGGCTTCGATCGGCTGCGGCTGATCCAGCGCATCATCGACCGGCTCCCCGAGCCCGCGCCGCTGCTCGAGCTCGACGTGCAGAACACCGAGCACCTCGACACCCTGGCCGACCGGATCACCGAGGTGATCGGGGAGGGCAACAAGCTCGACGGCGTGGTGCACTCGATCGGGTTCATGCCGCAGACCGGGATGGGCGTCAACCCGTTCTTCGACGCCCCCTACGAGGACGTCGCCAAGGGCATTCACATCTCCGCCTACTCCTACGCCTCGCTGGCCAAGGCGACCCTGCCGATCATCAATCGGGGCGGGTCGATCGTGGGCATGGACTTCGACCCGACCCGGGCGATGCCGGCCTACAACTGGATGACGGTGGCCAAGAGCGCGCTGGAGTCGGTGAACCGGTTCGTCGCCCGCGAAGCCGGCCCGCACGGTGTGCGGTCGAATCTCGTTGCGGCCGGGCCGATCCGGACCCTGGCGATGAGCGCGATCGTCGGCGGTGCGCTCGGCGAGGGCGCCGGTGAGCAGATCCGGCTGCTCGAGGAGGGCTGGGACCAGCGCGCTCCGGTCGGCTGGGACATGAAGGACCCGGCCCCGGTGGCCAAAACCGTCTGCGCGCTGCTGTCGGATTGGCTGCCCGCCACCACCGGCACGGTCGTCTACGCCGACGGCGGCGCCCACACCCAGTTGCTGTAGCCGGGGCCGGGCGGACTCCCGATGGACCTCGACGCCGTCCTGCTGCTGTCCTTCGGCGGACCCGAAGGGCCCGAGCAGGTCCGGCCGTTCCTGGAGAACGTGACCCGGGGCCGCGGCGTGCCACCGGCCCGGCTCGACGCCGTCGCGCAGCACTACCTGCATTTCGGCGGGGTGTCGCCGATCAATGCGATCAACCGCGCGCTGGCGCAGGCGTTGCAGGCCGAATTGCCCGGGCTGCCGGTGTATTTCGGCAACCGCAACTGGGAGCCCTACGTCGAGGACGTCGTCGCCCGGATGACTGACGACGGGATCCGCCGCGCCGCGGTCTTCGCGACCTCGGCCTGGGGCGGGTACTCCGGCTGCGATCAGTACTCCGAAGACATCGCCCGCGCGCGGCAGGCGGTCGGGGAGCGGGCCCCCGAACTGGTGAAGTTGCGCCAGTACTTCGATCATCCGTTGTTCGTGGCGATGTTCGCCGAGGCGATCGCCGCGGCCGCCGACACCCTGCCTGCCGGCCTGCGCGAGTCCGCCCGGCTGGTCTTCACCGCGCACTCGATCCCGGTGGCCGCCGACGAACGCTACGGCCCGCGGCTCTACAGCCGCCAGGTCGCCCACGCGATCGCCCTGGTCGCCGCGGCGGCCGGGTTCTCTGACTACGACCAGGTGTGGCAGTCGCGCTCCGGGCCGCCGCAGGTGCCCTGGCTGGAGCCCGACGTCGAAGACCACCTGGCTGCCCTGACCGCGGCGGGGGTACCCGCGGTGATCGTGTGCCCGATCGGATTCCTCAGCGACAACATCGAGGTGCTGTGGGACCTCGACCACGAAGTGCGGGCGCTGGCGCGGGCGGCCGGAATCGCCTACGCGCGCGCAAGCACCCCGAACGCCGACCGCCGCCTGGCCCGCCTGGCGCGTGAGCTCATCGGGGAACTGCGCGACGGTGGGGTTGCGGACACGGTCGGGCTGGGCTGCGGGTTCGGCGTCAACGGTGCGCGGTGCGGATCCTCGCACTGCGTCGCCGACGTGGCGCCCGGGCGTTAATTCGCCCAGGCCGACTGCAGGATCGCGGTCACCGCAGCGCTGCGCGACGACCGCACCACCGCCACCAGCGGCCGCACCGCATCCACGGCGCTGTGCAGCGCAGCCGAGGAGTGCGCGCTGGCGGTCAGCAGATCGGCGCTGACCGCGATGATCGCCTCGACGTGCGCCGCGCTGTGCAGCACCCGCACCGCGCGGGTCGGCGCATGGTCTGGAATGCGGTGCCGGAGTACGGCTTCCATCATCTGCTCGACCCGCAAACGCGGGTCCTCGACACCGTAGTCGGCCCACCGCGAAGCGGCGGACCCCAGCGCCTCGGCGGCGGTCCGGACCGCCGAGCGCAACGCGTACTCGGCGTCGCCCAGATCGTGCTGCTCGGCCACCGGCACGCTGGTCAGCGGGAAAGCTGTCCAACACAATGCGGCGACGTCGGGGGAGTCGGCGTCCTCCAGATACGCCGGCACCAGCCCGACCGGCGGTGACGTGTCGGAGGAACCGATGAGCACCGCCTCGCCGGCCAGGATCGCTTCTTGGGCGAACGCGGTTCCGGCCGGCAGCCCGCGCACATCGCCGGGTACCGGAAACACCGGGTGAATACCGGCACCGGCGCCGGGCGCCGCTGCGCCGCGCACTACCTGCAGCAGGGACGCCGCGCCGCCGTCGGGTGCACCGGACCAGCGCAGCCCGGTCTCGCCGATGCTGATCGCGTCATAGGCGGCCACCGATTGCACTGGCGCCCAAGCCGATAGTGCGTCCAGCAGGTCGTCGGGCGCGGCCCGGCCGGCAAGCCAGGCGTTGGCCCACACCGACAGAGAGACACTCGGGCACCACATGATGCAAGGCAGTGTAGTTGTCCGCGCCGCCTGTCCGGTCCGCACGGGTTCGGGTGATTCTCGGGCTATCCTGGCCGCATGTCGGCTGCGCTGGTCTGGTTGGTCTTCGCGCTCGGGCTTGCCGGTGCCGAGGCGCTCACCGGCGACATGTTCCTGCTGATGCTGGCTGGCGGTGCGCTGTCGGCGGCCGGGGCCAGCTGGCTCACCGACTGGCCGCTGTGGACCGACGGCGCGGTGTTTCTGGTGGTCTCGGTACTGCTGCTGGTGCTGGTACGCCCGGCCTTGCGGCGGCGGTTGTGGGCCGGGGCGGGCAGTGAAACCGGGGTGCGGGCGCTGCAGGGCAAGACCGCGCTGGTGCTCGACCGCGTCGAACAACACGGCGGTCAGGTGAAGCTCGACGGCGAGGTGTGGACGGCGCGCCCGCTGGCCGACGGCGATGTCTTCGAGCCCGGCGAGCAGGTCACCGTGATGCATATCGACGGGGCCACCGCGGTGGTCGGCAAGGTCCTGTAGAGAAAGGGAGTGCTCATGGAAGGCGCTACGACCGGCCTGGTGTTGCTGGCAGTACTAGTGATCTTCGCGGCGATCGTGGTCGCCAAGTCGGTGGCGCTGATTCCGCAGGCCGAGGCCGCGGTGATCGAACGGCTGGGCCGCTACAGCCGCACGGTCAGCGGCCAGTTGACCCTGCTGGTGCCGTTCATCGACCGGGTGCGCGCGCGCATCGACCTGCGTGAGCGGGTGGTGTCCTTCCCGCCGCAACCGGTGATCACCGAGGATAACCTGACGCTGAACATCGATACCGTCGTCTACTTCCAGGTCACCAACCCCAAGGCCGCGGTGTATGAGATCAGCAACTACATCGTCGGTGTCGAGCAGCTGACCACCACCACGCTGCGCAACGTGGTCGGCGGCATGACGCTGGAGGAGACCCTGACCTCGCGCGAGGTGATCAACAGCCAGCTGCGCGGTGTGCTCGACGAGGCGACCGGTCGCTGGGGCCTGCGGGTGGCCCGAGTGGAGCTACGCAGCATCGATCCGCCGCCGTCGATCCAGGCCTCGATGGAGAAGCAGATGAAGGCGGACCGGGAGAAGCGGGCGATGATCCTGACCGCCGAGGGGCAGCGAGAGGCCGCGATCAAAGCGGCCGAAGGCCAGAAGCAGTCCGAGATCCTCACCGCCGAGGGCGCCAAGCAGGCGGCCATCCTGGCCGCCGAAGGGGAGCGGCAGTCCCGGATGCTGCGGGCCCAGGGTGAGCGAGCTGCCACCTACCTACAGGCCCAGGGGCAGGCCAAGGCGATCGAGAAGACCTTCGCCGCGATCAAGGCCGCCCGGCCCACCCCGGAGCTGCTGGCCTACCAGTACCTGCAGGTGCTGCCGGAGATGGCCCGGGGCGAGGCCAACAAGGTGTGGGTGGTGCCCAGCGATTTCAACACCGCCCTGCAAGGCTTCACCAAGCTGCTCGGTGCCCCCGGCGAGGACGGGGTCTTCCGCTACCAGCCTTCGCCGGTCGATGACAGCCCTGCGCGGCCCGAGGACGACACCGACGAGGTCGCCGACTGGTTCACCACCAAGACCGACCCGGCGATCGCCCAGGCGGTGGCCAAGGCCGAGGCCGACGCGCGCAAGCCCGTCGAGGGCGCGATTTTGCCGCAGCAGCTCGATCCCGGCATGGCGTGAGCGTTCTGACCGCGCGAGCGACCTACGCCGCACTGGCGGCATTTCTGGCCGGTGACGCGGTGGCATCGGCGATTCCGGTGCCCTACGTCGCGGCGAACATGGATGCCATGCGGATCCCGCCCGAGGTCCGTTGGGCGGTCCCGGTGGCCAAAGCCGCCACCGCGCTGGGTCTGGCTTCGGTGTTCCGCCTCCCGGGTGTCGCCCGGGCCACCACCGCGGCGTTGACACTGTATTTCGCCGGGGCGCTCGGACTTCACCTGCGGGTCCGCAACCGCGCGGCGAACATCGTTCCGGCGGTGCTGCTGCTGGCGGTGTTCGCGGTGATGACGGTGCAGGGCCCGCGCACCGCCGGCGGCGGGGCACGGGCCCTGGGGACGGTGGCTTAACCCTTACGGGCGGCGGCGGTGTGCTCGTCGAGGCTGGTCGCCTTGTAGGCGTAGGCGGCCACCACTCCGCCGAGAACCTGGGCGACCAGGTAGACCCAGAGGAATTTCCAGGCGAAGACCCCCGACAGCATCAGACCGAAGGTGATGGCCGGGTTGAACGCGGCGCCGGAGATGCCACCAACCGCCACCACGCCGACGGTCACGATGAACCCGATCGCCAATCCATAGAAGCTGTTGCCGGCGCTGTCTTTGCTGGTTGCGGTGTGCAGCACGATGTAACAGAGCGCGAAGGTGAATATCAGCTCGGCGAGTAATGCCGGCCAGATCGTGCCGGACAGATCAAGAGTTCCGGTTGAGTACTTGTCGTGCCACAACCCGAATCCCACACCGAATGCGGCGAGCGCACCGACCAACTGAGCCACGATGTAGGGCCCCAGATCACCCAGGGGCAGCGCGCCCCGCAAATAGGCGGCGATCGAGACCGCCGGGTTGAGGTGGCCACCGGAGATGTGCCCGCTGGCATAGACCATCACCATCAGCACCGAGCCGATGCCCAGCGCGACCGCGGCCGGGCATTCCGTCCCCGATAGCAAGATGCCGATCACCGCGAACATGAAAACAAACGTGCCGATCATTTCGGTCAGATATTTACGCACGGCGGCGTTTTGCTCAGCCATTGATCCGGGTCCCTTCACTCGAACACGGCAGTAGGAAAAGACTTTAACGGCGCGCGGTGTTTCCCTCGATATATGCGGACCGCCGTACACCGAATTGTTGCCGGATTGAGCAGCCCTTTGTGTTGCGGCGGTTAGCCCGCCAGCCGCAGCTCGACCATCGGCAGCGCCGTGCCGGTGGCGGTCACCGGCTCACCCAGGGTCTGCCCGAGCACCGCGCTGAACTGTTCCCAGGTGCGCGGATGGCGGGCGATGTAGTCACCCAGCACGCGGTCCGCTTCCCGCTGATCGAGCACCCGGGCGGTGGCCGGCGCCGGGCGCCGGCTGCCGGCGTAGACCCGGACCCGCGGATTGGCGGTGATATTGCGGAACCATTGGGCGCGGTCGCCGAAACCCGACGCGACGATGTAGCGGTCGGCGCCGGGCCGATCGATCACTTCCAGAACGACCCGGCGAACGGCGCCGCTCTTGCGTCCGAGGTGTTCGAGCATCAGCAACCGCCCGCCGAACAACCCGCCAAGACGTGCCCGATACAGCCAGATCGGGGCTCGCGTCAACCGCCGTGACCGCAATAGTCGACTCGCGACGCCGGCCAGGACGGACATAGTCAGCAGGTTACCGCCGGCTCCACGGTCACCGCGGGCAGGGCAGCGACCGGGTGGCGGCGGTGGGTGCGCACCTCGTAGACCAGCAGCGCGACCCCGACGGCGGCGGTGCACGCCGACACGGCGAACAGCAGCGGGCTCACCTGCCCGGTGAGGGCGTCGCCCAGCACCACCACCGCGGCGGTGCCCGGCAGCAACCCGATCAGGGTGGCCGCCGCGTAGGGCGCCAGCCGCACCGCCGACGCGCCGGCGGCATAGTTGATCACCGAGAACGGGATGGCCGGAATCAGCCGCAGCGACACCACCGCCGGCCAACCGCGCTGACGCAGCCGGGCGTCCAGCGCATTCATCCGCGGATGGCGCACCACCCGGCTCAGCTGCCAGCCGAACACCCGCATCAGGACCAGCACGGCCACAGCGCTGAGCGCACTGGCCGCCACCGCCAGCACAACGCCCAGCCACGGCCCGAACAGCAGCCCGGCGGCCAGGGTGAACGCGGTCCGCGGAAACGGGAACACGGTGACCACGGTGTGCGCCGCCAGAAACGCCAACGGAAACCACGGGCCGAGCGTCTGCGCCCAGTCGCGCAACTGCACGGCCTTGGGTACCGGAACCAGCAGCGCCACCGCGACCAGGGCGATGATCACCGCGGTGGTCAACGCCAACCGCCGTAGCGCCACCTGGCGCGCGGTGCCGAGGACCACCGACCATGCCCCACGCAGCACGTCGGGGAGTCGGGTCGCGGCGGGCGTCACGGGACTCAAGGCTACGGGCCGAGGGTTAACGCAACGTGTCATGTAGCGGGCGTTTCGCCGCTCGGCGCACCTCGGCCGCACCCGCCCAGGACCATCATTTAGCCTGGTTAACACGTGTCGGGTAGCGATCCATCTGTTACCCATGAGTAGCAATAGGAGCCGCCGGTGTCCATCGACGTGTCCGCCGAACCCGGCGACATGGAGCAGGCCCGCGCCCGCTGGCGTGCCGCGGTGGCCGGGGTGCTGGCCAAGAGCTCGCGCCGCGAGCCCGCCGACATCGACTCCGAGACCGGCGGTGAGCCCGAGCGGCTGTTGGACACCCCGGTGCAGGGACCGGACGGTTTCGCGATCCGGGCGCTCTACACCGCCTTCGACGCGCTGCCGGAACACCCGCTGCCGGGCCACTGGCCCTACGTGCGGGGCGCCGACGCCCTGCGTGACGTCAACACCGGCTGGAAGGTCGCCGAGGTCTTCCCGGCCAACGGCATGGCGTCGGGTTCCGACACCAACGGCGCCGTCCTGGGTGCGCTGACCGAAGGGGTCAGCGCGCTGGTCGTGCGCGTCGGTGAGGTCGGCGTACCGGCCGGCGAGCTGCGCGGCGTCTTCGACGACGTCTACCTGCAACTGGTTCCGGTGCTTGTCGACGGCGCCGGTGCCGGCGACTACACCACCGCGGCCGAGGCGATGCTGGCGCTGGTCGACGGCCTCGACCCGGATAACCGCGCCACCCTGTCGGTGGACCTGGGCGCCGACCCGCTGACCTCACCGCCGGCCGGCCGGCCGGCGCCGGCGATCGACGAGGTGATCGCGGCCGCCTCGCGCGCCGCCGGCCAGCGCGGGGTGCGGGCGATCGCCGTCAACGGCCCGGCCTTGCACAACCTGGGCGCCGGCGCGGTCGAGGAGCTGTCCGGTGCGCTGGCCGCCGGCGTGGCCTACCTGCGGCTGCTCACCGACGCCGGCCTGTCGGTCGCCGATGCGGCCCGCCAGATCAGCTTCCGGCTCGCCGTTGACGACGACCAGTTCATGACGATCGCCAAGATCCGGGCGGCGCGCCGGCTGTGGGCGCGGGTGGCCGAGGTGGCCGGAGCGCCGGAGTCCGGCGGCGCCGTCGTCCACGCCGAGACGTCACTGGCGATGATGACCCAGCGGGACCCGTGGGTGAACATGCTGCGCACCACGCTGGCCGCGTTCGGAGCCGGTGTGGGCGGCGCCGACACCGTGCTGGTGCGGCCCTTCGACGCCGCCATTCCCGGCGGTCAGCCGGGAGCCTCGGCCACGTTCGCCCGGCGCATCGCGCGCAACACCCAGTTGTTGCTGCTGGAGGAGTCGCATCTGGGCCGGGTGCTGGACCCGGCCGGGGGATCGTGGTTCGTCGAAGACCTCACCGAACAGTTGGCGCAGCAGGCCTGGCGGCAGTTCCAGCAGCTCGAAAAGCGTGCAGCACTCGGCGGTTTCGAGGCCGCCTGGGACCACATCGCCGAGCGGATCGCCGAGGTCGCCGCCGCCCGCGCCGACGACATCGCGCACCGGCGCAGCGCGATCACCGGGGTCAACGAGTACCCGAACCTGGACGAGCCTCCGCTGGCTGTGCCCACCGGCCCGGCCGACCCGTCGGTGCCGGCCGGATTGCGGCGCTACGCGGCGCAGTTCGAGGCCTTGCGCGACCGCTCCGACGCCTACCTGGCGCGCACCGGTTCCCGGCCGCAGGCGCTGCTGCTGCCGTTGGGACCGATGGCCGAACACAACATCCGGACCACTTTCGCGGCCAACCTGCTGGCCTCCGGCGGCATCGCGGTGGTCAACCCCGGCACGGTCGACGCCGAGCAGGTCGCCGCGGCGGTGGCCGAGGCCGGCTCAGGGGTGGCGGTGCTGTGCGGCAGCGACGCCCGTTACGGCGCCGAAGCGGCCGCGGTCATCGCAGCGGCGCGGGACGCCGGAATCGACCGGGTCTACCTGGCGGGGCCGGCCAAAGCGCTGGCCGGCAACCCCGACACCGATCCCAAGCCAGACGACTACCTGACCATGAAAATCGATGCGGTGCAGGCGTTGTCGGACTTACTCACCCGATTGGGGGCCTGAGAACCATGACCACCAGCACCTCACCCGGCACCATCGGAAGTTTCGCCGACATCGCTTTGCACGGCGATGGCGAACCGGTGGCCGAAGTCTCTGCAAGCGCCCTCGCCGAGCACGTCGCGGCCGCCGCGGCCGCACACGGCTACACGCCCGACCAATTGGACTGGCACACCCCGGAAGGAATCGAGGTCAAGCCGGTCTACACCGCCGCCGACCGCGCCGCCGCGGTCGCCGACGGCTACCCGCTGGACAGCTTCCCCGGCGAAGCCCCGTTCGTGCGCGGGCCCTACCCGACGATGTATGTCAACCAGCCCTGGACCATCCGCCAGTACGCCGGGTTCTCCACCGCGGCGGACTCCAACGCGTTCTACCGCCGCAACCTCGCGGCCGGGCAGAAGGGCTTGTCGGTCGCCTTCGACCTGGCCACCCACCGTGGCTACGACTCCGACCACCCCCGGGTGCAGGGTGATGTCGGAATGGCCGGGGTGGCAATCGATTCCATCCTGGACATGCGGCAGTTGTTCGACGGTATCGACTTGAGCGCGGTCAGTGTGTCGATGACCATGAACGGCGCGGTGTTGCCGATCCTGGCGCTGTACGTGGTGGCCGCCGAGGAGCAGGGGGTGCCGCCGGAGAAGCTGGCCGGCACCATCCAGAACGACATCCTCAAAGAGTTCATGGTGCGCAACACCTACATCTATCCGCCGAAGCCGTCGATGCGGATCATCTCCGACATCTTCGGCTACACCAGCGCCAAGATGCCCAAGTTCAACTCGATCTCGATCTCGGGTTACCACATCCAAGAAGCCGGTGCCACAGCGGATCTGGAGCTGGCCTATACGCTGGCCGACGGGGTGGACTACATCAAGGCCGGGTTGGACGCCGGCTTGGACATCGACAAGTTCGCGCCCCGGCTGTCGTTCTTCTGGGGCATCGGGATGAACTTCTTCATGGAGGTCGCCAAGCTGCGCGCGGGCCGGCTGCTCTGGAGTGAGCTGGTCGCGCAATTCAACCCGCGCAACCCCAAATCCAGGTCATTGCGCACCCATTCGCAGACCTCGGGATGGTCGCTGACCGCCCAGGACGTCTACAACAACGTGGCCCGCACCTGCATCGAGGCGATGGCCGCCACCCAAGGCCACACCCAGTCGCTGCACACCAACGCCCTCGACGAGGCGCTGGCGCTGCCCACCGACTTCTCGGCCCGGATCGCCCGCAACACCCAGCTGCTGCTGCAACAGGAGTCGGGAACCACCCGGCCCATCGACCCCTGGGGCGGCTCCTACTACGTGGAGTGGCTGACCCATCAGCTGGCGCAGCGCGCCCGCGCCCACATCGAGGAAGTGGCCCAGCACGGCGGGATGGCCCAAGCCATCAGCGACGGCATCCCCAAGCTGCGCATCGAGGAGGCCGCCGCGCGCACCCAGGCCCGAATCGACTCCGGGCGTCAGCCGCTGATCGGCGTCAACAAGTACCAGGTTGCCGAGGACACCGAGATCGAGGTGCTCAAGGTCGAGAACAGCCGGGTGCGCGCCGAACAGCTGGCCAAGCTTGAGCAGCTGCGCGCCGAGCGCGACGAAAACGCCTGCCAGGCCGCGCTGGCCGAGCTGACCCGGGCCGCCGGTGCCACCGGTACAGCAGGGGAGGACGGGCTGGGCAACAACCTGCTGGCGCTGGCCATCGACGCCGCGCGGGCCAAGGCGACCCTCGGTGAGATCTCCGACGCCCTGGAGAAGGTCTACGGGCGCCACCAGGCCGAGATCCGTACCATCTCTGGCGTCTACCGTGATGAAGTCGGGAAGGGCAGCAACATCGCTAGCGCAACCGCCCTGGTGGAGAAGTTCGCCGAGGCCGACGGCCGCCGGCCCCGCATCCTGATCGCCAAGATGGGTCAGGACGGGCACGACCGCGGTCAGAAGGTGATCGCCACCGCGTTCGCCGACATCGGCTTCGACGTCGACGTGGGCGCGCTGTTCTCCACCCCCGATGAGGTGGCGCGCCAGGCCGCCGACAACGACGTGCACGTGGTCGGGGTGTCCTCGCTGGCGGCCGGGCACCTGACGCTGGTGCCGGCACTGCGCGACGCCCTGGCCGAGGCGGGCCGGCCCGACATCATGATCGTGGTCGGCGGGGTCATCCCACCCGGCGACTTCGACGAACTGTATGCCGCCGGGGCGAACGCGATCTTCCCGCCCGGCACGGTGATCGCCGACGCCGCGGTGGACCTGCTGCACGCGCTCGCGTCGCGGCGAGGCTACGAGCTCGGTGAGCCGGGCGGACCGGTCGCAGACCCGAAATAAATGGCCGCCAACATTGACACCGTCGCCGAATTGGCGGCGGCGGTGCGCTCCGGTGATCGCTCGGTGCTGCCGCGGGCCATCACCCTGGTCGAGTCGACCCGCGCCGACCACCGCCAACAGGCCCAGGAGTTGCTGCTGGAGCTGTTGCCGGTCGCCGGGGGGGCCCGGCGAGTCGGCATCACCGGCGTTCCCGGCGTCGGCAAATCGACCACCATCGAGGCGCTCGGCATGCACCTCATCGAGCACGGGCACCGGGTGGCGGTGCTGGCCGTCGACCCGTCGTCGACCCGTACCGGCGGTTCGATCCTGGGTGACAAGACCCGGATGCAGCGGCTGGCCGCCCATCCGGACGCCTACATCCGGCCATCGCCGACGTCGGGCACCCTGGGCGGAGTCGCCCGGGCCACCCGCGAGACGGTGGTGCTGCTGGAGGCCGCCGGCTTCGACGTGATCCTGATCGAGACCGTCGGTGTCGGCCAGTCCGAGGTGACGGTGGCCAACATGGTCGACACCTTCGTCTTCTTGACCCTGGCCCGCACCGGCGATCAGTTGCAGGGCATCAAAAAGGGCGTGCTGGAACTGGCCGACGTCATCGTGGTCAATAAGGCGGATGGCGAGCATCTGGCTGAGGCGCGGGTCGCCGCGCGGGAGCTGTCCGCCGCAGTCCGGCTCATCTATCCCCGTGAAACCTTATGGCGGCCACCGGTTTTGACAATGAGTGCGGTCGAGGGCACCGGACTGTCGGAGTTCTGGGAGACCGTGGAGCGGCACCGCCAGACGCTGATCGACGCGGGTGAATTCGACACCAGGCGGCGTGCTCAGCAGGTGGACTGGACCCGCCAACTGGTCGCCGACGCGGTGCTGGAGCGGGCGCTGTCGGGTCCGGCCGTGCGCGAGCTTCGCGTCGAGCTCGAACAGCAGGTGCTTAGTGGCGAGCTGACGCCTGCGCTGGCTGCCCAGCAAATTTTGACGGCGATCTTCGCGCCGCCGGGTTGATACCGAACCGGTGCAGTAACACAACTTATCTGCGCCGGTCACACGGTAGATTGCCCACCATGACGGAGCATTTCGACGGTCGCCGGACGATGCTTCCGGCGAATGTGCACGGCGCGGCTGACCCTAACTTCGGCTGCGCCGTGCGCGCCTTCGCCGCGATGTTCCCCGGCCGCCGCTACGGCGGCGGCGCGCTGGCGGTGTACCTGGACGGCCGGCCCGTCGTCGACGTGTGGACCGGATGGTCGGACCGGGCCGGCCGGGTGCCGTGGTCGGCCGACACCGGCGCCATGGTGTTCTCGGCGACCAAGGGCGCGGCGTCGACGGTCATCCATCGGCTGGTCGACCGGGGCCTCGTCGACTACGACGCCCCGGTGGCGCAGTATTGGCCGGAGTTCGGCGCCCGCGGCAAGGCCGCGATCACCGTCCGGCAGCTGCTGGACCACCGGGTGGGGCTGACCCACCTGCACGGAGCCAGCCGGGCAGACCTGCTGGACCACGTGACCATGGAAGCGCGGATGGCCGCCGCGGCGCCGGGACGCGAGTTCGGAAAGCCCGCCTACCACGCGCTGACCTACGGCTGGCTCATGTCGGGGCTGGCCCGGGCCGTCACCGGCACCGGCATGCGCGATCTGTTCCGCTCCGAGCTGGCCGCCCCGTTGAACACCGACGGCCTGCACCTGGGCCGGCCACCCGCCGGCGCGCCGACCGTCGCCGCGGAAATCATCATGCCGCAACGCGACCGCGGCAACCGGCTCGCGGAGCTGCTGGCGACCAGGGCGGCCGCGATGTTGCCGTACGGCGGCTTCGGCGCCATCTACTTTCCCGGTGTGATGGGCACCTTACGCGGCGACACCCCCTTCCTGGACACCGAGGCCGCCGCCATCAACGGTGTCGCCACCGCACGCGGATTGGCCCGTCTCTACGGCGCACTGGCCAACGGCGGGCAGATCGACGGAACCCAGTTCCTGTCCCGGCGGTTGGTAAGCGGCCTCACCGGCCGGCACCGCATGGAACTGGACCGCACCATCGGGGTTCCGCTGGCATTCCACCTGGGGTACCACGCGGTCCCGTTCGGCCCGGTGCTGCCGGGCTTCGGCCACGTCGGGCTGGGCGGCTCGCTGGGTTGGGCCGACCCGGCATCCGGGCTGGCGTTCGGATTCGTCCACAACCGGCTGCTGACCCCGTTCGTGGCGCTCGACCATGCCGGCTTCGTCGGGACGGCCGCGCTGATCCGCCGGGGCGTCGCCCAGGGCCGCCGGCACGGGTTCCACCCCGTCCCGCTGCTCGGGGCGCCGTTCGCCGAGCGCGACGCCGCAACCGGGTAACCGTCCCCGCCGGGCCCCCCGGTTCCCACTAGGGTGTCCGGAGTGACAGACCGTACTCCGAAGCTTTACATCTTCCCGCACGCCGGCGGATCGCCGCAGTACTACGTTCCGTTCTCCAAAGCGTTTGTCACCGACGTCAAACGCATCGGTGTGCAGTACCCGGGGAAAGGCGGTAACCACGACCTCGGCGCGTTCACCAGCATCGAGGACCTCGCCGACCGGGTCTGCGACAAACTGCCCTCGCCCACCGACGGACCGGCCGCCTTCTTCGGGCACAGCATGGGCGCCCTGCTGGCCTTCGAGGTGGCCCGCCGGTTCGAGGCGGACGGCAAGGCGATCGCTGCGCTGTTCGTGTCCGCGGCGGGCGCGCCCGGGCGGGCGGGATTTGACAACATCGGCGACTCCGATCGGAACCTGCTCGAGGCGGTCAGTCAGATGACCGGGGTCAATCCGGAGTTCCTGGAGAACGAGGAATTCGCGGCGAAGATCCTCCCGACGCTGCGCGGGTTGAAAGCGATCGCCAACTACGACTGTCCACCGGAGGCGCGAGTGTCCTGCCCGATCGTCGCCTTCCGCGGTGACGAGGACGGCGTCGCCACCGCCGACAAAGTTGCCCCGTGGGGCGAGCGCACCACCGCCGAGTTCAGCGTTCGGACCTTCACCGCGCCCGGTCATCACTTCTACCTCAACGATCATCTGCCCGAACTCGTCGGCGATATCGAGGAGAAACTGGCGGTTTACTGCCGGGGATGACACCGGCTGCGACGCCCCTCAGCCTGTGAAATTCCTGTTGGTGCCGGTGTGACCCCTGGTGCTAGGGACGATTCCTGGGCTAGTATGCCGGATCTGCTCCGTGCGCCCGGTAGGAGACTCATAAATTCCCGGTCAACAGGGCATACGTGGTAGCCTCCGCAGGAGGAAAACGCCTGGGATGTCGGGGTCCGAGGAGTTTTTGCCAAGGTCCAAACACCCAGAAGGGGTACCCGTGTCGATGGTCGAATCCCCCGCGCCGGCTGCCCCGGCCGCGCGATCTCGGCGCCTGGATGTACCCGCCCCGACATTTGATCCGACATGGCGGGCAAGCGGCCCCGGGCAAGGCTGAAGCACGCAGCTGAAACAGGTCGGGCACCAGCGCCACCGAACCTGACCCCACGCCGGGAGGCATCCCACATGTCACTCATCCAATTGCATATCCCTCCGCTGTGCAGCCACACCGCACAGCCAAACCGTCCGGCTGGACCACAGGCGTGACACATCCCGACGGGGACGACGTGCTTCAGCGGTTGAGGTACGCGGACTTGACATCACAAGGAGAAAACATCGCAATGGCGGTCAGTCAATCGCACATCCCGGGACTGCTGGCGGACCGGGCCCGGGAGAAGCCGGATGCGCCTGCGTACACCTTCATCGACTTCGACGTCGACCCGGCCGGCTACCCCGAGACCCTGACCTGGTCGCAGCTGCGCAACCGCGCGCAGGTGGTGGCGGCCGAATTGGCGACCTGCGCGTCGCCGGGCGACCGGGTGGCGCTGCTGGCCCCGCAGAGCATGGAGTACATCGTCGGGTTCTACGGCGCGCTAGAGGCGGGGATGATCGCCGTTCCGCTGCCCGTGCCGATGTTCGGGGCGCACGACGAGCGGGTAACGGCAGCACTGCGCGACTGCACCCCGGCGGCGATCCTGACCACGTCGGCGGCGGTCGGCGACATCGCGAACTCGATTCGTGACCTTGGCGGTAAACCGCCGGTGGTGATCGAGGTCGACGCTTTGGACCTCGACTCGGAGCCGGTGCTGACGGCCACCGCCACGGCGCCCACCAAGACGGCGTTTTTGCAGTACACCTCCGGGTCGACCCGGACCCCCGCCGGGGTCATGGTCGGGCATCAGAACGCGATCGAGAACATGCGGCAGATGATCGCCGACACGTTCGAGGACATCGGTGGGACGGTGCCGGCCGACACCACCCTGGTGGCGTGGCTGCCCTTCTATCACGACCTCGGCCTGATGTGCGGCATCATCTTCCCGCTGGTGGGCGGCCACCAGGCGGTGCTCTTCAGCCCGATGGCCTTCCTGGCCAAGCCGGCCCGCTGGATGCAGCTGGTGGCCAGCTATCCCAACGCCTACACCGGTGGGCCCAACTTCGCCTACGAGTTGGCCGTCCGGCGGACCTCCGACGAGGACATGGCCGGGCTCGACCTGGGACGGGTACACACCTTCGCGTTCGGCGCGGAGCGGGTGCACGCCGCCACGCTGCGGCGTCTCGCCGACCGGTTCGCCAAGTTCAACCTCAACCCGGCGGCGCTGCGGCCCGGTTACGGACTGGCCGAGGCCACCGTGTACCTGACGTCGAACACGCCGGGCAGCCCGCCGCCCACCGCGCGTTTCGACTACACCAAGCTGGCGGACGGGTCGGCCGAGCCGAGCGGGCCCGAAGGCGGTGTCGAGCTGGTCAGCTGCGGGGTGCCGCGCGCCTGCACGGTTCGCATCGTGGACCCCGACACCCAGACGGAGAACCCGGAGGGCAAGGTCGGCGAGATCTGGGCATGTGGCCCCAATATCGCCGCCGGCTACTGGCACAACCAGCCGGCAACCGAGGCGACCTTCAGTGGCAAGCTGGCCGACCCGTCGCCCGGCACCTCGCAGGGGCCGTGGCTCAAGACCGGCGACCTCGGGGTCATCTCCGGCGGCGAGCTCTACATCGTCGGCCGGATCAAGGACCTGCTGATCGTCGACGGGCGCAACCATTACCCGGACGACATCGAGGCCACCGTCCAGGAGATCACCGGCGGGCGTGTCGCCGCGGTCTCCGTCCCCAACAGCCGGTCGGAGCAGCTTGTTACGATCGCCGAGTTCAAGAACAAGGGGGACTCGGACGAGGAGGTCCTGGACAGGCTGAACGAGGTGCGGCGAAAGGTCACGGCCGCGCTGTCGAAGGCGCATGGGCTGGCCGTCGGTGATCTGGTTCTGGTGCCCCAAGGCGCCATCCCGATCACGACCAGCGGCAAGATCCGCCGTTCCAGCTGCGTGGAGATCTACCAGCGAGACGGGTTCGACCGATTGGATGTTTCCGCTCGGTCTGTATGAGCGATGACGAGCTGCCGCGCAGCTTTCGGGGAGGTTGAGTTGAGCGAGAAGAATGCCGTGCCGGCCGGGGGGCCGGACCGCCGGGCGATTGTTGCTGAGGCGCTGCGCAAGATCGATGACCTGACGGCGCGATTGGCGGTGGCCGAGGCCGGTGATACCGAGCCGATCGCGGTGGTCGGGATGGGCTGCCGGTTTCCGGGTGGGGCGGATGGCCCGGCCGCGTTCTGGCAGCTGTTGTGTGATGAGGGCTCGGGCATCGTTCGGGTTCCGGCGGATCGCTGGGACGCCGATGCGTTTTTCGCGTCGGATCATTCGGCGCCGGGAACGATTTGTTCGCGCGAGGGCGGGTTCTTGTCGTCGTGGCACCCTGCGGAGTTCGACGCGGAGTTTTTCGGTATCTCGCCGCGTGAGGCCGACGCGATGGATCCCCAGCAGCGGTTGCTGATGGAGGTGTCCTGGGAAGCGCTGGAGCATGCCGGGATCACCAAGGAGGCGATCCGCGGCACCCAGACCGGTGTCTTCGTCGGCCTCACCACTAACGACTACGCCCTGCTGGCGGCCGAAAGGGTCGGCCCCCGCGACGTCGACCCTTACCTCGCGTTCGGCAACGGCCCGAACTTCGCGGCCGGTCGGTTGTCGTATTTCCTTGGCGTGCACGGCCCGGCGATCATGCTGGATACGGCCTGCTCGTCGTCGCTGGTGACGATTCATCTGGCGTGCGCCAGTTTGCGGCGCCGGGAGTCCGATCAGGCGCTGGCCGCCGGGGTGAACCTGATGCTGTCCCCGCAGAACAGTGTGGCGACGTCGCGGTGGGGGATGTTGGCCCCGGACGGCCAGTGCAAGACCTTCGACGCCGGCGCTGACGGCTATGTGCGCGGCGAGGGCGCCGGGGTGGTGGTGCTCAAGCGGCTTTCGGATGCTCAGCGTGATGGTGACCGGATTCTGGCGCTGGTGCGGGGTTCGGCGGCGAATCAGGATGGTCCGTCGAGTGGTCAGACGGTGCCGTCGGGTCCGGCACAGCAGAAGGTGGTTCGGGCGGCGTTGGCCGCGGCGCGGTTGGAGCCGGGTGACATCGACTACGTCGAGGCGCACGGTACTGGTACCGCTTTGGGTGATCCGATCGAGTTGGATGCGTTGGCGGCGGTGTTCGGTGAGCGTGGTTCGTCGGCGCCGCTGGTGCTGGGTTCGGTGAAGACGAATCTGGGGCATCTCGAGTCGGCCTCGGGTGTGGCAGGTTTCATCAAGACGGTGTTGTCGGTGCAGCAGGGGTTCATTCCGCGGCATCTGAATTTTTCGGAGTTGACGCCCAATGCCGGTGCGGGGGCGTCGAAGTTCCAGATCGCCGCGCAGGCGATGGCGTGGCCGGCGGTGTCGCGTCCGCGGCGGGCGGGGGTGTCCTCGTTTGGGGTGTCGGGCACCAATGCGCATGTGATCATCGAGCAGGCCCCGGCCGTCGAGCCGGTTGAGCCGGCCGGGTGGGTTGCCGAGCCGGTGGTGCAGACGTTGGTGGTCTCGGGTAAGTCGCCGGCGCGGATCGCGGCCACCGCCGGTGTGCTGGCGCAGTGGATGACCGGCGCCGGCGCCGACGTGCCACTGGCCGACGTCGCGCACACCCTGCGCCGGCACCGCAGCCGCTTCAAGTACACCGCGAGCGTCTGCGCCCGCGACCGCGCCACCGCGGTGGCCGGATTGACCGCTTTGGCCGCCGGCGACAGTGCCGCCGGTGTCGCCGAGCCGCGGATCCAAACCCCAAGCGCCCGACCGGTGTTCGTGTTTTCGGGTCAGGGTTCGCATTGGGCGGGGATGGGTCGTCGGTTGTTGGTGGATGAGCCGGTGTTTGCCGCGGCTGTTGACCAGTTGGAGCCGGTGTTTGTCCGCGAGGTGGGTTTTTCGCTGCGTGAGGTGATTGCCCAGGGTGCGGAGATTTCCGGTGATGCGCAGGTGCAGCCGGTGATCATGGGGTTGCAGTTGGCGTTGGTGGCGTTGTGGCGTTCCTATGGGGTGGTTCCGGATGCGGTGATCGGGCATTCGATGGGGGAGGTCTCGGCGGCGGTGGTGGCCGGGGCGTTGACGCCCGAGCAGGGCCTGAAGGTGATTGCGGTGCGTTCGGCGTTGATGTCGCGGCAGGCCGGTCAGGGTGCGGTGGCGTTGTTGGAGTTGGATGCGGCGGCCACCGGTGTGTTGTTGGCGGAGTATCCGCAGGTGGCGGTGGCGGGGTATTTGTCGCCGCGGCAGACGGTGGTGGCGGGTGTGCCCGCGGATGTGGATGCGGTGATTGCGGCGGTGGCGGCTCGGGAGCGGTTTGCCCGGCGGGTCAATATGGAGGTGGCCTCCCATACCGCGTTCATGGATCCGATTCTGGCGGAGTTGCGTGCGCAGTTGGCCGGGGTGGTTCCGGCCTCGCCGCAGATCCCGTTTATTTCCACGGTGGTCGACCCGGCCGGGCCGGCCCCGGTGCTCGATGCCGACTATTGGGCCGACAACGTGCGCCAACCCGCATTGGTCAGCCAGGCGATCGGCGCCGCGGCCCAGAAGTACGGCACCTTCATCGAGATCAGCCCACACCCGATCCTGACGCACACCATCGACGAAAACCTGCAAACCGTTGCGCACCGCAGCGTCGCCACGTTGGTGCGCGATGGCGACGACACCGTCTGTTTCCACGAGCATCTCAACAGTGCGCACCCGGTGAGTCCTCGGGAGCTGCCGCACCCCGCTGAGCCGCACCCGGTATTGCCCGCCACGCCGTGGCGGCACACCCACCATTGGCTGGAGATCGAAAACTCCGTTGCCGCAGCCGAATCCGCGCCGCGGCCGGGCGTATTACTGGGTACGCACATCACGATCGGCAGCACTCCGACCGTCCACCTGTGGCAGGCGCGGCTGGCGCCGGAGTCCAAGCCCTACCCGGGCAGTCACCGCAACAACGGGGTGGAGTTGGTGCCCGCATCGGTGCTGCTGCAAACGCTTTCCGAAGCCGCGGCCGAGGTGAGCGGGCAGCCGGCGCTCAGCGACATCCGCTTCGAGCATCCCGTCGTCGTCGACCGGCCGCGGACCATCCAGGTCGTCGCCGACAGCGAATCGGTCGTCATCCTGTCGAAGTCGGTGACCGACAACGACCCGGCGACGCGCTGGGTCAAACACGTCAGCGCCCGCATCGCGCCGCGCGCCGAATCCGCGTCGGACACCACCGCTGCGAGGCGCACCAACGGCCACGCCGGAACAACATTCGACGACGACGCGGTGACCTCGCTGTGGCTGGCCTGGGGCAGTGAGGGGCGCCCGTTCGACTGGTCGGTTCAGTCCGGGCGCGCGACCCCGGTGGAATTGCGGGCCGAGATAGCAGCAGCAGCGTCCGCACACGCGGGCACCGCGCTGCTCGACGCCGCCCTGCACATCGCGCGGCTGGTGGACGGCACCAACCCCGAGCTGATGGTGCCCGCCGCGGTCGACAGCGTCCGGTTCTCCGCACCGCCCGCCGAGGGCCGGGCAGGGGTCACCGTGCAGCGTCGCGACGGCGAGGACGGCGAACTCATCGTCGACATCGCGGTGACGACGCCCGACGGTGCGCCCTGCTTCGACATCCGCGCGCTGCGCTACACCGCACTGGACACCGCGGCGCCCGCCGCTGACCCGAGCTCGATCGCGCACGCGATCGACTGGCAGCCCTGGGACGCCGCCCCGCAAACACCGGACCGGCCCGGCACGCTGTCGGTGCTCGGCGACGGTGCCACCGCCGAGGCCCTGCGTGGTGGACTCACCGCGGCCGGTCACCGCGCCGCCGGGGTCACCGAGGCCCAGACCGTCGTCTACGTCGCCGACTCTCGGCCGGACGAGAGCGACCTGGACTGCGCGTCGCGACTGGTCGGTGAGGTCTCCGCGCTGGTGGCGCAGCTGGCCGAACGCGACGACCACCCGCCGGCGCTGTGGATCGTCACGCACGGCGTCCACGAGGCCGCTTCCGATGCCGCGGTGCGCCAAAGCTGCCTGTGGGGCCTGGCCGGGGTGATCCGGGCCGAGCAACCGCAGCTGTGCGGTGGCTTGGTGGACCTACCCGGACACCCGGCCGCCATCGCCGATTCCGTCGCGACGCTGTCGGGAGTGCTGCGCACCCCGGCCAAATCCATCCTGGTGCTGCGTGACGGCCAGTTCCTGGCACCGACGTTCACCCCGATCTCCGGTCCGCCGCAGCGCGAGCCGATGGTGTGCCAACCCGACGGGGCCTACCTGATCACCGGCGGCATGGGAGCGCTCGGTCTGCTGATGGCCGGATGGCTGGCCGACCGCGGCGCCCGCCGCGTGGTGCTGGCCGGACGCAGCGCGCTGCCGCCGCGGCGCGACTGGGACGGCGAGGGCCTCGACGACGACACCCGGCACAAGATCGCCGGCATCCGGGCGCTGGAGCGTCGCGGCGTCACCGTCGACGTGGCCGCCCTGGACATCGGCTCCCGAGACGGTGTGGTCGACCTGCTGGCCCGCCGCGACGCGGCGGGAGCACCGCCGATCCGCGGCATCATCCACGCCGCCGGCGTCACCGAGGGCCAGCTGCTGACCGAGGTCGATGACGACCGGCTCCGGGCCACCATGTGGCCGAAGGTCGCCGGCGCCCAGGTGCTGCACGAACTGTTCCCGCCGGCCAGCGTCGACTTCTTCTTTATGACCGCCGCGGCGGGCGCGGTGTTCGGGGTGCCCGGCCAGGGCGCCTACGCGAGCGCGAACGCCTACCTGGACGGTCTGGCCCGCGCCCGCAACAAACGGGGCTGCCACAGCGTCAGCCTGGACTGGGTGGCCTGGAAGGGTCTCGGCTTCGGCGCCGAGGCGCACGTCGTGCTGCACGAGCTGGAACGGATGGGTTCCCGGCCGATCTCGCCGGCCGAGGCGTTTGCCGCCTGGGACCACGTGGAGCACTACGACGTCGCCCAGGCCGTGATGGTGCCGCTGCCCGGGGAAGGAAAGCCCGGGGAGTCCGCTGCCGACGGTCCGGCACCTGCCCGCGACTGGGCGCAGCTGCCCCCCGATGAGATACTCAGCGAGCTCGAAATCGGGTTGCGCAGCATCCTGGCCCGCGAGCTTCGCATGTCGGAGGCTGAACTCCTGCTGGACCGGCCGTTCGCCGAACTCGGCCTCAACTCGGTGATGGCGATGGCGGTCCGGCGCGACATCGAGCAGCTGGTCGGTCTGGAGCTGTCGGCGACGATGTTGTGGAACCACCCGACGACTGCCGCGCTGGCGGCGCATCTGACCGGCAAACTGCTGCCGCAGGAAGACTCCGGCGACGAGGGCGGGGGCGGCGAGCTGACCGAGTCGGCCGACAGCGTGTTGAATGAGCTGTTCGACAGCGTGGAATCGGCTCCGGCCGGATGGGATGGAATCTAGTGGGAATTGAGTTCCCCGCATGACCGCAGCATTTGACGAAGAATCGCTGCGCCATTGGCTGGCCGACTATCTGGTCACCAACATCGGCTGCAGCCCCGACGAAATCGACTTCAACGCGTCGCTGAACGACCTGGGCGTCGGATCGCGCGACGCCGTGGTGCTCTGCGGTGAACTGTCCGAACTGCTCGGTCGCAAAGTGTCGCCGGTCGAGCTCTGGCAACATCCGTCGGTGACGGAGCTGGCGAAGTTCCTCATCGAACCGGAGGCGTGCGACGAGGAGTCGGCGCCGGAGCCCGGCCGGTTGGGCACCGACGAGCCCATCGCGGTGATCGGTCTGGGTTGCCGGTTCCCCGGCGACATCAACTCGCCGGAAGCGCTGTGGCAGTTCCTGATCGACGGCGGCAATGCGGTCACCGAGGTGCCCGACGACCGCTGGGCGCCGTTCGACGACGGGTCGCCCGAGGTCTCGGGGACCATCGCCCGCACCACCCGATGGGGCTCGTTCCTGAGCGACATCGCCGCCTTCGACGCGGAGTTCTTCGACATCTCCAGCCGCGAAGCCGTCAAGATGGACCCGCAGCAGCGACTGTTACTGGAAGTGGCGTGGGAAGCGTTGGAGCACGCCGGAATTCCGGCGACCTCCTTGCGGCGCTCGCAGACCGGGGTGTACGTCGGAGCCAGCATCACCGAGTACGGCTGCCATGCTTCCGCCGACGTGACGGCCGTGGACGCCTGGAGCAACGCCGGTGGCGCACTGAGCATCATCGCCAACCGGCTGTCGTATTTCCTGGACCTGCGCGGTCCCTCGGTGACGGTGGACACCGCGTGCTCCTCGTCGCTGGTCGCCCTGCACCTGGCATGCCGGAGCCTGCGGACCGGGGAGTGCGAGACCGCCGTCGCCGGCGGCGTGAACCTGCTGATGTCCCCGGCGGTGTTCCGTGGCTTCGACCAGAGCGGTGCGCTGTCGACGACCGGCGCCTGCCACGCGTTCGACGCCGAGGCCGACGGTTTCGTCCGGGGCGAGGGCTGCGGTGTCGTGGTGCTCAAGCGGCTCTCCGATGCCCGGCGTGACGGCGACCGGGTGTGGGCGGTGGTCCGCGGATCGGCGATAAACCAAGACGGCCACTCCAACGGCCTGCTGGCTCCCAACCCGGCCGCCCAGATGGCGGTGCTGCGCTCGGCCTACGCCGACGCCGGAATCGCGCCGCAGGAGGTCGACTACGTCGAAACGCACGGCACCGGCACCCTGCTCGGGGACCCGATCGAGGCCCGGGCGCTGGGAACGGTGTTGGGCCGCGGACGGCCTGTGGATGCGCCGCTGCTGCTCGGCGCCGCCAAGTCGAACCTCGGCCACCTCGAGGCGGCCGCCGGCATGGTCGGGTTCATCAAATCGGTGCTGGCCGTGCAGCGCGGGCAGATTCCGCGCAACCTGCACTTCAACACCCCGAACCCGCACATCTCCTTCGACCAGATGCGGTTGAAGGTCGTTGCCGAACACCAGGACTGGCCGTCCACCGACCATCCACGCCGGGCCGGGATCTCCTCGTTCGGCTTCGGCGGCACCAATGCGCACGTGGTGATCGAGCAGGCGCCGCCGGCCAAGATCACTGCGCGCGAAGCAGATCCGGCGGTCACCACTCTGGTGGTCTCCGGACGGAACCAGGAGCGGATCGCAGCGACCGCCGGCGACCTGGCCGCCTGGCTGGACGGGGCGGGCGCCGAGGTGGCCCTGCCCGACGTCGCGCATACCCTCAACCACCACCGCGCCCGGCAGCCTCAGTTCGCCACCGTGTGTGCCCGCGAGCGCGGCCAGGCCATCCGCGGCCTGCAGGCGCTGGCCGCCGGCACGTCGGCCGACGGTGTCGTCGGTCCGCACGACGGGCCGTGCGGCCCCGGCACGGTATTCGTGTATTCCGGGCAGGGCTCCCACTGGGCCGGCATGGGCCGGCAACTGCTCACCGACGAACCGGCGTTCGCCCGGGCGCTGGCCGTGCTGGAACCGGCGTTCGTCGAACACGTCGGATTCTCGCTGTGGCAGGCGATCTCCGGCGGTGAACCGGTCAGCGGCGACGCGCAGGTGCAGCCTGTCCTGATGGGACTCCAGCTGGGCCTGACCGAGCTGTGGCGCTCCTACGGGGTGCACCCCGACGCCGTCATCGGTCACTCCATGGGCGAGGTGACGGCAGCGGTGGTGGCCGGCGCGCTGAGCCCGGCCGACGGATTCCGGGTGATCGCGGCGCGCTCCCGGCTGATGTCGCAGCAGGCCGGCCAGGGCGCGGTCGCGTTGCTGAACTTGGACGCCGAGGCCGCCGAGTCGCTGCTGACCGGCTACCCGGACGTCAGCGTGGCGGGCTACCTGTCGCCCAAACAGACCGTGGTGGCCGGACCGGTGGCGCCGGTCGATGCGGTGATCGCCGCGGTCAGCGCCGGAAACAAATTCGCCCGGCGGGTCAACATGGAAGTCGCCTCGCACACCGCGCTGATGGATCCGATCCTGCCCGACCTGCGGGCGGCGCTGGCGGATCTGACGCCCGAGGTCGCCACCATCCCGTTCTTCTCCACCGTGACCGAGAGCGCGATGCCGGCCGGCGGCATGCCACTGCTCGATGCCGACTACTGGGTGAACAATGTGCGGCAGCCCGCGCTGCTGACGCAGGCCATCACCGCCGCCGCCGCCGAGCACACCACCTTCGTCGAGATCAGCGCGCACCCGATCCTCACCCACGCGATCGCCGACACCTGCGACGCGCTGGGCGGTCACCACCACAGCGTGGGCACCCTGATGCGCAACGCCGACGACGCGGTCAGTTTCCACACCAACCTCAACCGCACGCACACCGCCCAGCCGCCGCAGGCCCCGCACCCGCCGGAGCCGCACCCGGTGCTGCCCAGCACGCCGTGGCAGCACAGCCGGTACTGGATCGACACCGTCGCCATCCGCAACGGCGCCGGGTCGGCGACCACCGGGGCCGAGGTGCCCACCGGCCGGGCCGGTGCGGTGCCCACCGAGTGGTGGTGCGAGCTGACCTGGCCGGCTGCCGACGTGGCAGCGGCCGAAGCCGCCGGGCAGTCCTGGCTGGTAGTCGGCGACGACACGGTGGGCGCCGAACTCGCTGCGTTGCGCGGTGGCGCGGTGAAGACGGTGGCCGCCGACGCCGACCCGGCGGCACTGGCAGCGGCGCTGAGCGGAGCCACCCACGTGCTGTACGCGCCGGTGGCGGCCGCTGTCGGCCTCGGTGCGGCGCCGGCCTACCAGGTGTTCAACACCGCACGACGACTGGTCACCACGATCCTGGACCACCAGACACCGGCCACGTTGTTCCTGCTGACCCGCAACGCCCAGCCGGTCGGCGACGGCGACCGGGCCAACCCCGCCCATGCCGTGCTGTGGGGACTGGGCCGCAGCCTGGCCCTGGAACACCCCGAGATCTGGGGCCGGGTCATCGACGTCGATGAGTCCGTTCCGGCCGCGCTGGTCGCCGGCTACCTGCTCGCCGAAGCCGGCGCCGCCGACACCGAGGACCAGATCGTCTACCGAGCCGGTATCCGCCGCGTCCCGCGGCTGCGCAAGGGCCGTCCCAGCGGCGCCGCCACACCGGTCGAATTCGCCGCCGACAGCTGCCATCTGGTGATCGGCGCCACCGGCAACATCGGCCCGCAGCTGGTTCGGCAGCTGGCGGCCAGCGGAGCCAAGACCATCGTCGCGGTGTCGCGGCGGCCGGGCACCCGTCTGGACGAACTGGCGGCCGAGTTGGCCGGGACGACACTGGTGACGGTGGCCGCCGACGCCGCCGACGAGGCCGCGATGAGTGCGCTGTTCGACCGGTTCGGCGCCGACCTGCCGCCATTGGCCGGTATCCACGTGGCCGCCTTCGCCGGTGGTCCGATCACCCTGCGGGACATGACCGATGACGACGTCACCGCGATGTTCCGGCCCAAGCTCGACGTGGTCGCTGTGTTGCACAAGCTGTCGCTGCGGCACCCGGTGCGCCACTTCGTGCTGTTCTCGTCGATCTCCGGAATCACCGGCTCGCGCTGGCTGGCGCACTACACGGCCACCACCACCTTCCTGGACACCTTCGCCTACGCGCGCCGGGCGGCCGGACTGCCGGCCACCGCGATCAACTGGGGATTGTGGAAGTCGTTGGACGACAGCCAATCCGACGCCGAGCGTCAGGTGACCGCGGAGTCCGGGCTGCAGCCGATGGCCGACGAGGTCGCGATCGGAGCGCTGCCCCTGGTGATCGGCGCGCAGAGCGCCGTGCGGCACACCGTCGTCGCGGCGGACTGGCCGCGGCTGGCCACCGCCTACCGCACCCGGGCCGCGTTGCACATCGTCGACGACCTGTTGGCCGTCGCCGCGCCCGCCGACGGATCGGCGCCGGTCACCACCGAGTTCCGCCGCACCCTGAGCGACGCGGAACCCGAACAGCGCCTGGAGTTGCTGCGCGAACACGTCATCACGCAGGTCGTCGCCGCCATGGGTCTGGCATCGCGCCACGCCCTGGACCCCACGGCCGGATTCTTCGCCTCCGGCATGGATTCGCTGATGAGCGTCACCCTGCAGCGCGCCCTGTCCGACAGCCTCGGCGAAACCCTGCCGGCCGCAGTCGTTTTCGACTACCCGACCATCGATGCGCTGACCGGGTACCTGGCCACGATCCTGCCCGAGCTGGTGGAGGCAGCCGAGCAGGACAGCGCCGACGACTATGACGACATGAGTGATGACGAGCTGCTCGCGCAGCTATCAGAGAGGTTGAATTGAGCGGGATGGTTACGGGGCCGACAGGGTCGGCCGGGGGGTCGGATCGTCGCTCGATTGTTGCTGAGGCGCTGCGCAAGATCGATGACCTGACGGCGCGATTGGCGGTGGCCGAGGCCGGTGATACCGAGCCGATCGCGGTGGTCGGGATGGGCTGCCGGTTTCCGGGTGGGGCGGATGGCCCGGCCGCGTTCTGGCAGCTGTTGTGTGATGAGGGCTCGGGCATCGTTCGGGTTCCGGCGGATCGCTGGGACGCCGATGCGTTTTTCGCGTCGGATCATTCGGCGCCGGGAACGATTTGTTCGCGCGAGGGCGGGTTCTTGTCGTCGTGGCACCCTGCGGAGTTCGACGCGGAGTTTTTCGGTATCTCGCCGCGTGAGGCCGACGCGATGGATCCCCAGCAGCGGTTGCTGATGGAGGTGTCCTGGGAAGCGCTGGAGCATGCCGGGATCACCAAGGAGGCGATCCGCGGCACCCAGACCGGTGTCTTCGTCGGCCTCACCACTAACGACTACGCCCTGCTGGCGGCCGAAAGGGTCGGCCCCCGCGACGTCGACCCTTACCTCGCGTTCGGCAACGGCCCGAACTTCGCGGCCGGTCGGTTGTCGTATTTCCTTGGCGTGCACGGCCCGGCGATCATGCTGGATACGGCCTGCTCGTCGTCGCTGGTGACGATTCATCTGGCGTGCGCCAGTTTGCGGCGCCGGGAGTCCGATCAGGCGCTGGCCGCCGGGGTGAACCTGATGCTGTCCCCGCAGAACAGTGTGGCGACGTCGCGGTGGGGGATGTTGGCCCCGGACGGCCAGTGCAAGACCTTCGACGCCGGCGCTGACGGCTATGTGCGCGGCGAGGGCGCCGGGGTGGTGGTGCTCAAGCGGCTTTCGGATGCTCAGCGTGATGGTGACCGGATTCTGGCGCTGGTGCGGGGTTCGGCGGCGAATCAGGATGGTCCGTCGAGTGGTCAGACGGTGCCGTCGGGTCCGGCACAGCAGAAGGTGGTTCGGGCGGCGTTGGCCGCGGCGCGGTTGGAGCCGGGTGACATCGACTACGTCGAGGCGCACGGTACTGGTACCGCTTTGGGTGATCCGATCGAGTTGGATGCGTTGGCGGCGGTGTTCGGTGAGCGTGGTTCGTCGGCGCCGCTGGTGCTGGGTTCGGTGAAGACGAATCTGGGGCATCTCGAGTCGGCCTCGGGTGTGGCAGGTTTCATCAAGACGGTGTTGTCGGTGCAGCAGGGGTTCATTCCGCGGCATCTGAATTTTTCGGAGTTGACGCCCAATGCCGGTGCGGGGGCGTCGAAGTTCCAGATCGCCGCGCAGGCGATGGCGTGGCCGGCGGTGTCGCGTCCGCGGCGGGCGGGGGTGTCCTCGTTTGGGGTGTCGGGCACCAATGCGCATGTGATCATCGAGCAGGCCCCGGCCGTCGAGCCGGTTGAGCCGGCCGGGTGGGTTGCCGAGCCGGTGGTGCAGACGTTGGTGGTCTCGGGTAAGTCGCCGGCGCGGATCGCGGCCACCGCCGGTGTGCTGGCGCAGTGGATGACCGGCGCCGGCGCCGACGTGCCACTGGCCGACGTCGCGCACACCCTGCGCCGGCACCGCAGCCGCTTCAAGTACACCGCGAGCGTCTGCGCCCGCGACCGCGCCACCGCGGTGGCCGGATTGACCGCTTTGGCCGCCGGCGACAGTGCCGCCGGTGTCGCCGAGCCGCGGATCCAAACCCCAAGCGCCCGACCGGTGTTCGTGTTTTCGGGTCAGGGTTCGCATTGGGCGGGGATGGGTCGTCGGTTGTTGGTGGATGAGCCGGTGTTTGCCGCGGCTGTTGACCAGTTGGAGCCGGTGTTTGTCCGCGAGGTGGGTTTTTCGCTGCGTGAGGTGATTGCCCAGGGTGCGGAGATTTCCGGTGATGCGCAGGTGCAGCCGGTGATCATGGGGTTGCAGTTGGCGTTGGTGGCGTTGTGGCGTTCCTATGGGGTGGTTCCGGATGCGGTGATCGGGCATTCGATGGGGGAGGTCTCGGCGGCGGTGGTGGCCGGGGCGTTGACGCCCGAGCAGGGCCTGAAGGTGATTGCGGTGCGTTCGGCGTTGATGTCGCGGCAGGCCGGTCAGGGTGCGGTGGCGTTGTTGGAGTTGGATGCGGCGGCCACCGGTGTGTTGTTGGCGGAGTATCCGCAGGTGGCGGTGGCGGGGTATTTGTCGCCGCGGCAGACGGTGGTGGCGGGTGTGCCCGCGGATGTGGATGCGGTGATTGCGGCGGTGGCGGCTCGGGAGCGGTTTGCCCGGCGGGTCAATATGGAGGTGGCCTCCCATACCGCGTTCATGGATCCGATTCTGGCGGAGTTGCGTGCGCAGTTGGCCGGGGTGGTTCCGGCCTCGCCGCAGATCCCGTTTATTTCCACGGTGGTCGACCCGGCCGGGCCGGCCCCGGTGCTCGATGCCGACTATTGGGCCGACAACGTGCGCCAACCCGCATTGGTCAGCCAGGCGATCGGCGCCGCGGCCCAGAAGTACGGCACCTTCATCGAGATCAGCCCACACCCGCTGTTGACGCATTCGATCATCGAGACGGTCGAGGCCGCCGCAGCCGAACCCGCGACGGTGGCCTCGACCCTGCGCCGGGGCGACGACGAAACGCTGAGCTTCCACCTTCAGCTCGCCGAACTGGGCTCCGGTGCGGATGGCGCCGGGGGCTTCGCCGAATTGCCCAGCGCCCCATGGCAGCACAGTCATCACTGGCTCGCTGCGCCTGCGCGGGCCGGCCAGGCACCCGATGTGCACCCGCTGCTCAGCACACACGTCGAGCTGCTCACCGGCCGCGACCACATCTGGCAGACCGAGGTGAGCACCGACCTGATGCCCTGGCTGGCCGAGCACCAGGTGCAGGGACAATCCGTGCTGCCGGCGGCGGCCCTGATCGAGATGGCCTTGGCCGCCGGCAGCCAAGCACTCGGCACACCCGTCGAGTCGCTCTCGGTGACGGGCTTGGCGATCGAGCAGCCGCTGATGCTCGACGGCGCAATGCAGATCACCACTCAACTCAACGCGGACGCGCAGGCCCGGATCGAGATCCACGCCCGGTCCGCCGGCGAGGCCTGGACGCGGTATGCGCTCGCCGAGATCGCCCCGGCGGAGCAGGGGGTCGAGGCGACCCCGGGGCAGAGCGTGCTCACGCTGCCCGACGACGTCGCCACCCATCCGGCCTACCACCTGCACCCGGTGCTGCTCGATGCCGCGCTGCGGCAGCTGGCGGCCGCCATCCCCGGCGACGACTCCGCAGACCTCGGTTATGCGCCGACGGCGGTGGCCGCGGTGCGAATCTTCGCACCGGCCGGACGTCAGGTGCGTTGCCACACCGAGGTGACCGGCAGCGACGACGGAGCCGCGGTGGGCCGGGTGATGCTGACCGATGATGCGGGCGCCCCGCTCGCCGAACTCACCGGCATCGAACTGCGTCCGATCGACCCGCGCTCGCTGCGGGTGCCGCTGGAGCAGAAGATCTTCGCCACCGAGTGGATCGAGTCCGCGGCGCCGGAACCCGCCGGTGCCGCAGCGGGCAGCTGGCTGGTGCTCGCGGAGCCGGACTCGGACACCGAAGGCGTGGCGGCGGCATTCGCCGCGCGGCTGGCGGCACCCGACCGCAAGGTCGTCACCGGCCCGTTCGCCGACCGGCCGGCGCTGACCGAGGCGGTCGCGCGGGCCGCCGGCGACTCCGCGCACCCCCCGGCCGGGATCGTGGTGTTCCTGGCGCGGCAGAGCGTCGACATCGCCGACCCGCAAGCACTGGCCCGCGCCCGCGACCTCGTCTGGACGGCGTCGACCGCGGCGCGGGCGGCGGTGCAGGGCTGGGCCGGGGCCAAAGGCGCGCGGCTGTGGCTGGTCAGCCGCGGTGGGCTGGCGGTCGGTGACGAGCCCGGAGACCCGGCCATCGGCGCCCTCAAGGGTGTGGTGCGTACCTGGCGGTTCCCCGGCGAACTGGCCCGGGTGCTGGCCGACGAACCGGACCTGGCCGCCACCCTGGTCGATGTGGACCCCGCGGCCGGCACCGAGTCCCTGGTCGCCACGCTGCTGGGCGAACTTCGGGCCCCGGTCCGCGACGACGTCATCGCCTACCGCGGGCAGCAGCGCCACGTCGAGCGGCTCACCCGGGCCACGCTCGCCGGAACCGGCGACGCCCCGCGCGCCACCGTCCGCGCCGACGGCTCCTATCTGCTCACCGGCGGTCTGGGCGGGCTGGGCATCGTGGTGGCACGCTGGCTGGCGGCCCGCGGTGCCGGGCGGATCGTCCTCAACGGCCGCAGTGAGCCCTCTGAAGCCCAGCGTGCGGTGCTGGCAGAACTGGCCGCCGACACCGAGGTGCTGTACGTTCCCGGTGACATCAGTTCGCCCGGGGTGGCGCAACGCTTGGTCGCCGCCGCCGAAGAGACCGGCCGGCCGCTGCGCGGCGTCGTACACGCGGCCGGTGTGCTCGGTGACGGGCTCGTGACGGAAGTGACCCCCGAGAGCCTGGAGAGCGTCTGGTCGGCCAAGGCCGCCGGCGCGGCGCAGCTGCACGCCGCCACCGCGGACCGCGGGCTGGACTGGTGGGTGGGGTTCTCCTCGATGGCCGCACTGCTGGGTCTGCCCGGCCAGCTCGGCTACGCCACCTCCAACGCATGGCTGGACGCCCTGATGACGTGGCGGCACGCGTCCGGCCTGCCGGCCACCGCCATCAACTGGGGCCAGTGGTCCGACGTGGGCCTCGGGCGCTCGATGACCCTGAGCGTTCTCGATCCGATCAGCCCCGACGAAGGCGTCGAGGCGCTGGACGCGGTGCTGGGCGCGGACTTCTCCCGGGTCGGGGTGGGACGGCTGCGCATCGACCGTGCGGTCGCCACCTCGCCGGAGTTCCGCGACCTCACCTTCTTCGAGGATCTGGTCGGCGACGCCGCGACGTTCGGTGCTGCCGAGTCTCCGGGCAGCGGCGGCGGCGCAGATCCGTCGGCGGCCCCGGACTGGTCGCAGATCCCCGCCGACGAGCGACGCGGCGAGTTGGTGGTCAGATTGCAGGCTATTCTTGCCCGCGAGCTCCGGACATCGGCGGCTGCGGTCGATGTGGACCAGCCGTTCCCGGAGATGGGCCTCGATTCGATGATCGCGATGACCGTTCTGAAAGAGACACAGCAGCTGGTGGGGGTGGATTTGTCGGCGTCAATGCTGTGGAATCACCCCAGCATTTCAGCTTTGGCGACGCATCTGGTGGGATTGCTGGCATCCCGTTACGACCAGCCGGACAACGCAGCGGCCCAAGATGACGGTCATCTGACGTTCGACTCCCCCGGTGGTGTGCTGGACGAGTTGTTCGATCAGGTCGAATCGGCATCGACCGGGAGCGAGAGCGGTAGTTTTTGATGACGACGATCTTCAACAGGATGTCGGCGCTGCCGGCCGAGAAGCGCGATGAACTGAACGGAAAGTTCGAGAAGGCAGCGCAGACCACGGCCGCCGAACCGATCGCAGTGGTCGGCATCGGTTGCCGGTTGCCCGGGGGAGCCGCCGGTCCGGACGCCTACTGGAACATGCTCGCCAACGGCACCGACGCGATCGTCGAGGTTCCCGCGGACCGCTGGGACGCCGAGGAGTACTACGACCCGGACACGCTGGCGTCGGGCAAGATGTCGTCGAAGTGGGGCGGCTTCCTCACCGATGATGTGGCCGGTTTCGATGCTGATTTCTTCGGCATCTCGCCGCGCGAAGCCGAAGCCATGGACCCCCAGCAGCGGCTGATGCTGGAAGTAGCGTGGGAAGCCCTCGACCACGCCGGGATGTCGCCGGAGAAGCTGGCCGGCATCCGCGCCGCGGTGATGATGGGCATCTATTACACCGAATACCAAGGTATTTCGGGATCAAACCCGAACGCCATCGACGGCTACACGGCCACCGGAACCGCCCACGCCGTGGCGGTCGGGCGCATCGCCTACCTGTTGGGCCTGCGCGGGCCGGCGATCGCGATGGACTCGGCGTGCTCCTCGTCGCTGGTCACCATCCACATGGCCTGCCAGAGCCTGCGGATGCGTGAGAGTGACCTGGCCCTGGCCGGCGGCGTCAGCCTCATCCTGCGCCCCGAGACGCAGATCGCCATGGCCAAGTGGGGCATGCTGTCCCCGCGCGGCCGCTGCCACAGCTTCGACGCAGGCGCCGACGGCTTCGTGCGCGGCGAGGGCATCGGGGTTGTGGTGCTCAAGCGGCTCACCGACGCGATGCGCGACGGCGACCGGGTGCTCGCGGTGGTGCGGGGTTCGGCGGTCAACCAGGACGGCCGTTCCAACGGCCTGACCGCGCCGAACACCATCGCCCAAGGCGAGGTCATCCGCCAGGCGCTGCGCTGGGCGAACGTCCCGCCGAGTTCGGTGAACCTGATCGAAGCGCACGGCACCGGAACCGGTCTCGGGGATCCGATCGAGTTCGAGGCGCTGGCCGACGTGTACGGCACGGGACCGGACCGCTGTGCGCTGGGCGCGGTGAAGACCAATATCGGCCACCTGGAGGCCGCCGCGGGAATCGCCGGCTTCATCAAGGCCGCACTGGCGGTACAACGGGCCCAGATTCCGCCGAATCTGCACTTCTCCAAATGGAACCCGTCGATCGACCCGTCCCCGACCCGGCTGTTCATCCCCACCGAGATGACACCCTGGCCGGCGGCCGAGGGGCCCCGCCGCGCCGCGGTGTCGTCGTTCGGGCTGGGTGGAACCAACGCGCACGTGGTGCTCGAGCAGGGACCCGACCTGGCTCCCGCACCGCCTCCGGCGGACCCGGTGAGCACGCTGGTGGTCTCGGGCAAAACCGAGCAGCGGGTGGCGGCCTGGGCCGCGACGCTGGCCGACTGGCTGGCCGGCCCCGGCGCCGCGGTGCCGCTGGCCGACATCGCCAACACGCTCAACCACCACCGCGGCCGGTACGCCAAGTTCGCCACCGTGTGCGCCCGCGACACCGAGCAGGCTTTGGCCGGGCTGCGGGCCGTCGCCGGCGGATACCCCGCACCCGGCGTGGTCGGCACCCGCACCGCGCAGAGCGGCCAGGGCGGCAAGGGCACGGTCTTTCTGTACTCGGGCCAGGGGTCGCAGTGGGCCGGTATGGGCCGTCAACTGCTGATCGACGAGCCGGCGTTCGCTGCCGCCGTCGACGAGCTGGAGCCGGACTTCGTTGCGCAGGTAGGGTTCTCGCTGCGCGGCGTGCTGGAATCCGGTGAACCGGTGGTCGGCATCGACCGTATCCAGCCGGTGCTGGTGGGCATGCAGCTGGCGCTGACGGCGTTGTGGCGCTCCCACGGGGTCGAGCCGGACGCGGTGATCGGGCATTCGATGGGGGAGGTGGCCGCCGCGGTGGTCGCCGGTGCGCTGAGCCCGGCCGACGGGCTGAAGGTGATCGCCACCCGCTCGAAGCTGATGGCCCGGTTGAGCGGCCAGGGTGCGATGGCGCTGCTGGAGGTGGACGCCGAGGCGGCCGAGAAGCTGGTCGCCGAGCACGGCGGGATCACCGTGGCGGTGTACGCCGCCCCGCAGCAGACCGTGATCGCCGGCCCGCCCGATCAGGTCGACGCGGTGGTCGCGGTGGTCGACGCCCAGGGCAAGCTGGCCCGACGCGTCGAGGTGGACGTCGCCTCGCATCACCCCACCGTGGACCCGATCCTGGGCGAGCTGGCCACCGCGCTCGCCGGCCTGGCGCCGTCGGCCCCGAAGATTCCGCTGATCAGCACGGTCGGTCAAACCGGAAGCGACACACCGGGATTCGACGCTGACTACTGGGTGCACAACCTGCGCAACCCGGTGCGGTTCAGTCAGGCCGTCACCGCCGCCGCGGCCGGTCACGCGACCTTCGTCGAGGTCAGCCCGCACCCGCTGCTGTCCCACGCCATCAACGGCAACCTGGAGTCGGCCCGGCCCGCCGGCGATCACGTCGTGACCGGCACGTTGCTGCGCGATCAGCCCGAGGCGCTGAGCTTCCACACCAACCTGGCGGCCGTCGCCCCGCCGCCGGCTGACGCGCCGCAACCCGACGGCGGCATCGGGCGCGCCGACCTGCCGCCGCGGCCGTGGCAGCACGTGCGGTACTGGGCGGGCGCGACCGCCGCCAACCGGCACTTGGCGGATGCGCATCCGCTGCTGGGCGTCCACGTCGAGCTACCGGCCGGCCACGGCCACGTCTGGCAGGCCGACGTGGGCACCGACATCGTCGCGTGGATGGCGCACCACAAGGTGCACGGCCAGGTCGTGATGCCGGCCACCGGTTTCGCCGAGATTGCGCTGGCCGCGGCCGGCGAGGCCCTGGGCCTGCCCCCGTCGGCGGTCGCGGTGGACCGGGTCGAGGTCGAGCAGATGCTGCGGGTCGACGACCGCACCGAGGTCACGACCCGGCTGTTGCACGACGCTGATGGCTCCGACGAGTTGCGGGTCGAGGTCCACTCCCGCGCTCCCGGCGGCGCCTGGTCGCGCCACGCCGTCGCCCGGGCCGCGGCGGCGCAATCCGCCGCCCCGGCGCAACGTCCGGCGTCCGCCACCGGCGGTACCACGCTGTCCCCGGCGGATCTGTACACGGCGCTGCGTCGCACCGGACTGCAGCACGGTCCGGCGTTCGCCGCGCTCACCCGCATTGTCCGCAAGCCCGGCGGCGCCTCGGAAGCCGAGATCGTGCTGCCCGACGAGGCGACCGCGCACCGCGACTACCGGGTTCACCCGGTGATGCTCGACGCGGCCCTGCAGTGCCTGGCCGCCGCGCTGCCCGACGAATCGCTGAGCGGTGCCGAGGAAGCCACCTACCTTCCGGTCGCGGTGGAGACCATCCGGGTGTTCGGCGAAGTGGGCCGGCGGGCCCGCGGCTACGCCGAGGTGGTCAGCCACGACGACGGCGGGATCCTGGGGCGGGTCATCCTGACCGACGAGACCGGGGCGACGACCGCGGAGCTGTCCGGGATCTATCTACAGCGGGTGCAGCGCCGCACGGTGCCGCTGCCGCTGACCCAGAAGATCTTCGACACCGACTGGACCGATCTTCCGGTTCCGGCGCAGCCCCCGGCAGCCGCCGACGGCAGCTGGCTGGTGCTGACCGACGGACCTGAAAGCGAAGCGCTGGCAGCCGATTTCGCCGCCCGGTTCTCCTGCCAGAGCCGCCGGGTCATCACCGCGGACCTGCGCAGCGAGCACTCGGTCCGCGAGGCGTTCTCGCGGACCGCCGACGACCCGGACCGGCCCCCGGTCGGCGTGATCGTCGTGCCTTCCGCCACCCCGTTCGACGAGACCCCGGCCGATGTGGCTGTTCGAGGCCGCGATCTGGCCTGGTCGGTCGCTTCGACGGTGCGCACCATCGTCGGCGGCTGGCACGGCACCGCGCCACGGCTGTGGCTGGTCGGCCGCAACGGCCTGACCGTCGGAGCCGAAGAATCGGGCGATCCCTCGATCTCCGCCCTCAAGGGGCTGGTGCGGGTGCTGGCCTACGAGCACCCGGACCTGCACACCGGCGTGGTCGACCTGGACGCCTCGGCGGACCCGGTGGCCGCGCTGATCACCGAGCTGGGGCTGGCCGGCACCGACGACGTGGTGGCCTGGCGCGGGGAGAACCGCTACGCCGAACGCCTCAAGCGGGCCACCCTGACCGCCACCGGCGTCCCGGCCGTGCGGCGCGACGGCGCCTACGTGCTCACCGGCGGCCTGGGCGGCATCGGGCTGGTTGTGGCCCGCTGGCTGATCGAGCACGGCGCCGCGCGGATCGTGCTCAACAGCCGTTCGCAGCCCTCCGCGGAGCAGCGCGCGGTGCTCGACGAGCTCGCCGAGCGCGCCCAGATCGCGGTGGTCTCCGGTGACCTCGCCGCTCCGGGTACCGCCGAGAGCCTGGTCGCCTCGGCGGAAGAGACCGGGCTGACACTGCGCGGGGTCATCCACGGCGCCGCGGTGATCGACGACCAGATCGTGGTCGGCATCGACAAGGAGACCCTGGACCGGGTGTGGGCGCCCAAGGCGGCCGGAGCCCTGCGCCTGCATGTGGCCACCACCGGAAAAGACCTGGACTGGTGGGTCGGGTTCTCCTCGACGTCGTCGCTGCTCGGGGCGCCCGGCCAGGCCTCCTACGCCGCGGCCAGCGCCTGGCTGGACGGCCTGGTGGCATGGCGGCGGGCCGCCGGGCTGCCGGCGATCACCATCAACTGGGGCCAGTGGTCGGGTGTCGGCGTCGCCCAGGAGCTCAAGTTCAGCGCGCTGGACCCGATCGACCCCGTCGAGGGGATGGAGGCGCTGGAAGCCATCCTCGGCGGCGACCTCGGGCAGATCGGGGTGGCGCGGCTGCGGCTGGACCGGGTGGCCGCGGCCTTCCCGGAACTGCAGCAACTCGGGTACTTCTCCACCCTGGCCGGTGAGCTCGACCTCGACAGCGAGGACGACGACTGGCCCGGCCCGGAGGGCCTGCGCCAGCTCGACCCTGCCGAAGCCGCCAAAGCGGTGGTCGCCCGGTTGGGCGCCCGGATCATGGCCATCATGGGCTACCCGAAGGACAGTGCGATCGATCCGGCCCGTCCGCTGACCGAACTCGGGATGGACTCGTTGATGGCGGTGCGCATCCGCAACACCGTCCGCGGCGACTTCGGGGCGGAGCCGCCGGTGGCGCTGCTGTTGCAGGGCGCCTCACTGACCGACCTGGCGGCCGACCTGACCCGGCAACTCGGCTTGGCAGCGCAGGAGAACGGCGACGGCGCCGGCGATGTCGGCGGCATTCGTAGCCGGGCACAGCAACGTGCCGCAGCGCGGCAACGGGCGGCGTCGCGGCGAAAAGTAGGAGACCGAACGTGAGCACCAACAACGAAGTGCCGCCCAATGCGATCGCGGTCGTGGGTATGGCCGGGCGGTTTCCCGGCGCCCGCACCCTGACGGCGTTCTGGGACAACCTGCGTAGCGGCACGGAGTCCATCGTCACGCTGTCCGAAGACGAGCTGCGTGCCGCCGGCGTCAGCGACAAGGCGCTGGCCAACCACAACTACGTTCGGCGGGCCGCGCTGCTGGAGGGCATCGAGGAGTTCGACGCCGGGTTCTTCGGCTTCACCCCGCTGGCCGCGCGCACCATGGACCCGCAGCACCGGCTGTTCCTGCAGACCGCATGGCACGCCCTGGAAGACGCCGGCTACCAGCCCGGCGAACTGGAGGGGTCGGTCGGCGTCTACGGGACCAGCACCACCAGCGGCTACCTGCTGCACAACCTGATGTCGCACTACGACCCCAACCAGATCATCGGGCAGGGCGTCAGCTTCGACATGGTCAACCTGTCGCTGCAGAACGACAAGGACTACCTGGCCACCCGGGTGGCCCACCAGCTCAACCTGCGCGGGCCGGCGCTGTCGGTGCAGACGGCCTGCTCCTCGGCGCTGGTCGCGGTGCACCTGGCCTGCCAGAGCATTCTCAACGGCGAATGCGACATGGCGCTGGCCGGTGGCGCGTCGTTGCGCATCCCGCACCACGTCGGGTACTGGCACGAGCCGGGTTCGATGGTGTCGGCGACCGGCCACTGCCGGCCGTTCGACGTGCGCGCCGACGGCACGATCTTCTCCAGCGGTGTCGGCGTGGTGGTGCTCAAGTCGCTGGCCGACGCGGTCGACGACGGTGACCGCATTCACGCAGTGATCCGCGGCTCGGCGCTGAACAACGACGGCGCCACCAAGATGACCTACGCCGCGCCCACCGCCGCCGGGCAGGCCGACGTGATCGCCGAAGCGCACGCGGTCGCCGAGGTCGACGCCTCCACCATCAGTTACATCGAATCGCACGGCACCGGCACCCCGCTGGGTGACCCGATCGAAATCGAAGGCCTGCGACAGGCTTTCGCCGTTTCCGAGGAGGAGCGGTCCGGCCCCTGCTATGTCGGCTCGGTCAAGTCCAACATCGGGCACCTGGAGTCGGCGGCCGGCATCGCCAGCCTGATCAAGACCATCCTCTGCCTCAAGCACCGGGCCATCCCGGGCACGCTGCACTACACCAGCCCGAACCCGGAACTGCACCTGGACTCCGGCCCGTTCCGGATCCGCAGCGAGTACGGGCCCTGGGAGTCCGACGGCGTCCGCCGCGCCGGTGTCAGCTCCTTCGGGGTCGGCGGCACCAACGCGCACGTCATCTTGGAAGAGTGGGCGCAGGAGTCGCCGGTGGGCGCCGCACCGCAGGCCGGCCCCCAGGTGCTGTTGCTGTCGGCGCGTACCGCCGAGGCGTTGCAACAGGGCCGGTCGGATCTGGCGGCCGAGCTGTCCGGCGGCGCTGACACCGAAGCGCCGAATCTGACCGATGTGGCCTACACCCTGGCGCGCCGCACACCGGAGAACCTCCGGCTGGCCGCGGTCGTCGCCGACCGGGCCGACGCGGTCACTGTGCTCGACGCCGAGGAGAGTGAGAACGTCTTCATCGGCGAGGGTGTGACCGACGCGTCGGAGACCGACCGGGTGGTGTTCTTGTTCCCGGGCCAGGGCGCGCAGCACATCGGGATGGCGCGCGGGCTGTATGACACCGAACCGGTGTTCGCCGAGTACTTCGACCGTTGTGTCGCCGGATTCGACGCCGAACTGGGCTTCGACCTGCGCGCGCTGATCTTCGACGGCACCTCCCGCGACCTGGAGCGCACCGACCGCACGCAGCCGGCCCTGTTCACCGTCGAATACGCGCTGGCGAAGCTGATCGAAAGCTACGGGGTGCGTCCGGCGGCGCTGGTGGGCCACAGCATCGGCGAATACGCCGCGGCCACCGTCGCCGGCGTGTTCGACCTCGACACCGCGATCAAAGTGGTGGCGATGCGGGCCCGGCTGATGCATGCCGCGCCACGCGGCGTCATGGTGGCGGTGCCGCTGAGCCCCGACGCGGTCGGCACGTATCTGACCGGCGACGTCGACCTCGCCGCGGTCAACGATCCCGACGGCTGCGTGGTGGCCGGCAGCGAAGAGGCGATCCGCGCGTTCACCGACGCCCTCAAGCAGGCCGGGGTCAACGCCCGCCGGGTGCGCACCTCGCACGCATTCCACTCCCGCCTGATGGAGTCGATGATCCCGGAGTTCACCGGTTTCCTGTCCCGCCAGACGCTGCACGAGCCGCAGATCCCGCTGCTGTCGAACCTGACCGGCACTCAGATGGCGGCCAGCGAAGCCACCAACCCGGCGACCTGGGCGCGCAGTGTGCGGGCGACGGTGCGCTTCGCCGACGAGATCGACACACTGCTGAACGAACCGCACCGCGTGCTGGTGGAGGTCGGACCCGGTGCCACCCTGACCGCCTCGGCGGCCCGCCATCCCAAGTTCGCCGAGGGTCACCGCACCGTGCGGCTGATGCGCCACCACGCCCAGAACCGCGACGACCGGGACACCTTCTTGCTGGCGCTCGGCCAACTCTGGGCTGCCGGCGTCGACGTGGACTGGTCCGGTCTGCGCGGTGACTACCAGCCCAAGCGGGTCACGGTCCCGGGCTATCCCTTTGAGCGTCAACGGCATTGGCTGGAGCACAATGCCGGGGCCACCTGGGTCTCCGGCGCGGTGAACAACGGTGCCGTCGCGAGCGGCTCCGGCGGCGCCGATCGCGCCGGCGGCTCGGCCGGGTCGTCGATCGAGGCGACGCTGCAACGTATCTGGGCGTTCTGCCTGGGGGTCGGCTCGGTCGAGACCAACGCCAACTTCTTCGACATCGGCGGGGACTCGCTGGTGGCGATCAGCGTCGCGATGGCCGCCTCCCACGAGGGGATAGACCTGACCCCGCAGGATCTCTACGACCACCCGACCGTTGCGGCGCTGGCCAAGGCACTGACCGCCCGCTACGCCGCCGGCGGGCTGGCCCGCCAGTCGCCCGGCAGCGTCGAGCACCCGCCGGTCCCGCCGAACATCACCTACTTCTTGGAGAACGGTGTTCGCGAACACGGGCATTGGCGCATCCCGCTGATCCTGCGACTGCGCCCCGACGTCTCGGTCGACGACGTCCGCTCGGTGCTCACCGCGGTGGTCAATCACCACGACGCCCTGCGGCTCCGCATCACTGAGCGGGCCGGCACCTGGGAACAGCACCTCGCCGAGCCCGGCGAGTTCGGCGAGATCGGCACGCATGCGCTGCCGGAGGGCCTCACCGCCGAACACGACGCGGTGCGCACGATGCTGACCGAACACATCCGCGAACAGGACCTGTCCAGCCCGCCCCTGACCGCCCTCTACATCCGCGGGTCAGCGGGCGACGTGTGCTATCTGGGGTTGAGCCTGCACGCCACGGTCGGTGACGAGGCGTCCCGCGACATCCTGCTGACCGACATCTTCACCGCGTTCGGCCAGAAGCTGGCGGGCAACGACATCGAGTTGGCGCCGGTCGGGGTCGGCTGGGCCGAATGGTCGCAGCGCTGCGCCGGGCTTGCCACCCACCCGGCGGTGTTGGAGAGCCGCGAATACTGGTTGCAGGCAGCCAAAGCCGCGACCCTGCGGCTGGGTGCAGAGGTCGCCGAGCCGCCGGCGGACACCGACCTGTCCAAGCTCACCTCGTCGCTGGCGGCCGCTGACACCAGCGAGATCGACGACGCCCGACGCCGGCTGCGACTGCCGATCAACGAGATTCTGTTGGCCGGGTTGAGCCGGGCGGTGGCGGCGACCGTCGGCGCGGGCACCGTGGCCGTCGATATCGGGGGAGCGGGCCGCTCGGTGCTCAAGCCCGACGTGGACCTGCGGCGCACCGTGGGCTGGTTCACCACCATCTACCCGGTCGCGCTGAGCTGCTCCACCGAGGCACAGGCCACCGCACGTCAGCTGCTGGACGAAGTGCACGAAACCCTGGGCGGTGTACCGCATTACGGGATCGGCTACGGCTTGCTGCGCTACCTCTACGCGCCGACGGCACGACTGTTGTCCTCGGTCGCACCCGCCGACATCCACTTCGCCTATGTCGGTGCGATCCCCGAGTTGCCGTCGGCGGGCGATGCGCCGGTGCAGTTCGACCGCGACATCGCGATGCCGGTGCGCGAGGCGATCCCCGGTCTGGGACACGCGCTGGAGCTGCGGGTCTACCGCACCTCCGGTGTGCTGCACCTGGACTGGTGGTTCGACAGCCGCCGGGTCGAGGAGTCGGTGGTGTCCTCGATCGCCGAGGGCTTCTCGACAGCGGTGCTGGATCTGGTCCGCGAGGCCATCGCCGAAGACGATCTGGCAACGGCCGACGCCGAAGACGGGGAAATGACCCTGGTCGAGCTGTCCTAGTTGAGGAGAGAATCCGAAAGTGTTTGCCACGTCGGTCATTCGGAAGCTTGCGAATAGTGAGGAGATGCTCGCCGAGACCCACAACTTCGTGGGTCTCGCCGCCCACCTCACCGGTCCGGTCGACATCGATCTGCTCTCCGAGGCCTACGAGGCGCTGCTGGAGGCGCACCCCATCCTCACCGGGCGACTCGAGCGACTGCCCGACGGCAGGCACCAGTTCGTCACCGACGACCTGATGCCCGACGGCATCGAGGTGATCGAACTTGACGGACCCGATGCCCAGCCGCCGGCCCCGCACTTCGACCAGACCGAGTCGCTGGTCGCGATGCGGGTGATCATCCGCGACGGGCAGGCGCAGCCGACGCTGTATGTGCATCACGCCGTCGCCGACGGCCACCACATGTATGCGCTGATCGAAGAGATGCTCGCCTTCTACACCGACCTGGTCACCACCGGACGCGTCGGTGCGATCAATGTCGAGCCCGCGCCGCAGTCGATCGAGGCGGTGCTGGCCGACCGGGGGATCGAGAAGCAGCAGCGTTCCGGGATCGAGCGGTTCATGCCGGCGCTGTTCGCCTATGACCTGCCGCCGACGCGCCGAGCCCTCTCGCAGGAGACGCCGTCGGAACCGGTACTGGTCCCGATGGCGTCGTGCCGGCTGACCGAGAGCCAGACCGACGCCGTGGTCGCGTTCGGCCGGGCGCACGACCTGAGTCTGCACGCGGTGCTCTCGGCGGCGGTGCTGATGGCCGAATGGCAGTTACGCGGCAAGCTGCGCATCCCGGTGCCCTACATCTACACCGTGGACCTGAGATATTTTCTGTCCCCGCCGGTTTCGGCCACCGGATGCACCAACCCGATCGGGCTGGCCACCTACCTCGCCGAGATCGATGCCAAGACTGAGCTGGTCGACATGGCCCGCGAGATCGCCGAGAACTTCCAGAAGGACCTCGACGAGGGCGTGATCCAGCAGTCCCGGCTGCACTTCAGCCCGCAGTACGTCGGCAACCCGCCCGGTATGCCGGACGTCGTGGTACTGAGTAACAACGGTCTGGTGCCGCCGGTGCGGACCCCACCGGGTGTGGAGGTGACCACCACGCACGGCGAGCTGTACTTCGCCGTCAGCGCCGGCATCGATATCTACTTCACCCAGATCTTCGCCGGCCAGCTCAACATCGAGTACCACTCGCACGGGCCCGAGCCGGAGCGCTCGGTGGAGGCGATCCGCTCGCTGCTGTGCGGCATCGCCGAGCAGCACGCCGCCGCCGGCGTCAGCTGACCGGGCCGAAGGCGTAGCGGTGGTACTGCAGCATTCCGCGCAGCGGCGGCACCGCGCGAGCCACCCGGCTGGATCGCCGGAATCCGGCCGGCACCCGGCTGAAGGTCTGCGCGTCGAAGAGGTTGGCGGCGGCCAGCAGCCGGATTCCGGTGACCTTGTCGAGAATGTCGGCCGGGTCGTTGACCGCCCAGTGCAGCGTGGCCCCGGATTGGCGCTGCAGCCGGTGCGTCTTCTGCGTCTTGACCCCCAGCCAGTTGTAGAAGTCGATCTGCAGTTCGCCGGCAGGAAACCTCTCGACGATGCTCTGCAGCAGCGCCACCCCGTCGGATTCGGTCAGGTACATGCTGATGCCCTCGGCCAGCAGCAGCACCGGGCGATCGGCGGGAATGTCGTCCAGCCAGGACGGGTTGGTCGCCGACGTCGCCACCAGGTGATAGCCGGGGCGGTCGGGATAGATCTGCTCACGCAACGCGATCACCGGCGGCTGGTCGACGTCGTACCAGGCCACCTCCGGGCCCGGGTCGATCCGGAAGACGCGGGCGTCCAGACCGCAGCCCAGGTGGATGACGGTGGCCTGCGGGTGAGCGGCCAGGAACTGGCGCGCCCAGATGTCGTACTGGGCGGTGCGCACCGTCACCAGCGGCGCCCACCGGCCGGGCGCTTTGAGTGCGTCCCAATCGAAGTCGATACGCTCGACCGCTTCCTTGGCGTACCGATCGCCCAGGACCGGGGAGTCGAAATCGGCGTCGAGTGCTTTGAGGTACAGCGTCGTCAACATGGTCGCCGCGGCACCGTGCAGGTCGACGGGGATCTTGTCTGCCACGTCGGCGAGCCTAATACGCTGGGAGGGCACTCGATGCACCGCACGGCCGGACCCGGCGGTTCAGCGAGGCTCGACGGAGGAGAGCCGAAGCTGGGACCGCCGCATGAACCCGGCGGTTCAGCGAGGCTCGACGGAGGAGAGCCGAAGCTGGGACCGCCGCATGAACCCGGTGGTTCAGCGAGGCTCGACGGAGGAGAGCCGAAGCTGGGACCGCCGCATGAACCAGGAGGCAGACATGGCGGATGAGACCAATGGCAACCAGCGGGCGCCGCGGATCTTGTTGCTGTACTACAGCTACAGCGGGCAGGCGCTCAAGGTGCTCGAGACCGCCGGCGAGGTGTTCGCCGAGCGCGGCTGCGAGGTGGTCAAAGCCGGCATCGAGTTCACCGATCCGCGCTACGCGCAGCGGTTCTCGCGGTTCCCCATGCGGCGGGTGTGGCCGGACATGCTCAGCGTGCTCAAGGCCCAGCAGCGCGGCGAGACCGGTGAGATCCGCACCCCCGACGCGGTGCGCGACGGCGACTACGACCTGATCTGCATCGGCTCACCGACCTGGTGGAAGGCGCCGGCCATGCCGATCCGGTCCTTCCTGCAAACCGAAGAGGCGCGAAAGCTGTTGGACGGCAAGCCGTTCGCGGTGTTCACCGTGTGTCGGGAGTATTGGCAGGAGAACTACGCCGAGGTCGCTCGACTGGGGGAGCAGTGCGGTGGCCGCTACACCGACGAGATCCACTTCACCTATCCCGGCGACCCGCTGCACTCGATGCTGTCGCTGACCAGTTACCTGGGCACCGGGCGCTACCGCAAGCGTTACCTGGGTCTGCGCCTGCCGCCCACCAACGTCCAGCCCGAGCAGCTGGACCGGGTCCGCACGTTCGCCGCGGGCCTGGCGAGCCGCTTGTTCGGCAAGTAGGGAAAGGTACCCATGCCGCGTTCCTTCGAGATCGTGTTCGAGTCGCCCGCGAGCGTCGAGCAGGTGCACTCCGCGTTCGGCTCGCGCGACTACTGGCTCGCCCGCAACGCCGAGTTTGACGGCGGGGCGAAGACGCTGGACTCCCTGACCGTCGACGCCGACGGCGCGGTGCGCGTGGTGGTCACCGAAGACCTGCGCCACGGCGCGCTGCCGGGAATTTTGACCAAGGTCTACCGCGGCGACCTCAACATCGTCACCACCGAGGTCTGGACTCCTACCTCCGACGGCCGGGTCACCGGCGACATCGACGTCGCGGTGGTCGGGGCGCCGGGCCGCGGCGGCGGGACCGCCGTTCTGCAACCCACCGGCAGTGGCTCGCGGATGGATCTCACCGGGACCATCGAGTTCAAGATCCCGCTGGTCGGCGGCCCCATCGAGAGTTTCCTGGCGAAGGAATTCGCCCAGGGCATCCCCGCGATCCAGCGGTTCACCGCGGAGTGGCTGGGCGACAGGGCCGGAAAATGACGGCACCGGACGCCCCGCGGTTCATTCCCACCCACGTGCCCGCCCCGGCCGAGGCGCTGGCCCGCCTCGATATGCCGCTGGGCGAGGCGATGATGACCCAGCGCGCGGTGCGGCGGGTGTACTCCGAACCGGTCGACGACGCCGTGGTGCTTAAGTGCATCGAGCTGGCGCAGCGCGCGCCCACCGGTAACGACGGGCAGAACTGGGAGTTCATCGTCGTGCGGGACCGGCGGGTCAAGGAAGAACTGGCCAAGCGGTACCGGCAGGCCTGGAAGCTCCAGCGCGGGGTGGTGCTGCGGCGCAGACTCAAGACCGACCCGGCGATCGCCGGCATCGCGCGGGCGATGGAGTGGCAGATCGACCACTTCGCCGAGATTCCGGTGCTGGTGGTGGCCTGCCTACGGCTGGGCGCCCGAGAGGGGCGGCTGCCGGTGGTGCGGATGCCGCACATCGCCGAGTCGGCCTACTGGGGCTCCATCTATCCCAGCGTGCAGAACCTGCTGCTGGCCGCGCGCGCCATGGGGCTGGGCGCCTCGCTGATCACGCTGCCGCTGTGGAGTCAGCGCGCGGCGCGGCGCATCTTGGGTCTGCCGCACGCGGTGACGCCGTGCTGCATCGTGCCGCTGGGGTGGCCGCGCGGGCGCTACGGTCCCACCACCCGCCGACCGGTCGGCGAAGTGGTCCATCTGGACAGCTACGGCAATCGCGCCTGGCTGACCAAATGATACGTTTTGGATGAATTGGCTCTTTCTATAGGCGAGATAGCCTTTAGCACTGCGGTAACGATCACAAAGTATTGCCTTTAGTGGTGTGGGCGTACCGTTTGGTGTAGATTCAGCCGGTCTTATGTAACGCCTGGGGCCGGGGGGATCCGTGAACTTCAACAAAGACGCAGCAATGCGCCCACCCGAGGCGAAGCTCGCCGCTGTGGCGGCGGCCGGCCTGGTCGCCGCCGCTCTGGTCACGCCGGTGGCGACGACACCGATGTCGGCCGTCGAGCGCGAACTGCTGCTGCTCAGCGGCACCGACTCGCTGCTGAACGTCCCGTTGAATCTGTTCCAAGCGCTGGTCAACGTGCCCAGCACCGAGATCGGGGCGATGACCATCCTGGGGAACGCCCTGATCTACAGCGGTAACTGGTGGTCGCCGAGCGCGACCAACATCTGGGGGGAGGACCCCGGCGACCCGGGCCACTTCATGGGCGTCATCGACATGGCGTTCCCGTTCAGCCAGATCTCCGGGCAGGGCAGCCCGGAACCGGGTGCTCCCGGCTTCGACTGGGACGAGGCAGCAGCCGGGCACCTGGGTCTGGGCCAGCAGTTCACCCTGCTCGCCGATGCCGAGATCCCGACGAGTGCATCCAGTGACGCCGACTACAGTGCGCCGCTGTTGCCGTCGAGCGAGATAACCGGCTCCTCGTTCTTCGACCACAATGCCTGGTTTTTTGCCGCGCTCTCGGGAATTCAGCCCTACCCGATATTCCAGAACTGGTTCGGCGTCCCGCTATCGGATCTGCAGAATGGCTACACCTTTCCCACCGTGATCAATCCGGCGATGGGGATCGGAACCGATGCCGCGGGAAACCCCGACGGCTCGGTGCCCAGCGACCCCACCCTCGGTTTCGTCGGCACCCATCCGGCGACCCCAGGTGACATCGCCAACCTGCCCCAGGACGCCGCCACCCAGTCGCAGGGCATTCACGTCGTTCCCGGCACCGATGAGGTCGTCAACGGCAACGGCAACCCGGTCAACTTGATGCCGTGGTCCAACGAGACGTTCAAGCTCGACCTGCTGTATCCGTTCCAGAACTTCTTCAACAGCCTGCAGGCTCCGGTCGACCTCAATACCTACGCCAGCGGCTTCCAGATCCCCACCTTCGAAGAGTTCGGCCGGGCACTGCAGACCATGACCGCGGGCCAGATCATCGCTTTCGACCCCTCGTCTCCCGGGGACCCGTTCTGCGGGACCACCTGCCTGGCCAATCCGTCGGCGACGCCGCTGGCACTGGTGACGGACCTGGACAAGATGTGGCCCGGCAACCCCTACCTGGAGGACTGGCTCACCCGGGCCAATGCGGACAGCCCGCTGAACGCCTACTACGGGATGGCCAACGGCCCGACTCCGCACCAGGTCGACCTCAACGACGCGGTGTCGCAGTCGCTGCAGCAGTGGTTCGATACCGGCAACCCGTCGCCGGATGACCCGCCGGCCAATGTCGACACCCCGATCTCCGTCCCGCCGTCACCGATGATGCAGCAGCTCATCGACTTCATGCAGGCCTCCGGGGTTCAGCAGTTCTTCGCCGACTGGGCGAACTCAGCCGGCTACCAGCCGGTGGACTTCGACGACCTGACCCCGGTGCTCGGGGCGGCCACTGACACCGGGGACGCCGGTGGCGCTGCTGCGGGGAGCGCGGACGTGTTCACCGGGCTGCTCGACGCTTTCGGATTGGGGGACCTGACCACTTTGTTCTAGGCCGGCGTCACGGGCTCACTTGCTCCTCCCGCAGGCGGTCGCGCGGTGCGGTATCGTCCCGCTGAGCCGACAGCGCGGGTGCTGCCGTCCGACCGCCTGCGAATATCGACCAGAAGATCAGCCAAAGATGACCATGATGTGCGACTTAGCAGACGTTACTTCGCACCGTATGTAAATTAACTCGTACTCGCTTAGACACCGGGTCGTGACGCCGATATGCTGTCACGGTCTGTAAGGGACTCAAGGGGGAAATGTGAAGCATGGTGTAGCCCGTGAGCGTGGGTATACCAACGCCGGCCGGCACCGCGCGGTGCCGGAGCGTCGATCGTTCGCCGTTGCACATCGTGCGGGATCGCAGCGCCGCCACCTGACCGCGGGGGCGGCCGTCGCCGCCGCGAGCGTCGTGGCGCTGGCCCCGGTCGCTCCGGTCAATCCGTGGACACCGGGACTGACGGCCGCGGAGCGGGCGGTGGCGCTGGCCGCCGAGGCCTCCTTCCTGAACATTCCGTTCAACCTGTTCCAGGACCTCGTCAACATCCCTTACAACGAGGTGTCGGCCACCAACGTGCTGGCCAACTCGTTCTTCTTCACCGGCAACTGGTTCACCCCGAGCGCCACCAACATCTGGGGTGAGGACCCGGGCGACCCGGGCCACTTCATGGCCGTGATGGACTACCTGTTCCCGTTCGCGCCGCAGCTCTCTGGCCTGTACGACCCCACGATCGACCCGGATGCCCTGGCCAACGGCACCGCGGGCTGGGGTCAGCAGTTCGCGATGTTCGCCGCGGCCCTGCTGCCGATCAGCGCGTCGTGTGACTCGATCCAGTGCTACCCGATGTCGCCGGTCGAGCCGATCACCGGGATCACCGGTTTGGACGCAATGCTGAACTTCTTCGCGAAGTTCACCAACTTCCCCAACGACGACAACCAGTTGGACCTGTTCAAGTACTGGCTCAAGGTGCCGATCCAGGACATGCTGAACGGTTACAAGTTCCCGGACACTCCGTGGAGCGACCCCGACAACCCCACCTCCGGCGGTATCGCCAACCCGGACGCCGGTGTCGGTGAGGGCGGCGCGGTGCCTGGCGGGCCCATGTACGGCGGGAAGCCATGGTCCGGTGAGGCTCAGCCCGGCTTCGGCTACCCGGGAACGCATACCATTCTCGACGAAAACGGCGAACCCCTCAAAGACGCGTTCGGCAACCAGGTCAACCTGATGCCCTGGGCAGGTCTGACCTTCAAGCTGGACCCCTTCGGCCCGATGCAGAAGTGGTTCGACAGCCTGATGCAGCCGGTCGACTGGAGCGTCAACGGCGACGACCCGCTCACCGGCTTCCACTTCGCCGGCCCGGAAGAGGTCTTCCAGGCGATGAAAGCCCTGATCGCCGGGATGGTCGTCGACTTCAACCCCTACGTCGCGGGCAGCCCGATGTGCCCGGGCCTGTGCAATATGCCGCCGGTCTCCCCGCCGTGGGGCGTGACCACCCTGGACCTGGTCAAGTCAATCCAGGGCATCGGCGCCCCCAACCCGCTGATCCAGCAGTGGATCGACCTGACCGAGCAAGCGGGCGACAACGCCGTCGGCAATGCCAACGGCGGAACCGACGAGCAGATCCTGGCCGGTATCTCGGCGCTGCAGACCGGTATGTTCACCTTCGATGCGGACACCCACAACCAGATCATCGACTCGCTCGCGGCCATCAACCCCTGGTTGCCGGCCCTGGTCGTCAACGGCGGGATCATGACCGACCCGGGCCTGCTGGGGCCGTGGCCGATTAACCCCGAGACCGGCTACTACATGCCGCCGACCTGGGATCCGACCAAGGATCTGGCCGACCAGGTTATCGGCGAATACGGCGGCAAGAACTCGCTGCTGGTCTGGGACGACTTCCTGCACGCCCTGGACCCCGAGCACGACAGCGTCTATCTGGGGCTCACCGACCTGTGGGCCGAGATGTCGAGCTGGTTCAACTTCTAGACCGGCACCCACGGCAGCCCGGCCCGCAGCTACGCGGCCGGGCTGTCGTGCGCTTCCGCCCGGGCGGACTTCGGTGTGACGCGTTGCACTTATTTAACGCTTTGGTAGATTACTTACGGCTCTCAGAGGTACGTCGGCTCACTGCAATCGGAGGATCATCGGGATGGTTGCTGCCCTGCGCTCGTACGGCAGTGCCGGGCTGGCGATCACCACAGCGGGCCTCATCGCCGTCGCTCCGGCGGTAGTGCGCGCCCCAGAGCCCACCGCGGTACACCTCGCGCAGCGTCTCACCGCCGGCGAGTCGTTGATGAGCGTCCCGCTGAATCTGTTCCAGGCGCTGGTCAACATTCCGGCGAATGAGATCCACGCGCTGGACACGCTGTCGAGGTCCCTGTTCTACAGCGGGCCCTGGTTCGTCGGCAGCCCGACCAACATCTGGGGTGAGGATCCGGGCGACCTCGGCCACTTCGAGTCGGTCATCCAGCTGCTGGTGCCGTTCCCGGAGCTGTCCGGGGCGGGCCACGAAGGAGATTTCTTCTACCCGGGTCTGGGCCAGCAACTGTCGATGCTGGCCAACGTCGAGATCCCGGTGCACCCGAGTTGTGCCAGCCTGGACTGCCTGCCGGCCATGCCGACCAGCCCCATCACCGGCTTCACCTGGATCGACCAGACCATCTGGAGCCTGCTGATCGCCACCGGCCTGCAGAAGTTCCCGCTGATCGAGAACTGGTTCCAGGTCCCGTTCTCGGACATGATGGACGGCAATTCCTACTACTTCGACCCGAATTCACCCGGCATGATCAACAGCGGGCTGGCCCACGACGGGTTCTACTGGGAGGGCAGCCGCACCCTCGAGCAACTGGGCCTCAACCCCGAGGACTACCCGAACATCGACCCGGACACCCCGCTGATGCCCTGGGCCGGAACGTCATACGCGATGGACTTCGACCAGCCGTTCATCAACTTCTTCAACAGCTTGATGCAGCCGTTTGACCCCGACAAGTTCGTGCTGCCCGACTTGGTGGAGTTCGGCAGGGCCATGCAGGCCGTCCTCGCCTCGATGCTGGTGGCCTTCAACCCGTTCGTCCCGGGCAGCCCGTTCTGCCCCGGACCCTGCCTGCTGCCTGACCCGGCCGGCGACCTCCTGGATCCCGCCACCTGGTCGCTGCCCAGCTACTACGTGCTGGCGAAGGGGGTCGGTGACCTGTGGCCGGGTAACCCGGTGATCGACCAGTGGCTGGCCCACTACGACGAGGGCACCGCCAACATCTCGACCCCGGAGATCATCGACTACGAAGCCTGGCTGTGGCGGCTGGGCACGGTGCTGCTGGACCTGAAGAATCCGCTTCCGCCCGACGCGGTGATCGACACCACCGGCTTCCTGCCTTCGGTCGAGCAGATCCACGACTTCTTGGGCGATTACCTCTACAACATCGCCGACAACAGCGGGATCATCGGGCCCTTCGATGTCCAGGGGCTCTGGGATGCCGTGTTCGACGTCACCGCCACCTAGTCGGCCGGCCCGATTCGGACCGGCCGACTCGATGGTTTCCGCGGTGTCTTAGATGCCGATCAAACCGGAGATGTCCGGCAGGTACGGGTACAGGTCCGGCAGCTCGGTTTCCGGCAGCATGCCCAGGTCGACCTGGGCGGCGATCCAGCCCTGCTCGAACCCGAGCTGCAGTTGTTGGGACACGGTGTCCCAGTCGATCGTCGGCAGGCTCCACGACACCGGCGTGACGACATCGGCGGGATCGGTGCGGTCATAGCCGAGGTCGACCAACACCCGCAGGGCGGGCTGAATCAGGTCGGCCATCGCCGGCCCGAAGAAAGGCATCCAACGGATGCCGTCGAGCAACGGCAGGTTCTGGGTCGGGATGAGGAAGTAATCGGTGTTGATGTCTCCCGAGGTCGGCAGCTGCACCGCGTCGGCAACCGCACTCGGGTCGAATGTCGTCGGCCACCCCGGCAGCAGCGCCGGGTGCAGGTTGACGTAGCCGGCCATCGCGTTGGCCAGCGCGAAGAAGTTCAGTGGATACTTCGGGAAGTCGGTCGCCCCGCTGTACTGGATGGTGTAGATGTCGGTGTGGTAAATCCCGTCCGTGGGCGTCATCGGCATGCCGGAATCGAAGCGGGTGAAGAACCCGCCGTTGGGGTTGCCGAGGTTCTCCAGCAACACAAAGCTCAACTGATCCGGATTCGGCTGCTCGCCGGGCGGCAGCGCCAGCAGGTTGACCAATTCCTGAGTGGCCACCGCGGCGCTCATCGAGTAGCCCCAGACGGTGAGGTTGTCGCCGTCGGCCAGGTGATCCATGATCGCCTTGTGGATGTCGGCGACCCCCTGGGTCAGCCCGGGGCCGTAATCGGTCTCCGGTGTGGTCACCCCCACGGGGGTGTAGCCGGGAAAGGTCGGCTGCCCGGGAAAAGGGTTCTGCGGGTTGAGGAAATCGCGCATGACCTGGTCGATGTAAGAGTCCTTCGGGGTCGGCTGAAGCGCCGAGCCCATGATGAGCGCGGTGTCCTCACCCAGCGCGAACCCCGCGCTGAGCATCGAAGTCAACCCCATCAGACCGGCGCAGCCCCCCGCTGCCAAACCGACCGTCATCCACCGGTAGCCAGAGCGTGTCATCAAAATTCCCCCATTTAGTCCACACACATGTCCGCGTCAGCGTACACAGGAACACATCCCAGCGCCTGTCGAGGTGTCTACAATTTGCACTAGCGTCAGATCCTTGCCGTGGCGCGATCGACGGCGCACCGGACGATAGGGTGAGCCCGTGGCTTTACCAGCACCCGGTCCCGACCGCGCAGCCATCGTCACCGGCGCCTCGTCGGGGATCGGCGCGGCGGTAGCGCGTGAGCTCGCCCGCCGCGGCCACCAGCTGATCGTGGTGGCGCGCAGCGCCGATCGCCTCCACGCGCTGGCTGCCGAGCTCAGTCCCCGGCCGGTGCACGTGCTGCCGGCCGACCTGTCCTGCCGCACCGAACGCGCAGCCTTGCCGGACCGGATCGCCGAGCTGGGCCTGGTGCCTGATGTCCTGGTCAACAACGCAGGCCTGGCGGTGGTGGCGCTGGCGGCGACCGCGGAACCGGAGCGCCAACTCAGCCTGGTCGAGGTCGATGTCGCCGCGGTGGTCGACCTGTGCACCAGGTTCCTGCCGGGCATGGTGGAGCGGGGACGCGGTGCCGTGTTGAATGTGTCGTCGGTCGCCGCGTTCGGGCCGCTGCCCGGGCAGGCGAGCTACGGCGCCGCCAAGGCGTTCGTCGCCTCCTACACCGAAAGTCTGCGGGCCGAGTTGCGCGGGACCGGGGTCACCGCCACCGCCCTGTGCCCGGGCCCGGTGGACACCCGATTGGATATCGCCGCCGGGTTCCGCGAGGGGGAACGCAAACAGGTAATGCCCGCGGTGATGTGGAAGTCGGTGGACAAGGTCGCCCAGGCAGCAGTCGACGGCCTGGCCGCAGGCAAAGGCCGGGTGACGCCCGGATGGGCCAACCGGTTGCTGGTTGCCGCCTACCGTATCGTTCCGCACGGTCCGCTGCTACCGTTGCTGGCGCGGCGCACTCCACTTTCGACGCGCAACACGGGTAGGGGAGGGACCCGGTCGCCGACGGCGTCAGGGGACGGCCGATCGCCGGACAGGGGGAGCGGTGTGGTGCTTGAGGTGATCGACAAGGGCTGTGTCAGCGAAGCCCATCCTGTTCCCTTGCTGTTCGTCCACGGCGCCTGGCACGCCGCCTGGTGCTGGAATGAGCATTTCCTCGGCTACTTCGCCGACCACGGCTACCGCGCGGTGGCGGTCAGTTTCCGCGGTCACGGCGCCAGCGGGCTCGACAAGCCGTTGCGCGACTGCACCGTTGCTGACTACGTCGCCGACATCGCCTCGGTTGCCGACAGTCTGCCGGTGCCCCCGGTGGTCATCGGCCACTCGATGGGCGGGCTGATCGTGCAGAAATACCTGGAGTCGCACGCCGCGCCGGCCGGGGTGCTGATGGCCTCGATCCCCCCGCAGGGCAACCTGGGGTCGAGCCTGCGCTGGCTGCGGCACCGGCCGGGGCAGGCCGTGAAGATGGCGATCACCGGGAAGTCACTGCGCTACATCAACACGCCGGCGCAGGCCCGGGAGAAGTTCTTCTCCGCGAACACCCCGGAGGAGGTGGTCGCCGACTGCGCCTCGCGCCTGCAGGAGGACAGCTCGCGGGTCAGCATCGACTGTCTGGTGCTCAAACTGCCTCGCCCCGACCGGGTGACGACGCCGCTACTGGTGCTGGGCGCCGAACAGGACGCCGCGCACACGCAGAAGGAGGTGCGAGCGACGGCGCGTGCCTACCGCACCGAGGCGGAGTTTTTTCCCGACATGGGGCACAACATGATGCTGGAGCCGGGCTGGGAGTCGGTGGCCGACCGGATCCACGCTTGGCTCGGTAGCCGCGGACTCTAGCGCCGTCTCTGGTGCGGCCGTCTCCGCGGCCAGGGCTGATCTAGTCCTTGGTGAAGTGGTACAGCCGGTAGACGAACTCGCCGTTCTTCAGGGCGCCATTGAAGGTCCAGTCGGTGGCAGCACTGGCGAAGCGGGCCAGGCTGCCGTGATGGGCGATCATGTCCTGCTTGCGGGCCAGGTTCTTCTCGTTGCCGCGCAGCACCGCCATGCTGATGTCCTCTTGCGACACCAGCCGCAATCCCGTGTCGGCCAGCTCGGCGTCCCAGCGGGCCAGCTCGCTGCGGCGGCGGAAGTCGGTGTAGAGGAAGTGCCCGCCCGGGGCCAGCACCCGTGCCGCGCCGTTGAAGAACTTGGCCGGGTGCGGGTACAGGTGTGAGGCCTCCACTTGGAACACCACGTCGAATGAGCCGTCGTCGAAAGGCAGGTTCTCGGCGTCGCCCTGCACGAACTCCATCCCGGGCAGCTGGTGGCGCTCCCGGCAGAATTCGATCGCGGTCTCATTGAGGTCCAGGCCGGTGTAGGAGGCGGGTTTGAAGGTGCGGGCCACATAGGACGCGCCGCCGCCGTGGCCGCAGCTGACCTCGAGCACCTTCTTGCCGGCCAGATCGGCTTGGGCTGCGGTGCGGTGGTACTGCTGGATGAAGAACCGGTTGGGCTCGTCGGAGGGTTCCAACGGCACCGCCATCGCCGGGTCTTCTTCGTAGCCGTAGTTCAAAAACAGCCAGTCATCACCGGAGAGCATCTTGGTCTGGGTGGCGAACCGCTTGGTCACGAACGAGGTGAACAGCAGGTGGTAGACGAACGGGTTCGTCATGATTCGGTGGGAGACCGGGTTGAAGATGAGGCGGTTCATCGTGGGCACCGGGGCAGTATGTCACGGCGGGTGGGCCCCGTCGGTGACTGGGTCACGGGGTCTTTGCCGCCTCAGTCGCGCAACTGGCGCATCACAATTCGCTCCCACATCCGGTCGGTCAGCAGTGCCCGGGCCAACACGGTGGCTTTTCCCGACGCTCCGACGATGTAGCGGGGTCGGGGGTTCTTCGACCGGACCGCGCGCAGCACCGCACGGGCGACCACGTCGGCTTCGATCATCACGCCGCGCTTCGCCGACAGCCGCCGGGTGTTGTCGGCGTAGCGGCGTTTGAAGGCGCCGTAGGGGTCGTCGGGGGCGTAGACGGGCTGCGCCTCCTGCTGCGAGGTGACGAACGGCGTGCGCACCGCGGTCGGGTCGAGCAACACCACCCGTATGCCGAACGGCGCCACCTCGGCACGCAGTGACAGCGACAGCGCCTCCATGCCGTATTTGACCACGTGATAGCCGCCGGCGCCCGGGCTGGCGAAGCGCCCCCCGGTGCTGCCGACGTTGACGATGATGCCGCTGCCGCGCTCCCGCATGGCCGGCAGTACGGCCTGCGACAAGTGCAGTGCCGCAACGACATTGGTTTCGAACAGGTGGCGCAGATCGGTCAGTGGCACCTGCTCGAGCGGACAGGTCAGTGGAAAACCCGCGCTGTTCACCAGGACGTCCACCGCGCCATGGTCGGCTTCGATCTCGGCGACCAGGCTTCCTACCGCGGACTCGTCGGTGACGTCGAGTGCGCGTGCGATCAGTCCCCGCGATGCCAGGCGTTGCAGCGCTTCGGGATTGCGGCCGACCGCGAACACGCGGTAGCCGGCGGCCTGCAACCGCTCGGCGGTCGCCTCACCGATCCCGCTCGTCGCCCCGGTGACCAGCGCTACCGGCTCGGAACTCATCGGGTGCCGGTACGCCCGGACGGGGCCGCCGCCGGATCCACGCCCGCTTGCGCGGGCACCAACTCGACCGGCAGGTGCTCCAGGCCGCGCATCGTGGCATTCACCAGGTACCGGTGCTTCCCGGCCGGCCGGATCTCGGCGACGTGGGGGATCAGCTGAGTCAGCACCCGGCTGACCTCGATGCGGGTCAGGTGTGTGCCGAGGCAGTAGTGGGCGCCGCCGCCGAACGCGAGGTGGTCGGTCGGATTGCGGTCCAGATCGAAGGTGTCGGGATCGGGGTAGTGCGCGGGATCGCGATTGCCTGCCGCGTACAGCACCAGCACCCGCGCACCGGCCGGGATGGTGTGGTCGCCGACCCGATAGTCGCGGGTCGCGGTCCGGTAGAACCCTTGCACCGGGGAGACCAGCCGCAGCTGCTCTTCGATGGCGGCGGGGATCAGCTCGGGGTGCTCGCGCAGCCGGGTGTAGACGTCCGGGCGCTGTGCCAGCGTGAGAAACAGGCCCGAGATCAGGTTGGTGGTGGTCTCACTACCGGCGCCGACGAGCATCGACGCGCTCCAGAACACCTCGTCGTCGGAGAGGGTGTCCTCGCCGCTCGGAGCCGCCAGCATCGAGATCAAGTCGTCGCCGGGTGCGGCGCGCCGCTCCTTGATCATCGGATCGAGGCTGCGGTGCATCGCGATGACCGCCTTGCTCGAGCGCATGTTCAGGGCCATGCCGCGCGGGGTCAGCGGCGCGAACGCCGCCTCGTTGATGGTGTCGGCCCACTCCAGGAACTGGTGGCGGTCCTCCTGGGGGATCGCCAGCATCATCGTGATCAACCGGTTCGGCAGCGGCTTGGCCAGATCGTTGACGATCTCGACTCGGCCGCGGGTGATCATCTCGTCGACGAGTTCGTCGGCGACCCGGTTGATGTTGACCTCCCACGCTTTCATCGCGCGCGGGGTGAAGGCCCGCGACACCGACCGGCGCAGCCGGGTGTGCACCGGCGGGTCCTGGGCGTTCATCGTCTGCAAGCGGACCCGGAAGCGGGCCTGGCTCTGCGCCGAGGACAACGCCTCGTCGTCGCGCAGTGCCTGCCGGACCTCGTCGTAGCCCGGAATGATCCAGATGCCGCGTTTGCGGCTGTACCAGACCTTGGGACCGGTCAGCAGGGTGCGATATCCCGGGTAGGGGTCGAGCATCGTTTCGCGAGCGAAGGGGTCGAAGTCGGTCAACGGGGCGGTCTCGCGGCCGGTCAGGGCGTACCGGTAGGCGCTCGCCCGGTCCCGGGCCACCCCGACCAGGCCATCGATGCCGATCTTGAACAGGCTGGCGCGGAAGCGAAGCCGACGCGTCAGTTCCCTCTGGTCCATCTGGCTAGCCCCTCGTCACGATCGTCGGGTTTTCAGCGCGATCGGCCCGCGATCGGGCCGACAATGACTGCAGCCGTCACCCTAACCCGGTTTCGCCTCGCCGGTTCACGGGACATCAGCCGGAAAATAAAGCGCCGGAGCGGGGGAACAAGTCCCGGCCCGCTCCGGCGCTTCGAACAGTTCGGTGGAGTCAGTCCTTGACGAGGTCGAAGATCCGGTAGGTGATCTCACCGCGGTCCAGGTCGCGGTAGAACAGCGACCCCTCGACCACCGCGAACTCCCGGGCGAAGCGACGCAGGAAGAACGGCATCCGCTCGTTGATCAGCTCGTTGGAACGCGGCGAGTTCGCCGCCAGGCCGCGGACGACCTCCCGGCTGATGTCGCGCTCGTTGAGCACCCGCAACGGCGGGGTGGCCAGGGTCTGCTGCCAGGACTCGATGTCCTCCTTGGCGCGGAAATCGGTGTGCAGGAAGTGCCCGCCCGGACGCAGCACCCGGCCCACCTCACGAACAAACTGCGCGAAGTCGGGGTAGATGTGCGACGCCTCGACGTTGACCACTGCGTCGAACGAGTTGTCGGGGAACGGCAGGTTCAGTGCGTCGCCCTGCACGAACTCCAAGCCCGGCACCTGGTGGCGCCGCTGGCAGAAAGCCACCCCGTCGGGGTTGAAGTCCAGGCCGGTGTAGGACGCCGGCTTGAGGGTGCGGGCCAGGAACGAGGCGCCGCCGCCGTGGCCGGAGCTGACCTCCAGCACCTTCTTGCCCGCCAGGTCGATCTGGGTGGCCGTCTGGTGGTAGAGCTGGATCGAGTACCGGTTCTCTTCGTCGGCCGGATCGAGCTTGAGGCCCAGCGGCGGGTCCTCCTCGTAGCCCCAGTTCAGGAAGACGACGTCGTCGTGTCCCATCCGCTTGGTCATGAATGGGTACCAGTACTTAAAGGCCTTCTTGTACAGCGGCAATGCCGAGATCCGGTAGACCAGATCGGCGCCGACTTTTTCCAAGGTCTCAGATGGGGAACGCACCATACCGAAAGTATGGCACAGCTCAGGAGGCGCTTTTGACCCCGGTGACTTGCCCCGCCACCGGCGCGCGCTGCGGCTCGCCGCGGTAGCGCGACGGCGCTCCGTCGATCTTGCAGACGCGCCACATCAACCGCCCGGCGACCGTCATCAAACCGATGTCGTCGCAGAGCATCCGGATGTCGGCGAACGTGTCTTTCAGCGCCTGCTGGGACTCGGGCGAGCCGGACCGCAGCTGCGTGCGCACCGATCGGGGCACCTCGAACTGCCGGAAGAAGCTGCGCGGCGGCACCACCATCGGCTTGGCCAGCAGTCGCATGACGAACGGCACGTACACCGACATCCACAGCCGGTTGATCCGCCACACCTTCGGCACGCGTTTGCGCAGGTACGCGTCGGCGAACGAGATGTGGCGGGCTTCTTCGGCGATGTGGATGGCCATCACCTTCTCCACCACCGGATGCCCGGAGCCGGCCTCGCGCAGCGCGTTGGTCTGGATCACGTCCACCGGCACCTCGCCGGCCAGGACCCCGAAGAAGAACACGTTGGGGAACGGCCCGGCGTACAGCGGCATCAGCGGGGACAGCCAGCGCATCCACCACTGCATCCCCGGAACGTCGAACCCGATGCGGTTCACCAGCTCCTGGAACATCAGCACGTGGTTGCACTCCTCGACGGACTCGTGCATGCAGTAGCGGTGTTCGGGCGAGCCGTTGGGCACCCGGGACGCGTACTGGACCAGGCCCCGGATCAGCATGCTTTCGAACTGCAGGGTGACCTTGGCGATGTTGGCCTGGCGCCACATCCCGATCGCGATCTGCTTGTCCAGCGGCTGGTTGCGATACCAGTCGGTACGTCCCAGCGGGTCGTCGGTCAGCACCCAGCGCGGGTCGTCGGCGGTGATGGCGTTCTCGGGGGCGTCCCAGTCGATGTCGGTGAACGGATCGAAGCGGCGTCGTACTGAGCTCTGCGACAGGTTTTGCAGCGTCGCCGTGTACTGGGGGTCGTCTCTGACGTCCATGGTGCGGCGGTAGCGACCAACCGCGAGAGCGACGGTGGCGGAGACCAATCCGACGACCAACAGGCTGCCCAGCAGCCCGAGGAACTGGACCCAGATCGGCATCTCAAAGTCACTTCCGTCGTCGAGCACCGCGCGAAGAAGTCGGCGGCTGGGCCGAAGCTTACCGTCGAGATTGGCAAAACACTAAGACCCGTCGCCCTGTTGTGGTGTGATTGCCGCCATCCCGCGACCGGTCAGCGTCCGTTACCTTACCGCCGGTTCGTGCAGTCCGCAGTCCGAACGGGCTGCGCGCACAACGGCGTGCCGCGAAGTTGCGGTAGCGTGTTCACCTTATGGGGACCCAGCAGTACCAGCACTACGAGGCCATCATCGTGGGAGCGGGCTTCGGTGGAATCGGCGCGGCGATCCAACTGAACCGGCTGGGTTACCAGAACATCCTGATCGTCGACCGCGAGGACGGCCTCGGCGGGACGTGGCGGGTCAACCACTATCCCGGCCTCTCCGTCGATCAGCCCTCGACGACCTATTCCTATTGGTTTGAGCCCAACCCGTACTGGTCGCGGCTGTTCGCTCCGGGCCATGAGGTCCAGGCCTACGCCGAGCACGTCGCCAACAAGTACGACGTGAGCCGCTTCATGCGCTTCAACACCTGCGTCGACGGCGCCCAGTGGGACGAGGACGCCAAGGTGTGGCGGGTGAGCGTGGCCGGCGGCGAGACCCTGACGGCGCAATTCCTCATCGTGGCTACCGGCTTCTTGTGCCAGCCGAAGACACCGGACATCCCCGGTATCGACACTTTCGCCGGGCGCATCGTGCACACCGCGGCCTGGGACCACGAGTACTCCATGGCCGGGCGGCGGGCGGCCATCATCGGCACCGGTTCGACCGGGATCCAGGTGATCCCGGAGTTGGCCAAAGAGGTCGCCGAGCTGACGGTGTATCAGCGCACGCCGATCCTGGTGACGCCCAAATCCGATGTGGCGTTCCCGCCGGTGGTGCAGCGGATGTTCGCCCGGGTGCCCTTCACCCAGCGCATCGTGCGGTGGATCACCGACAACGTCACCGACTTCATGATGGTCCTGACGATGTGGCGCTACCGGCGGTTCAAGCTGCTCAACAAGGCGATGGCGGCCCAATCCGCCCTGCATCGGCTCAAGTCGGTGCGTGATCGCGAGCTGGCCCGCAAGATGCGTCCCGACTTCGACTTCGGCTGCAAGCGTCCGTCGATCTCCAATGACTACTACCCGACGTTCACCAAGCCGCACGTGCACCTGGAAACCGCCGGCATCGAGCGGATCGAACCGGACGGCATCGTCTCCGCCGACGGCACCAAGCGCGAGATCGACACCCTGGTGCTGGCGACGGGCTTCGACGTCTGGGAGGGCAACCTGCCGGCGATCGAAGTGGTCGGTCGCGGCGGGCGCAATCTGGGCAAGTGGTGGCGGGAGACCCGCTTCCAGGCCTACCAGGGCATGACAGCGCCCCAGTTTCCGAACTTCATCAACATGGCCAGCCCGTTCGCCTGGGTGGGGCTGTCGTGGTTCAACACCGTGGAATACCAGATGCGGCACATGAACCGGCTGTTCGGTGAGTTGCAGCGGCGCCAAGCGCGCACCTTCGAGGTCACCGAAGAGGCCAACACCGCGTTCTACGAGCGGATGATGGGCCTGCTGGACAGCTCGGTGTTCCACCTCGGCAACTGCGCGACGTCGAATTCCTATTGGTTCAACCACAACACCGGAGAGGCCCCGCTCTTCCGGCCGACCTCGGTGCGCACCGCGGTCAAGGAGCAGGATCACTTCCCCCTGTCGGACTATCTGATCGGGTAGCTTCCGCTGCTGCGGTCGATGAACTGGGGTTACAGTGATCGTTTGGGGGAAATCGTCTGGTGAGGGGCCTTGCAGAAGTGACGAAAACGCACCTGAGCCGTAGCCGGCCGTCTGCGGCGGAATTGGTCCGTAAGTTCGCGTTGCCGATCATTCTCGGCTGGGTGGGGATCACGCTTCTGGTGAGCCTCGCCGTTCCACCACTGGAGCAGGTCGCCAAGGAACACCCGGTGTCGTTGAGCGCCAAGGACGCGCCGTCGATTCAGGCGATGGCGCGGCTGGGACACTCCTTCCAGGAGTCGAACACCGACAGTGCGGCGATGATCGTCATCGAAGGCGACGAGCCCCTCGGCGATGCCGCCCACCACTACTACAACGAGCTGATCGCCCAGCTCAACGCCGACACCAAGCACATCCAGCACATCCAGGACTTCTGGGGGGACCCGCTTACCGCGGGGGGAGCCCAGAGTTCTGACGGCAAAGCGGCGCTGGTCCAGCTGAACCTCGCTGGCAACCAGGGCGAGGCGCTGGCCAACGAATCGGTCGAAGCGGTCCGCGACATCGTGTCGCACACGCCCGCGCCGCCCGGCGTGCGCGCCTACGTCACCGGCCCGGCGCCGATGGTCACCGACATGAACACCAGCGGTGACCGTGCGGTGCTGAAGATCCTGATCGCCACCGTGTCGGTGATCTCGCTGATGCTGTTGCTGCTCTATCGCTCGCTCAGCACCGTCGCTGTGCTGTTGGCGGTTGTCGGCGTCGAGCTGGCGGCGGCGCGCGGAATCGTGGCCTTCCTGGGCCACATGGGGTGGATCGGATTGTCCACCTTCGCGATCAACATCCTGGTGACACTGGCGATCGCCGCCGGGACCGACTACGGCATCTTCTTCATCGGCCGCTACCACGAGGCCCGCCACGCCGGCGAGGACCCGAAGACGGCCTACTTCACCACCTACCGCGGAGTCGCCCACGTGGTGCTGGCGTCGGGCATGACGATCGCCGGCGCCACCTTCTGCCTGAGCTTCACCCGGCTACCGGTCTTCCAGACCATGGGCATCCCGTGCGCGGTCGGCATGCTGGTCGCGGTGGCGATCGCGCTGACGCTGGTCCCCGCGGTGCTGGCCGTCGCCAGTCGCTTCGGGCTGCTCGAACCCCGGCGCAAGATGTCGGATCGGGGCTGGCGCAAGGTGGGCACGGCGATCGTGCGCTGGCCCGGACCGATCTTCGTGGCCGCGTGTTCGGTCGCGCTCATCGGACTGCTGGCGCTGCCCGGCTACCAGGTCAGCTACAAGGACCCGTCGTTCATCCCGGCCGACACCCCGGCCAACCTCGGCTGGGCGGCCGCATCACGGCACTTCCCGGAATCGCGGCTGCTGCCCGAGGTGCTGCTGATCGAATCCGACCACGACATGCGCAACTCGGCGGACTTCCTGGTGCTCAACAAGCTGGCGAAAAGCGTCTTCGCGGTCGAGGGCGTCGCCATGGTGCAAGGGGTGACCCGGCCCGAGGGCACCCCGCTGGGGCATACCTCGATCCCGTTCCTGCTGAGCATGCAAAGCGCCGGGCAGATGCAGAACCTGGATTTCATGAAGAACCGGGTCGCCGACATGCGCAAGCAGGCCGACGAACTCGAGGGCACCATCGCCTCGCTGCAGCGGATGTACGCGCTCATGCAGCAGTTGGGCACCAACACCCACGAGGCGACCGGTGTCTCGTACGAGGCGATGGATCTGGCCCAGCAGATGCGCGCCCACATGGCCGATTTCAACGCGAATTCCAAGCTGCTGCGGCAATCCGTTGACACCAATGATTGCCGCGGGGACCCGACCTGCCTGTCGCTGCGGTCGGCGTACGCCTCGATGGACGGTGCGACCCAGCTCACCGACAAGCTCAACGAGCTGGCACCGGTGATGACCAACGTCGACGTGGTGACACCGCAGCTGCTGGAGATGATGCCGGCGCAGATCGCGGCGCTACGCAGCATGCAGACCATGCTGCTCACCCTGCACAGCACCATGTCCGGGATGATGGCGCAGTTCGAGGAGGTCGGCGGGGATTCGGCCGCGATGGGCCAGGACTTCGACGCGGCCAAGAGCGACGACTCGTTCTACCTGCCGCGGGAGGCGTTCGACAACCCGGACTTCAAACGGGTGATCCAGCTGTTCCTCTCGCCCGACGGTCACGCGGCACGCTTCTTCGTCACCCATGACGGCTATCCGGCGACGCCGGAAGGCATGGCGCGGGTGAACCTGATCAAGAAGGCCGCCACCGAATCTCTGAAGGGGACGCCGCTGTCGTCGGCTCAGGTCTATGTGGCCGGTACCGCCGCGCTCTTCAATGACCTGCAGGGAATCGCCGACTACGACCTACTGATCGCCGGGATCGCTTCGCTGGCAATCATTTTCATCATCATGCTGTTGATCACGCGTAGCTTCGTCGCCTCGCTGGTGATCGTCGGGACGGTGCTGGCTTCACTGGGGGCGTCGGTCGGGCTGTCGGTGTTGGTGTGGCAGTACATCTTCGGCATCCACCTGCACTGGCTGGTGATGGTGATGTCGGTGATCATCCTGCTGGCGGTGGGCTGTGACTACAACCTGCTGCTGGTCGCCCGGTTCAAGGAGGAACTCGGCGCCGGGATCAAGACCGGCATCATCCGGGCGATGGGCGGCACCGGCAAGGTCGTCACCGCTGCCGGCTTGGTGTTCGCGTTCACGATGGCCTCGATGCTGGTCAGCGACCTGCGGGTGGTGGGCCAGGTGGGCACCACGATCGGCCTGGGCCTGCTGTTCGACACCTTGATCGTGCGTTCGTTCATGATGCCGTCCATGGCTGCGCTGCTGGGCCGGTGGTTCTGGTGGCCGTTGAACGTGCGGGAGCATCCGCCGCGCGCGCCGCGCGGGACCGGACCGGTCACGGCGGCCGCTGACGACATCGACACCGACGCTGCGTACACCGACGTGGCCGGCGCCGACGACGCTGATGAGGCTGTTGCCGTCGTCGCCTCCGATGACGTTGACGACGCTGAGGATGTCGACCAGGACGTCTCGGCGGCTGCGGAACCGGACGAGACGACCACGTTCGAGGACATGGTGGCCACGGCGTTCCCCGAGCTGTCCGGACGGCCCGACGCACCCGGCGAGGATCGCCCCAGTGAGGTGCTGGCCACCGTGCAGCCACCGGAGGAGGAAACCGACCGGTAGTAGGGCCGATCGGCTCTGGTCAGCGCGCTGCCCGATGCACTAGCATTTCAACAATCGTTGATTGTGAAAAATACTGGTGCGGGTTCCAGCTCCTAGCCGGCGTCCGCACCGAGGAGGCGGCAGATGAGCATCGCGGATCGGACCGTACAGACCACCTGGGAAGGACCGCTGGCTACCGGGGCGGGAACGTTGGGTCACGGCAGCAGCGGTGCCCTCGACGGTCTGCCGGTGACCTGGGCGGCCCGCACCGAGCAGCCCGGCGGAAAGACCAGCCCGGAGGAACTCGCTGCCGCGGCCCACTCGTCGTGTTTCGCAATGGCGTTGTCGCTCAAGCTCGGTGAGAACGACACCCCGCCACAGCGCCTCGATGTCACCTCGACGGTCACCCTCGAGGAGGTCGACGGGCTGCCCACCATCACCACCTCCAGGCTGACGATTCGGGCGAAGGTGGCCGGTCTGGACGCCGACGGCTTCGCGGAGGTGGTCAGCGCCGCCGCTGCGCTGTGCCCGGTGTCGCGGTTGTTCGCCGGGGCCGAGATCAGCCTCGATGCCGCGCTGGTGTGAGCGGGGTGGCGCTGATGTCTGACGGAAACCTCTCGGCCGCACTGGAACGCGAGCATCAGGAGATCGACGCCGGCATCGGGGATTTCCTGGACAAGCTGGATGCCGGCAGCGTGGACGCCGAGGCCCTCCGGGCGACCCTGGCAGCGCTGCGGCGCCACATCTATATGGAAGAACAGCTCCTGTTCCCGCCGATCAGCAAGGGCGCCCAGATGATGTCGGTGTTCGGGATGATCCGCGGGCACGGGGAGATCTGGCGCACCGCCGACGCACTCGACCGCCTGGTCGGCGGGCCGGGCGATTCAGCCGACCCCGACACGTTGCGGGAAGTCTGCCAACGGCTGGTGGCGCTGTTGGTCGACCACAACAAGGTCGAGGAGCCGGTGATCTACCCGGCCGCCGACACCGGCCTGGCGCCCGAGCAGGCCGCCGAACTGGCGGGGTTCCTCGAAGCGGGCCGGATGCCCGAGGGCTGGGTCTGTGCGAAAGCCACTGTCTGAGTTGAATTGGGGAACGCCGGTGTCCGTTGAGAAATCAGACAGGTCCCCGTCGGCCATGCTGGAACGTGAGCATCAAGAGGTCGACGCCCGCCTCGAAGCGTTCCTGATCGGGCTCCGGGACGGCCGGGTCGATGCCGACGAGGTGAACGCGGCTCTGGAAGCGCTGCGCCGGCACATCTACCTCGAGGAGCGGATCCTGTTTCCGCCGATCCGGCACGGCGGGATGGCGATGCCGGTCGCGGTGATGATGACCGAGCACGGCGAGATCTGGCGCAGCATGGATGCGCTGGCGAGCCTGGTGGCCGGCGGTGACACCGAGCGGATCGGCGCGATCTGCCGACTGCTGCTCGATCAGCTCGCCGTGCACAACTCCAAAGAGGAGCAGGTCATCTACCGCGCCGCCGACTCCGAGCTGGAACCCGAGCAGGCGGCGGAGCTGACCGACTTCATCGAGACGGGGCTGATGCCCGATTCCTGGGAGTGCCGGGAGGCGCGCTAGAGGCCGCCGCCGAGTCCGAGTCCGAGGGCTACGGCGATCGGGATCAGCGTCATGTCGGCCGCGATCGGAAGACCGATTGCCTCGATGAGGTTGCCTGACTCGAGCTGGTCGAGAAAAATTGTCAGGTTGTAGACCGGCAGGGTCACGGTCAATGCCGTGAACATGTCGGCCAGCGGGAGCAGCTGGGTGTACCACTCCGACGGCGTCGCCGATGACCCGAGGTCCAGCGCGTTGAACACCTGGGTGAAGGTCGACAGGTTCGGATCGTCGAGGAAGGCGGCCGGATGAATGCTGAGGTCGCCGACCGCGTACGCCGCCCGCAGCAGCGGGCCGGTCGCCGGATTGTCGGCGATCGAGGCGAAGACGTCGTAAGTGCGCGGGTCCAGCAGATCCCGGCCGGCGGCGACGAGCCCTTCCGGTATCGCCGTGGCCAGCGCGTTGAAGACTTCGCCCCAATCGAGGTCCGGCGGGAAGAGGCCGAACGGGGTTTCCACGTCCGCCGGGCCCTGGCTCCAGCCCTCGGTGATGCCGCCGTAGCCGAGGTTCACCAGGATCTTCATCACCGGCTCCACCAGGTCGGCCAGCGGATTGCCGAGGAACGGCAGGAAGCGCACCAGATCCAGTAGCGGCAGATGATCCTGCGGAATCACGAAGTAGTGGGTCAGTGAGTCGGCGTCCGCCGTCGGCAGCGGTATGGCGTCCGCGATCTGGTCGGGTTCCAGCCCCAGGTAGGTGAAGTGCTCGAGAACCATTCCGGCCATGGCGTTCAGGACCGCCAGCGGATTGAGCGGGTACTGCGGGAAGTCGGCGAACCCGTCGTATTCGAGCGTGTAGACCTCGGTGGGGTAGAGGTCTGGCGTGGGATGGCCGAATGTGATGCCCAGGCTCGGGATCGACGGGTTCGAACCCAGCGGGACGTCGAAGCGTTCCAGTAGCCCGCCGTTGGGTGCCGCGGTGTCGCCGACCAGCACGAAGTGAACATCCTCGGCCGGTATGCCCTGGTCGGCGAGCTGGGGCATGGCCAGCGAGGACAGCGCTGAGCTCTGCGAGTAGCCGAAGACCACCATCGGATTCGTCGCGTCCACACCGCCGCCGGCGATTTGGCGGGTGACCGTCTCACTGAGCATCTGCGCCCCCTGGGTTTCGGAGACGAACGCCGGGAGGCTCTTGACGCCGGTCGTGGGGTAGAAGCCCGCCGGGGTGAACAGGGCCTGCGGTGTCCCGGTGAAGCCGTGCGGTTGGAGGTAGAGCGTGGTGGCGGCGTCGACATAGCCGGGCGGCGGGAGCGGGATCCCGCTGCCGCCCATGATCAGCGCTAACCCGTCTCCCAAGCCATCGCTCAGGCCGGCGAGCCGCACCTCACCCGCTCGAGATCCCGGTACCGCCGGGACGAGCCCGATCAGGACGGTGGCCGCCATACACAGTCCGCGAGCAACCGGCTTGGTCATGGCGGCGCGGCCATCAGCGCCGACAGCCCGGCGTGATAGGCGGCCAGGCTGTGCCGCCAGCCGAGGTCGATAGCCCCGCCGCTGTCCACAGCGATCTCGGCCCCCACGTGCACGTACGGCGACGGCGGTACCAGCGGCACGACGTCGAGGAAGTTCACCACCCGATAGCAGCATTCGATCGCCGCGTCGAAGGCGGCGGCGAAGTCGGGCAGCCCGACCCGCGGCCCGGCGAAGGTGGTCAGCCGCGGCTCGATGGTGTTGGGCGGCATCGCCAGGGCGATGTCCGGCGCCGCCAGCACGGCCAGTGCCGCGCCGAGGCTGTCGCCGGTGATCAGGATCTGGTTGCAGCCGTGGGTGGCGGCGGGCAGGTTGGCGGCGATGCTGCCCCGGACGCAGCGGTAGACGTCCTGGAACCCGGCGTGGACCTGGCCGAACCCGCTGACGGGTGCATAGACCGCCGGCACGAAGTCGAAGTCGGCGATCCAGTCGGCCACGTCCGCGCTGCCGCGAAAGGACACGAACGCGGTGCCGGTCGCGCTGTCGTGCCCCATCAACCCGAAGACGTTGGTGTCCTTGGCCATCGCTTTTGCCGGGTGCTGGTCGGGCAGTGCGGCCAGGTGCGTGGAATCGGCCTTGATCAGGGCGGTCTGGGCGAACCCGGGCGGCAGCGTGGGCTGGGCGCCGGTCATCACCGTGTAGGCCGCCTGCGCCAGCGGCAGAACCACATCGCGGGCATAGGACGCGCTGAATGCCACGCGAAAAAGTGTAGGGTCCGACGGCCCTGCCAATACGAAGATCGACCAGGGGATCTAGACTCTGGTGCCAACGGCAATGATCCGGCCATCACCGGGGAGTCTTCGGAAGAACGGGCCAGGCAGAGACCGGCCTCAGTAGAACCGAACGGGTAAGCCCGTCACAGCCTTGTTGAGCGGTCGCGTCGGCAGCGCGGCAAGCGGGGTGGTACCGCGGTGCTCGCGTAACCTGCGCGGCGTCGTCCCCGGGCCGGGCGCTTGGGAGACGACAGACAGTGAGCGAACGCAGCTATCCGAAGCCGGTCGCCGGCGCCCCCGACTTTCCGGCGGCCGAGGCCGAGGTCCTCGATTACTGGGCGGCTGATGACACCTTCCGGGCCAGTATCGCCCGCCGCGACGGCGCCGAAGAATACGTGTTCTACGACGGCCCGCCGTTCGCCAACGGACTGCCCCATTACGGGCATCTGCTCACCGGTTACGTCAAGGACATCGTGCCGCGGTATCGCACCATGCGCGGCTACAAGGTGGAGCGCCGGTTCGGCTGGGACACCCACGGTCTTCCCGCCGAACTGGAGGTGGAACGCCAGCTCGGCATCACCGACAAGTCGCAGATCGACGCGATGGGTATCGCCGCCTTCAACCAGGCCTGCCGGGAGTCGGTGCTGCGCTACACCGCCGAATGGCAGGCCTACGTCACCCGGCAGGCCCGCTGGGTCGACTTCGACAACGACTACAAGACGCTCGACCTGCCGTTCATGGAATCGGTGCTGTGGGCGTTCAAGCGGTTGTGGGACAAGGGCCTTGCCTACGAGGGCTACCGCGTACTGCCGTACTGCTGGCGTGATGAGACCCCGCTGTCCAATCACGAACTGCGGATGGACGACGACGTCTACCAGAGCCGCCAGGATCCCGCGCTGACCGTGGGGTTCCAGATCGTGGGCGGGGCGGCCGGAGAGGGGTCGGCTGGGGAGCTGGCCGGCTCCCATCTGCTGGTGTGGACCACCACGCCGTGGACGCTGCCGTCGAACATGGCGGTCGCGGTCAACCCCGAGGTGACCTATGTGCAGGTCGCGGTGGGGGAGCGCCGCTACGTACTGGCCGAAGCGCGGCTCGGCGCCTATGCGCGTGAACTCGGCGAAGAACCGCAAGTACTGGCGAGCTACCGGGGTGCTGACCTGCTGGGCATGCGGTACCTGCCGCCGTTCGGATACTTCATGGACTCCGCCAATGCTTTTCGGGTGCTCGCCGCCGACTTCGTCTCGACCGAGGACGGCACCGGGCTGGTGCACCTGGCGCCGGCTTACGGCGAGGACGACAAGAACACCACCGATCCGGCCGGGATCACCCCGGTCACCCCGGTGGACGCCAAGGGCCGCTTCGATTCCAGCGTCAGCGATTACGCCGGTCAGCACGTCTTCGACGCCAACAAGGCGATCATCGCCGACCTGAAGAACGGCACCGGACCGGTCGCCGCCAACGGGGCGGTGCTGGTGCGCCACGAAACCTACGAGCACCCCTATCCGCACTGCTGGCGGTGCCGCAACCCGCTGATCTACAAGGCGGTTTCGTCGTGGTTCGTGCGGGTCACCGAGTTCCGCGACCGGATGGTGGAACTCAACGAACAGATCACCTGGTACCCCGAGCACGTCAAGGACGGTATCTTCGGCAACTGGCTGCGCGGTGCGCGCGACTGGTCGATCTCGCGAAACCGCTACTGGGGCACCCCGATCCCGGTGTGGAAATCCGACGATCCGGCGTACCCCCGAATCGATGTCTATGGCAGCCTCGATGAGCTCGAGCGGGATTTCGGGGTGCGCCCGGACAATCTGCACCGGCCCTACATCGATGAGTTGACCCGGCCCAACCCCGACGATCCGACCGGCGCGTCGACGATGCGACGCATCCCCGATGTGCTCGACGTGTGGTTCGACTCCGGGTCGATGCCGTACGCCCAGGTGCACTACCCGTTCGAGAACTCCGACTGGTTTCAAACCCATTACCCCGGCGACTTCATCGTCGAGTACATCGGTCAGACCCGCGGCTGGTTCTACATGATGCACGTGCTGGCCACCGCGCTATTCGACCGGCCGGCATTCAAAACCTGTGTGGCGCATGGCATCGTGCTGGGCTCTGACGGGCAGAAGATGAGCAAGTCGCTGCGCAACTACCCCGATGTGAACGAGGTGTTCGACCGCGACGGCTCCGACGCCATGCGCTGGTTCCTGATGGCCTCGCCGATCCTGCGGGGTGGCAACCTGATCGTCACCGAGCCGGGCATCCGCGAGGGTGTGCGCCAGGTGATGCTGCCGTTGACCAATGCCTACAGCTTCCTGGCGCTCTACGCACCGAAACCCGGTGCGTGGCGCACCGATTCGTCGCACGTGCTGGACCGCTACATCCTGGCGAAGCTGGTCGCATTGCGCGATGAGCTGACCGCGGCGCTGGACGGTTGCGACATCTCCGGGGCGTGTGAGGAACTGCGCCAGTTCACCGAGGCGCTGACCAACTGGTATGTGCGGCGCTCCCGGCAGCGGTTCTGGGACGAGGACCCCGATGCCATCGACACCCTGCACACGGTGCTGGAAGTGACTTGCCGGCTGGCCGCACCGCTAATGCCGCTGACCACCGAGGTGATCTGGCGTGGTGTCACCGGCGAGCGTTCGGTGCACCTGACCGACTGGCCCGAGCCTGCCGGCCTGCCCGCCGATCCCGAGCTGGTCGCCGCGATGGACCAGGTGCGCGAGGTGTGTTCGGCCGCGTCCTCGCTGCGCAAGTCGCATCAGCTGCGGGTGCGGCTGCCGCTGCCCAAACTCACCGTGGCCGTCGATGAGCCGCAGCGACTGGCGCCGTTCACCGAACTGATCGCCGACGAGCTCAACGTCAAGGCGGTGGAGCTGACCGCCGACATCGACCGCTACGGCCGCTTCGACCTGGCGGTCAACGCCAAGGTGGCCGGTCCGCGACTGGGTAAGGATGTGCAGGCCGCGATCAAGGCCGTCAAGGCGGGACAGGGCGTGGTGCATCCGGACGGCACCCTGAGCGCCGGGCCGGTGGTGCTGCGCGAGGGCGAGTACACCTCGAAGCTGGTGGCCGCCGATCCGGAGTTCACCGTGGCCCTGCCGGATGGCGCCGGACTGGTCGTGCTCGACGGCACGGTGACCGAAGAGCTCGAAGCCGAGGGCTGGGCCAAGGACCGCATCCGCGAATTGCAGGAACTGCGCAAGAACACCGGCCTGCAGGTCTCCGACCGGATCAGTGTTGTGATGTCGGTGCCCGACCAGCGGCTCGGATGGGCGCAGGCCCATCGCGACCTGATCGCCGGCGAGATCCTCGCCACCGGCTTCGAATTCGGCGACCCGGGTACCGGCGCCGCGGAGATCGGCGACGGGGTGCAGGCGAGCATCGCCAAGGCGTGATCAGCGCAGCGGCCCGAGTTTCTCGCAGCCAGATTCTTTTGGTCACCGGCGGTCGGACCGCCCCCGACAGCGTGGTGCGCCTCGGCGGCCGATAATCGGTATTCGCGCTGATCAACGTGCCCGACGGCGCCCGGCGAACAGACCTCCGAGCGCCGTGGCAAGCGCTTGCCAGACGTGGCTCGCGCCGCCGGGAACACCGGTCTCGCCGGCCCGGAAACCGGCCCTCCGCTGGCTAACCTTCTGACACATCATCTTTGATTGCCGGTGGCTGCAGTCGGTTACTGATCGGAAGCGGAGGAGGGCTATGGATTTCGGGGCACTGCCACCGGAAATCAACTCCGCCAGAATCTATTCTGGGCCGGGGTCGGCTCCCCTGCTGGCCGCTGCGACAGCCTGGGATGCACTGGCAGGCGAACTGCATACCACCGCGACGGGGTACGGGTCGGTCATCGCCGACCTGGCCAGTTCAGCCTGGCACGGGCCCTCGGCGGGTGCGATGGCGACCGCGGCAGCGCCGTATGAACAGTGGATGAGAGCCACCGCGGCGCAGGCGGAGCAGGCGGCGCTTCAGGCCAGGGCGGCCGCTGGCGCCTACGAGCTGGCCTTCGGCGCCACCGTCCCGCCGCCGGTGATCGCGGCGAATCGGACTCTGCTCGCATCGCTGGTCGCCACCAATTTTCTGGGGCAGAACACGCCGGCGATCGCCGCCACCGAGGCCCAGTACGGCCTGATGTGGGCCCAGGATGCGGCCGCGATGTACGCCTACGCCGGCTCCTCGGCGGCCGCCACCCAGCTGACCCCCTTCTCCACGCCCCCTCAGACCACCGATCCCAGCGGACAAGGCAGCCAGGCGGCGGCGGTGGCCAACGCGACGCAGTCCTCGGCCGGCTCCAATGCGCAGTCGGCGCTGTCTCAGCTGATGTCGCAGGTGCCGAGCACCTTGCAGACGCTGACGACGAACCCGACCTCGCTGTCGTCGGCGGCTACCCAGGCGACAACAGGTCTGAAGAACGGCATGGACAGCATCACCAACTTCATCAAGGTCGTCGACGGTCCCTATTCGCCACTGGGGATACTGCGGCTGTTCAAGAACTGGTGGCAGGTCAGCTCGAGCCTGGCGAGCATGAACAACGGTGCGCAAAGCCTGGGTTCGTTCTTCAACCCGAAGCCCATCACCGGGGCGTTGTCGCCGCTGCTGGCCAGCGAGTTGCTGACCGGCGGGCCTGCGGTGAACCCGGCGAGCGTGCCCGCGGCCTCGGCGGCGATCGGCCGCGCGGGCATGGTCGGGTCGCTGTCGGTGCCGACCACCTGGACCTCGGCGGCACCGGGGGTCGCGCCCAGCGTGCAGACCGTCGCGTCGGTGTTGCCCAAGGCCGTGCTCGACGCGGCCCCCGCGATGGCCGTCAACGGCGAGAACGGCATGTTCGGGCAGATGGCGGCGTCGAGTCTGGCGGGCCGGGCACTCAGCGCGCCCGTCGGCCACGCCGTCGGCGCGGCCTCGCAGCGCACCATCGGCACCGTCACCCAGGTCACCAACGCGGTGGCGGCGGGCCCCGACATCGCCACCACCGCCACCATCATCGTCATCCCGCCGATTCAGAAGTAAGGAGGCGCAGCACATGGTTTTTCAGAGCTTCGCGGCGCAGCCGCCGGAGATCATCTCCGGTCTGATCTATTCGGGTCCGGGTGCTGCCCCCCTGCTGAGCGCCGCCTCGGCCTGGTCGGGGCTGGCCGCCGAGCTGCATGCCACCGCGTCCTCGTACGCCGCGGTGCTCTCGGGGCTGAGCGGGGGGTGGCAGGGCCCGGCGGCGACGACCATGGCGGCGGCCGCCGCCCCGTACGTGACCTGGTTGTCGACGACGGCCGCTCAGGCCGAGGAGACCGCCGGCCAGGCCAGCGCCGCGGCCAGCGCCTACGAATCCGCCTTCGCCGGTATCGTTCCGCCGCCGGTCATCGCTGCCAACCGCAGCCAGCTCGCATCGCTGGTGGCTGGCAATATTCTCGGGCAGAACAGTGCCGCCATCGCCACCACCGAAGCGCAATACGCCCAGATGTGGGCGCAAGACGTCGCGGCCATGGTCGGCTACGCGACGGCGTCGCAGGCCGCCACCCAGCTGAAGGCGTTCACCACACCACCGCGGACCACCAACGACAACACCGGCCAGGCCGCTGCGGCCGCCGAAGCGGCGCAGGCCTCGGCGCAGTCGACCGCCCAGTCGACGCTCGCCAAGCTGGGGCAGGCCATCGCCACGGCCCCCTCGCAATACACCGACGGGGCACAGAACGCGGTGGGCGCCGTCACCGGGGACACCGACATGGCGGGGCTGTACGAGTCGTTCTGGAACTTCCAGTCCTCGATCGGCTCGGAGGGCACCTGGACCAACGCGGTCGGCGGCACCACCAACCTGGGTATGACCCAGGTCAGGCTCTTCCACAAGCTGCCGAGTCCGCCGGCGATCCCCAAATCCGCGCTGGGTGGCGGGCTGATGAGTGCCGGGCTGGCAGCCGGCCCGGCCACCGGTCTGGCCCGCGGGGTGGCCACCGCCGCCTCGGCGAGTGCCGCCAGCGCCTCGACGGTGGGAGCGTTGTCGGTGCCGCCGAGCTGGGCCACCGCCGCCCCGGCGATCAAGCTGGCCTCTGTGGCCGTGCCGACCACCGCCCTGGGGGCGGCCCCGGCGGCGCAGCTCGGCGGCCTGCTCAGCCCGGCGGCGCTGGGCAGCTTGACCGGAGGCGCCCTGGGTGGTCCGGCCACCCGGGTGGCCGCGCCCGGTGTGCGGGTCGTCGCGGCCAACGCCAAGAACCGTGACGCTCCGGTCAAGCTCGATCAGGTCATTGCCCAGCTGCAGCAGACGCCGGACGTGGTGCAGCATTGGAACGTCGACGAAGCCGGGCTCGACGATCTGGTCGCCAAGCTGTCGCTGAAGCCCGGAATCCACGCTGTGCACGTGTGCGCCGAGGACGAGGCGGTGCCCACCGGACCGCAATCCGCGCTCGGCTGACCCCGGAGGTATGCAATGCGAGTCCTGTTCGCCCCCGTGGTGGCACTGACCGCGATCGTTCTCGCCGCGCCGGCGCACGCCGAACCCGGTGTCGTCGAGGCAAGCGCCGTCGATCCGACCGACTTCATCACCTCGCTGCACCAGGTGGGCATCGCCTTCGATGATCCGGCGCAGGCCGTGGCGGCCGGCCAGGCGGTCTGCGGACTGGCGGCCAACGGCGAAAGCGGCTTGGAGTTGCTCACCGATCTGCGCGAGGCCAATCCCGCCCTGACCATAAGCGGCGCCGCCCAATTCGCGACGATCGCGGCCAAAACCTATTGCCCGCAGCAACTCACCCCGGCCAAGTCAGCCAAGTAGTTTCAGGGCTTGACCGCTCGCCAGCGTTGGCGCCCGCCGGCTCTGCACACCTGGACATCAGCGAATCCGCTGCGCTGCAACCGGTCCGGAAGCGTCTCGGGGGAGACCGGATTGTAGGTGTCGCGAATGTGCAAGAGGCGGAACGTCGTCGAATGCACGCCGTCGCTGCCGGCGAACACCCCGCCCGGCTTGAGCACGCGAAACGCCTCGTCGAACAACCGATCCTGTAACGCAGGCGTCGGGACGTGATGCAGCATCGTGAAGCACACCACCGAACTGAACTTCCCGGCCGGCAAGCCGGTGTCGGTGCCGTCGCCGTTGATGATGCGCGCCCGCGCGCCGTATCTCGCCTGGAGCCGCTCGGTCATCGGGGAATCGATCTCGACCGCGGTCAACTGCGGCGTCATCTCCACCAGACACCGCATATTGGCGCCGTAGCCCGGGCCGATCTCCAAGGTGTCATCCCCGAGGTCCACGCCGGCGAGCGCCCACGGCAGCAGCTTGTGCTCGACGCTGCGCGCCCAATACGGCGAACTGCAGCACAGCCGGTGAACCAGATTCATCGCCACGAACACTCACGATAGACCCGCGTCGGCCGGCGGCGGCGCACTTGCGGCCCAATAGGATCGAGCACTGTGGACGCGAGGTGGGTCCTGCACCTGGACATGGACGCCTTCTTTGCCTCCGTCGAGCAGCTGACCCGCCCGACGCTGCGCGGACGGCCGGTACTGGTCGGCGGGCTGGGCGGCCGCGGCGTGGTGGCCGGCGCCAGCTACGAGTCGCGGGTGTTCGGGGCGCGCTCGGCGATGCCGATGCATCAGGCGCGTCGCCTGGTGGGCGCCGCCGCGGTGGTGTTACCGCCCCGCGGCGCGGTCTACGGGATGGCCAGCCGCCGGGTCTTCCAGATCGTGCGTGCGGTGATCCCGGTCGTCGAGCAGTTGTCCTTCGACGAGGCGTTCGGCGAACCGGTGGAGCTGGCGGGGACGAGCGCCGAGGACGTGCAACGGTTCTGCGAGCAGTTGCGGCGCCGGGTGCGCGAGGAAACCGGCCTGGTGGCCTCGGTGGGGGCCGGTTCGGGCAAGCAGATCGCCAAGATCGCCTCCGATCTGGCCAAACCCGACGGGGTGCGGGTGGTCAGCCGCGCCGAGGAACGGGTGCTGCTCGACGGCCTGCCGGTGCGCCGGCTGGGGGGGATCGGCCCGGTCGCCGAAGAGAAGCTGCACCGGCTGGGCATCACCACCATCGGGCAGTTCGCCGCGCTGACCGATAGCGAGGTCGCCGACATTCTGGGCGCCACGATCGGTCCCGCCCTGCACCGCTTGGCCTGCGGGATCGATGACCGCCCGGTCGCCGAACGCGCCGTGGCCAAACAGATCAGCGCCGAATCCACCTTCGCCACCGACCTGACCACTCTGGAGCAGCTGCGCGCCGAGGTCGGCCCGATCGGCGAGCACGCCTATCGCCGGCTGCTGCGCGACGGCCGGGGCGCGCGCACGGTGACGGTGAAACTCAAGAAGGCCGACATGAGTGTGCTGACCCGCTCGGCCACCCTGCCCTATGCGACCACCGATGCCGCCGCATTGACGTCGGCGGCCGTCCGGCTGCTGCTCGACCCGCAGCAGGTCGGCCCGATCCGGTTGCTCGGGGTGGGGTTCTCCGGGCTGACCGATGTCCGCCAGGAATCACTGTTCCCGGATTTGGTTTTTCCGGAGGAACCCACCGCATCCGAGTCACCGGAAACGCCTGCCGCAGAGCCGATTTCACCGCCGTCTACCGCGCCGTGGCGGATCGGCGATGACGTCGCCCACCGCGAGCTGGGGCACGGCTGGGTGCAGGGGGCCGGGCACGGGGTGATGACGGTGCGGTTCGAGACCCGCAGCTCGGGCCCGGGCCCGGTGCGGACGTTTCCGATCGACGAGCCGGCGATCACCCGCGCCGATCCGGTCGAAAGCCTGGACTGGCCGGACTTCGTCGCACTCCCGGAGGAGCCGGGTTAGGGAGCGGTCAGCCCCATCGGGCGATGACGTCACCGGCGGTGGCGCCCGCTCCCAGCGCCGCCATCAGCAGGACCCGGGCCTGCGGGGGCCGCAGCCGGGGCACCATGACGGCACCGGCGTCGACCAGCGCCCGGCCCGGCCCGTAGGCCGCACCGACCCGCGCATCCGGCACCCGGCTGGACACCGCGACCGCCACCCCGTCGCGGCAGTGCCGACGCACGCCCTCGATCACGGCGGATCCGGCGTTGCCCGAACCCAACGCCTCCAGTACCACCGCACGCGCACCGGCGGCCACGCAGGCGTCCAGGGCCACCGCATCCGCGCCGGCGTAGAGCGCGATGACGTCAACCCGGGGTGCCTCGGCCAGCTCCAGGTGGGGACGGACCTTGCCGTCGTTCAGCCGCACCCGCCCATCCGCCACCGTGCCCAGCCGTGGCCCGCTGAAACCGGTCAGATCGGTGGTGCTCGTCTTGGACAGGCCCAGCGGCGCCAGCACCTGCCCGGCGAAGCACACCAGCACCCCGAGTCCTCGCGCCGCCGGGTCGGCGGCCAGCGTCAGCGCGTCGCGCAGGTTGCCCGGACCGTCGGCGTCCGGAGCGTCCGCGCTGCGCTGGGCGCCGGTCAGCACCACCGGGGCCTCCCCGGTGTAGCCCAGTTCCAGCCACAGCGCGGTCTCTTCGCAGGTGTCGGTGCCGTGGGTCACCACCACCCCGTCGGCGCCACTGTCCACGGCGGCCCGCACCGCGGTCAGGATCCGCTCCCAGTCGGCCGGGGTCAGCTCCGAGCTGTCGCGCGCCATCAGGTCGACCACCGTGACGTCGGCGCTGGCGTCCAGACCGGCGACCAGATCGGCACCGTGTACGGTCGGTCGGCGCACCCCGCCGTCGTCGGTGCTGGCGGCGATCGTTCCGCCGGTGGCGATGACCGTGAGGCGCTTGGACACCATGCCGCGATCATGCCGCACGCGCGCTAAGGGATGATGGGGGCGTGACTGACGAGACAACCGACTCGACCGAGCCGGCCGTCGATCCGGTGCCGGACCCGGAGCCGGCCGCGCCGCCGCGGCGGCTGGGCCTGCTGCTGTCGGTGGCCGCGGTGGTGCTGGTGGTCGATGTCGTCACCAAGGTGCTCGCGGTGAAGATGCTGACCCCCGGCCAGCCGGTGTCGATCATCGGCGACACCGTCACCTGGACCCTGGTGCGCAACTCCGGTGCCGCGTTCTCGATGGCAACCAGCTACACCTGGGTGCTGACGCTGATCGCCAGCTCGGTGGTGCTCGGCATCATCTGGATGTCGCGCCGCCTGGTGTCACCGTGGTGGGCGGTCGGGTTGGGCATGATCCTCGGCGGGGCCCTGGGCAATCTGGTGGACCGGTTCTTCCGGGCGCCCGGCCATCTGCAGGGCCACGTCGTCGACTTCCTCTCCATCGGCTGGTGGCCGGTGTTCAACGTCGCCGATCCCGCCGTGGTGGGCGGGGCGATCCTGCTGGTCGGGCTGTCGGTGTTCGGCTTCGACTTCGACACCGTGGGCCGCCGCCGCGCCGAGGAGCCGCGTCGTGAGCCCGACGCCGGCGACGAGGCCTGATGCCGTGACCGAACGGTCCATGCCGGTGCCGGAGGGGCTGGCCGGCATGCGCGTGGACGCCGGGCTGGCCCGCCTGCTGGGCCTGTCCCGCACGGTTGCCGCCACCCTGGCCGAGAACGGCGACGTCGAACTGGACGGCGCACCCGCCGGCAAGTCCGACCGGTTGGCCGCCGGCGCCTGGTTACACGTGCGGCTGCCCGCGCCGCCCGCCCCGCTGGAGAACACCCCGACCGAGGTCGAGGGCATGACGATCCTGTACTCCGATGCCGACATCGTCGCCGTCGACAAACCCGCCGGGGTGGCCGCCCACGCGTCGGTGGGCTGGACCGGGCCCACCGTGCTGGGCGGGCTGGCCGCCGCCGGCTACCGCATCACCACCTCCGGGGTGCCCGAACGCCAAGGCATCGTGCACCGCTTGGACGTCGGCACGTCGGGGGTGATGGTGGTGGCGATCTCCGAGCGCGCCTACACCGCGCTCAAACGCGCCTTCAAGGCCCGCACCGTCGACAAGCGCTACCACGCGCTGGTGCAGGGCCATCCGGATCCGTCCAGCGGCACCATCGACGCCCCGATCGGCCGGCACCACGGCCGGGACTGGAAGTTCACCGTCACCGCCGACGGCCGGCACAGCATCACCCACTACGACACGGTGGAGGCCTTCGTCGCCGCCAGCCTGCTCGACGTGCACCTGGAAACCGGTCGCACCCACCAGATCCGGGTGCACTTCGCCGCCCTACGGCATCCGTGCTGCGGCGACCTCACCTACGGGGCCGACCCGACCCTGGCCAAAAAGCTCGGCCTGGAACGCCAGTGGCTGCACGCCCGCTCGCTGGCCTTCGCCCATCCCGGCGACGGACGGCGTGTCGAGATCACCAGCGAGTACCCGGGTGATCTGAAGCACGCCCTCGACGTGCTGCGGCACCGCGACCAGCACGCGCTCTGACCAGCGCCGCATTGCCGAGAGCCGCTACGGCGCGGCGATTTCCGGTGGCGCCGCAGCATCCCCTATCCTTTGCCGGTCGTAGTGCAGGTTTTCGGGCGAGGTCGAAGTATGAGGCAACGCCGGTGCGGGCGAGGTTTTCGGTGGGCCGGGGCGTTGCTGACCGCGGGATTGGTCGGCACGGGCGCGGCGCTGGCGCCGGCGGGCTACAGCAGCACCGTCGACGGCCGACCGGTCTCGATGCGCTATGACCCATGGCGGGTCAGCGGCCTGCCGGTGACCGACGGCCCCAGTGGGCCTCGCCCGGACGCGCCCGCGGCGACCGGTACCGTGCGCGACGGCGACGGCGGCGACATCGATCGGCTGGCACTGCTGGCGGTCAACGACATCGCCGATTTCTGGCAGCGCAACTACGACGGTTTGCGCGGCCGCTTCGCCCCGATCGGCACGCTGATCTCCTATGACTCCAGCGACGCCGCCGACTCGACACTCTGCGGTGTCGACACCCACGGGTTCGTCAACGCGTTCTATTGCTACGGCCACGACACGATGGCGTGGGACCGAGGGGTGCTGCTGCCGGGCGCCAAGCGCTACTTCGGCGACATGGCGGTTACCGCGGTGCTGGCGCACGAATACGGGCACGCGGTGCAGGACATGGCCAAGCTGGTCGACAGCTCGACGCCGGTCCTGGTGGCCGAACAGCAGGCCGACTGCTTCACCGGGGCCTATCTGCGCTGGGTCGCCGAAGGCGATTCACCCCGCCTGACCCTGAGCACCACCGACGGACTCAACGGGCTGTTGGCCGGGCTGATCACGCTGCGCGATCCGGTGCCCGGCCCGGACGGCGAACTGATCGTCGGAGCCGGACACGGCACCGCGCTGGACCGGATCGGTGCCCTGCAGCTGGGCTTCGACACCGGCGTGCAGCGCTGCGCCGAGATCGACACCGGCGACATCGAACACCGCCGGGCCGGCACCCCGGCGTCGTTGCGGGTCGGGCCCACCTCCCACCCGCCGTCGCCGGTGACCCGCATCGATGAACGCCGCCTGACCCGAATGATCGAGGCGCTCAACACCCGTTTCCGGCCGGTGCGCCCGCCCGCGCTGTCCTTCGCGTCGGCGTGCCCCGACGGTGCGGCAAGCCCACCGGTGTCCTACTGCCCGGTTGCCAACACCATCGCCGTCGACCTGCCCGGCCTGCAGCGCCTGACCGGCGCCCTCGACGACGACGGCGGGAGCCGGCTGATGCTGCACGGTGCCAACACTGCTCTGTCGGTGGTGATGTCGCGCTACACGCTGGCGTTGCAGCACCAGCGCGGTGTTGAGCTGACCTCGGCGATGGCGGGGCTGCGCACCGCGTGCCTGACCGGCCTGGGGCAGCGGCGCCTGTCGGAATCGTCGGACGAGGGCACCCGCGGGACGCTGAGCGCCGACGACCTCGACGAGGCGGTCACCGGCCTGCTCACCAACGGCCTGGCCGCCAGCGGCGCCGACGGCGCGGCGGTACCGGCCGGTTTCACCCGGATCCAGGCGCTCCGTTCCGGCCTGTTGGGCGACGCCGAGCTGTGCTACCAGCGCTACTCCTCACCCGCCTAGGGCTTACGCGCCGGGTTTACGCGCCTCGACGAGCACCCGGGTGGCGTGCGCGACGAACGGGCCGTGGGCCTCGATGCGCTCATGCAGCTCGCGAAGCCGGTCCCGGTGCTCGTCGACAGCGAAGTCGGGCACCGTCCAGATCACCTTGCGCAGGAAATAGATCACCGCGCCGACGTCGTAGAACTCGGCGCGCAGCCGTTCCATCCGCAGATCGAGCACCTCCATACCGACGGCCGCCGCGTCGGCCCGCACCGCTTCGGGTGCGTACTGGGCGCCTTTACCCGGCATCGGCCCGAGAAAGAACTCGCTGAGCTCGAGCATCGTCGCCGGACCGATCTGCTGGGCGAAGTAATGACCGCCGGGCCGCAGCACCCGAAAGATCTCGTCCCACCACGTCGCCAACGGGTGCCGGCTGCTGACCAGATCGAAGGCGTCATCGCCGAACGGCAACGGCGGCCGGTCCGGCACGGTCACCACCACGACGCCCCGCGGATGCAGCAGCGCGGTGGCGCGGGCGGCATTCGGCGGCCACGACTCGGTGGCGGCCATGGCGGGCGGGAAGCTACCGAACCGTTCGATGCCCGCCAGCACCTCGCCGCCGCCGGTGTGCAGGTCGACTGCCGCCGCCACGCCCGACAGTCGTTGCGCCAGCTGACGTTGATACCCCCACGACGGCCGCTGTTCGGTGGCCCGGCCGTCCAGCCAGGAGAACTCCCAGCCGTCGACCGGTGCGGCCGTGGCCTCGGCGACCAGCTCGTCGAAGCTGCGCGGCACGGTCGTCAGCTGGGTTCGCGCGAGGCCTTCGGCGGCCGGATCTTGAAGGAGATCCGCAGCTTGGTGCGGTAGATGATTCCGCCTTTGTCGTCGAGGGTGAGGTCTTGTTCGACGACCTGGGCGACGCGGATGTCGTCGATGGTTTGCTTGGCCCGGTGCACCGCCTCGGCCGCGGCGTTCTCCCAGGACGACGGGCTGGTGCCGATGATGTCGATCACCCGGTACACGCTCATGTATGTGTCTCCTCCGCTTACGACGAACCTCAACGTAGTGCACGGCGGCGGCCGCTGTCCGGAGAAACGCCCGCCGGCAAGACACACCCGCCGACACGCCGAGTGCCGTCGGTGGCCGGCCATAGACTGGCGGACCTATGGGATCTTCGTTCGTACACCTGCATAACCACACCGAGTACTCGATGCTGGACGGTGCGGCGAAGATCGCCCCCATGCTGGCCGAGGCCCAGCGGCTGGAGATGCCCGCGATCGGGATGACCGACCACGGAAACATGTTCGGCGCCAGCGAGTTCTACAACGCCGCGACCAAAGCCGGGATCAAGCCGATCATCGGGGTGGAGGCCTACATCGCCCCGGGTTCTCGGTTCGATACCCGCCGGATCCACTGGGGCGATCCCGGCCAGAAGAGCGACGACGTCTCCGGCGGTGGTTCCTACACCCACCTGACCATGGTCGCCGAGAACGCCACCGGGTTGCGCAACCTGTTCAAGCTGTCCTCGCTGGCTTCCTTCGAAGGCCAACTCGGCAAGTGGTCGCGGATGGACGCCGAGATCATCGCCGAGCATGCCGAGGGCATCATCGCCACCACCGGATGCCCGTCGGGGGAGGTGCAGACCCGGCTGCGGCTGGGCCAGGAGCGCGAGGCGCTGGAGTCGGCCGCCAAATGGCGGGAGATCTTCGGCGCCGAGAACTACTTCCTGGAACTGATGGATCACGGTCTGTCCATCGAGCGCCGGGTGCGCGACGGGCTGCTCGACGTCGGTCGCAAGCTCAGCATTCCCGCGCTGGCCACCAATGACTGCCACTACGTCACCCGCGACGCCTCGCAGAACCACGAAGCGCTGCTGTGTATCCAGACCGGCAAGACGCTGTCGGATCCGACCCGGTTCAAGTTCGACGGCGACGGCTACTACCTCAAGTCGGCCGCCGAGATGCGGGCGTTGTGGGACGACAGCATCCCCGACGCCTGCGATTCCACCTTGCTGATCGCCGAGCGGGTGCAGTCCTACGCCGACATCTGGACCCCGCGCGACCGGATGCCGGTGTTCCCCGTTCCCGACGGCCACGACCAGGCGTCCTGGCTGCGCCACGAGGTGCAGGCCGGCCTGCAGAACCGTTTTCCGGCCGGGGTGCCGGCCGAGTACACCGAGCGCGCCGCCTATGAGATCGATGTCATCTGCGGCAAGGGATTTCCGTCCTACTTCCTGATCGTCGCGGACCTGATCAACTACGCGCGCTCGATCAACATCCGGGTGGGTCCGGGCCGCGGCTCTGCGGCCGGGTCCCTGGTGGCCTACGCGCTGGGCATCACCAACATCGACCCGATTCCGCACGGGCTGCTGTTCGAACGCTTCCTCAACCCGGAGCGGCCGTCGGCCCCCGACATCGACATCGACTTCGACGACCGTCGCCGCGGCGAGATGGTGCGCTACGCCGCCGAGCGATGGGGCAGTGACCGAGTCGCCCAGGTGATCACCTTCGGCACCATTAAAACCAAAGCGGCGCTGAAAGATTCGGCGCGCGTGCATTACGGGCAGCCCGGTTATGCGATCGCCGACCGGATCACCAAGGCACTGCCGCCGCCGATCATGGCCAAAGACATCCCGCTGTCGGGCATCACCGACCCGACCCACGAGCGCTACAAGGAGGCCGCCGAGGTCCGCACGCTGATCGACACCGATCCCGACGTGCGCACCATCTATGAGACCGCGCGCGGTTTGGAAGGCCTGGTCCGCAACGCCGGCGTCCACGCGTGTGCGGTGATCATGAGCTCCGAGCCGCTGATCGACGCGATCCCGCTGTGGAAACGGCCGCAGGACGGCGCCATCATCACCGGCTGGGACTACCCATCGTGCGAGGAGCTCGGCCTGCTGAAGATGGACTTCCTGGGCCTGCGCAACCTGACGATCATCGGTGACTGCCTGGAGAACATCAAAGCCAATCGGGGCGTGGACCTCGACCTGGATTCGCTGCCGATGGACGATCCGGCCACCTATGAATTGCTGGGCCGCGGTGACACGCTGGGGGTGTTCCAGCTCGACGGCGGCCCGATGCGCGACCTGCTGCGCCGCATGCAGCCCACCGAGTTCAACGACATCGTCGCGGTGCTGGCGCTGTACCGGCCCGGCCCGATGGGCATGAACGCCCACAACGACTACGCCGACCGGAAGAACAACCGCCAGCCCATCAAACCCATCCATCCCGAGCTGGAAGAGCCACTGCGCGACATCTTGTCGGAAACCCACGGTCTGATCGTCTACCAAGAGCAGATCATGTTCATCGCGCAGAAGGTCGCCTCCTACACGATGGGCAAGGCCGATGCGCTGCGTAAAGCCATGGGCAAGAAGAAGCTTGAAGTGCTGGAGGCCGAGTACAAGGGCTTCTACGAAGGGATGACGGCCAACGGATTCTCCGAGAAGGCCGTGAAAGCGTTGTGGGACACCATTCTTCCGTTCGCGGGCTACGCGTTCAACAAATCGCACGCGGCCGGCTACGGCCTGGTGTCGTACTGGACGGCCTACCTCAAGGCCAACTACCCGGCCGAATACATGGCCGGCCTGTTGACGTCGGTCGGTGACGACAAGGACAAGGCCGCGGTGTACCTGGCCGACTGCCGCCGCCTGGGCATCACCGTGCTGCCGCCGGACGTCAACGAATCCGAACTGAACTTCGCCTCGGTGGGCGCCGACATCCGCTACGGGCTGGGCGCGGTGCGCAATGTCGGCGCCAACGTGGTCGGCTCCCTGATCGGCACCCGAACGCACAAGGGCCGGTTCACCGATTTCTCCGACTACCTCAACAAGATCGATATCGCCGCCTGCAACAAGAAGGTCACCGAATCGCTGATCAAGGCCGGTGCCTTCGACTCGCTGGGACATCCGCGCAAGGGTCTGTTCCTGGTGCACACCGACGCCGTCGACTCGGTGCTGGGCACCAAGAAGGCCCAGGCGATGGGTCAGTTCGATCTGTTCGGGGGCGCAGACGGCGACAGCGCCGGCGCCGACGCAGTGTTCGGCATCCGGGTGCCCGATGAGGAGTGGGCCGACAAGCACAAACTGGCCCTCGAGCGCGAGATGCTCGGACTCTACGTCTCCGGGCATCCGCTCAACGGCATCGCGCACCTGCTGGCCACCCAGGTCGACACCCAGATTCCGGCGATTCTGGAGGGCGACATCGCCAACGACACCCAGGTGCGGGTGGGCGGCATCCTGGCATCGGTGAACCGCCGGGTGAACAAGAACGGGATGCCCTGGGCGTCAGCGCAATTGGAGGACCTTACCGGCGGTATCGAGGTGATGTTCTTCCCGCACACCTATTCCGCCTACGGCGCCGAGGTCGTCGATGACGCGGTCGTGCTGGTCAACGCCAAGGTCGCCATCCGCGACGACCGGATCTCGCTGATCGCCAACGAGCTGGTGGTGCCCGACTTCTCCGGCAACGCCGCTGATAGGCCACTGGCGGTCAGCCTTCCGACCCGGCAATGCACCATCGACAAGGTCAGCGCCCTCAAGCAGGTGCTGACCCGCCATCCCGGCACGGCACAGGTGCAGCTGCGGCTGATCAGCGGGGAGCGGATCACCGTGCTGGAGCTGGATCCCTCGCTGCGGGTGACCCCGTCGTCGGCGCTGATGGGCGACTTGAAGGCGCTGCTGGGCCCGGGGTGTTTGGGGGGCTAAGCGGCCTTCAGTGCCACCGCCACGATGGCACTGTCGGGCCAGAGGGTGCGGCTTCGCGCCCGCCGCAGCTTTTCGCGCAGCGGCAGGTCGCGGTGCACATTGGTCACGCCCGGAATCTGGATCATCGGAATCACGTTCCACTGCCAGCCGTAACGCGCGCGCAGGATGCGGTTGGCGGCCTCGGCCCCGTCGCCGGACAGGATCGTGGCTTTCCCGGTCACCGGGGCGGTGTCGGGACGGCGCCGGCCGCGGTAATCGCAGGGGACCAACTCGACATCCGGGCGTAGCGCCAGTCGCCGGGTCTTCGGGCCGATCTTGGTGCGGAACACCACGGTGTCGCCGTCCAGCGCGAACCATATCGGCGTGTCCACGGCCGAGCCGTCGCGGCGGAAGGAGCGCAGCAGCGCGTAGCGGGTGTCGTGCAGTTCTTCGAGTCGTTGTGCGAGCATGGCGCCAGTGAACAACCTAAAGTTAGCTCTAAGTCAAGCACCAGGGAGCGGCGTTGTCCGGCCGATTGACCATTGGTGAGGTAGCCCGCCGCAGCGGAGTCGCCGCGACCACCTTGCGCTACTACGAGCAGATCGGCCTGGTGGCACCGCCGGCCCGCATCGGAGGACAGCGTCGCTACGACGAGGCGGTGCTGGCCCGGCTCGAGATCATCGGCCTGTGCAAATCCGCGGGTTTCGCCCTGGCCGAGATCGGTCTGCTGTTCGCCGACGACGTGCCCGGGCGCCCGGCGAGCCGAGCACTGGCGCAGGCCAAGCTCGCCGAGATCGACGCCAAGCTGGACTCCTTGTCACGGGCACGGGCGGTAATCGAGTGGGGCATGCAGTGCCGATGTCCCTCCATCGATGCGTGTATCTGCGGTATTCATCCACCGCCGGTCCACCCGGGCCGGCTGGGACGCGCTGAAACACCTGCTCAGGGCCGGGGGCCGGAAGCGAGCTAAACCTCAACATAACGCTTAGGTCCGTTTCCGATAACAACACAGCATCACCGGTGTAACGTCTGAAACTTCCCACACAACTGGTGGGGCTCTGGGGGGAAGGGACTATTAGTGATGTCTGTGCGACGACGCGTTGTAGCGCTGCTCGGGGGAGCGGCAGCCGCCCTTTTCGCCGGATTCGTCATGCCGGCGGCGCTCGCGAACGCCGGCGTCGCCGACCCCGGCTTTTATCAGACCTGCGAGGGGTCGACGTGTCTGGTCATGGGCGCCTACGACCCCGACACCTGGACCTACAGCGGCTTCCGGCCGTACTTCACCGACTGGAAGGGGGACCAGGCCTACAACGTCGAGGTGACCGGAGCCGACGGCTCCTCGGTCAACGCGGGTAGCTACGACATCAACGTGGAGGACTACTGGTCGACGTTCATGTCCAGCTCCACCTACATCTACGGCGAGTTCACGCCGGCCGACAACGCCGCTGACCCGGGCCCTTTCGGCGATCTGACCGGGACCACCATCTACAGCACCACGTTCGGGGCCGTCAACCAGCTCACGATCAACGACGCGGCCAACGGTGCGAGCTACTGGATCGTCACGACCCCGACCTACGTGAACACCGTGGTGTCGATGGATGGGGCGTCGCAGGACTACATCCAGTACACCGGAGATGCGGCGCCGACGCTGTTGTGGAATAGTCTCGATAACTCCAGTTATGTTCCGGTACCCGACTACCTGATCCCGGATGACCCGTGGGCCGGACTGGACTTCGACCCGGGCCAGTACGGGGCGGTGGCGGGACTCTAGGAGCAACGCGTATGGTGTCGAAGCCGAACGAACCGAGACTCAGCAGCAGCAAAAAAGTTCGTCAGATTCGGATGTGAACCCGATAACACGAGGGTAACGTTTGGTCACCTGCAGTATCACAGGTGCTCAAGTGCAACAAGTTTAACGGAGGGCAGTCATGGGGAAATCGCGTCGTCTTCTTACCCTGATCGGGGTAGGCGCCGCTGCTGGGTTCGCGGCCCTGGTGCTGCCTATGGCGTCCGCTAACGCCGCGGGCGACAGCACGACCAGCCCGGTGCCCGGATGGGACGGCCCCTACGAGACGTGCGACGGCGTTGTCTGCCTGGTCATGGAGCCGCTGACCCGCGAAAGCGTGGGCCGGGACTGGTCCTATGAGGGCATCCGCCCGTGGATCACCGACTGGAAGGGGGACCAGCTCTACAACGTCACCCTCAACGGCGAAGAGGTCGGCGGCTACAACATCAAGATCGAGGACTACTGGAACTCGTTGTTCTCCACGTCGGCCTACCAGTTCGGTGACTTCACGCCGAACGCCGACACGCCTGAAGATCTGAGTGTGCTGGGCAACTTCGGCTACCTGGCCGGCTCCTCGATGTACACGATCAACCTGTTCGACGGCGCCTTCACCAACGTGACCCTCAATGGTGTGGGGCCGCACGACCTGAACTACTGGATCATGTCCGCAGCCGGCACGACCTACTCGGTGGTGACCGACCCGCTCAACGGTGTTTCGGCGGGCCTGATCCAGTTCGGCGAAGAGGCCCCGCAACAGCTGTGGAACAGCCTGTTCCACTCGTGGACTCCAGAGATTCCGGACTACGTCATCCCGAACGATCCGTTCGCCCTCTTGGACTTCAACCCGTGTGACTTCCTCGGCGGCTGTGCTCTCCCCCTGTAGCGGGCGCGGTCAGAACTTGTAGCGCAGCACCCGGGCCTTGCCGGCCACCGACTTGAAGCGGCCGGCAAGCCGGGTCACGCGCCGGGCCGCCGGGGGGAACGAGTCGACCTCGGCGGTGTGCGCCAGGCAGGCCTGCTCGACCAGACGCAACCGGGGGTCCCAGCGCTCGGGCGTGTGCGGGTCGGTGAAGCCGGGGTTGGCCCAGACGTGGCGGAGCACGCTGAACATGCCGCGCGGGGCCAGCTTCATCCCCAGGGAGCTGAGCCAGCCCACCCGGCCGTAGTCGTTGAACGCCAACTCGCCGGTGCCGAAGTAGTCGATGACATGGGTGATCAGCGCGATGACCTGCGGTTCGGTGAGAAAGGCGAACAGGCCGTCGGCGATCACCATGGTGGGTCGGCCGACCGGGATCCCGTCAGTCCAGTCCGTGGAAGTCAGGTCCGCCGCGATGACGTGCTCGGCGCGCTGAGCCGGCAACAGCTTCTCGCGCAAGGCGACCAGATGCGGCAGGTCGATGCTGTACCAGTCAACGGCTGCCGGTGGCCGGACCCGCGCCAGCGGCTCGTTGAGGCCGGCGCCGAGATCCACCACGACGGCGTCGGGGTTCGCGGCGGTATATCTGCGGACCCGCTCGTCGAGCATCTTGGCGCGCAGCGCCGTCTGCCGCACCACGCTGGCCGGGATCCGGAATCCGGCGAAGTCGTAGTCGATCAGGCCCACGACCCGGTCCGAGAACTCGTCGCCGAGGATCGAAGTGGGGGCACGGTTGTCGAGGGCGCGGGCATAGGCGGTGAGAAACGCGGTCTGCTCGAGGCGGCTGAACTCGGTCACGGCAATCGGCATGGGGTTCACCGTAGGCGACGACGGGACACGAGCGGGTAAACCGGAACCAATGTCCCCGTCGCGCCGCTACGGTCGAGTTCATGGAATCGCAGCAGGCGACCACCCTGGCGGTGGCGGCCGAGGGGGCGCGCGGCTCGATCACACTGAACCGCCCGGACAAGCTCAACCCGCTGAGCACGGTGACTCTGCAGGAGTTGGTGGCGGCGGCCCGCTGGTTTGACGCCCGGCCCGCGGTGAAGGTCGTCGTCGTCGCCGGCAATGGCCGGGCCTTCTCGGCCGGCGCCGACTTGGCTGCGTTCGCGGCGGCGGCCGACGGCGCGGCAGCAATGCGGGAGGCCGCTGACGCCGGGCGGCGGATGGCCGAGGCGATCGAGGCCATGCGGGCGGTGACCGTGGCGCGCCTGCACGGCCACTGCGTCGGCGGCGGAGTGGTACTGGCCGCAGCCTGCGACCTGCGGGTGGCCGCCGAGGACACCCGGTTTTCGATCCCGGAAGTCGACCTGGGCATCCCGCTGGCCTGGGGCGGCATCCCGCGGCTGGTTCGTGAGATCGGCCCGGCGCTCACCAAGGAGCTGGTGATGACCTGCCGGCCGTTCGACGCCGCCGAGGCGAAGGCGGCCGGCTTCGTCAACGGGGTGGTGCCCGAGGCCGACCTCGACGCCGAGGTCGACGCACTGGTCGAGAACCTGGTCGGCAAATCCGCGCTCACCCTGTGCGGCACCAAGCGTCAGGTCAACGCGGTGAGCGAGGGAATGGTGGCCACGGCGCGTAGCTGGAACGACGCCGACGCGCTCGTGACGGCCCTGCACGACCCGGAGTCACAGGCGGGGGCAAGGGCGTATCTGGAACGGATGAGTCGCCGCTGAGGCGGCAGAGCAGGAGGACGGGATGGCGGGCAGAGAACCGGCGACGTTGTGTGAGGCTTTTCAGCGCACCGCTGCCATCGATCCCGACGCGGTCGCAGTGCGCACCGTCGGCGGTGGCCAGACGCTGACCTGGCGCGACTACGCCGCACAGGTGCAGCAGGTGGCAGCCGGACTGGCCGGCCTCGGGGTGCGGCGCGGTGACACGGTATCGCTGATGATGGCCAACCGGATCGAGTTCTACCCGCTGGAGGTCGGGGCTCAACACGCCGGTGCGACGTCGTTCTCGGTGTACAACACGCTTCCCGCCGAGCAGCTCGGTTATCTGTTCGACAACGCCGGTACCAAGGTGGTGATCTGCGAGCAGGCCTACGTCGAGACGATCCGCGCTAGTAACGCTCCCATCGAACACCTCGTGTGCATCGACGGGCACCCCGACGGCACCCTGTCGATCGAAGAGCTGCTGGCCGCCGGCGAAGACGACTTCGACTTCGAAACGACTTGGCGCGCAGCGCAACCCGACGACGTAGTGACGCTGATCTATACCTCCGGGACCACCGGGCTGCCCAAGGGGGTGGAGATGACGCACACCAATCTGCTGTTCGAGGCGGCTGCCCTGGATGCGGTGCTCGGGGTGCGCTTCGGCGACCGGATCACCTCCTACCTGCCCTCGGCGCACATCGCCGACCGGGCGATGGCGCTCTACAATTCCGAGATCTCCGGAGTGCAGATCACGGTGGTGCCAGACGCCCGCCAAATCGGCGCAGCGCTGCCCGATGTGCGGCCGACGATCTGGGGCGCGGTTCCGCGGGTATGGGAGAAATTGAAAGCGGCAATCGAGTTCGCGGTGGCGGGCGAATCGGACGACAACCGCCGCGCCGCCCTGCAGTGGGCGCTGACAGTGGGCGCGAAGCGGTCTGCGGCACTGCTGGCCGGTGAGCGGGTTCCCGACGACGTGGCGGCCGAGTGGGCGCAGGCCGACGAGCTGGTGTTGTCGAAACTGCGGGCCAAGCTGGGCTTGGACGAACTGCGGTGGGCGGTGTCGGGCGCGGCGCCGATTCCCAAGGAGACGCTGGGTTTCTTCGCCGGGATCGGTATCCCGATCTGTGAGGTCTGGGGCATGTCGGAGCTCAGCTGTGTCGCCTCGACCACCCATCCGAGCCAAGCGCGGCTCGGAACTGTCGGAAAGCTGTTGCCCGGCTTGGAAAGTCGCATCGCGGACGACGGCGAGTTCCTGGTCCGGGGACCGCTGGTAATGCGGGGCTACCGCAAGGAGCCGGCCAAGACCGCCGAGGCGATCGACTCCGACGGCTGGCTGCACACCGGCGACATCCTGCAACAAGATGCCGACGGCTATCTGCGGGTGGTCGACCGCAAGAAGGAGTTGATCATCAACGCCGCCGGCAAGAACATGTCGCCGGCCAACATCGAGAACGCCGTTCTGGCGTCGTGCCCGATGATCGGAGCGATGGTCACCATTGGTGAATCCCGGCCCTACAACACCGCGCTGATGGTCTTCGACGCCGACTCGGTCGGCCCATACGCCGCCGCGCACGGTCTGGCCGAGGCGACACCGGCCGCCCTGGCCGCTGATCCGGGCGTGATCGAAAAGATCGCCGCCGGGGTGGCCGACGGCAACGCCAAGCTCTCGCGGGTCGAGCAGATCAAGCGCTTCCAGGTGCTGCCCACGCTGTGGGAGCCCGGCGGCGACGAGGTGACGCTCACCATGAAGCTGAAACGCCGGCCGATCGCCGCCAAGTACGCCGACGAGATCGAGGCGCTCTATGCCGCCGAGCCCGGACCGCACATCCACCAGCCGCCGGCCGCCGAGGCGGCCCGGCCGGCGACCGCCGTCTGAGAGGGGAGTGCCACGCCAATTTTCACCTTCGGTCACGGCACCGCGGATGCAGCGGAGATCGCAACGCTGCTGACCGGCGCCGGGGTGCAGCGGCTTGTCGACGTTCGCAGCGCGCCCGGCAGCCGGCACAATCCGGACTCGGCACGCCACGCCATGGCCGGCTGGCTGCCCGAGGCGGGCATCGCCTACCAGTGGGAGTCACGGTTGGGCGGCTGGCGGCGAGAGAAAGGAGAGAGCCCCGATACCGGGTTGCGCGTCGAGTCGTTTCGGTCCTACGCCGGGCACATGCGCACGCCTGAGTTCCGGGCCGCGATCGACGAGCTGCTGGCGACCGCGGCCCGCCAGCAGATCGCGGTGATGTGCGCCGAAACGGTGTGGTGGCGCTGCCACCGCAGGATGATCGCCGACTACCTCACCCTGGTCCGCGACGTCGAGGTGCGCCATCTGATGCATGACGGCAAGCTGCGCCCACACCGGCCGATCCCGGAAGCACGGGTGGACGGTGACGTGCTGATCTATGACGGTGCGCCCCCCGACTGACGCGGGGCCGGCAACTCAGCCCTGCCGCAAGCCCAGGACGAGCCACACCGCGGTGCAGACACCGGCGGCGGTGAGCACCGCGGCGGCGGCACTGGCCGTGACGGCGCCGACGCCGAGCAGGGCCGCCACGCCGACCGCCAGCGCGACCAGCTTGTAGGCCGGCCAGGGCACACCCGCGATCGGCACCTGCTGCCGGGGGCGTTCCGCGGTGGTCATGCAATTAACGGTACGCGATAACCAATTGTTAGGCCACCCGAAACCTCGCGGTCCGGTGGGCGTGTCGCGGCGTCGGACTAAGCTGACGCCATGCCTCTGAGCGGAGAATACGCCCCCAGCCCGTTGGATTGGTCCCGAGAGAACGCCGAGAAATACATGTCCTCCGGCGGCGCCGAGGGCACCGTGATGAAGGGCAAGCCGGTCATACTGCTGACCACGGTCGGAGCCAAGACCGGCAAACTGCGCAAGACGCCGCTGATGCGGGTCGAGCACGAAGGTCAGTACGCGATCGTCGCCTCGCTGGGCGGCGCCCCGAAAAACCCGGTCTGGTACTACAACGTGGTGAAGAACCCGCGGGTCGAGCTGCAGGACGGAACGGTCACCGGCGATTACGAAGCCCGCGAGGTTTTCGGCGAGGAAAAGGACATCTGGTGGGAGCGGGCCGTCGCGGCGTGGCCCGACTACGCCGACTACCAGAAGAAGACCGACCGGCAGATCCCGGTGTTCGTGCTGACCCCGGTCGGCTGAACCCGCTGCTAGGTGGCACCATATGGCGGTGTCCGCCGAACTGCGTCAGACCCGAAATGACCCCGCGAAGGGCCCGGTGAACGGGCCGCTGACCGCGGCCGACGTCGACGCGGCGGCCAACCGGATTGCCGGGGTGGTGGCACCTACCCCGCTGCAATACAGCGACCGGCTCTCCGAGGTCACCGGGGCCAACGTGTACCTCAAGCGCGAAGACCTGCAGTCGGTGCGGTCCTACAAGATCCGGGGCGCCTACAACCTTTTGGTGCAGCTGAGCGAGGACGAGATGGCCGCCGGGGTGGTCTGCTCGTCGGCCGGCAACCACGCCCAGGGGTTCGCCTATGCCTGCCGGTCGCTGGGCGTGCACGGCCGCGTCTATGTCCCGGCCAAGACGCCGAAGCAGAAGCGTGACCGGGTCCGCTACCACGGCGGGGATTTCATCGAGCTGATCGTCGGCGGCGCGACGTATGACATGGCAGCGGAGGCGGCGCTGGACGACGTGGCGCGTACCGGGGCCACCCTGGTGCCGCCCTACGACGACCTGCGGACGATGGCAGGGCAGGGCACCATCGCCGTGGAGCTCCTCGATCAACTCGCCGCCGAACCGGACCTGGTCGTCGTTCCGGTGGGCGGCGGCGGCTGCATCGCCGGCATCACCACCTACCTGGCGGAGCGGACCACCAACAGCGCGGTGCTGGGCATCGAGCCGGCCGGAGCCGCCGCGATGACGGCCGCGCTGGCCGCCGGAGAATTGGTGACCCTCGACCACGTCGATCAGTTTGTCGACGGCGCCGCCGTCAAGCGCGCCGGGGCGCTGCCCTACGCGGCCCTCGCTGCCGCCGGCGACATGGTGTCGGTCACCACCGTCGACGAGGGCGCGGTCTGCACCGCGATGCTCGATCTGTATCAGCACGAGGGCATCATCGCCGAGCCGGCGGGCGCACTGTCGGTGGCCGGGTTGTTGGAGGCCGACATCGCCGCGGGCTCCACGGTGGTCTGTCTGATCTCCGGCGGCAACAACGACGTCTCCCGCTACGGCGAGATACTGGAGCGCTCGCTGGTACACCTGGGCCTCAAGCACTACTTCCTGGTCGACTTTCCCCAGGAGCCGGGCGCGCTGCGGCGGTTCCTCGATGAGGTGCTCGGCCCCAGCGACGACGTCACGCTGTTCGAGTACGTCAAACGCAACAACCGCGAGACCGGCGAGGCCCTGGTCGGGATTCAACTGGGCTGCGCGGCCGACCTCGAGGGCCTGCTGGCCCGGATGCGCTCCTCGCAGATCCACGTCGAGCCGCTGGAGCCCGGCTCGCCGGCCTATCGCTACCTGCTGTAGCCGTCCGCGCGGAGTCGACCGCCGCGCGGCGGGTACCGATCGCGCCGAACGGGTAGTGGTACCGCCATGGCGTCACCGCAGACAACGCACATGGATGAAACTCGCGTTCGCAAAGTGCTCGATATCGCCCTGCGGTTCGGGCAGCTGCTGTTGGGCTCACAAGCGGGAACCGCCGACGTGGCCTCGAGCATGCTGGCCATCGCCACCGCCTACGGACTACCGCAGACCCAGGTGGACATCATGGCGAACTCGATCCGGGTCTCGGTACCGCGCGGCGTGCCGGGCGCCCCGGTCACCGCGATGTATCTGGTGCAGTCGCGCTCGCTGGACTACACCCGGCTGCAGCTGGCCACCGATCTGGCCGAGCACGTCGTGAACACGACGCCCGACCCCGAGTGGGTGCAAGAGCAGTTGGACGCCGTGAGCCGGGCCGCGCACCCCTATCCGCGGTGGGTGGCCACCGTGGGCTGGGCGGTCATGGCCGGTGGCTTCTCCGTGCTGATCGGCGCCGGGCCGCTGGTGGCGCTGGTCTCGGCGGTAACCACCGCGTTGATCGACCGCGTCGGCCGAGTGCTTAACGGCTGGCATCTGCCCCTGTTGTTCCAGCAGGTGGTCGCCGCGGCGGTGGCCACCGGCGTCGCCATCGGCCTGCACGCCGTCGGCTGGCTTCCCGCCGACACTCCGGTATCGCCGGTGGTGGCGGCCAACATCGTGGTGCTGTTGTCGGGGCTGGCCACGGTGGGCTCGGTGCAGGACGCGATCACCGGCTATCAGCTCACGGCCGTCTCGCGGGGTATGGACATCCTGCTCTCCTCGGTGGGCATCCTGGTCGGCGTCTCCATCGCGGTACAGGTCGGCCGAGTCTTCGGTGTGGCGGTGCGCGTCAGTCCCGAGATGCCGGTCGCGGTGCTGAGCGTGCCGGTGTACACGCTGGCGGGGGCCATCGGTGCGGCGGCCGCCGCGATTGCGGGCTATGCGCAACCCAGGGCCGCCCTGGCGGCAGGTCTTGCGGGGGCGACCGCGGCGCTGCTGTTCTTCGGACTGCAACTCGTGCAGGCCAACCCGATCGTGAGTTCTTTCGCGGCGGCGGCGGCGACTGGTCTGGTCGGCACCCTGCTCGCGCCCCGGCTGCGCGTCACACCGCTGGTGATCATCATGGCCGGCATCATCCCGCTGGTTCCCGGGCTGACGCTGTTCCGGGGCTTCGTGCAGTTGGTCAACGGCCAGCCCAACGCCGGGGGCACGCTCGGATTGGCGGCCGGGCTGGCGCTGGCGCTCGGCGCCGGCGCGGTGCTGGGGCCGCTATTGGCGCCCTCGGTGCGGCGCGAGCTGAGCCGCTACCACCTGCGGGGTCGCGGACACGCGGGGCGTCGCGTGCGCAGCCCGTACCGGGTTCCGCAGCTGGCCGGTATCCGCTACTTCGGGCGCCGGGCGGCTTAGCGGCGTTCGCTCATGGCTTCCGCTCCGAGAGTCCAGGTCGGGTTGAAATAGATTTCGGGCGATGTGACGTTTAATCGCCTTGTAGCGACAACTGTTGCAGCGGGCCGGGATTGACTTACGTTGTCGCTGAAAGCCGGGCAAACATCCTGCCGCCCGGTGGCGCGACCACCGGGCAAGACCACCGGCGACACCTCGTGCTCAGCGGCTGTTCTGCAGGATGATCAGCGAGCGTGCCGTCACCGTAACGGTTTGGCCCGCCTCGACCGACAGCTCCGTGCTGCCGGTCGGATCGGCGGTGTCGACCACGGCTTGCCAGCCCTGGGCGTAGTCGGTGTTCGGGGTGTCGAAGTCCACCGCCGTCTCGCCGGCGTTGAAGCACAGCAGAAACGAGTCGTCGGTGACGCGCTGGCCGCGGGCATCGGGCTCGGGCAGCGCCTCGCCGTTGAGGAAAACCATGACGCACCTGCCGAATTCGCTGCCCCAGTCCTGCTGGGTCATTTCCTGGCCGGCCGGTGTCAGCCAGGCGATGTCACGCACCTCGTCCCCGCCGCGAATCGGCCGGCCCTCGAAGAACCGGCGCCGGCGGAACACCGGATGCGCGGCGCGCAGGGCGGTCAATGCGCGGGTGAACGCCAGCAGATCGGCGTTCTTGTCGACCAACGACCAGTCCATCCAGGACAGCTCGGAGTCCTGGCAGTAGACGTTGTTGTTGCCGTGCTGGGTGCGGCCCATCTCGTCACCGTGCGCGATCATCGGGGTGCCCTGGCTGATCAGCAGGGTGGCCATGATGTTGCGGACCTGGTGGGCACGCAGCGCCAGGATGGCCGGGTCGTCGGTCGGGCCCTCGACACCACAGTTCCACGACCGGTTGTAGCTCTCGCCGTCCCGGTTGTCCTCACCGTTGGCTTCGTTGTGTTTCTCGTTGTAGGACACCAGGTCTGCCAGGGTGAAACCGTCATGGCAGGTGACGAAGTTGATGCTGGCGCTGGGACGCCGGCCGGTCGCCTCGTATAAGTCCGATGATCCGGTCAACCGGGAGGCGAACTCGCCCAGCGTCTCCGGCACGCCACGCCAGTAGTCGCGCACGGTGTCGCGGTATTTGCCGTTCCACTCCGTCCACAGCCCCGGGAAGTTGCCCACCTGGTAGCCGCCTTCGCCGACGTCCCACGGCTCGGCGATCAGCTTGACCTGGCTGACCACCGGATCCTGTTGCACCAGATCGAAGAACGCGGACAACCGATCGACATCGTGCAGTTCCCGGGCCAGCGTCGAGGCGAGGTCGAAACGGAATCCGTCGACGTGCATCTCGGTCACCCAGTAGCGCAGCGAGTCCATGATCAGCTGCAGGGTGTGCGGGTGGCGCGCGTTGAGGCTGTTACCGGTACCGGTGTAGTCGGTATAGCGGCGCCGGTCGTCGTCGGACAGCCGATAGTAGGCGGCGTTGTCGATGCCGCGGAAGTTGATCGTCGGGCCCAGATGGTTGCCTTCGGCGGTGTGGTTGTAGACCACGTCGAGGATGACCTCGATGCCCGCCTGGTGGAAGGCGCGCACCATCGCCTTGAACTCTGCCACCGCGCCGCCGGCCACCCGGCTGGCCGCGTACTGCCTGTGCGGTGCGAAGAACCCGAAAGTGTTGTAGCCCCAATAGTTCCGCAGTCCCAGTTGCAGCAGCCGATGATCGTGCAGGAACTGGTGCACCGGCATGAGCTCGATGGCGGTCACGTTCAGCGACTTGAGGTGCTCGATGATCACCGGGTGCGCCAGCCCGGCATAGGTGCCGCGCAGCTCTTCGGGTATCCCGGGATGGGTCTGGGTCATGCCCTTGACGTGCGCCTCGTAGATGATCGTCTCGTGGTACGGGGTGCGCGGTGAGCGGTCGGCGGCCCAGTCGAAGAAGGGGTTGATCACCACGCTGGTCATGGTGTGCCCCAACGAATCCAGCGCCGGGGGAGGCCCATCACCGGCCGGGTCGTTCAGGTCGTAGGAGAACAGCTCCGGACCAAAGTCGAAATCGCCGTGGAATGCCTTGCCGTACGGGTCCAGCAGCAGCTTGCCGGGATCACAGCGGTGCCCTGCCGACGGGTCGAACGGCCCGTGCACCCGGAACCCGTAGTGCTGGCCGGGCCCGACGCCGGGTAGATAGGCATGCCAGACATAGCCGTCCACTTCCTCGAGACGGATCCGGGACTCGGTGTTGTCGGCCTCATCGATCAGGCACAGTTCCACCCGCTCGGCGACCTCGGAGAACACCGCGAAATTGGTTCCGGCGCCGGCATAGACGGCCCCGAGCGGGTAACTGTGCCCGGGCCAGACCGTGGGCGCGACCGGGCTCACCACCATCCGGTGGCCGCGCCCAGGGGAGG
>NZ_LZIN01000018.1 GCF_001667375.1 Mycolicibacter sinensis | reverse complement strand
CGACGCCAAGATCACCCAGATCTACGAGGGCACCAACCAGATCCAGCGCGTCGTCATGAGCCGCCACCTGCTGCGCTAGGAGCCACACGCCCCCCGAGCGGAGCCTAGGTCTTGTCAGGCTTCGATGGTTGCCAGGTGCCGTTGAGGGCGGCTTCGTCGGGCCAATACAGTCGCTCGATGATCCGGAAGGGACCTGCCGGCGCCGGTAGCCAGTTGGATTCCTTCTCCGGTCCGGGTGAGTGCTGCTGGATATAGATGGTGTATCCGCCGTCGGGGTCTTTGGCCAGCTGGGGGAGCATCGGTGAATTGATCAGGTACCGGTTGATCGGATTGGCTACCAGCAGGCTCTGTGGCATCCGGTACATCGTCAGGGACCAGAACGCGTGCACCGGCGGCAGCTGGCCGGGAGCAAATCGATAGGTGTAGGTATTGGCTCCATCCAGTGGCGCTCCGGCGGCATCGGTGGCCAGGAACGGATACATCGCCTCGGCCTTGGTATTGCCGTAGATCCCGTTGACCGCGCCGGCCATCCGGTATAGGTAGTTTTCGGCCAGCATCTCCCGTGTCCCGAACAGGTCGCCGGAACTGACAGAGCCGGCGGTGATTTTGGCTTGCAACCCGTCGAACTGCTTCCAGGCGTCGGTGATGCCATCCTGAAACGCCTGCCGCTGCGGGGGACTCAGGCTCTCGGCGTCGAAGCCTCCGTCAGGGCCGATGCCGACGGACGCGAACGTGGCCCGCAAATCCTTCTCCGAGTCCAGCACCGGCGCATACCGCAAAACGAAACTGAGGATCTCAAAGAACTTCAGCGAGCTCTTCTGTGCTTCCGCCGAGATCGGTTTGATGAAGTCGACGGCCGGCGCGGCAGCGGCCGGTTTTTTGAGGAATGCGGACAACGGCTGCAGGGTGTAGCCGGCCTGGATCGCTTTGACGTTGTCGATATCGTCGGGACCGAACAGCTGTGTGCGATACAGCGCCAGTACGAAGTCGGTGTCCGAATGCAGCACCTCATCGACGCCGTCGGGCTTGGTGCCTCGCCAGTACGGACCGGCCAGCAGGTACCTGCCGCCACCGTTGCCGGTGGTGCGCGTACCCACATAGGCGAAGTTGTAGGTGTAGGCGTCGACGAACTGCACCGAGTAGTAGCGGTCCGCCTCGATCGGTGGGACCGTCAGCACGAGCGGCTCGGCCCGCAGATCCGCCCCCAACGCTGAGTACGGGGTGTCGGAATTGGGTGTCTGGATCGTGGTGTCGGACGAGGTGTATACCCGTGCATCGGAATGGATTTCATTCCAGCCACCCTTGTATTGCGGGTTGGCTTGATCGACGAAATACGAATATTGGATCCGGTAGTTGTCGACCAGGGGGTACCCGTAGATGTACGCCTGCTCGGCGATCGCACGGATCTGCTGCACACTCACCTCATTCTTGATGGGGACCGGTCCGGACTCCGGCGTTGTGCCCCCGCATCCAGACATCGTCAACGTCAACGCCCCGACGACGACGCTCAACCAACGACACCACGCACCAGATTTCCGCACCGCTACCCTTCGCTTGAACTGTCGGTCACCGAAACGTACTCCTCGCGCAGCACCCGCTTGAGTATCTTGCCGGTCGGGGTGCGCGGAATAGCGTCGGCGAAGATGACTTTCTTGGGAACTTTGAAGCGGGCCAGCCGGGCACCACACATCTCGATGATGTGTTGCTCGCTGAGTTCATTGTGGTCACCGACGACGATCGCGCAGGCGACCTCTCCCCATTTCTCGTCGGGGAGGCCGATCACCGCTACTTCACTGACACCGGGTATCCCGATCACCACACTTTCGATCTCCGCCGGGTAGATGTTCTCACCCCCGGAGATGACCATGTCCTTCAAGCGATCCTTGATATAGAGGTAACCCTCGTCGTCAATCTCGCCGACGTCGCCGGTGCGGAACCAGCCGTGATCGAAGGCGCCGCGGGTGGCGTCGGGAAGGTTCCAATACTCCTTGAGTAAGAAATCGGACCGGATCACGACCTCGCCTTCCCCGTGTGGCCGGATGATTCCGTCGTCGCCGCGGACTCGAACATCGGCGAACATGCAGGAGCGCCCCGCCGAGCCGACCTTGCGTAAGGCGTCCTCGCCGAGCAGCAGGGTTCCGCCACCACACGATTCGGTGAGTGCATAGCCCTGGACCACTTGAATGTTCTTGTCGGCATACATCTTGATCAGGGGCTCGGGCATCGGTGCCCCGCCGGTGATGAAAAAGCGGAAGTGCGGCGCGTCGAGTTCGGCGAACTCGGGCACCTGCCGCATGAAGTTCAGGATCGCCGGCACCGCACCGCCGATGGACACTCGCTCTTGGACGATCAGCGACCATATGGTCGTCGGATCGAACTGGGGCATCGAGATCAGCGTGACGCCGCGCATGGCGGAGAAGATGACCGTTGTCAGTGCCGCCACATGAAACATCGGCAGTGGCAGCAGCACGCGGTCTTCCATGCGAACATCGATGGTCAATGACCACGACGTGGCCGCCGATTGCACCGAGTCATGAGTATGCACTACACCTTTCGGGTTTCCCGTGGTCCCCGAGGTATACATGATGAACAGGTTGTCCGATCCGCCGCAGTCGACGTCCGGCTCGTCCGCCGCGGCCGCTTCGATGCGTGTGCACAGCGAACCGGACTCGCCGATTACCGGTATCCACTCGGTGATTGGGCAGGGATGGCTATTGCCGGCCTGGACGGCGTCGGCGACCGCCGTGAACTCTTCGCCGTAGAACAACGCGGTACAGCCGCTGTTCGACACGATGAATTCCAGCTCCGCTGCCGCAAGGCGGGTGTTGAGGGGCACCACGACCGCACCGATTTTGGCGGCGCCGTAGAACAGACCGCAGAACTCGACACTGTTGGGCATCAACAGCGCCACCCGATCGCCTTTGCCCACCCCGAGTGAAATCAGCGCATGGGCGCAGCGGTTGGCCAGCTCGTTCAGCTGTGAGTAGTTCAACCGCACCGCCGACGACGGCTCGACGTACGCCTCGAGTGCGGGGGTGACGACCGCGCGCTGGCGGAGCATGGCGCCGATGTTCTTCATAAAGACCTCCGTATGAGATTTAGCGTGTTCATGCGGCGGTCCCAGCTTCGCCTCGCCTTCGGCGAGCTTCGCTGAACCGCCGGTCAACTCGCCGCGGTACCGGTTCCGGCTTGAAGTCGCTGGAATGCCTCGTCGATGAGTCGTGCCAACCGCAGGGGCTCGCGGACGGCTTCCGGGGCGGCGCCGATCGCAATGGTGAGGGCCTTGTTCATGCTGGCGAAGGTGATGTTCAGCCCGGCGCCGGGCGGCAGAATGGGCAGACCCAAAAAGGCGACCACGGGCGCGCCGGCCAAATACAGTTGTTCGGCCGGACCCTTCATGTTCGAGATCACCAGGTTGGCGCTCGGCGCATTCCCCAACCCCGGCACTGCGTCGGCCATAGCCATGCTGCCGGCCAGTACCAGCGCATAGACCTGACGCGATGTCGTCTGCATGTGACGGCCTTTGTCCTTGGCTTTCTTAGTCATCGCGTTGATCTGTCGCAGCCGTTCGACGATGCTCGCCTGTGGTGGACCCAGGGCGATCAGCTCGGCGCTCACCTGATTTCCGCCCGCTCCGCCGGATTCGTCGCGCAGCGACATGGGCATGAACGCCACCAACGGGGCCTTCGCTGGTGTCCGGAGTTCCCGGAGGTAGTGGTGCAGCGCTTCATCGATGATGGTCATGACGACGTCGTTGAGCGAGGTGTTGGTCGCGGTAGCCACAGCTTTGACGTCGTCCAGCGGCAGCCCGGTATCGGCGTAGCCGCGCGAAGCCGATTTCGCGGTGTTGTTGAACTGTGTTCGCCGGGCTGTGAACGGCATCGACGCCATGCGCGGCTTCAGGTTGAGCGATTGCTCGCCGAAGTCGAGGACATCGGTGGCAATGCCGGCGAGATGTCCGGGTAGCTTGGTCAACCCCCGCATCATGGTGCGCAGCCGCTCGGTCTGCGAAACATCGGGGCGTATGCGCCGTGGCTTGGCGCTGTTCTCCGGCTCCATCCAGGGCGCGAGCAGCCGCTGGTCGTGGCGCGAATCGCTCAGGAAATTGCGCATCACCCGAAGGCCGCCCTCACCGTCGATGAGCGCATGATGCACTTTGATCATGATCGCGAGCCGGTTGTGCTCGAGGCCGTCGATGATGTAGCACTCCCAGAGCGGACGACTGCGATCGAGCAGACCGACGTTGAGGAAGGACACCATTTCGTAGAACTGCGCCATGGTGCCCGGCGCCGGAAGGTTGATCCTCCAGACGTGGGCCCGCATGTCCGGTTCGACGGTTTCCCACGTCGCGACATCAGTGCCGAGCCATCTGAGTTTGTGATTGAACGGTGCGACCGCCTCGCTGTGTCGATAGGCGTCGAACAGTCGTGGACCGAACGTGGTTTCCTGGCCCTTCGGCTTTTCGACGATCACCATGGCTGCCATGTGAAACGGCCGGTTGGGCTTCTCCAACAACAGGAACGACAGGTCCAGCGGGCCGATCAATGAACGACCGCCTCGGTGTCAGCGACGGCGAGAAGGGCGTGCAGCTCGTCGATGAAGTATCCGTACAGCTGCCAGCCGTCCTGCAGAATCTGTCGGTCGGTCAGTATGCAGATATTGGCCTGCCCGTTGTAGCTCCACATCGTGATGTTAAGTGCGGTCCCATCGACGAGCTGGCCGGTGGAGAACCACTTGTCGAGCTTCCAGCGATCGAGGTACAGCGGCTCCTTCGGGCCGGGCACGTTCGACAGCACCAGGTTGCCGAGGAAGCCGAAGCTGCCGCCCCGGCGGTGTATCGCCTTGCGGATCAGCGTGATTCCCCAGGGCGGGACGACCTGCAGCAGCGCGCTGATGTCCGCTCCGGCGTCCTTGACCTGGCTAAGGTGCTCCTTCATCTCGACGTTCGCCTGGTGGCTGGCCGCAAGACGCCGCAGCGGGTCGGCGACGTCGCTGCGCAGCCAGCAGAAGTCCTGGGTAGCGAAGTTGCCCAGGCCCTCCATCCCGGTCGGTCGTTCTCCGGCGAACGGGGTGGCGCCGATCAGCGGATGGCTGTCCGGGTCGTAGTCCAGGTCGACCAACAGACGTCGAACCGCGCCCGCCGCGCAGCTGCTGAACACATCGTTGATCGTGACGCCGAGCGCTTTGCTTACCGCGACGAAGTCTGCGAGCGGGACGCTGTCGCAGACGAACGTGCGGCCGGCGCTGAGGTTGACGTTCAATGGAGTCTGCTTCATCTGTCCGGCAGCCGGGTGGGCTGGCAACCCAGCGGACTTGCGTTTGCGTTCCAGGGCGAACCTGCGCCACATGCCGACGGCCACCTTCGGCATGTTGCCGATCGCGACCTCGGGGAAATCGCGCAATGCCCAGCCCAGGCGAGTCAGCCGGGACGGCAGTGGCGGAGGGGCGTACGCCGGGGGATCGTCGCCCGTGATCCCGGGCTGCGGTTGATAGAACCGCTGCATCAGCCAGGAGGCGCCGACGCCATCGACATAGGCGTGGTGCACCAGCATCACGCAGGCCACGGTGCCGTCCGCAAGGCCCTCGACCACCCACATCATCCACAACGGCCGGTCGCGGTCGAGCTGGTAGGCATAGATGTCCGCCATGAACGCGCACAAGTTCTTATGGTCAGCCGGCGGAGGACAGGCAACGCGGCGGATGTGGTAGTCGAGTTGGAAGTCGGGATCCTCGACCCAGTAAGGGTGATTCAGCCCGAGCGGGGCGTCGAGGTACCTCCAGCGCAGCACGGGGATCAGATGAATCCGGCGTGCCGCCTCGGCGCGAAACTTGTCGAAGGACCAGCCGTCGGGATCGGTGGACGGATCGATGATCGCGATCTTGAAGGTGTGCATGTACGCCTTCGACGTCTCCATCCGCAGCATGAAAGAGTCAACGCCGTTGAGTCGTTTCATGATTGCCTCCGCACGGTGTTCTCGACGTCAGTGCCGGATCGCAGAGTCTGGGACCGATAGACCTCGTCGAGGAAGAGGCCGATCGCCGTCACGACAAGGGGAGTTCGCGTGCCGTCGGTCATATCGAACCCATGGTGTGCACCGGGTAACTCCAGGTAGCCCACGGCGGCACGTGAAGTCGCGCGCAGCCGGTCGGCGAACGCGACCGCCTGGGCTACCGGGATGATCGTGTCTGCGGTGCCGTGTACCACCAGGAACGCCGGCGCATGCGGACCAGCCAAGGCGATCGGCGATGCCGACCGGAACAGTTCGCGGTTACCGTCGTAGCTCTTCTTGACGACGACCCGCTCGATGAAGCTCATGAACCTCTTCCGTTCCGGAGTCGAACGGTCCTCCCAGTCGTAGCGTCCGTAGATACCGACGACCGCAGCCACCGGGTCATCGGCGGTGAGGCCGGCCACGGCCGCCAGGTGGCCACCGGCAGATGCGCCCGCGATCGCGAGGAAGGCGGCGTCACCACCGAAGCCGTCGGCGTTGGCACGTGCCCACGCGACGGCGGCCCTCACATCGTTGAGGTGTTGCGGCCAGGGGTGGCGGGGGGCCACGCGGTAGTCGATCGATAGGCACACCCAACCTCGTTCGGCCAGGTGGCTCAGAAGTGCGTTGCCCTGAAGCGCTCGGCGGCCGTGGACCCACCCGCCGCCGGGAACGAACACCAGGGTCGGCGCCGGCGTGGTCGGAAGATCGCGCCGTCGCCAGATATCCAGAACCTGCTCAGGCGCATCGCCGTAGCTCACGCGGGCCCGGTACAGATGGCGACGTCGGTCGCGCAGATAGCTCAGCATCGGAGCGAGGCGCTGCGACGGTGGCCAGTCGATATTGAGACGCTCTGTCGGAACGATGCCGTGCAGGGCTTGTCCGCAGAGTTCGGCGACGCTCGGTGTGCGCTGCTCATCACTTATCGCGCGGCTGCCCGGAAACATCGTCTTGAGGGCTGCGGAGGCGATGCCGGGTGCGCGCCCGCCGATCCACATGCCGGCTGCGGTCAATGCGCCGATCGGGGCAAGGTGCTTGCCGATGGCGGGCACCGACGTGAGCGAGTCGCTCACCGCCATCACGCGGTCGACCGCGCTGGTGCGCAATCGCCTTCGTGGCTGAGGGCGACCGCCGTCGGCCGCTGCCGTCGCTTCCCGCACTGCCATCCCTTCGCCCGAGTCCGTTTCATCTTCGCCATTGAGGCACTCTGGCGTCTTGACATATCTGGACAAGTTCTTGACTCTCATGGACATGCAGTTGATCCGCGGGTCGTGCCTGGTGGGCTTTTCGCCGCTCGCCATCTCCCACGGAGCCGATCCGGCAACGCTGTTGACAGCGGCCAACTTGGACCCGGACGATGTCGGCCGGCGTGATCGATTCATTCCGTTGCGCAATGCCATCGCGGCGGTTCAGGGCGCGGCAGCCGAGCTTGAGGTGGTTGACTTCGGCCGCCAGGTGGCAACGCGTCAAAGCATCGACATCCTCGGGCCGGTTGGCGTCGCGGCGCGCACCGCTGCCACGGTGGCGGAGGCGTTCACGATTCTCGACACGTACATGTGCGCGTACAGTCCCGGCATCGCGGCTCGCGTCAGAAGCGGGGGAGGTGAGGATCTGGGGCGGTTTGAATTCGATTTCCTCCTGCACCCGCCGCCCCCGCAGGACCAAGCGATCGAGTTGGCCCTCGGCGTCGCGCTGCGGGTCCTAAGGTTGTTCCTGGGCGCTGAGTACCGGCCCGTTTCGGTGCATCTTCCGCACTCGCCGCTAGGCACCAAAGTCGACTACTTCGCCTACTTCGGCTGCCCGCCGCGTTTCAACGAGCCGATAGCAGGATTCACGGTGCGCATGAGTGACTTGCGGCGCCCGCTGAACTACGACCCGTTGGCGCATCAACTTGCGGTGGAGTATTTGTCCAGCACCAGCCGGCGCGGCAGTGACCTCGTCGACGCGGCACGCAGCATCGTCCGCCAACTTCTCCCCACGTCACGGCTCAGTGCGGACCTACTCGCTCGCCAGTTCGGTATCCATCCCAAGACGATGCGACGTCGTCTAGCCGCGGAGGGAATCACCTATGCCGAGCTGGTCGACGAAACACGATGCGACGTTGCCAAACGCCTGTTGCTCGAGACGGAACTCAGTCTCAGTCAGCTCTGCCGGCAACTGGGCTATTCCGAACAAAGTGTGCTCACCCGTTCCTGCAGACGCTGGTTCGACATGACGCCCAGCGCCTACCGCGAAGCCTGGTCGGGGTCGCAGGTTCCGGAATGAACGGGCCCAGCGGTCCTTTAGCCGCGGGCGACCTTGCCGGCCTTGATGCACGAGGTGCAGGCGTTCAGGCGCTGCTTGTTGCCGCCGGGACGGGCGGCGTGCACGGTCTGAATGTTCGGGTCCCACCGACGGCTGGTCCGACGGTGCGAGTGGGACACCGACTTGCCGAAGCCGGGGCCCTTTCCGCAGATATCGCACACGGCAGCCATATGTGACACTCCTCAAAACGTCTGCTTGAGGGCCAACGACCTGAGCGGGTGGCCCGACAACCTGATCAGAATACCCGCCCGGCCGGGCAACCACCAAAACGGCCCGACGCAGCGTGAGCGGTGCTGTCGCGCGCAGTGGTTAGGCTTGCAGCCACCGGAGGTGGCGGCAGGAAGGTGGGTGCAGGTGGGCAACCCCGATCGTCGGCTGGATGCGGCCACCTTGCGGGACTGGGCGCACACCGCTGTCGGCGATCTGATCACCCACACCGACGAGATCAACCAGCTCAACGTCTTCCCGGTCGCCGATTCCGACACCGGCACCAACATGCTGTTCACCATGCGTTCGGCGCTGGCCGAGGCCAACACCGAGGCCGCCTCCGGTGAGGTGGCCCGGGTCGCGGCCGCGCTGTCGTCGGGCGCGCTGCACGGGGCCCGCGGCAACTCCGGGGTCATCCTGTCCCAGATCCTGCGCGGCCTGGCGGATGTGACCGGCGCCGACGGCGCCGCCACGGTCACCGATGTCGATGCCGCGCTTTTGGGCGCCGGCCTGCGGCACGGAGTCGAGCTGGTGATCACCTCGATGGGCGGCCGAGAGGTGCCCGGCACCATCGTCTCGGTGCTGCAGGCCGCCGCGGCGGCCGTCGAGCGATGCGTGGCCCAGGGCGTCGGGCTGGGCGCGGCGATCACTGCCGCCACCGACGCCGCGGCCGCCGCACTCGAGCAGACCACCGAGCAGCTCGACGTGCTCGCGCAGGCCGGCGTGGTCGACGCCGGCGGCCGCGGCCTGCTGGTGCTGCTCGACGCGCTGCGGTCGACGATCACCGGCCAGGCGCCGGTCCGGCCGGTCTACCAGCCGTCCCCGCGGCCACGCCCGCCCGACGCGGTCACCGAGCAACCGTCGCCACAGTTCGAGGTGATGTACCTGCTCGGCGAGTGCGCCCCCGAAGACACCGATCCTTTACGTGAGCGGCTTGCCCAGCTCGGCGATTCGGTGGCGATCGCGACATCTGGGGTGGTCGGCGGCTATTCGGTGCACGTGCACACCGACGACGCCGGTGCCGCGGTAGAGGCGGGCCTGGCGTTCGGCCGGCCGCGGCGCATCCAGATCTCGGCGCTGGCCGGGGCGACCGGCCTGCCACCGGGCAGCTGGGCCCGCGAGCGCGCGGTGTTGGCCGTCGTCGACGGGGAGGGTGCCCAGGAGCTCTTCGTCTCCGAGGGCGCCTGCGTGCTGCGGCCAGACCCGCACAGCGCCGACCCGGCCACGATCGTCACCGCCCAGCAGCTGCTGCGCGCGGTGGTGGACACCGGTGCGGCCCAGGTGATGCTGCTGCCCAACGGCTACGTCGCGGCCGAGGAGCTGGTCGCCGGGTGCACGGCGGCGATCGGCTGGGGCATCGACGTGGTGCCGGTCCCGACCGGGTCGATGGTGCAGGGGCTGTCTGCGCTGGCGGTACACGATCCGGGCCGGCCGGTGGTCGACGACGGCTACACCATGGCGCGGGCGGCGGGCACCACCCGGCACGGTTCGGTGCGGGTCGCCACCGAGCAGGCGCTGACCTGGGCCGGCACTTGCCGGCCCGGGGATGGGCTGGGCATCGCCGGTGACGAGGTGCTGATCGTGGCCGGCGACATCGGCGCGGCAGCGATCGGCCTGATCGACCTGCTGCTGGTGGCCGGCGGTGAACTGGTCACGGTGCTGTTCGGGGCCGGTCTGGGCGCCGAGGTCGTCGACGTGCTGGCCGGACATGTGCACGATCGGCATCCGGGAATCGAACTGGCGACCTACCTCACCGGGCACCGCGGCGACGCACTGCTGATCGGGGTCGAGTAGCGATGGTCACGCTGGCCGACCGGTTGGATTACATCGTCGGCTCCGACGCCGCCGGAAAACTCGACGAGGCGTTCGGCATCCGCATCGTCGGCGACCTGCTGCGGCACTACCCGCGCAGCTACGTCGAAGGTGCGACGAAGCGCGGTCTCGACGACACCCAGGCGATCGAGGGCGAACACATCACCCTGGTCGACACCATCGCGACCGCCGTGTCCCGACCGATGAAAAAACAGCCGGGCCGGCGCCCCAACGAATACCTGGTGATCACCCTCGGTGCCGGCCGGAACAAGGTGAGTGCCACGTTCTTCAATGCGCGCGGCCTGAAGTACAAACTCAGGCCGGGTACTCGGGTGATGCTGTCCGGTGAGGTCGGCTACTTCAACCGCAAACTGCAACTGACCCACCCCGACTTCCTCATCCTCGACGCCCCGGGCACGGACAACTTCGGCAGTGACTCGCTGCGCAACATCGCCGACGCCTCGCTGAAGATCAGCGGCGAGGTGCTGCAGTCGGAGTTTGAGCGAGCCTGCTATCCGATCTATCCCGCGACCGCCAAACTGCAGAGCTGGGACATCTTCGCCTGTGTGCGGCAGGTGCTCGCGGTGCTCGATCCGGTTCCCGACCCGCTGCCGGCTGCGGTGCGCAGCGAGCGCGGTCTGCTCGGCGAAGACGAAGCGTTGCGGGCGATCCACCTGTCGGAGAACGCCGCCGAACGGGACCGCGCCCGTGATCGACTCGCCGTCGACGAGGCCTTCGGCCTGCAGTGGGCGCTGGCGATGCGCCGGCACGGCGAACTGTCCGAATCCGGCCCGCCGGCCCCGCGCCGCGATGACGGGATGGTCGCAGAACTGTTGGGCCGGTTGCCGTTCGAATTGACGGCCGGCCAACGCGAGGTACTTGGCGTGCTCGAAGCCGAGCTGGCCGCCAGCCGTCCGATGAACCGGCTGCTGCAGGGCGAGGTCGGCTCCGGCAAGACGATCCTGGCGCTGCTGGCGATGCTGCAGCTGGTCGATGCCGGCTATCAGTGCGCGCTGCTGGCGCCCACCGAAGTTCTTGCCGCCCAACATGTCCGCTCCATCCGCGACATGCTCGGACCGCTGGCCATGGCGGGCCAGCTGGGCGGATCCGACAATGCCACCGCGGTGGCGCTGCTCACCGGTTCGATGTCGGCGGCCGCCAAAAAGCAGGCCCGCGCCGAGATCGCCGCCGGCCGGGCCGGCATCGTCGTCGGCACGCACGCCCTGCTGGTCGACGCGGTCGAATTCGACAACCTGGGCATGGTGGTCGTCGACGAACAGCACCGTTTCGGCGTCGAGCAGCGGGACCGGTTGCGCGCCAAGGCCCCCGACGGCTTCACCCCGCACCTGCTGGTGATGACCGCCACCCCGATCCCGCGCACTGTGGCGCTCACCGTCTACGGCGATCTGGAGACCTCCACGCTGCGGGAGCTGCCCCGCGGCCGCCAGCCGATCGCCAGCTCGGTGATCTTCGTCAAGGAGAAACCGGCCTGGCTGGAGCGGGCTTTCGCGCGGATCCGCGAGGAGGTGGCCGCCGGCCGGCAGGCCTATGTGGTGGCACCGCGCATCGACGAGTCCGACGAGGGCGGCAAGCCCGGCCAGGAGAACAACCGAACGTCGGCGACCGCGGTGGGACTGTTCGATCAGCTGCGGTCCGGGCCGCTGTCCGGGTTGCGGCTGGGCCTGATGCACGGGCGGCTCACCGCGGACGAGAAGGACGCGGTGATGGCGGCCTTCCGCACCGGGACGGTGGATGTGCTGATCTGCACCACGGTCATCGAAGTCGGAGTCGACGTGCCCAACGCCACCGTGATGCTGATCGCCGACGCCGACTGGTTCGGCATCAGCCAGCTGCACCAGCTGCGCGGCCGGATCGGCCGCGGTGAGCACGCCAGCCTCTGCCTGCTGGTGACCTCGAGCGGCCCGAACACCAAAGCCGGTAAGCGTTTGGCGGCCGTCGCCGGCACTCTGGACGGGTTCGCACTGGCCGACTTGGACCTGCGCGAGCGCGGCGAGGGAGATGTGTTGGGCCGCGATCAGTCCGGCTGGAGCGGGGGCCTGAAACTGCTGTCGTTGGCCGATCACGGCGAGCTGATCGAATTCGCCCGCGACTACTGCGTCCGGGCCTGGGCTGCCGACCCGTCCGATCCCGGTCTGGGGCGGCTGGCCGAGCCCTTCACCGACATCGACTATCTGGACAAGTCATGACCAACCGCAAGACCCTGCTGTGGCTGGCCGTGGTGGCGCTGCTGGCCGTCGTCGTCGCCTTCCAGACCGTGTCGGCGGCCGGAAATCGCAGCCGCGACCTCGCCGCCCGGTCCGGCCTGCCCACCGTGGCGCCCGGCACCGATGTGCTGGCCGGAATCACGGTGGTTGCGGCACGCACCCATCGCCATGACTATCGCCGGTCGGTGTTCGGCGACGCCTGGGATGACGACAACGACGCGCCTGGCGGCCACAACGGGTGTGACACCCGCAACGACATCCTCAACCGGGATCTGGTCGACATCACCCACGTGTCGACCAAGCGCTGCGCGCAGGCGGTGGCCACCGGCGTCCTGCACGACCCGTACACCAACGCCGTCGTCGCCTTCACCCGCGGCGCCAAGATCGGTGAGGCGGTGCAGATCGACCACGTCGTGCCGCTGGCCTACGCCTGGGACATGGGCGCGTCGGGCTGGCCATACCGCCAGCGGCTGCGGTTCGCCAACGACCCGGCCAACCTGCTGGCGGTCGCCGGGCAGCCCAACCAGGACAAGGGTGATGCCGGGCCGGGGCAGTGGATGCCGCCGAATAAATCATTCGCCTGCCAGTACGCCGTCGCCTACATTGCCGTCCTGCGGGGATATGCGCTGCGACTCGACCAGCCGTCGGCCGACGTGCTGCGCCGGGCCGCGGCCACCTGCCCGGCCGGATAGAACGGTGATGACGGCTTACAGGCCGGTGTAGGTCAGCGGGTCCTCGCGCACCCGGGTGCCGTCGTTGAGCCCGTTGAGAGTGTCCATGTGCTCGGCGGCCAGCTCGAAGCCGAAGACGTCGAGGTTGCTCGCGATGCGCTCGGGGTTGGCCGATCGCGGGATGACCACGTTGCCCAGCTGCAGGCTCCACCGGATCAGCACCTGGGCGGGGGTCTTGCCGTACTCACCTGCGATCTCCGTCACCGCCGGGTGGTCGAGGAGGCGGCCTACCGCCAGCGGACTGTAGGCCTGCGTGACGATGCCCCGCTCGGCGTGCAAGGCCCGCAGCTCGGCCTGGTTGAGCAGGGGGTGCAGCTCGATCTGGTTGACCGCCGGCGTCTCGAAAGCCAGATCGATGACGTCGTTGAGGTGCTCCTCGGTGAAGTTGCACACCCCGATCGACCGGGTCAGCCCCTGTTCCCGGGCCTGGATCAGCCCGCCGAAGCTGTCGACGTACATGCCCAGCGGCGGGGCCGGCCAGTGGATCAGGTACAGATCCACATAGTCCAGCCCGAGTCGCTCCACGCTGGCATGGCAGGCCTCGATGGCTGCCGTGAGCCCCTGGTCGGCGTTGGCCAGCTTGGTGGTGACGAACAACTCGTCGCGGGCGATGCCGGACGCGGCGATCGCCCGGCCCACCGCGGCCTCGTTGCCGTACACCTTGGCGGTGTCGATCAACCGGCAGCCCAGCTCGAGTGCGGCCGAGACCGCGCGCTCGGTCTCGGCGTCCGACAGCTCGGCGACCCCGATGCCCAGAGTCGGCATGCTGTGGCCGTCGTTGAGCGCGATGGAGGGGATCGAAGTGCCCGGCGTCATCTCACCTACCTGTGTAGTCGAATGTGCGTGGATCGGGTCCCAGTCGGGCGCCGTCGTCGAGCGAGGATATCGCGGTCATCTCGGCCGTGCCGAGTTCGAAGTCGAAGACTTCGAAATTGCTGACGATGCGCTCAGGGTGGACCGATTTCGGAATCACGATATTACCGAGCTGAATGTGCCACCGGATCAGCACCTGCGCCGGAGTCTTGCCGTAACGCTGTGCGACCTTGACGACCGTCGGGTGCTCCAGCAGCGAACCGCGACCCAGCGGCGCCCACGCCTCGGTGGCAATGCCCAGGCGGGCGTGCACTTCGCGCAGTGCGGCCTGGCTGAACCGGGGGTGCAGCTCGACCTGGTTGACGACGGGCACGATGCCGGTCCCGTCGATCAGCATCTCGAGATGTTCGGGGGCGAAGTTGCTCACCCCGATCGAACGGATCCGCCCCTGATCCCGCAGGTGGGCCAGCGCCCGGAAGCTCTCGACGAATTTGCCGCGCGCCGGAAGCGGCCAATGAATCAGGTACAGGTCCAGGGTGTCCAGACCGAGCCGGTCCATGCTTTTTTCGAACGCGACCAGCGTCGAATCGTATCCCTGGTCGGCGTTCCACAGCTTGGTGACGACGTAGACCTCATCGCGCGGCAGTCCGGACGCCGCCACCGCACGGGCGACCTCGCGCTCATTGCCGTACAGCGCCGCGGTGTCGATGTGGCGGTACCCGGCCGCCAAGGCGGTGCGCACCGCCTGCTCGGTGTCGGCGGGCGAAATCTTGTAAACCCCGAAACCGACCGAGGGGATGGAATTACCGTCGTTGAGCGTGACCGAGCGCAAGTTACTTCGAACAGCCATGACACGAAGTCTGCCAGGCGGACCCGCCTCCGGGGCGGCGGCGCGGTGGGCCGAACAGCTGCAGAACACCGCCTTCGCCGTGGGCATGAAGGTGACCCCGATGCTGCCGATCGGGGTGCAGCGGCTGATGACCGGTGGACGGTCGGTGACCATCGATGGCAACACTTTGGACCCCACCTTGCGCTTGGCGTTGGCCGGGCAGCGCGCCCTGGGCATCAACGGCCTCGTCGTCGCCGAGGACGCGGCCGCCTCCCGAACCCAGTTGCGTGAGCTGACCACGGGGCTCGGCGGCACCGACATCCAGGGTTGCGATGTCCGCGACATCGCACTGCCCGGCCCGGCCGGTGACATCGCCGCCCGGCACTACCGGCCGGCCGGTAGCCCCGATGACGCGGCCCACCCGATGCTGGTCTTCTATCACGGCGGCGGATTCGTGATCGGTGACTTGGACACCCACGACGCGATCTGCCGGCTGACGTGTCGTGACGCCGAGGTGGTGGTGCTGTCCGTCGACTACCGGCTGGCCCCCGAGCACCCGGCGCCGGCCGCGGTCGACGACGCCTACGCCGCGTTCCGATGGGCCCATGCGCACGCAGCGGAGCTCGGCGGGATACCCGGGTGCGTGGCCGTGGGCGGGGACAGTGCCGGCGGCAATCTGGCCGCCGCGGTAGCGCTGCTGGCCCGCGATGACGGCGGGCCGGCGCCAGTCCTGCAGTGGCTGCTCTACCCGGTGACCGACGTGGCGGCCCAGACCCGCTCGCGCACGCTCTACGGCGACGGCTACCTGCTGACCAAGCACGACGTGGACTGGTTCACCGCCCAGTATGTGGGCCGCTCACCGCTGGACCCGAGCGACCCGCGGGTGTCGCCGTTGCGGGCTGCGGACTTATCCGGCGTGGGGCCGGCGCTGATCGTAATCGCCGGGTTCGACCCGCTGCACGACGAAGGCGAACAGTTCGCCATGGCGCTGCGCGACGCCGGGGTTGTCGTCGACCTGCGCCGGATGCGGTCGCTGACGCACGGTTTCATCAACCTGTTCCCCCTCGGCGGCGGCAGCGCCACCGCGACCACCGCGTTGATCTCGGCGCTGCGGGCCCACCTCAGCCGCGGCTGAGGCCGCCAACTCGCGCCGGTACGCTGAACCGCAAACCGACCACCGAACACGAGGACCAACCGACTGTGGCCAGCAAACCCAAACGCCCCGGCGCCTCCGGCTTGAGGGCCGCCGATCACAAACGCAACCTCGCCATGCAGATCGGGCTCGTCGCGATCGTGGTGCTCTTCGCGGTGGGACTCATCGGCTACATCGTGATGTCCAACAGCGACAAAAAGGGCGCGGGCGCCGGCGAGGCGATCCGGGTGACCTCGAGCAAGCTGGTCAAAGACGACAACGACGAGCCGAAGGCCGTGCTGTCGTTCTATGAGGACTTCCTCTGCCCGGCTTGCGGCAACCTCGAGCGCGCGCTGGGGCCCACGGTGTCCCGGCTGATCGACAGCGGGGCGATCGCCGCCGACTACCACATGGTCGCGATCCTGGATCGCGCGCAGAACGACAACTACTCCTCGCGGGCCGGTGCCGCGGCCTACTGTGTCGCCGACGAGAGCATCGACGCCTTCCGCCGGTTCCACACCGCGCTCTACACCGACGAGTTGCAGCCCTCGGAGATCGGGACCGACTTCCCCGACAACAAGCGCCTGATCGAGCTGGCCCGGCAAGCCGGTGCGGCCGGCAGCGTTCCGGGGTGCATCAACAGCGGCAAGTACCTCAAGATGGTGAGCGGCATGGCCTCCGCCGCCGGAATCCACGCCACCCCCACACTGCGCATCAACGGCGAGGACTACCGTCCCTCGACCCCGGACGCCCTCGTCGCGAAGATTCGGGAGATCGTCGGTGACGTGCCCGGTATGGACGTCCCGGCCACCCAGTCGTGAGCATCGCGGCTCCGGCGGTCGATCCAGCCGCAACGCCGGCCCCCCGGGCGCCGGGCGCCCCGCGGGCCTGGGCGGTGTTGATCGCCGGAGTCATCGGGCTGGCCGCCTCGGTCACCCTGACCGTCGAGAAGATCCGGCTGCTCACCGATGCGTCGTATGTCCCGTCGTGCAACCTGAACCCGGTGCTGTCCTGCGGGCCGGTGATGGGCACCCCCCAGGCCTCGGTCCTGGGTTTCCCCAACCCGCTGATGGGCATCGTGGCGTTCACCGTGGTGGTGGTCACCGGTGTGCTGGCGGTGGCCAAAGTGCCTCTGCCGCGGTGGTATTGGGCTGGTATGGCGGTCGGCACCCTGGTGGGTGCGGGCTTCGTGCACTGGCTGATCTTCCAGAGTCTGTACCGGATCGGCGCGCTGTGCCCGTACTGCATGGTGGTGTGGGCCGTCACGATGGTGCTGCTGGTGATATTCGCAGCAATCGCGTCGGATGAGGGTCGCGGAATATCGGGGCTTTTGCACCGGTGGCGGTGGACGTTTGCGGCGTTATGGTTTATCGCGGTATTTCTGTTGGTATTCCTGCGCTTTCAGGATTACTGGTTGACGCTGACTTAAGGAGTGCCCTGTGATCTCCAAAGTGCTGGTCGCCAACCGCGGAGAGATCGCGATCCGCGCGTTTCGTGCCGCCTATGAGCTCGGGATCGACACGGTCGCGGTCTATGCCTACGAGGACCGTAATTCGGTGCACCGGCTCAAAGCCGACGAGTCCTATCAGATCGGCGAAGAGGGTCATCCGGTGCGTGGTTACTTGTCGGTGGAGGGCATCGTGGCTACCGCTAAGCGGTGCGGCGCGGACGCGGTCTACCCCGGGTACGGCTTCTTATCGGAGAACCCGCGATTGGCGCAGGCCTGTGCGGATGAGGGCATTACTTTCGTTGGACCGAGCGCGGCCGTGCTCGCGCTGGCCGGCAACAAGGCACATGCGGTGGCCGCAGCGCGGGAGGCCGGGCTGCCGGTGCTGGCGGCGTCGCAGCCGTCGCGCTCGGTAGAGGAATTGGTTTCCGCGGCAGCCGATATGTCGTTTCCCTTGTTCGTCAAGGCGGTCGCAGGCGGCGGTGGCCGCGGGATGCGCCGGGTCGCCGACGTCGACGGGTTGGCCGAGGCGATCGAGGCCGCCAGCCGGGAAGCCGAATCGGCGTTCGGCGACGCGACGGTGTATCTGGAACAGGCGGTGATCAACCCGCGCCACATCGAGGTGCAGATCCTGGCCGACACCCACGGCAACGTCGTGCACCTGTTCGAGCGCGACTGCAGCGTGCAGCGGCGGCATCAGAAGGTCGTGGAGTTGGCGCCCGCCCCCCACCTGGACCCGGTGTTGCGGGAGAAGATCTGCGCCGATGCCGTCGCGTTCGCGCGGCACATCGGCTACAGCTGCGCGGGAACGGTGGAGTTCCTGCTCGACGAGCGTGGCCACTACGTGTTCATCGAGATGAATCCGCGGATCCAGGTGGAGCACACCGTGACCGAGGAGATCACCGACGTGGATCTGGTGTCGGCCCAGCTGCGGGTCGCCGCCGGGGCGTCGCTGGAGGATCTGGGCTTGCGCCAAGACGACATCGTTTTGCACGGCGCGGCGCTGCAGTGCCGGATCACCACCGAGGATCCGGCCAACGGGTTTCGGCCTGACACCGGCCGGATCACCGCCTACCGTAGTCCCGGCGGTGCTGGTATCCGGCTGGACGGTGGCACCAACCTGGGCGCGGAGGTCAGCCCGCACTTCGACTCCATGCTGGTCAAGCTGACCTGCCGGGGCCGGGATTTCCCGACTGCGGTGAACCGGGCGCGCCGGGCGATCGCGGAGTTCCGCATCCGGGGTGTGTCGACGAACATCCCGTTTTTGCAGGCGGTGCTCGATGATCCTGACTTTCGGGCCGGGCGCGTCACCACGTCGTTCATCGATGAGCGCCCGCAGCTGCTGACCTCGCACGCCTCGGCAGACCGGGGCACCAAGATCTTGACCTATTTGGCTGATGTCACCGTCAACCAGCCGCACGGTGCGCGTCCGTCGGCGGTGTACCCGCGCGACAAGCTGCCCGAGATCGACCTGTCGAGCACGCCGCCGCCGGGTTCTAAACAGCGGCTGATGACGTTGGGGCCGGAGGGTTTCGCCCGCTGGCTGCGCGAATCGCCGGCGGTTGCTGTTACCGAGACGACGTTTCGGGATGCGCACCAGTCGCTGTTGGCCACCCGGCTGCGTACCAAGGGCCTGCTCAACGTGGCCCCCTACATCGCCCGCACCACCCCGCAGCTGTTGTCGATGGAGTGCTGGGGCGGGGCCACTTACGATGTGGCGCTGCGCTTTTTGAAGGAGGACCCGTGGGAGCGGCTGGCGGTGCTGCGTGAGTCGCTGCCCAACATCTGCCTGCAGATGCTGCTTCGGGGCCGCAACACCGTCGGCTACACCCCCTATCCGGAATCGGTGTGCTCGGCGTTCGTGGCAGAGGCGACCGCTACCGGTATCGATATCTTCCGGATCTTCGACGCGCTCAACAATGTCGACTCGATGCGCCCGGCGATCGACGCGGTGCGCGAAACCGGTTCTGCGGTGGCTGAAGTCGCCATGTGCTACACCGGTGATCTCACCGATCCCGCCGAGAACCTCTACACCCTGGACTACTACCTGGGCCTGGCCGAGCAGATCGTCGACGCGGGCGCGCACGTGCTGGCGATCAAGGACATGGCCGGGCTGCTGCGGCCCGCGGCGGCCACCACGCTGGTCGGTGCGTTGCGGAGCCGCTTCGACCTGCCGATCCACGTCCACACCCACGACACCCCGGGTGGGCAGCTGGCCACCTACGAGGCGGCCTGGCACGCCGGTGCCGACGCCGTCGACGGGGCAGCCGCACCGCTGGCCGGGACCACCAGCCAGCCCGCGCTGAGCTCGATCGTGGCCGCCGCGGCCAACACCGGCTTCGACACCGGCTTGTCCTTGTCGGCGGTGTGCGACCTGGAGCCCTACTGGGAAGGGGTCCGAAAGGTCTACGCGCCGTTCGAATCCGGCCTGGCCGGGCCCACGGGTCGGGTGTATCGCCACGAGATCCCCGGCGGTCAGCTGTCCAATCTGCACCAGCAGGCCAAGGCGCTGGGGCTGGCCGACCGGTTCGAGGACATCGAAGCCAACTACGCCGGAGCCGATGCGGTGCTGGGCCGGCTGATCAAGGTCACCCCGAGCTCGAAGGTGGTCGGTGATCTGGCGCTGGCTCTGGTCGGCGCCGGGATCACCGCCGAGGAGTTCGCGGCCGACCCCGCACGGGTGGATATTCCCGACTCGGTGATCGGTTTCCTGCGCGGGGAGCTGGGGGAGCCGGCCGGCGGATGGCCGGAACCGTTGCGCACCAAGGCGTTGGCGGGCCGCGAACCGGCGCGCGAGGTGCAGCAGCTGTCCGCCGAGGACGAGGCCGGGTTAGCGCTGGCCGGGACCAAGCGCCAAGCCACGTTAAACCGGCTGCTGTTTCCCGGGCCCACCAAGGAGTTCGAGGAACACCGGGAGCTTTACGGCGATACCTCACAGCTCTCGGCCAACCAGTACTTCTACGGATTGCGCCAAGGCGAGGAGCACCGGGTCCGCCTCGAACGCGGTGTGGAACTGCTGATCGGGCTAGAAGCCATCTCCGAACCCGACGAACGCGGCATGCGCACCGTGATGTGCATCATCAACGGCCAGCTGCGGCCGATCGAAGTGCGTGATCGCAGTGTGGCCAGCCAGGCACCGGTGGCCGAAAAAGCCGACCGCACCAAGCCCGGCCACGTCGCGGCGCCGTTTGCCGGCGTCGTCACGATCGGCGTCTCAGAGGGCGATCACATCAGCGCGGGACAGACCGTCGCCACCATCGAGGCGATGAAGATGGAGGCCGCCATCACCGCACCGGCGGAGGGAACCGTGGCCCGGGTGGCCGTTGCCGAGACCGCCCAGGTCGAAGGCGGCGACCTGCTGGTGGTGCTGAACTGACCCGGATCGTCGGCGGCACCGCAGGCGGGCGGCGTATCGTCGTGCCGCCGCGCGGCACCCGGCCGACCACCGACCGGGTACGCGAGGCACTGTTCAACGTGCTCGACGCCCGGGTGGACCTGACCGGGATGGCGGTGCTGGATCTGTATGCGGGGTCGGGCGCCCTGGGCTTGGAGGCGCTGTCGCGGGGCGCGGCCACGGCGCTGTTCGTCGAATCGGACCGTCGCGCCGCCGAGGTGCTGGCCGCCAACATCGCTGCTTTGGGGTTGTCCGGTGCGACGCTGCGGCGCGGCACGGTGGCCTCGGTGCTGACCGCCGGCACTGATCGGCCGGTGGATCTGGTGCTGGCCGATCCGCCCTACGAGATCGCCGCCGCCGACATCGACGCGCTTCCGGAGCTGCTGGCCGACCGCGGCTGGGCCGGGCCGGGCACCGTCGTGGTGATCGAGCGAGCGGCCTCGAGTCCTGCGACGCAGTGGCCGGACGGCTGGCAGGTCTGGCCGGATCGCCGCTACGGCGACACCCGGCTGGAGCTGGCCGAATGGTCCGGCGAGGACTGCTAGCGTCATGAGCCATGAGCGGTGCGTTATGCCCTGGTTCGTTCGACCCGGTGACGCTGGGGCACGTCGACATCCTGGAGCGCGCGGCAGCGCAGTTCGATGAGGTGGTGGCCGCGGTGCTGATCAACCCGGCCAAGAAGGGCATGTTCAGCCTGGAGGAGCGCCTCGAGATGATCGCCGAGGCCACCGCGCACCTGCCCAATGTGCGCGCGGAGTCGGGCCGGGGGCTGGTGGTCGACTTCGTCCGCGAGCGGGGGCTGACCGCGATCGTCAAGGGCCTGCGCACCGGTACCGACTTCGAGTACGAGCTGCAGATGGCCCAGATGAATAAGCACATCGCCGGGGTGGACACGTTTTTCGTGGCGACCACGCCGCGGTATTCGTTCGTGTCGTCGTCGTTGGCCAAGGAGGTGGCGTCGATGGGCGGCGACGTCTCCGATCTGCTGCCCGAGCCGGTGAACCGGCGAATGGCGGAGAAGCTGGGGCGCTAGCCGTTACCGCCGGAGTCAGGACGGCGGTTTGGTGTTGAGGGCGCGTTCGGCGGCGATGGCCCGGGCGCGGTTTTGGGCCCGGGTCCGTCGTCGGGTGGGCATCATCAGGGTTCGGCCGGCCGAATCCGATTGTCGGCCAGTCGGTGCGGGTAGGCGGCCGGTCGGTTCGCAGAGGGCGGGGAACAACAGCCGGCTACCGGGGTGGGTGGTGTAGGTCTGGCCGGTCGGACTGAGCCAGTCGATGGTCCCGTCGGCGTGTTGCCGGTCGCGCCAACCGTGAAACGTCTTGATTAAGTGGTGTTTTCGGCATAGGCAACGCAGGTTTGACGGATGTGTCGGGCCGCCGAGGGCATAGGCGATGGCATGGTCGAGGTCGCAGAACTCAGCCGGCCGGTCACAGCCGGGCCACCGACACGTCATGTCCCGGCAGCGCACAAACTCATCGAGCGCGGTCGAGGGCCGGTACTTCGGTTCGGGGGCACTATCGGGTCCGGGGTGTCGCACCGGTTTGATGGTGGCGCCGGCGGCGATCAGTTCGGCCAGCATCGGTGCCGGGATCAGCGGGCCGCCCAGCAGCAGCGCGGGCGGGGCTTTGGGGGG
>NZ_LZIN01000017.1 GCF_001667375.1 Mycolicibacter sinensis | reverse complement strand
CCCGGCCGCCGTGACCACCTTGCCGGTGGCGCCCATCGCGCGGATGAGCCCGGTCTTCAGGCCGGCCCCCGACCCCGAGCCGATCTCCTCCTTCATCCGCGACACCACCAGCAGGTTGTAGTCCGAGCCGACGGCCAGCAGCACGATCACGCTCATCGCGATCACCAGCCACTGCAACTCGACGCCGAACACGTACTGCCACAACAGCACCGACAGCCCGAACGAGGAGGCCAGCGACAGCACCACGGTCCCGACGATCACGATCGAGGCGACCAGCGCCCGGGTGATCAGCAGCATCACCACGAAGATCAGGATGATGGCGGCGATCGCCGCGATCAGCAGGTCGTAGTGCGCGCCGGTCTGGATGTCGGCGTAGGTGGCCGCGGTGCCGCCCAGATAAAACTTCGCCTTGGCCAGCGGGGTGCCCTTGACGGCCTCCTTGGCGGCCTGCAGTTCGGCGTCGACGTGCGAGATGCCGTCGACGGTCGCCGGATCGGTGTCGTGGGTGATCAGGATGCGGGCCGCCTGGCCGTCCGGGGACATCATCAACTCCATCCCGCGCTGAAAGTCCGGGCTGTCGAAGGCCTCCGGCGGCAGGTAGAACATGTCGTCGTTGCGGGCGTCGTCGAAGACCTGGCCCATCACCGCGGCGGTGTCGGTCATCTGCTCGAGTTGGGTGACCACCTGGCTGAAGCTGCTGTGCATGGTCAGCATGAGATCGCGCATGTTGGTGGTGATGGCGATCAGCGGCTGGATCTGCGCGGCGATCTCCGGGGTGATGCCGTCGACCCGGTCCAGCTGATCGGCGAGCGCGGTGGTGTTCTCGGCCAGCTTGTCGAACCCGTCGGTGGCGTCGAACATCGACCGGAACGCGTTGCACACACCGATGTTGAAACAGTGCGGCTCCCAATAGAAATAGTTGCGCAGTGGCCGGACCTGGTCGTCGAAGTCGGCGATCCGGTCGCGCACCTCGGCCACGGTGCCTTCCATGTCATGGGTGGCCCGGTCGGTGCCGTGGGTGGCGTCGGACAACTGGACCGTCAGCCCGTGCAGCCGATCCATCACCGCGACCATCGAGGACAGTTGGTCGGCCATGGTCTGGGTGTCGTCGAGGCGCGCCTTGAGGAACTGCAGGTTCTCCCGCATCGTGACGCCCTGTGCACTGATCTGGAATGGCACCGACCCGTGTTCCATCGGCGGCCCGAGCGGGCGGGTGATGCTCTGCACCCGTTCGATGCCGGGAACCCGGAAGACGTTGCGGGCGACGCGATCCAGCACCAGCATGTCGCGCGGGTTGCGCATGTCGTGGTCGGCTTCGACCATCAGCATGTCGGGGTTCATCCGCGCCGAGCTGAAGTGCTTCTCCGCCGCGGCGTAGCCGATGTTGGACGGCACGTCGGAGGGGATGTAGTGCCGGTTGTCGTAGCTGGTCTGGTAGCCCGGCAGTACCAGAACGCCCACGGCGGCAACCGCGGCGGCGGCGGCCAGGATCGGTGCCGGCCAGCGCACCACGGCGGTCCCGACTTTGCGCCAGCCGCCGGTCTGGGTGGCCCGCTTGGGATCGAGCAGCCCGAACCGGGCGCTGACCGCGAGCACCGCCGGCGCGAAGGTCAGGCCCATTGCCAAGATGGTGAACATGCCCAGCGCGCACGGCACGGCCAGGGTGTTGAAGTAGTTCAGCCGGGTGAAATGCAGGCACAGCATCGCACCGGCGATGGTCAGCCCGGAACCCAGGATGACGTGGCTGACGCTGGACAGCGTTGTGCGCTGGGCGGTTTCGGGGTCTTCGCCCGCACCGCGGGCCTCGTGGTAGCGCCCGATCAAAAAGATCCAGTAGTCGGTGCCCGCCGCGATCGCCAGGGCGGTCAGGATGCTGACCACGAAGGTGGAGATCGCGAAGACATGCCAGTTGGCCAGCACCGCGATCAGCCCGCGGGCCACGCTCATCTCGGTGACGACGACCACCAGCCCGATCAGGGTGGTAGCGATCGACCGGTAGACCACCAGCAGCATCACCGTGATGACGGCCAGGGTGATCCCGGTCATTTTCACCATGGAGGCATCGCCGGCCTCGTTGGTGTCGGCGACCAAGGCGGCCTGGCCGGTGACGTAGGAGCGCAGGCCGGTCGGGGGATCGGAGTGCTCCACGATGTCGCGCACTGCGTCGACGGACGCGACGCCCTGGGCCGAGCCCTGGTTGCCGGCCAGGTGCACCTGCACGTAGGCGGCCCGACCGTCCTCGCTCTGCGAGCCCGCCGAGGTGACCCGGTCGCCCCAGAAGTCCTGCACGTGCTCGACGTGGGCGGTGTCGGCCTGCAGCGTCTGGACCAGCCGCACGTAGTAGTGGTGGGCGGCGCCGTCCTGGCCGCCCAGCGGCTCATCGCTTTCCAGCACGATCATCAGCACCGAATCGGAACCGAACTCGCCGAACTTCTCGCCGATGTGCTTCATCGCCATCACCGACGGCGCGTCCTGCGGCGAGAGTGAGACCGCGTTGCGCGCGCCGACGATCTCCAGCTGCGGCACCAGCAGGTTGGTCGCCGCGGCCGCGGCGAGCCAGAACAAGATGATCGGGACGGCCAGGGCACGGACCAGCCGCGGGTAGAGCGGCGCCTTGCCGCCCGGGCTGTGCTGACCGCTCACGCGGCCTTCACCACGCAGAATGTCGCCGCGCTGTGGCCGTCGCCCTGCTGCTCATCACGCAGGTCGCCGTTCACGGTGATTCGGCACCCCAGCGCGTCGCTGTCGCCCTGCGCCATGACATTGGCGAACACGCTGGGCTGCGTCGTGGTCAACGTCCGCGACCACGGCAGCGAGTCGAACGTCGCCTCCCGGGGCTGAGCGCGTTCGTCGACATAGCTGACCATCCCCGAGGTGTGTGGGGGGCCGTAGATCTCGTAGGTCACGTACTTCGGGACGGTCGACACGATCTCGCCGCCCGCGGCGGCGGCGGTGGCCGAGTGGTCGGCGCCGAAGACGCCGTGGAACCGGTAGATGACCAGTGCGCCCACGGCCGCGACCGGAACGATCACCAGCACGATCCACAGCCGCTCAAGGGGCGACCGGAGCTTTTGCAATGCGCTCATGGCGGCTAACCTTACGGTCATAAGGAAACGACTGTAAAGTTAGTTTGTGGCGGCTCACACCCGCGCAAGCGGTGTTGTCCAGCACGCAGCCGCCCGATGGCTAACGGTCGTTAGGATGATGACGTGCCCAGTCCCACTCGCCGGCGCAATTTACGAGGTCACGGCGCATTGCTGCGCGAGGAGATCCTGGCGGCGGCCGCCCGGGTGATCGACGGCGCCGATAGTGAGGGCGAGGTCTCGCTGCGGCGCATCGCCCGAGAAGCCGACATCGCAGCGCCATCGGTCTACGCGCACTTCGAGGATCGCGACCGGGTGCTCGAGGCCGTTGCCGAGTTGAGCTGGGTGCAGGTCTCCGAGGAGATCGCCGACCAGGTACAGGCGGCCACCGATCCACGCGAGCGCCTACTGATCGGCTGCCGGGTCTACGTGTCGTTCGCGCAACGCCATCCGCTGCGCTATGCGCTGATGACCCAGGACGGTCAAGCGCCGCCGGCCGCGCGCCAGGCGCTCGCCACCGTCACCCGGGCCTTGTTGGCCTGCCGTGGGCGACCGCCGGACGCTGCGCCTGACCCGGCTTCCGACCGGGTCGCGGCCGCGTTGTCGGTCGCCTTGCACGGCGTGGCGATGCTGCACCGCAGCGATGCACCGAACCTGTGGCTCAGCGATTTCAGCGCCGACGAGGTGATCCGCACTTTGGTCGATGCCGCCACCTTATTGCTCGCCGACGGGACACCGGCCTGAGCTCGCTGCCTGCGCCGACGAACGTCCAGCGGTTGCGAGCGCACGAGGCTCATGCCACCCTTCCGGATGTGATCGACCCCACACCGGACTCCACGAGCGCTCACAGCCTCTTCCCGGCTACCTTCCAGCAAGTCGCCCTAGATTCATCACCTGTCCACTTTGATGGTCACAAAATCCCCACGTGAGGTCGGATGACATGGAATTTGGAGCGATTCCGCCGGAGGTGCATTCCGGTCTGATGTACTCCGGTGCGGGGCCCGGGCCGCTGTTGGCCGCTGCCTCCGCCTGGCAGGCCCTCGCCGGCGAGTTGCACACCGCGGCCGCGGCCTACCGCTCGGTGATCGCCGATCTGGCCGGTATCTGGCACGGGCCGTCCGCGCTGACGATGGTCGCGGCGGTCACCCCGTATGCGGAGTGGATCGGCGTCACCGCCACCCGTGTCGAGCACGCCGCCGCCCAGGTGTCCTCGGCGGCCGCGGCGTACGAAGCGGCGTTCGCGGCACATGTTCCGCCGCCGGTGATCGCGGCCAACCGCAGCCTGCTGATGACCCTGGTGGCGACGAACCTGCTGGGCCAGAACACCCCGGCGATCGCGGCCACCGAGGCCCTCTACGCCGAGATGTGGGCCCAAGATGCCACCGCGATGTACGGCTACGCGGGTTCGGCCGCGTCCGCGACCCAGCTCAGCGTGTTCGACCCGGCGCCGGAAGCCGCCGATCTCGCCACCGATTCGTCCCAGCTGATCCCCGCGGCCGCGGCGGCCGCGGGGCGGACCGCCTCGGCCGCGCCGTCGAGGGCCTCGCAGCTGCTGTCGGCGGTGCCCAGGACGCTGACCGACCTCACCGCGTCTCCGGCGCAGGCGGCACCCGGTGATATCGGGTCCGGCATCGGGGATATCGCCAAGTTCCTGGGCGACCTGACGGGGCCGTACTCGCCGCTGGGTCACCTCGCCAACCTCGGCAGCGGCTGGCTGATCGCCGGGCAGCTCGTGGGTTTGGCCCAGAATCCGCCCGGCGTGGCCAGCCTGCTCAGCGGTCCGGCCCCGATCACCGGCGCCCTGGGGCCGCTGTCGGGCGGCTACATCTCCTACCAGGCGCCGCTCTCGGCCGGTGCCACCACCGTGGCGGCCAGCACCGGACAGGCGAGTCTGGTCGGGTCGCTGTCGGTGCCGGCGAGCTGGTCCACCGCGGCGCCGGCCGGCAAGGCAATGCCGGCGATGCTGTCCAGCAGTTCGGTCGCTTCGAGCGCTTCGGCGTTCGCCGTCGAGGGCTCCTCGAGTGCGATGTTCAACGAGATGGCGCTGTCGAGCCTGGCCGGTCGCGCCGTCGCCGGCACCGCGGTGCAGTCCGTCGCCGGCGGTGCCACCCGGGTGATCGACAAGGCGCCCGACACCGAGGCGCTGACCACCGCCACCATCCTGGTCATCCCGGTGCCCGAGGACGGAGCCACACCGTGATCGATTTCGCGCTGATCCCCCCGGAGGTCACCTCCGGGCAGATGTACGCCGGCCCAGGCTCCGAATCGCTGCTGGCCGCGGCCACCGCGTGGGAGGGGCTGGCCGCCGAACTGCACGCCGCGACGGCCTCCTACCGTGCCGTGCTCACCTCCCTGATCGCCGAATCGTGGATCGGGACCTCGGCGACCGCCATGATCGCCGCGGCGACGCCCTTCGTGGACTGGATGTCGACCGCCGCCGCGCAGGCCACCCAGACTGCGGTCCAGGCCGGGGCCGCGGCGAGCGCATTCGAGGTCGCGCTGGCCGCCGTGGTGCCGCCACCGGTGATCGCGGCCAACCGCAGCATTCGGGCCGCGCTGCTGGCGTCGAACACCTTCGGGCAGAACACCGCGGCGATCGCGGCCGCCGACACCCAGTACGCGCAGATGTGGGCGCAGGACGCGGCGGCAATGTTCCAGTACCAGGCCGCCGCGGCGTCGGCCACCCGGTTGACGCCGCTCGCCGCGCCGCCGCAGACCACCAATTCGGCCGCCGGCCAGAGCGGGCCGGGACTCGCCGCGGCCGGGGACGCGTCGGAGGTCGCCGGCCTCTACGAGGGCCTGTTCGGCGCGCTCGGCGGGGTCATGAAGTTCGGCGGCCTCGGCAACGTCGTGCTCAGCGGACCCAACTTCGGCATGGTGCAGTTGAAGACGTTCTACAAGCCGCAGTCGTTGCTGGCCGAGGTCCCCAAGTCGGCGCTGGGGGCCGGGCTGGGCGGAAGCGGGATGAACGCACTCGGCGCAGGATTGGGCGGCGGGCCAAAGCCGGCTTCCGGAGGCGTCGTCCGGCCGGTGACGGCCGGCGTGGGCACCGCACCGTCGGTCGGGGCGCTGTCGGTGCCCCAGGGCTGGGCCACCGCAACGCCCGCCATCCGGCTGGCCGCCACCGCACTGCCGGCGGCCGGTGCCGGCGTGGCACCGATGGCCGGTGTGGGCGGGCTGCTCAACCCCGCCGCGTTGGGCGCCCTGACCGGCGGCGCGCTGGGCGCTCCCGGCTCGCAGCTGATCAACGGCGCCAATATCCGCGGGTCCGCCGGCAAAGGCGGTAAAGGACAGGCCCCGGTTCAGCTCGACCGCGTCATCGCCCAGTTGCAGAAGCAGAAGGACACGGTCCAGCATTGGCAGATCGACGAGGCCGGACTGGATGACCTCCTCGAGGAACTGTCGAAGAAGCCCGGTTTCCACGCGGTGCACCTGAAAAAAGCCGCCAAGGAGGCCGGGGCCGCCGGCTCCGTCGCAGCGACGACAGCACTCCCGTGAGACCGCTACTGGCGCTGGCCGTTGCGGCCGGCCTCGGCCTGGCCGGGGCCGCTCCCGGGAACGCCGACCCCGAACCGGGCAGCCAGCCCGAGGATGCCGGCGCGGTCCACAATGCGGCCTTCCTGGAGTCGCTGCGCGCGGCCGGGATCACCTACAGCAGCACCAGTCAGGCGATCGAGGCCGCCCGCGCGGTCTGCGGCCTGGTTGACCGGGGCGAACCCGCGTTGCAGGTGATCACCGATTTGAAGGCCAACAATCCGGGGTTCACCACCGACGGCGCGGCGCAGTTCGCCGCCATCGCGGCGCACACCTATTGCCCGCACCAGCTGATCAAGAAGTGACGGTCGGCTATCCGCCGCTGGGAGCGGGTGAGGGAGCGGCCGGCCGGGGCTGCGGCACGAAGCCCTTCAGCACGTCGGGCAGGCCCGCCGACTGCTGCGGCACCGGAGCGCAGGTGGGCGGGCATTCGGTCAGTTGCCAGGGCGCGCAGCGGTCGGTCCGGAATGTGGTGTCGCTGGGCTCGATCAGCACCACCTGCGATTTCTTGGTCATCGCGCTGTCGACGACCTTGTCGCCGCTGTTCCGGCGCCAGTAGCAGGCGTTGCCGTCGCGAGGACCGTCGGAGCGGTAGGTCCCCGGCAGGATGTCGGTTCCGACGGTAAAGGTGCCGTCGGTGTCGATCACCTGTTTGGGGGCGGGTGGCGGAGTCGGCTCGGCCGCGGCGAAGCCCGTGCCGGCCCAAGCCGCGGCGAGCGTGACAGCCACCGCCCCGGCGAACTTCCTCGGTCTCATACCAGGCGAGGGTACCGACCAGTGGAGACTTACGGCTTGACGCCGACGGTGATCAGATCCGACACCAGCAGCGTCCAGGCCGGCCGCGCCACCCGGTGCTGGTCGGCGACGGTGAACCCGGCGTCGGTGAACAGCGTGCGCATCTCGGCCGGCGTCGGCTGGTGCGCGGGATTCCACCGGCCGCCCAGCAGCCGGCGCAGTGGAATGGGGTGGCGGGGGCTCAGCGCGGTCACCGCGGCCATCCCGCCGGGCGCCAGCACCCGGTAGAACTCCCGGACCGCTGCCGGCTGGTCGAAGAAGTGGAACGCCGAGCTGGTCACCACCGCGTCGAGGGTCCCGTCGTCGAACGGCAGGCGCTCGGCGGGGCCGGTCAGCCACCGCACCCGCGCCGAGCGCGCGCGGGCCTCGTTGAGCATCCCGGCAGACATGTCCACCCCGTAGACGGCTTCGGGGGACAGTTCCCGCTCGATGCGGTCGGCGAGAATGCCGGTCCCGCAGGCGATGTCGGCGACCCGGGCCGGCTGATGGGCCCGCAGCGCCGCGATCAGCTCGTCCTGGGCCGGGCGGTAGACCCAGCGCTGCAGGAACCGGGCGTCATAGGCCGGAGCGGCAAAGGTCCAGAATCGGGTGACGGCGTTGTTGAACCCACGGTGCGGTCTCGGAGTTGCCACGGCGTGAAATCTACCGCCGAGCCGATCAGGGAGCGTCGATGAGAGGCTGTAGCCATGACCGTCTGCTACCGGCACCCCGACCGGGCCACCGCGCTGCGCTGCACCCGGTGTGGGCGCTACATCTGCGGCGACTGCATGCGCGACGCCGCCGTCGGACAGCACTGCGTGGACTGTGCGCAGGAGGGCGCCGCGCAGCGCCGGACCCGCCCGCTGGTCCGGGGCGCCTCGGGGGCACCGGTGGTCAGCTATGGGCTGATCGCCTTGAACGTGCTGGCCTTCATCGGGCAGATGTCGTCGGCCCAGCTGGACTCCGAGCTGGTGCTGTGGTCACCGGCGGTGGCCGACGGGCAGATCTACCGCCTGCTGACCTCGGCGTTCCTGCACTACGGTGCGATGCACCTGCTGCTGAACATGTGGGCGCTGTATGTGGTGGGCCCGTCGTTGGAGGGCCTACTCGGCCGGGCACGGTTCAGCGCGCTGTACCTGCTCAGCGCGCTGGGCGGCTCGGTCACGGTCTATCTGCTGGCGCCGCTGACCACCGCCACCGCCGGCGCCTCGGGCGCCATCTTCGGTCTGTTCGGCGCGACGCTGATCGTCGGCCGACGACTGCGGATGGACGTCGGCTGGGTCGTCGCCGTCATTGTGATCAACCTGGTCTTCACCTTCACCATCCCCCGGATCAGCTGGCAGGGGCACCTCGGCGGCCTGATCACCGGGCTGCTGGTGGCGTTCGCCTACGTCTATCCCGCACCGGCGCACCGCAACCGGGTCCAGGCGCTGGTCAGCATCGCGCTGCTGGCGTTGTTCGTCGCGCTGATCTGGTGGCGCACTGCCGAATTGGTCGCGTGACCTCAAGCGTGTCCTCCCGTTAGGACGCCTGCTCGCCCCCTAAGCTTTCGGTGGTCCACCAGCGAGAGGATCGACCAATCGGCGCCAACGGCGACCAGGATGAGATGAGTCGACCGGCCGGGAGCCGGACTCGCCGGGCCACCTCGATGCGCACCTCGGGCAAATCCCGCTGGGTTGCGCCGGCCCCGCGTGCCGCCCGGCTGGCCACGGCACGCGCCGCGGACCGGGTTCGGCGCGACCGGCGACGGCCGGGCATTCACGCCCTCGACGGGCTGCGGGCGATAGCCGTTGCGCTGGTGCTGGCCGACCACGGCGGCGTCCCCGGGGTGTCGGGCGGGTTCATCGGCGTCGACCTGTTCTTCGTCCTGAGCGGATTCCTGATCACCTCGCTGCTGATCGACGAGCTGCACCGGACCGGACGGATCGACCTCGGCGGGTTCTGGATCCGCCGCGGCCGGCGGCTGCTACCCGCCCTGGTCCTGATGGTGCTGACCGTCGCAATCGCCCACGAACTGCTGCCCTCCGACGCCGTGGTGGGCCTGCGCGAGGATGCGATCGCCGCGTTCTTCTGGGTGGCCAACTGGCGGTTCGTCGCCCAGCACACCGACTACTTCACCGAGGCGGGCACTCCGTCGCCGCTGCAGCACACCTGGTCGCTGGGCGTCGAGGAGCAGTACTACTTCCTCTGGCCGCTGCTGCTCATCGCGATCGCCCTGCTGCTGGCGTTTCGCGCCGGTCGCCGCGGCAGCCTGGCCACCGTCGGCGGGGTGCGACTGACCGTTTTCCTGCTGGCCAGCGCAGGCGCCGCAGTGTCGGCGACAGCGGCCGAGGTGCTGGCCTCTGATGCCACCCGCGACCGGGTCTACTTCGGCACCGACACCCGGGCACAGGCGCTGCTGATCGGCGCCGCCGCGGCGGCGCTGCTGGTGGGGGACTGGCCCGCGCTGACCGCCGGCTGGTCGGTGGTCCGCACCGGCTGGGGACGCTGGGTCGCGCGGCTGCTGCCGCTGGCCGGGCTGGCCCTGCTGGCGGTGGCCGCGCACCGCGCCACCGGCAGTGCCGCGGAGTTCCGGGGCGGGCTGCTGACCCTGGTCGCCGTCGCCGCGATCGCGGTGATCGCGCCGGTTGCGCTGCATCAGAGCGGGCTGGTGGCCCGCGCGCTGGCCTGGGCCCCGCTGGTGTGGCTGGGGACCATCTCCTACGGCATCTACCTGTGGCACTGGCCGATCTTTTTGGTGCTCAACGGCGAGCGCACCGGGTGGTCGGGAGGGGCGTTGCTGGCCGCGCGATGCGCCGTCACCGTGGGTGTGGCGGCGGTGTCGTGGTGGGTCATCGAGGAGCCGATCCGCCACTGGCGGCCGGCGCAGGTGTCACTGCTGCCGCTCGGGGCGGCCGTGAGCGCCACCGCGGTGGCGCTCACGGTGTTCGTGGTCCCGGTCGTCGAGCGGCCCACCGCCGAGACCGGCCTGACCCCGGACATCGCGGCGGCCGCGGCGGTGTCACCGTCACCGCCGGCCCGCACCCGTCCGGCGCCGGTGCGCCACGACCCCCACCGGCCGCGCACCGTCTCGGTGTTCGGCGACTCGATCGGCTGGACGGTGATGCACTACCTGCCGCCAACCCCGGGCTACGACTTCATCGACCACACCGTCGTCGGCTGCAGCATCGTGCGGGCCGGGCCGTACCGCTGGGCCGGCAAGACCATCGAGCAGGGGTCGGAGTGCGACGGGTGGCCGGCCCGATGGGCCCGGCAGGTCAGGGCCGACCGGCCCGACGTGGTGCTGCTGTTCGCCGGCCGCTGGGAGACCGTGGACCGGGTCAACGAAGGCCAGTGGACCCATATCGGCGACCCGACCTTCGATGCCTACCTGACCGCGGAACTTCGGCACGCCCTGGACGTTTTGCAGGCCGCCGGCAGCCGGGTGGTGGTGACCACCGTGCCCTACAGCCGCTACGGCGAGCGGCCCGACGGCAAGCTGTGGCCCGAAGACGACCCCAAGCGCGTCGACCGCTGGAACGCGCTGCTGCGCCGGGTGGTCGCCGGACGCGACGCCGTGTCGGTGATGGACCTGAACAAGAAACTCGGGCCGAACGGCACCTACACCGCCAAGGTCGACGGCATCAAGGTGCGCAGCGACGGTATTCACCTCACGCCCGACGGGGTGAAGTGGCTGCTGCCGTGGCTGGAGGAATCGATCAGCTGATGTGGCGGGGCACTCCCCGCTACCCGCACTGCGCGCAACGTCACAGGGCCGCCACCTGCAGGAATAAACTTAGTTTTGCTAACGTAGTATCTATCGGCGCAGCGCCGCGCCCCTTCGCAAACCACTTCCGCGCGATGTCTGTTTAGAGGTTCCGTTATGACGACTGCTACTTCCTTTTCCGACGACCAGGCGCGCCGCGTTGCCGAGCTGGCCGCCACCGACGCCCAATTCGCCGCCGCGCAGCCCGACCAGGCCGTCGCCGATGCCGCCGCCCAGCCCGGTCTGGGGCTGCCGCAGCTGGTGCAGACCGTGCTGACCGGATACGCCGACCGGCCCGCGCTGGGTCAGCGTGCCGTCGACTACGTCGCCGACCCGGCGACCGGCCGCACCGTCGCGCAGTTGCTGCCCAGCTACGACACCATCACCTACGCCGAGCTGGCCGAGCGGGTCCGCGCCCTGGCCGCCGCGCTGCTCGCCGCGGCCGTCCGGCCCGGAGACCGGGTCGCGGTGCTGGGCTTCACCAGCGTCGACTACACCGTCATCGACGTGGCGCTGGGCCAGATCGGTGCGGTCTCGGTGCCGCTGCAGACCTCTGCGGCGGTCAGCACCCTGACCCCGATCGTGGCCGAGACCGAGCCACGCGTCATCGCCGCCAGCGTCGACTCGCTGGCCGACGCGGTCACGCTGGTGGCCGCCGGCCCCGCCCCCACCCGCCTGGTGGTCTTCGACTACCACGAGCAGGTCGACGACCACCGCGACGCGCTGGCCGACGCCCGCGCCGCCCTGGCCGGCGCCGAGGTCGTCGTCGAGTCGCTGGCCGAGATGCTCAGCCGCGGTCGGGCGTTGCCGCCGGCCGGCCTGCCCGCCCGGGACGCCGGCGAGGACAGCGACCCGCTGGCCCTGCTGGTCTACACCTCCGGCAGCACCGGTGCGCCCAAGGGGGCGATGTACCCGCAGAGCAACGTGGAGCGGATGTGGGTGCGGTCGGCCAAGAACTGGTTCGGCCCGAGCGCCGCGTCGATCACGCTGAACTTCATGCCGATGAGCCACATCATGGGCCGCGGCATCCTCTACGGCACCCTCGGTAACGGCGGTACCGCATACTTCAGCGCCCGCAGTGACCTGTCCACCTTCTTGGAGGACCTCGCACTGGTGCGGCCCACCGAGATGAACTTCGTGCCCCGGATCTGGGAGATGCTCTACCAGCACTTCCAGAGTGAGCTCGACTCCTCCGCCGGCGACCCGGCCGCCGAGGCGGAGGTGCTCGCGCGGATGCGCCGCGACCTGCTCGGCGGACGCTGCATCTTCGCGATGACCGGTTCCGCGCCGATCTCCGAAGAACTGCACACCTGGGTCGAGGATCTCACCGGGCAGCACGTGCTGAACGGCTACGGCTCGACCGAAGCCGGTATGGTGCTCTTCGACGGCGTCGTGCAGCGGCCCCCGGTGCTGGACTACAAGCTGGTCGACGTGCCCGACCTGGGCTACTTCGGCACCGACAAGCCGCACCCGCGCGGTGAGCTGCTGCTCAAGAGCGAGAACCTGTTCCCCGGTTACTACAAGCGCCCCGAGATCACCGCCGAGGTGTTCGACGCCGACGGCTACTACCGTACCGGCGACGTGGTTGCCGAGATCGGCCCCGACCAGCTGGTCTACGTCGACCGGCGCAACAACGTGCTCAAGCTGGCCCAGGGCGAGTTCGTCACCCTGGCCAGGCTGGAGGCCGAGTTCGGCACCAGCCCGCTGGTGCGCCAGATCTACGTCTACGGCAACAGCGCGCAGCCCTACCTGTTGGCCGTGGTGGTGCCCACTGAGGACGCCGTGGCCCGCTTCGATGCCGCCGGCCTCAAGCCGGCGATCGCCGAGTCGCTTCAGCAGGTGGCCCGCGACGCCGGCCTGCAGTCCTACGAGGTGCCGCGCGACTTCATCGTCGAGACCGAACCCTTCACCTTGGAGAACGGCCTGCTCACCGGCATCCGCAAGCTGGCCTGGCCAAAACTGAAGGCGCACTACGGTGCCCGGCTCGAACGGCTCTACACCGAGCTGGCCGAGGGCCAGGCCAATGAGCTGAGCGAACTGCGCGCGCACGGGGCTGATCGCCCGGCGCTGGAGACCGTCAGCCGGGCCGCGGCCGCGCTGCTGGGCGCCTCGACCGCCGATTTGGCCCCCGATACCCACTTCACCGATCTGGGCGGCGACTCGCTGTCGGCGCTGACCTTCGGCAATCTGCTGCGCGACATCTTCGATGTCGATGTTCCGGTAGGCGTGATCGTCAGCCCGGCAAGTGATCTGGCGTCGCTGGCCGCCTACGTCGAGGACCAGCGGAGTGGATCGAAACGGCCGACGTTCGCCTCGGTGCACGGTCGGGATGCCGTCGAGGTGGCTGCCGCCGACCTGACTTTGGACAAGTTCCTCGACGAGGCCACTCTGGCGGCGGCACCGTCATTGCCCGGTCCCTCCGAACAGGTGCGCAACGTCCTGCTGACCGGCGCGACCGGCTTCCTGGGTCGCTATCTGGCCCTCGAGTGGCTGGAGCGGCTGGCCCCGGTGGACGGCAAGCTGATCTGCCTGGTGCGGGCGAAGTCCGACGCCGATGCCCGCCGCCGCCTCGACGCAGTCTTCGACAGCGGCGACGCGAAGCTGCTGGCCCGCTACACCGAGCTGGCGGCCACGCACCTGGAAGTCATCGCCGGCGACAAGGGAGAGGCGAATCTCGGCCTGGAGCAAGACGTTTGGCAGCGGCTGGCCGACACCGTCGACGTGATCGTCGACCCGGCAGCGCTGGTCAACCACGTGCTGCCCTACAGCGAGCTGTTCGGACCGAATGCCGTCGGTACCGCCGAGCTGATCCGGGTCGCGCTGACCGGCAAGATCAAGCCGTTCACCTACTTCTCCACCATCGGTGTCGGTGACCAGATCCCGCTAGGCAAGTTCACCGAGGACGCCGACGTGCGGGTGATGAGCCCGGTGCGGGCGATCAACGACGGCTACGCCAACGGTTACGGCAACAGCAAGTGGGCCGGTGAGGTGCTGCTGCGCGAGGCCAACGACCTGTGCGGCCTGCCGGTCGCGGTGTTCCGGTGCGACATGATCCTGGCCGACACCAGCTACGCCGGCCAGCTCAACCTGCCGGACATGTTCACCCGGATGATGTTCAGCCTGGTCGCCTCCGGTGTCGCGCCCGGTTCGTTCTACGAGCTGGACGTCGACGGTAACCGCCAGCGCGCCCACTACGACGGGCTGCCGGTGGAGTTCATCGCCGAGGCATCCACCACCTTGGGCGCCGCTGCCGGTCACGGGTTCGCCACCTACCACGTGATGAACCCCTACGACGACGGCCTGGGCATGGACGAGTTCGTCGACTGGCTGATCGAGGCCGGCTACCCGATTCAGCGGATCGCCGACTACAGCGACTGGCTGCAGCGGTTCGAGACCACCCTGCGGGCACTGCCGGAGCGGCAGCGACAGGCGTCCCTGCTGCCTTTGCTGCACAACTACCAGAAGCCGCAGCCGCCGATCTGCGGATCGATCGCACCCACCGATCGGTTCCGGGCGGCGGTGCAGGAAGCCGGCATCGGCGCCGGGAACGACATCCCGCACGTCACGCCGGCGGTGATCGTCAAGTACATCGCCGATCTGCAGCTGCTCGGGTTGCTGTAATTCGGAGCGTTGACTCTGCGTGTACCAGGCAAAAGTTCGAGTGCGAACCCTGGTGTACGCAGAGTCAACGTGTTTGGATTCCGTTTGACGGCCCCGGATTTCGGTGCCACCATGGATTGTGTCGACATCCCCGCATGTCTTGGCCGGAAGGAGGTGAGGGCTACGTGAGTCCCAGTGACGGGCCGTATCCGTGTCCATTCCGTCTGTCCCTCACCGGCCCCGGCGTCTCCGCCGCGGCCTGAACCGCGAATTCCGCCGACCCGGATGGGTCAGGTCGGGCATCCCGGCAGGAGAAAATTATGACTTTTGTTGTCACCCAACGTATTTCGACGACGCACGGCTCGGTTGTCCGTCAGGCCGGTCGCCGCATGGCCAGCTGGCTGCGACTCTTGGGTGCTCGGCTGGAGATGAGCCCGCAACAGCGCGCCGAGCGCTACGTGGCGCACATGCCGACTGCCGTGCTGGGCGCCTGCTAGAACTGCGCAACCACGGCGACCCGCTTCGCCCGGCTCCGCCGTGCTTGCGATCGCCGTTAGGCCTGGACGACGATCGGGTCACCCAGGTGCACGGTGTCGAAGTACCACGCCGCGTTGTCGGGGCTGAGGTTGATACAGCCGTGGCTGACGTTCGAATACCCCTGCGAGTCCACCGACCACGGCGCCGAATGCACATACACCCCGCCCCAGGTCACCCGGACCGCGTACTCGCCGTTGAGCAGGTAGCCCTCGGGGTCGTTGAGCGGAATGCCGATGGTGCGCGAATCGAACTTGATCTTGCGCTCCTTCGACAATGCGGTGAATGAGCCGATCGGGGTGGGGCGCTTGGGCTTACCCATCGATGCCGGCATCACCCGCAGAGTCTCGCCGTTGACGCTGACGGTGAAGGTGTGGTCGGAGATGTCGGCGACCCCCAGCACCGCGTCACCGGTCTCGAACCCCGTCGACATGCCGTGGGCTTCCACGCTGATCGTGCTGTGCGGTGACCAGTAGCCGTCGGGAACCCACTGCACGACATCGTCGCTGACCCATTCGAAGTGGCCGGCGGAGTTTCCCGATGAGGCGATGTGGATGCCTCGCTCAGCACCCGCCCGGTCACCGACCGCCCCGGCGAACCGCACGATCACCGGGTAGGCCACCCCCACCACCGCACCGTCGGCCGGCTCGATCGCCGCGACGGCGAACCCCGGCGCCGGTGCCGGCTGCGCCGCCTGGCCGATACCGGTCGACGCCCCCATCAACAAAGCCACCGACCCGGCGATCGCCATAATTCCCCGCCACACGCTGTACATGGCATCCATTGTGCCAAGCGCCAGGGTGCGGCGCAGATTTAGCGATTCTCCGCCGGTGCCAGCAGGCTGCCCCAGGCCGCCTTGGTCCCGGATTCGCCGATGGTGTGGATCGCGAACATCGACCCGCCGGCCAGCGCGATCACCACCACGACGATCCCCAACCGCAGCACCGGCGCCACCGCGCCCCCGCGGGAGAGGGCCACGTCCAGACCGGCCAGCAGCGCCGCCGCGACAGCCAGCCCCAACGCCATGTAGAGGCCGTACTCGCCGGCGGCCATGTGCCTGTCGAGGTCGGGCGACCCGCCGATCTTGCCGGTGTCGGCCAGCCATTCGCCGGCGTTGACCGTCGCCGGGGTGATCAGCAGCGTCAGGCCGGCCAGTGCCGCCACCAGCCAGACCAGCCGCCGGCGCGCCGCCGGCCATACCGCGCACAGGATGAGCAGGAGCGCGGTCAATGGCACCAGCACCACCACGAAGTGCAGCAGCAGGACATGTGCGGGCAGCCCGGCGATAGTCGTCATCTGTGTCCTCTCGATTCGGCCGTTTCCAGCGCGGATCAGGCGTTGCTGTAAGCGTGCGCGGCCGCCGACTCCGACAGTGGCTCGTAGCGGGCGAACCCGCGGGTGAACGAGCCGGCGCCGTGTGTCAGCGAACGCAGGTCGACCGCGTACCGGATCAGCTCGGTCTGGGGCACTTCGGCTTTCACCAGTGTGCGGTCCGCACCGACTTTATCGGTGCCAACCACGCGGGCGCGGCGGGCCGACAGATCGCCCATCACCGCACCGACCAGGTCGTCGGGCACCAGCACCGTGACGTCGTCGATCGGCTCGAGCAGCCGCACCCGGCCGGCTGTCGCCGCGTCGCGCAGCGCCGCCGCCCCTGCCATCTGGAACGCGAAATCCGACGAATCGACGCTGTGCGCCTTGCCGTCGAGCAGGGTGACCCGGATGTCGACCACCGGGTAGCCCTCCTCGCCGGCCTCGCCGGTCAGACCGCGCTCCATCTGCGCACGCACGCCCTTCTCCACGCTGGGGACGAATTGGCGCGGCACCGAGCCGCCGACCACGCGGCTGACGAAGTCGAAACCGGAACCCTGCGCCAGCGGTTCGACCTCGATATCGCAGACCGCGTACTGGCCGTGCCCGCCGGACTGCTTGACGTGCCGGCCGTGTCCTATGGCTTTGGTGGCGAAGGTCTCCCGCAGCGCCACCCGCAGTGCGACGGTGTCCACCGCGACTGCGTAGCGGTTGGCCAAACTGTCGAGCACGATGCCCGAATGCGCCTCGCCCATGCACCACAGCACCGTCTGGTGCGTCTCCGGGTTCTGTTCGATCCGCAGGGCCGGGTCTTCGGCAGCCAGCCGCGCCAACCCGACCGACAACTTGTCGTCATCGGTTTTGGCGTGGGGTTGCACGGCGATCGGGAGCAGCGGGTCGGGCATGGTCCACGGCTTGAGCACCAGCGGCTCCGATTTGTCCGACAGCGTATCGCCGGTCTCGGCCCGGCTGAGCCGGCCGATGGCACAGATGTCGCCGGCCACCACGACCGGCGCCGGCCGCTGCTGCTTGCCGAGCGGGAACGACAGCGCGCCGATGCGTTCGTCCTCGTCGTGGTCGGCATGGGTGCTCTGTGGGCCGAAGATCGCTGAAAAATGCCCCGACACATGGACGGTCGCGTCGGGGCGCAGGGTTCCGGCGAAGACCCGGACCAGACTGATCCGGCCGACGTAGGGGTCTGAGGTCGTCTTGACCACCTCCGCCAGCAGCGGTTCGGCGCAGTCGCAGCGCAGGCCATTGTGTGGTGCGCCCTGCGGGGTGAAGACCTCCGGCAGCGGGTGTTCCAGCGGTGACGGGAAGCCGCTGGTGGCGACGTCCAGCAGTTCGGTCAGGCCGACCCCGGTGGTGCTGCATGCCGGGATCACCGGGAAGAACGAGCCTCGGGCGACGGCCTTTTCCAGATCATCGATCAGTGCTGCGCGGTCGATCTGTTCCCCGCCCAGGTAACGCTCCATCAGCGACTCGTCTTCGGACTCTTCGATGATGCCCTCGATCAGGGCACCACGCTGCTCCTCGACCGCCTCGGCGTGCGCCGCATCCGGGGCCAGCAGCCCGATCAGTGCGTCGCCGTCCGGAAGATACAGCGGTAATACCTTGTCGCCGAACGCGGTTCGGGCGGCGGCCAGCACCTGCGGATAGTTCGCCCGGGCGTGGTCCAGTTTCGTGACGACCACCGCACGGGGCATGCCGACCTGATCGCACTCCTGCCACAACGATTTGGTCGGTTCGTCGATCGTCTCGTTCGCGGCGATGACGAACAGGGCGCAGTCCGCGGCGCGCAATCCGGCCCGCAGTTCACCGACGAAGTCGGCGTACCCCGGGGTGTCGATCAGGTTGACCTTGATGCCGGCGTGCGGCAGGGAGGCCAGCGCCAGTCCCACCGACCGCTGCTGGCGGATCTCGGCGTCGTCGTAGTCACAGACCGTGTTGCCGCCGGCCACCGATCCGGGCCGAGCCAGCACCCCGGCCGCGACCAGCAACGCATCGATCAGAGTGGTCTTTCCGGCGCCGGATGGGCCGACTACCACGACGTTACGGATGGCGGCGGGGGAGTCGGCGGGCGGCGCCGCCCCGTGTCCCGGCGTGGTCGTCTTGTCTGCCATCGGTGCCGCTCCTGGTTTCCGGCATGCTCTCCAATGGCCAGCCTTCCCCGAAAAACCGCCCAGCACAAGGAATAGGGCGAAAACGCGCGAGCGGGTAGGGCCTACCGGCTTCGTTCGCGGGCTGATCGCGCCAATTCCACGGCGGCGGCGCGCAGCTCATCGATCGAATCGATCGGGCGCCGGTAGCCGACCCGGGTGTAGGCCACCCCGCGTTCGGTGACGACCTGGAGATCGAGGCCGTAGCGGTCCGCGCCGGTGCAGGTCGCCTCGGTGGTGTCGGGGTATCCGCCCAGCGCCTGTGCCATCGCCACCAATGCCCCGGCGTGGTCGGCGTTGAGGTGGGCGATGGCGCCGGCCGCCTGCGGGGCGACCGGATCCGGCTGCGCGGCAAGGTAGTCCGTGCCGGTCGCCGAATCCATCCGGCCATACCCGCCCACCCAGCGCACCCGCTGCACCTGAAGCACCCACAGCGAGAAGTCGCTGTAGTCGATGTAGTACCTGCCGGCCGGCACCTGCGCCAGGTAGGCGTCGCGGGCCGCGGCGTAGTCGTCGCCGGCGGGCTGATGAACCGCCCCGGCCAGCGTGACGCGGCCGCTCGCCAGCGGGTCGGCGTGCGCGCCGGACTCCACCACGGCGAGGCTGGCCCGCGGATCGCGGGCCAGGTTGCGGCCGTGTTCGGCCAGCTGCGACACGCACAGCACCGGCGCACCACCCAGCAGCCCGTAGGTGACCAGCGACGCCCACGGATCGCCGTCAGCGGTCAGCGTCGCCAGGGTGGCGGCGTTGGTGGCGGCGGTGATGGTCCGGGCTTCTTCGGCCGCCGACGGCCGGGCGTCGTTCGCCAGGGGCGTCAACGCCGGCGGCACCGAGGGCGCATCGCCCGGGTCGCCGTGATCCCGGTTGGCCATGCCCGGCACAGTACCCGGTCAGGCTCGCCACGATGTCCAGTGTTCGACGGCGATCGTGATCACCGGCCCGGTCAAGGCAACCGTTTGGTACTGCGGATACTTCGCGCGCAGGCTCTCGTAGCCGGTAGCCATCGCCGCGCCGTCGTGGTGGACCGTTGCCGTCCCGTCGGCCCGCACCCACCACAGCCGGGACCAGTCGTCGTCGTACTGGTCCACCAAGACGCTGACCCGCGCATTGTGCTCGATGTTTTTCAGGCGGCGCAGCCGCCTGGTGGTCTTGGGTTTGGCATCCACGGCGGTGTAAATCACGTCGTCGAACAGGGTGAACACCACCGGCACCAGGTGCGGGGAGCCGTCGGGCGCCACGGTCGCCAGCCGCGCCACCCGGGCCCGCGCAAACCGGGCCTGCGGGTCGAGACCGCCCATCCCGCCAGCCTACGGCCATCGCTTGGAGCCAGTACCGGTGGTTCCGCTAAGCTTGTTGTGTTTGTTTCGCTAACGCGGCATGAGCGGCGCGCGGGGATTTGGCGGGGCGCCTGCACCTGACCCTCAGGAGGTAACTCAATGAGCGGATCGCATCGCCCTAGCCGGTGGTGGCTGCTCAGCGTGACAGCGATGGTGGCCGGACTCGGGCTGGCCACGGCGCCGGTTCAGGCGGCGCCGTCGCTGCCCAAGCCCCCGCTCGACCCGTCGGCGGCGGTCGCTCAGGTTGGTCCCGCGGTGGTCAACATCGACACCCAGATGGGTTACCAGAGCGCGGTCGGGGCCGGAACCGGCATCGTCTTGGATCCGAATGGCATTGTGCTGACCAACAACCACGTCATCGCCGGGGCCACCGGGCTGACGGCGGTTTCGGTCGGCAACGGCCAGAGCTACGAGGTCGACGTGCTCGGCTTCGACCGCAGCCACGACGTGGCGGTGCTGCAGCTGCGGGGGGCCTCGGGCCTGCAAGCGGCCAACATCGGCGACTCGTCGCGGGTCGCCGTGGGTGACCCGGTGGTCGCGATGGGCAACGCCGGCGGTCAGGGCGGGACGCCGAGTGCGGTGCCCGGCAACGTCATCGGTCTCAACCAAACGGTGTCGGCCGCTGACGAGCTGACCGGCACCACCGAGACGCTGAGCAACATGATCAAGGCCGACACCGCGATCCGCCCCGGCGACTCGGGCGGTCCGATGGTCAACGCGGCCGGCCAGGTGATCGGGATGAACACCGCGGCCAGCGACAACTACAAATTCGCCCAGCCCGGCGGCGAAGGCTACGCGATCCCGATCAACCAGGCGATGGCCATCGCCAACCAGATCCGGGCCGGCGTCTCCTCGGCCACCGTGCACATCGGCGAGACGGCATTCATGGGTGTCGGCGTGGTGGACAACGGCGGGGCGCGGGTCGCACAGGTGCTCGACGGCACCCCGGCCGCCGCCAGCGGGATCGCCAAGGACGACATCATCACCTCGGTCAACGGCCGGCCGGTGAACTCGCCCACCGATCTCACCGACGTGCTCGACCAGCAACACCCGGGCGACACCGTCAGGCTGACCTGGCGTACCCCGATGGGCAGCGAGCACAGCGCCGAGGTGACCCTGGTGCCGGGCCCGGTCGGCTGAGCTAGGTAACGACATCCGTACCAGGCGCGCGTGATACGTCGGTACTACGACAGCGAAACCAAGCTGTCCTGGGTGCTTGCCGCCCTGGCCGGCGTGCTGGCGGCCACCGCATACACCCATTCCGAGGGCTACTTCGTCACGTTCATGACCGGCAACGCCGGGCGTGCGGTGCTCGGGGTGTTCGACGGTAACGAGTGGCTGTCGATCTCAGCCGCGGCACTGTTGTTCGCCTTCCTGGCGGGCGTGGTGATCGCGTCGCTGTGCCGGCGCCGGGTCTGGCCTGCCCATCCGCACGGCGCGCTGCTGCTGACCGCGGCCGCGCTGCTGACGGCGACCCTGGTCGACTGGATCGTGGAGGGCGGGCCGACGCTGCCGCTGCCGCTGCTGCCGATCCTGCTGGTCGCGTTCGGAGTCGGCGCGCTGAACACCACCTTCGTGCGCGACGGCGAAGTGTCGACACCGTTGAGCTATGTCACCGGCACCGTGGTGAAACTGGGCCAGGGCATCGAACGTCACCTCAGTGGCGGAACCGTCCACGACTGGCTCGGGCACTTCATGCTCTTTTCCGGTTATGTCTCCGGGGCGATCGTCGGCGGTGTCATCAGCCTGGTGGCCGGCGGCACCTGGATGCTGGGTATCGCCACGGTCGTCTGCGTGCTGGCCACCGGCTACACCTACCGCTACGTCGACCGCCGCGGGGTGTGGGAGTAAATCGGGCGCGCAAACGCCGAGACCGACGTCTCGCAGACCCGCTCTCGGGCTTCTTCTGCAAAACGTCGGTCTCGGGTGATCAGATCCGGTCGATCAGGTCGGGTCGACGCCCACCCCCAGCACTCGCTGGATGTCGGGCTTCATCGCGACCAGCTGCTCGTTCCAGTACGGCCAGTCGTGCGTCCCGTTGGGCGGGAAGTTGAACACGCCGTTGTTGCCGCCGGCGGCCAGGTAGTTCTGCTGGAAGGTCTGGTTGGTGCGCAGCGTCAGGCTCTCCAGGAACTTGGCCGGCATATTGTTGCCGCCCAGGTCGCTGGGCGTCCCGTTGCCGCAGTAGACCCAGATGCGGGTGCGGTTGGCCACCAGCCGCGGAATCTGCAGCATCGCGTCGTTACGCTTCCAAGCCGGGTCGGACGACGGGCCCCACATGCTGTTGGCGTTGTAACCGCCGGCGTCGTTCATGGCCAGCCCGATCAACGTCGGCCACCAACCCTCCGAGGGGTTGAGGAATCCGGAAAGCGCTGCGGCGTAGGGGAACTGCTGCGGGTAGTAGGCGGCCAGGATCAGCGCCGAACCACCTGCCATCGACAGCCCCACCACGGCGTTGCCGTTGGGCGAGACACTCTTGTTGGCCTGCATCCAGGCGGGCATCTCCCGAGTCAGGAAGGTCTCCCACTTGTATGTGTAGTTCTGCCCGTTGCCCTGCGACGGCTGGTACCAGTCGGAGTAGAAGCTGGACTGTCCGCCCACCGGCATGATCACCGACAGGCCCGAGCCGTAGTACTCCTCGAACGCCGGGGTGTTGATGTCCCAGCCGTTGAAGTCGTCCTGGGCGCGCAGCCCGTCCAGCAGGTAGACCGCGTGCGCGCCGCCCGGCTGGAACTGCACTTTGATGTCACGGCCCATCGACGCCGAGGGCACCTGCAGGTACTCCACCGGAAGTCCCGGGCGGGAGAACGCGGACGCGTCGCCCGAGCCGCCGGTAACTCCGACGAGACCGGCCAGCAACGCGGCCCCCACCGCCGCGACTCCCAGCCGGCGCGGTAGCCGACTGGCCGCGTGACGCAACTTCTCTACGCTCTTCATAGCTTGTTTCCCATCCCAATGGTCGCTCCGCAAACTGCGGAATGATGCCTGGTTTTGTCCTACTGCGGGAAGTCAAACACGCTGCCCGGCCGTGTCCTGTTCGCCGCCACGGGTTTTCATATCGCGGTTCGGCAACGATTGAGATTCGGCGCGGACTCGCTCCCCGCCGAGCCGCTAGCCGGGTGGGCCTATAGTCGACGTAATCATCGACGCAAGGAGCAGGTCATGGGGCCGACTGCGCCGCGACCGTTGTCCGGGGTGCGCGTCATCGAGATCGCCAGTTTCGTCGCCGTACCGCTGGCCGGAATGACGCTGGCACAGCTGGGCGCCGACGTGGTGCGGGTCGACCCGGTCGGCGGGGCGGCCGACTACCGCCGCTGGCCGGTCACCGAAGACGGCACGTCCATTTACTGGACCGGGCTCAACAAGGGCAAACGTTCGGTGGTCGCCGACCTGCGCGCGCCGGAAGGGCAGCACCTGGTGCAGCGCCTGATCGTCGAAAGCGGTGTGGTGCTGACGAATATGGCGGGCCGGCATTGGCTTTCGTTCGACACCCTGGTGTCCGAACGTCCCGACCTGATCCACCTCGAGGTGCTCGGACGCGCCGACGGCTCGACGGCCGTCGACTACACCGTGAACGCGGCGACCGGCTTTCCGCTGGTGACCGGCCCGGCGGCCTACGGCGCACCGATCAACCACGTGCTGCCGGCGTGGGATATCGCCTGCGGGCTGCACGGCGCACTGGCGGTGGTCGCCGCGCTGCACCGCCGGGACCGCACCGGCGAGGGCTGCCGGATCCGGCTGGCGCTGGAGGATGTCGCGTTGGGCACCGCCAGTGCGCTGGGTTTTCTCACCGAGGCGATGGTCAACGGCACCCGACGGGAGCGCATCGGCAACGCGCTCTACGGCCAGTACGGCCAGACCTTCACCGGCAGCGACGGGGCGTCCTTCATGGTCGTCACGCTGACCGACCGGCACTTCCGGGACCTTACCGAGCTGACCGGAACCACGAAAGTCATTGCCGCACTGGCCCAGGCGCGCGACATCGACTTCACCGATGAGGGCCAGCGCTTTCGGCACCGCGAAGTGCTGACCGGGCTTTTCAACGGCTGGTTCGCCGAGCGGACCGGCCCGCAGATCGAAGCGGCTCTGGGCGGCACCTCGCTGCTGTGGGACCGCTACCGCAGCTTCGCCGAGGTGGCCACCGACGAGCGGCTGCGCGACAACGCGATGTTCACGGCGCTGCATCAGCCCCGGGTCGGGGACTACCTGGCGGCCGGGCTACCGGCGTCCCTCGACGGCGCCCACCCGCCCGCGGTGGCGGCACCGGAGCTGGGTGCCGATACCGGCCAGGTGCTGGCCGAGCTGGGAATGACCATCGACGATATCGACCGACTGCGCCAAAACGGCACGGTAGCAACGGATTAAGTAAGGAGTGACAGCAGGTGCGTACCTTCCGATCGATCGAGGAGCTCGCCGCATGCCAGGGCGAGCCGATCGGCCAGAGCGACTGGGTGACCATCACCCAGGACGCCGTCAACCTGTTCGCCGACGCGACCGGTGACCACCAGTGGATTCACGTCGACCCCGAGCGGGCCGCCGGCGGGCCGTTCGGGACCACGATCGCGCACGGGTATATGACGCTGGCCATGCTGCCGCAGCTGATGCACCAGATGTACCGCCTGGAGGGCGTCAAGCTGGCGATCAACTACGGACTGAACAAGGTGCGCTTCCCCGCGCCGGTGCCGGTCGGCTCCAAGGTCCGGGCCCAGACCTCCGTCGTCGAGGTGACCGACGCCGGCGGTGGCGCCCATCAGGTGACCTTGTCGACCACGGTGTCCATCGAGGGCGGTACCAAGCCGGCGTGCGTCGCCGAGAGCGTGGTGCGCTACATGCTCTGATTCGGACCGCTCCTGGCGTCCCGGCCGCCGGGCCGCGAGGAGAAGTGCCGCGCGACGATCGCCGCGATCTGCAGGAAGCGACGGCGGGTGACCGGCGCCATCTCGCTGGTCAGGTCGATCACCCCGCCGGGCCGCAGGTGCGGGTCGAAGGGCACCTCGACCACCGCCTGACCGTGTTGGACGAACTGCGCGGTCAGCGCCGAGCGAGTCCGTTTGTCGGCGTGGCCGTCGGAGTCGTTGAGCACCACCACGCTGCGCTGGAGCAGACCGCCCTGGCCGCGGTCGGCCAGCCACTCCATGGTCTTGGCGGCCGCGCCGGCCCCGTCCGCCCACGGCGAGGACACCACGATCAGCGCGTCCAGGTCGCGTAGCGCCTCCTGGGTGACCGGCGAGTCCATCGTCGAACCGCAGTCGATGATCGAGATGGTGAAGTGCCGGTCCAGGCGCAGCGCCGCCTCCCGGTACAGCGCCGCGTCGAGGGTTCGGCGCCCACCCGCGGCCGGCTCGCCGATCAGCACGTACAGTCCCGCGGCGTTGGCGCCCACCCGGCTGCTGATGTCGGCGAACGACTGCATGCTCTGATCGGCGGCCAGGTCCCAGTAGGAGCTGGTGGCGCGCGGGTCGATGCGGCTACCGAGCCGGCCGAAGGCGGTGTCGGCATCGACGGCCACCACGTGGTCGGCCCGGCGCAGCGCGGCGAACACCGAACCGACGCTGGCCGCCACCGTCGTCTTGCCCACGCCGCCTTTGCCCAGGACGCCGACCTTGTAACTGCCGTTCGGCATGGACCGGATGGCCGCCTCGTAGGCGGTCTCCTCCCGCTCGGCCGGTGACGGGCCCAGATTGACCAGCCCCAGCGTCGCGGACAACACCACGCGCCGCCAGCCGCGGGCCGGGCGCGGCCGCGGCGGGGGACCCGGAGGCGGGTACGGGTAAGGCGGGTGCTGCTGTGGTGGCGGTGCCCAAGGTTGCTGCTGGTGCTGGTGCGGTGCGGGCCGACTGCGCAGGAAGTCGTCGGGGTTCATAGGCTCCTCGGAGGCATACGGCTGCGGCACGGCCAGCTGGCGCAATTAATCCTGCAGCTTAATCGCGGAGGCGCCGATACCGGGTCAGCACCGGGTCAGCAGTGCTCAACAGTCGTAGTACAGCGCGAACTCGTAGGGGTGCGGGCGCAGGTTGATCGGGGCGATCTCGTGCTCGCGCTTGTAGTTGATCCAGGTTTGGATCAGGTCCGGGGTGAAAACGCCGCCCTCGGTGAGGTATTCGTGGTCGGTTTCGAGGTGGTCGATCACCTGGGACAACTGGGTGGGCGCCTGCGGGATGCCGGCGGCCTCGTCGGGCGGCAGTTCGTAGAGGTCCTTGTCGACCGGGGCGGCCGGCTCGATCTTGTTCTTGACGCCGTCGATGCCGGCCATCAGCATCGCGGCGAAGGCCAGGTAGGGGTTGCCCGAGGAGTCCGGGCAGCGGAACTCCAGCCGCTTGGCCTTCGGGTTGGTGCCGGTGATCGGGATGCGCACGCACGCTGAGCGGTTGCGCTGGCTGTAGACCAGGTTGATCGGCGCCTCGTAGTGCGGCACCAGGCGCTTGTAGGAGTTGATGGTGGGGTTGGTGAACGCCAGCAGCGACGGGGCGTGGTGCAGGATGCCGCCGATGTAGTAGCGGGCGGCGTCCGACAGCCCGGCGTAACCGGCCTCGTCGTAGAACAGCGGTTCGCCGTCCTGCCAGACCGACTGGTGGACGTGCATGCCCGACCCGTTGTCGCCGAAGAGTGGTTTGGGCATGAAGGTGACGGTCTTGCCGTGCGCCCACGCGGTGTTCTTGATGATGTATTTGAACCGCATCAGGTCGTCGGCGGCGTGCAGCAGCGTGTTGAACCGGTAGTTGATCTCGGTCTGGCCGCCGGTGCCGACCTCATGGTGGCCGCGCTCCACCATGAAGCCGGCGTTGGTCAGGTTGGTGGTCATGGCGTCGCGCAGGTCGACGTACTGGTCATTGGGCGCCACCGGGAAGTAGCCGCCCTTGGGCCGGACCTTGTACCCGAGGTTGGGGCTGCCGCCGACTCGGTCGGCGAGCCGGTGTTCCACCAGCCCGAATCGGAGTCCACCTCATAGAAGGTGCTATTCATCTGCGAGTCGAAGTTCACCGAGTCGAAGATGTAGAACTCGGCTTCGGCGCCGAAGTAGGCGGTGTCGGCGATGCCGGTGCTGGCCAGGTAGCTCTCGGCTTTGCGGGCGACGTTGCGCGGGTCGCGCGAATAGGGCTCGCGGGTGAACGGGTCGTGCACAAAGAAGTTCAGATTGAGAGTTTTGGCCGCCCGGAACGGATCGATCCATGCGGTGTCCGGGTCGGGCAGCAGCAGCATGTCCGACTCGTGGATGGACTGGAAGCCGCGGATCGAAGAACCGTCGAAGGCCAATCCATCGGTGAAGATGCTCTCGTCCAGCGCCGATGCCGGGATCGAGAAATGCTGCATCACGCCCGGCAGATCGCAGAACCGAATGTCGACATACTCGACCGACTCTTCGGCGACAAGCGTGAATATATCGGCGGCCATCCTGGTCTCCTTTGCGTGCAGACAGCCAGACGATAGGCAGTCCACATTTCCTGGACATCATCCGGTTATTGCGTCCAGGTAACACAAAACGCGGGTGTGAGCATTTGCTCAGCAGGTGGCACGGCGCCCAGATCCGGGTATATCGTGACGATGCCTGTGCAGAATTTCAGGCGAATCGCCCGTTCAACGTCGCACGGACCAACCCTCGATCGATCGGCTATGCCAGCCGAATTGAGGCCGAAGTGCGAAGGGTCAGGTAGTGATGGCACCCAGCCGGGTGGGGCTCTACAATCCCGCGTTCGAGCACGACGCGTGCGGGGTCGCCATGGTCGTCGACATCCACGGCCGGCGTAGCCGCAGTATCGTCGAGAAGTCGATCACCGCGCTGCTCAACCTCGAACACCGCGGCGCCGCCGGGGCCGAACCGCACAGCGGCGACGGCGCCGGCATCCTCATCCAGGTGCCGGACCGATTCCTGCGTGCGGTCACCGATTTCGAACTGCCCGACGAAGGCGCCTACGCCACCGGTATCGCCTTCCTACCGCAGTCGGCCAAAGACGCGGCGAACGCCTGCGCCTCCGTCGAGAAGATCGTCGAAGCCGAAGGGCTGCAGGTGCTCGGATGGCGTGACGTGCCGATCGACGACTCGTCGTTGGGCGCCCTCGCCCGTGATGCGATGCCGACCTTCCGGCAGCTGTTCATCGGCGGTGCGTCGGGGATGACTTTGGAGCGGCGCGCCTATGTGGTCCGCAAGCGCGCCGAACACGAGCTGGGCAGCAAGGGGCCCGGTCAGGACGGGCCGGGCCGGGAAACGGTCTATTTCCCAAGCCTTTCCGGCCGGACCATGGTGTACAAGGGCATGCTGACCACTCCGCAGCTCAAGGCCTTCTATCCCGATCTGGCCGACGAGCGGCTGCACAGTGCGTTGGGCATCGTGCACTCCCGGTTCTCCACCAACACGTTCCCGTCGTGGCCGTTGGCGCATCCGTTTCGGCGCATCGCGCACAACGGCGAGATCAACACCGTCACCGGCAACGAGAACTGGATGCGGGCCCGCGAGGCGCTGATCCGCACCGACGTCTTCGGCGACGGGAGCGCGGCCGACAAGCTGTTCCCGATCTGCACGCCGGGCGCCTCCGACACGGCCCGATTCGACGAGGTGCTCGAACTGCTGCATCTGGGCGGCCGCAGTCTGCCGCACGCGGTGCTGATGATGATCCCGGAAGCCTGGGAGCGGCACGAGAATATGGACGGGCCTACTCGCGCCTTTTATGAGTACCACGACTCGCTCATGGAGCCCTGGGACGGCCCGGCCTCGATGACGTTCACCGACGGCACACTGGTGGGCGCGGTGCTGGACCGCAACGGCTTGCGGCCGTCGCGGATCTGGGTCACCGACGACGGGCTGGTGGTGATGGCCTCCGAAGCCGGTGTGCTGGAGCTGGATTCGGCCACCGTGGTGCACCGGCAACGGCTGCAGCCCGGCCGGATGTTCCTGGTGGACACCGCAGCCGGCCGGATCATCTCCGACGCCGAGATCAAGTCCACGCTGGCGGCTGAGCGCCCCTACCAGCAGTGGATCGACGAGGCTCTGATCGGAATCGACGAGCTGCCGCCCGGTGACGCTCCGCGCATGGAACGCCATCGGATCCTGTTGCGCCAACTGGTGTTCGGGTACACCTACGAGGAGCTCAACCTGTTGCTGGCCCCGATGGCCCGTACCGGCGCCGAGCCGATCGGGTCGATGGGCACCGACACCCCGGTGGCGGTGCTCTCGGCGCGGCCCCGGCTGCTGTTCGACTACTTCCAGCAGTTGTTCGCCCAGGTCACCAATCCGCCGCTGGACGCCATCCGCGAAGAGGTGGTCACCAGCCTGCAGGGCGCCGTCGGGCCCGAGGGCGACCTGCTCGAGACCGGAGAACCCAGCTGGCGGCAGGTGGTGCTGCCCCAGCCGATCCTGAGCAACGCCGACCTGGCGAAGCTGGTCAAACTGCACCCCGATCAGCAGATCGGGTCCCGGGGGCCGCATGGTCTGTCCACGGCCGTCATCAGCTGCCTGTACCCGGTGGCCGAGGGCGGCGCCGGGCTGCGCGCGGCGCTCAAGCAGGTGTGCGCCCGGGTGTCGGCGGCGATCGACGACGGCGCCAGCTTCATCGTGATCTCCGACCGGGAATCCGACGAGAGGATGGCACCCATCCCGTCGCTGCTGGCCACCTCTGCGGTGCACCACCACCTGGTCGCCGAGCGCACCCGCACCAAGGTGGGCCTGGTGGTGGAGTCGGGCGATGCCCGGGAGGTGCACCACCTGGCGGCGCTGCTGGGCTTCGGCGCCGCGGCCATCAACCCGTATCTGGCCTTCGAGTCCGTCGAGGACATGCTCGATCAGGGTTTGATCGAGGGTCTCGATCGGGAGAAGGCGTTGGCCAACTACGCCAAGGCCGCCGCTAAGGGCGTGCTGAAAGTCATGTCCAAGATGGGTATTTCGACACGCGCCTCCTACACCGGTGCGCAACTGTTCCAACCGGTCGGTGTCTCTCAGGATGTCCTCGACGAATACTTCACCGGCCTGTACTGCCCGATCGGTGGCATCACCCTCGACGACATCGCCGCCGACGTCGCCGCCCGCCACGGGTTGGCCTACCTGGATCGCACCGAGCAGCGCGCCCACCGACAGCTGCCGGTGGGCGGCGAGTACCAGTGGCGTCGCGAGGGGGAGTACCACCTGTTCAACCCCGAGACGGTGTTCAAACTGCAGCACTCGACCCGCACCGGGCAGTACGCCGTCTTCAAGGAGTACACCAAGCTGGTCGATGACCAGAGTGAGCGGCTGGCCACCCTGCGCGGTCTGCTGAAGTTCAAAACCGGGGTACGGCAGCCGGTTCCGATCGACGAGGTGGAACCGGCCACCGAGATCGTCAAACGGTTCGCCACCGGCGCGATGAGTTACGGCTCGATCTCCGCCGAGGCACACGAGACCCTGGCAATCGCGATGAACCGGATCGGCGGCCGGTCCAACTGCGGTGAGGGCGGTGAGCACGCGGACCGCTACCTGCGCGAGCCGAACGGCGACTGGCGGCGCAGCGCGATCAAACAGGTCGCCTCGGCCCGATTCGGGGTCACCAGCGACTACCTGGTCAACTGCACGGACCTGCAGATCAAGATCGCCCAGGGCGCCAAACCCGGTGAGGGCGGCCAACTCCCGGGAAACAAGGTTTACCCCTGGATCGCCGAGGTTCGGCACGCCACTCCCGGCGTCGGGCTGATCTCGCCCCCGCCGCACCACGACATCTACTCCATCGAGGACCTCAAACAGCTGATCCACGACCTGAAGAACGCCAACCCGGACGCCCGCATTCACGTCAAGCTGGTCGCGGAGAATGGCGTCGGGACGGTGGCCGCCGGGGTGTCCAAAGCGCACGCCGATGTGGTGCTGATCTCCGGGCACGACGGCGGCACCGGAGCGGCGCCGCTGACCTCGCTCAAGCACGCCGGTGCGCCGTGGGAACTGGGGCTGGCCGAAACCCAGCAGACGTTGCTGCTCAACGGCCTTCGGGACCGGATCGTGGTGCAGGTGGACGGTCAGCTCAAGACGGGCCGCGACGTGGTGATCGCCGCCCTGCTGGGCGCCGAGGAGTTCGGGTTCGCCACTGCACCGCTGGTGGTGTCGGGTTGCATCATGATGCGGGTCTGTCACCTGGACACCTGCCCGGTCGGGGTCGCCACCCAGAACCCGGAGCTGCGCAGCCGGTTCAACGGCCGGCCCGAGTTCGTCGAGAACTTCTTCTGGTTCATCGCCGAGGAGGTGCGTGAATACCTTGCGGCACTGGGTTTCCGCACCCTCAACGAAGCGGTCGGTCAGGTGAGCACGCTGGACACCGCGTTGGCCCGGGCGCACTGGAAGGCCCACAAGCTCGATCTGGAGCCGGTGCTGCACGAGCCGGAGTCCGCATTCATGAACCAGGACCTGTACTGCAGCTCCGGGCAGGACCACGGGCTGGACAAGGCGCTGGATCAGCAGTTGATCGTGATGAGCCGCGAGGCGCTCGACTCCGGCACTCCAGTCCGGTTCACCTCGGCGATCTCCAACGTCAACCGGACCGTCGGAACCATGCTCGGCCATCAGGTGACCAAAGCTTATGGCGCTCAGGGCCTGCCGGCCGACACCATCGACATCACCTTCACCGGGTCGGCCGGTAACAGCTTCGGGGCCTTCCTGCCACCCGGGATCACCCTGCGGGTGTTCGGTGACGCCAACGATTATGTCGCCAAGGGACTGTCGGGTGGGGGGGGGCCGGTCAGGCGCCCCCCCCCAGCACCCGGCGGTTACGTCGCCGAGGACAACATCATCGGCGGCAACGTGATCCTGTTCGGCGCCACCAC
>NZ_LZIN01000016.1 GCF_001667375.1 Mycolicibacter sinensis | reverse complement strand
GGGCGCCAAGGATGTGGCAAAAACAACAACAAACAAAAACCACCAAACACACTATTGAGTTCTCAAACAACACGCCCGGTTTCCAGGCAACCTCGCCATTCTACTCGGTAGTTGGAGTTGAGTCAACTCCGACTTTTCGATGTTACCGGAAGGTCTTCCAGACTGCTCGACGATCCGCGTGCGGGGCGCCGGCCTGACCTATCTTACACGTTCTATTTCGGCACCGAGACTGGCCAGGTACTCCACGAACAACGGGTAGCCGCGATCGATGTGGTAGACGTCGTGGACCTCGGTGTCACCGTCTGCGACCAGGCCCGCAAGGACCAGACCGGCGCCGGCGCGGATGTCAGAGGCCCACACCGGCGCGCTCGAGAGCTGCGGCAGACCGCGCACCACCGCGTGGTGTCCGTCGGTGCGGGCGTCGGCGCCCAGGCGGATCATCTCCTCGACGAACCGGAACCGGGCTTCGAAGACGTTCTCGGTGATCATCGACGTGCCGTCGGCGATCGCCGCCAGGCCGATCGCCATCGGCTGCAGATCGGTCGGGAAACCCGGGAACGGCAGGGTCGCGACGTTGACCGCCTTGGGCCGGTCGTATTGCACCACCCGGAAGCCATTGTCGGATTGGGTCACGGTCGCCCCCGCGTCGTGCAGCTTGTGCAGGACCAGCTGCAGGTGCGCCGGGTCCACCCCGGTCACCGAGATGTCGCCGCGGGTCATCACCGCCGCGATCGCCCAGGTGGCGGCGACGATCCGGTCGCCGATCACCTCGTGCTCGGTCGGGTGCAGGCGCGGGACCCCGGTGATCTTCAGCGTCGGTGAGCCCGCGCCTTCGATCTGCGCCCCCATCTGGTTGAGCATGGTGCACAGGTCGGCGACGTCGGGCTCACGCGCGGCGTTGTGGATGGTCGTGACGCCCTCGGCCAGCACCGCGGCCATCAGGATGTTCTCGGTGGCGCCGACCGAGGGAAACTCCAGCTGGATCTCGGCGCCGCGCAGGCGATCTGCGTGCGCGACCACACAGCCGTGCTCGATATTGCAGGTGGCGCCCAGCTGGCGCAGGCCGGCCTGGTGCATGTCGAGCGGGCGAGACCCGATCGCGTCACCGCCGGGCAGTGCGACCTTCGCGCGCAGGCAGCGGCCCACCAGCGGGCCGAGCACGCATACCGAGGCCCGGAACTGGCGCACCGCGGCGAAGTCCGCGTCGTATTTGGGTTCGTCGGGCGAGGTGATGCGCACCGTGGTGCCGTCGAGCTCGACGTTAGCGCCCAGCCCGCGCAGCACCTCGGCCATCAGCGGCACGTCGAGAATGTCCGGGCAGTTGGTGATGGTGCTGGTGCCCTCAGCCAGCAACGCCGCGGCCATCAGCTTCAGGACGCTGTTCTTAGCGCCGCCGACGGCGACCTCACCGGACAACCGGTTGCCGCCGGTAACCACGAAACGCTCACCCACCCGCGTCAGTGTAGTGAGGACTCGACGCCGGTCCCGAATGAATCCCGGCGCTGACCCGAGCCGGCCTCACACCGGTGGACCCGCCCGGTACGGTTTGGGCCATGGCAGTGCATATCACCCGCGTCTACACCCGTACCGGCGACGACGGCACGACCGGATTGAGCGACTTCTCCCGGGTGCCCAAGACCGATCCCCGCCTGGTGGCCTACGCCGACTGCGAGGAGGCCAACGCCGCGATCGGGGTGGCGATCGCGCTCGGCACACCTGACGAAGCGGTCAGCGCGAGGCTGCTGCAGATCCAGAACGATCTGTTCGACACCGGTGCCGACCTGGCCACTCCGGTGGCGGAGAACCCCAAGTATCCGCCGCTGCGCATCACCCAGCACTACATCGATCGCGTCGAATCCTGGTGCGACGAATACAACGAGCCGCTGCCGGCGTTGAACTCGTTCATCCTGCCGGGCGGTTCGCCGCTCTCGGCGTTGCTGCACGTGGCCCGCACGGCGGTGCGCCGCGCCGAGCGGTCGGCGTGGGCGGCAGTCGACGCGGATCCGACCGGCGTGTCGGTGCTGCCGGCGAAATACCTGAATCGCTTGTCGGACTTGATGTTCGTGCTCTGTCGAGTGGCCAACGCCGACGGGGATGTGCTGTGGCGGCCGGGTGGCGATCGGACCGATCGTCCCGAAAAGTAGCCGGCGCCAACCGTTTCGGCTACTCAGTAGCTGTGGCGGCGGGATCGCGGCGACGGCCGCGCCTCCAGCCAGGACAGGAACGCGGTCCGGGCCCCGCGGTCCAGCGCGATCTCGAACCCGGCCCGGCCATCCTGGTGGGTGTCGCACAGCTCGAGCACCACGAGCTCGTCGGTCATGATGTCGAATTCGTCACCGCGGGGAGCGCGCCGCGACACCACATCCACGCCCCGCCGGGACAGCCTGCGGTCCGGCCACAGCCGGACACTTGAGAGCCGGTAGAAGGCGGCCTCGCCGCCGCGATAACGGATCACGCCATGACGCCAACCGTGCCCGCCGACGGCCGGCATGTCACGCATGATCGCCGCGGTGCCGCCCTGACGCAGCTTCCACAACCGGTAGCTCAGCGCGACCACGGCGCTGAAAAGCACGGCGACGAGCACGACCATGCACATCATGGGCGTGCTCATCGATTCATGCTCCGCTAATCGATGACACCCAGGGCGCGCAGCCGCGCACGACCGTTGGCCGCGACACGGGGGTCGCCGGACTGCGCATCGTGCCGCGCGGACGCCTCGTCGATCTCCTCGACGAAGTCCACCGACTCCGCGAGGATGCTCACCCCTTCTTCGGTGACCGTCAGGAACCCGCCGTGGATCGCGATGCGCAGGTCATCTTCGTCCTGGCGCTCCACTTTCACCATCGCGTCGTCGACCAGCTGGGCGACCAACGGAATGTGCCGCGGGTAAATCCCGATCTCCCCCACGGTGGTCCGGGTGAAGATGAACGTCCCCTTGCCCGACCACACCTTCCGGTCGACGGCGACGATGTCGACGTCAATCTCGGCCATCACAGGCCCCCTTCCACGGCTGGACGACGGTCATCACAGCTTGGCGCCCAGGCTCTCGGCCTTCTTGGCCAGGTCGTCGAGCCCACCGATCAGGAAGAACGCCTGCTCGGGCAGGTGGTCGAAGTCGCCCTTGGTCAACCGGTCGAACGCCTCGATGGTCTCCTTCAGCGGCACCGTCGAACCCGGCTGGCCGGTGAACTGCTCGGCCGCCATCATGTTCTGGCTCAGGAACCGCTCGATCCGCCGCGCCCGCCCGACCAGCTGCTTGTCCTCCTCGGACAGCTCGTCGATACCCAGAATCGCGATGATGTCCTGCAGGTCCTTGTAACGCTGCAGAATCCGGATGACCTCCTGGGCGACGCGGTAGTGCTCGTCGCCGACGATGGCCGGGTCCAGGATCGTCGAGCTGGAGGCCAGCGGGTCCACCGCCGGGAAAATGCCCTTGGAGAACACCGCACGGCTCAGCTCGGTGGTGGCGTCCAGGTGCGCGAAGGTGGTCGCCGGCGCCGGGTCGGTGTAGTCGTCGGCGGGCACGTACACGGCCTGCATCGAGGTGATGGACCGACCGCGGGTCGAGGTGATCCGCTCCTGCAGCTCGCCCATCTCGTCGGCCAGGGTGGGCTGGTAACCCACCGCCGAGGGCATCCGGCCCAGCAGGGTCGAGACCTCGGAGCCGGCCTGGGTGAACCGGAAGATGTTGTCGATGAACAGCAGCACGTCCTGGCCGGCCTCGTCGCGGAACCACTCGGCCATGGTCAGCGCCGACAGCGCCACCCGCATACGAGTGCCCGGCGGCTCGTCCATCTGGCCGAACACCAGCGCGGTGTCCTTGAGCACGTTGGCGTCCTCGAGCTCGACCCACAGGTCGTTGCCCTCACGGGTGCGCTCCCCCACGCCGGCGAACACCGAGGTGCCACCGAAGTTGCGGGCGATACGGTTGATCATCTCCTGGATGAGCACCGTCTTGCCCACGCCGGCACCGCCGAACAGGGCGATCTTGCCGCCACGCACATACGGGGTGAGCAGGTCGACGACCTTGAGGCCGGTCTCCAGCATCTCGGTGCGCGGTTCCAGCTCGTTGAAGGCCGGCGGCTTGCGGTGAATGCCCCAGTGCTCGAAGTCCTCGCCGTAGCCCGGCTTGTCCAGGCAGTGACCCAGCGCGTTGAACACGTGGCCCTTGACCTCGTGACCAACCGGCACCGAGATCGCCTTGCCGGTGTCACTGACCTCGGTCCCGCGCACCAGGCCGTCGGTGGGCTGCATCGAGATGCAGCGCACCAGGTTGTCACCCAGGTGCTGGGCGACCTCGAGGGTCAGCGTCTTCGCCAGCTCCTCGAAGGCGATGTCGGCGTGCAGCGCGTTGAACAGCCCGGGTACCGCGCCCCGCGGAAATTCGACGTCAACCACGGGGCCGGTTACGCGCACGACGCGGCCGGCGGTTGTCTTGTCAGCGGTAACAGTCATTATCTTCTTCGCTTCCTAGTGCTTAGCGGGGGGCTTACCGGGCATCGGCGAGGGCATTGGCGCCGCCGACGATTTCGCTGATTTCCTGGGTGATCTGGGCCTGGCGTTCGCGGTTGGCCTCCAGCGTCAACGCCTTGATCAAGTCGTCGGCGTTGTCGGTCGCCGACTTCATCGCGCGCTGGCGCGAAGCCAGCTCGGAGGCAGCCGAGTCGAGCAGCGCCGCGTACACGCGGGTGGTCAGATACCGCGGCAGCAGCGAGTCGAACAGCGTGGTGGCGTCCGGCTCGAAGGAGTACAGAGTCCGGGGACCGGTGTCCTCCTCACCGATGTACTCCACCAGCATCGGTGCGATCCGCCGCGCCTCGGCCGACTGCGACAACATCGAGCGGAAGTCCGTGGAAACGATGTGCAGCTCATCGACGCCGAGCACTCCGTCAGCTCCGGGGTGGCCACCCTCGTCGTCCACACCTGACATGAACGCATCGACCAGGGTCGAGGCGATCTCGGCGGCGTTCTCGTAGGTCGGCTGCTCGGAGAAACCGGCCCACGAATCGGTGATCTCCCAATTTCGGAAGCTGTAGTACGCCAGTGCCTTGCGGCCGACGACATACAGCACCGGCTCCTTGCCCTCCGAGCGCAGCAGCGCGAACAGCTCCTCGGCCCGACGGAAGACGTTGGCGTTGTAACCGCCACACAGACCGCGGTCACTCGACACCACCAGCACGCCCGCCCGAGTGCGCTCTTCGCGCTCGACCAACAACGGGTGGTCCAGGGCCGCCTCGGCGGCCAACGTCGTGAGCATCCGAGTGATCTCATCGGCGTACGGCCGCGCCGTCTGGAGCCGGGCCTGCGCCCGACCGATACGCGAGGTGGCGATCAGCTCCTGGGCCTTGGTGATCTTCTTGATCGACCCGGCGGAGCGGATTCGCCCGCGTAGTTCGCGAAGTGTGGCTGCCATGGCGGAGTTACTTCTTCTTCGCCGGCGGGGCCTTGCGGACCTGCACCGCTTCCTTGGCGAGCTCGTCCTCGTCGAGCGCTTCTACGCGTTCGTCGGGCACCACCGAACTGCCGTCGGTGGCGGCGAAGCCCTTCTTGAACTGTCCGATGCTCGCGACCAGTTGCTCGGTGGCCTCCTCGGAGAGCTTCTTGGACTCACGGATGCCGGCCAGGATGTCGCTCTCGGAGGCCCGGATGTGGTCGAGGAATTCGGATTCGAACCGGGCGACGTCCTCGACCGGCACCGAGTCCAGGTGCCCCTCGGTACCCAGGAACACCGCGACCACCTGCTCCTCGACCGGCATCGGCGCGTACTGCGGCTGCTTGAGCAGCTCGACGAGCCGAGCACCGCGCTCCAGCTGCGCCTTGCTGGTGGCGTCCAGGTCGGAGGCGAAGGCGGCGAACGCCTCCAGCTCGCGGTACTGCGACAGGTCCAGACGCAGCGAGCCGGCCACCTCCTTCATCGCCTTGATCTGCGCGGCGCCACCGACGCGGGACACCGACACACCGACGTTGATGGCCGGCCGGACACCCTGGTTGAACAGGTCGCTCTCCAGGAAGCACTGGCCGTCGGTGATCGAGATGACGTTGGTCGGGATGTAGGCCGAGATGTCGTTGGCCTTGGTCTCGATGATCGGCAGACCGGTCAGCGAACCACCGCCGAGCTCATCGGAGAGCTTCGCGCAGCGCTCCAGCAGCCGGGAGTGCAGGTAGAACACGTCGCCGGGGTAGGCCTCACGGCCAGGCGGGCGGCGCAGCAGCAGCGAGATGGCGCGGTAGGCCTCGGCCTGCTTGGTCAGGTCGTCGAACACGATCAGCACGTGCTTGCCCTGGTACATCCAGTGCTGGGCGATCGCCGAACCGGTGTACGGGGCCAGCCACTTGAAGCCGGCCGAGTCCGACGCCGGGGCGGCGACGATCGTGGTGTAGTCCATGGCGCCGCCCTCTTCCAGCGCGCGGCGCACGCTGGCGATGGTGGTGCCCTTCTGGCCGATCGCGACGTATACGCAGCGGACCTGCTGGTTGGGGTCGCCGGTCTCCCAGTTCTGGCGCTGGTTGAGGATGGTGTCCACACACAGGGCGGTCTTGCCGGTCTTGCGGTCGCCGATGATGAGCTGACGCTGGCCACGGCCGATCGGAGTCATGGCGTCGACGGCCTTGATACCGGTCTGCAGCGGCTCACTAACGCTCTGACGCTGCACCACCGAGGGCGCCTGCATCTCCAGCGGACGCCGGGTCTCGGACTCGATCTCGCCCCGGGCGTCGATCGGCTGACCCAGCGGGTTGACCACGCGACCGAGGAAGCCGTCGCCGACCGGCACCGAAAGCACCTCACCGGTGCGCTTGACCTGCTGGCCCTCTTCGATGTTCTCGAAGTTGCCCAGGATCACCGTGCCGACGTTGTGCTCGTCGAGGTTCAGGGCCACGCCCAGCACCCCGCCGGGGAACTCCAGGAGTTCCTGGGTCATCACCGAAGGCAGGCCCTCGACGTGTGCGATGCCGTCGCCGGCGTCGATGACGGTGCCGACCTCCTCGCGCGCGGTGTCGGCGCTGAAGGAGCTCACGTACTCCTCGATCGCCCCCTGAATGTCGTCAGAGGAGATTGTCAACTCTGCCATGGCTTTTCGTCTTCCTGCCTTCGAAATTGGGTTGTGGGCTCTGGGACCGGGTAGGTCTTGGTCAGTCGGGCAAGTGCGTCTTCGCAGCGGCCAGGCGCGAGGACAGCGTCCCGTCGATCACCTCGTCGCCGACCGAGATCGTCAACCCGCCCAGCAGTGCCGGGTCGATGCCGACCTGCACCCGCACCGGGTGGCTGTAGATCCGGCTCAGCACGGTGTTCAGCCGGGTGCGCTGGGCGTCGCTGAGTTCGGCGGCCGCGCCGACGTGCGCCACCACCTCACCGCGGCGTGCCACGGCGAGCTGGGCCAGGTCGGTCACCGCCTGATGCGCGGATTGACCGCGCAGCAACCGGACCGTCTGCTCCAGCAGCGCCGTCGTGATCGCATTGGTACCGCCGGCGTTTCCGATGACGTTGCGCAGCAGCCCGGCCCGGCCGGCCGCCGGCATCGCGGTGTCGCTGAGCAGGGTGTCCAGCCGGGGTTGGGCGTCGAGGATGCGGGAGAACCGGAACAGCTGGTCCTCCACCTCATCGACCTTGCCCGCGCGCTCGGCAGACAGCAGCAGTGCCTGGCGGGCGACGTGTTCGACGGCGGCGACCAGGTCGGCACCGTTGGACCACCGGGCCGACGCGGCGTCGGTCACCAATGTCAGCGCCGGGGCGCCGATCTTGTCGGCGAACAACCGCTGCGCCAGGCGCTCCTTCGGGGCGGCGTCTTCGGTCGGAACGGTCAGGTGTCGAGTCACCACCGTCTCGCGCTCCAACACCTCGGCGACCGCGGTGAGGTCACCGGCCAGCGTGGTCAGCCCCTGCTCATCGAGATCGCCGGCCACCTCACCGAACTTGTCCAGCAGGCCGTTGAGCGCCTCCCGGCTGGCCGAACGCAACCGGGCCAGGATGGGCGATTCCACCTCGACCGACTTGGGAGCCATGGCGTCGAGTTCGTCGAGGAACCGATCCACCGTCGCCGACTGCCGTCCCGGGTCGCTGACGTGATCACGCACCATTTCGCCGGCCCGACGCACGGATTCGTCACCGAGGTCGGCACGAAGCTCACGAACGAGCTGCGCACGCAGCAGTTGCACCTGGGCGGCGCCCTGCACCTTGATGCGTTCCACCTCGGCGTCGGCCTGGGTGCGCAACTGCGCACCGATGCGTTCGGCGTCGGCGTGGGCTTCCTCGGTGACCCGCTGTGCCTCCGTCTTCGCCCGTGCCACCGCGTCGGCGTGGGCTTGGTCGGCGGTGGCCAGCCGCTCGGCCGCGGCCGCCGCCTCTGCCAGCTGCTGGCGCACCGACTCCTGCTGGGCCGCCATCAGTCTGCGCACCGGCGGCACGACGAAACGCACCAGCAGGAAGACGATCAGCCCGAAACCGACGAGCTGTCCGAGGAAAATGCCGTCCATTGCCAGCTACCGTCCTACCGTCGATACGTCCACGCCGAGAATCCGGCCCGCCAGGGTCGCCGACAGGTCCTCGGCTTTGGCACGCAATTCCGCCGCCATGGCCTCGCCGTCCCGCTTGAGCTGTTCGTCAGCACTCTGCAGGGTGGCGGCCACTTCAGTGTCCGCTCGCCCGCGCATGTCGTCCAAGACCGCCCGGCCCTGGGCCCGTGCCTCGTCACGCACCGCCGAGGCCTCCACCCGAGCCGCCGCCATCTGCTGCTCGTAGTCGGCCTCGGCGGCCGCGGCCTGCTCGGCCGCCTGCCTGCTGTCGGCGAGAGTCTTGGTGACCATGTTCTCGCGCTCTCGCAGCACCTTCATGATCGGCGGCACCACGAAGGTGCTGATCACGGCGAGCACGATCAGGAAGATCGCGAGCACGACGAAGAAGGTGCCGTCGGGGAGAAGGAAGCTCTTCTTCGAGCCTTCCTCAGCCGCCTGGCTCACGGCCAGCACGACAACGCTCATGTCACCCATCTCGTGCGTTACTGCTGCGCGGCGATCGGGGTCGCGAAGACGAACAACGCCATGAAGGCCAGGTTGATGAAGTAGGCCGCCTCAACCAGACCAACGGTGATGAAGAACGGCGTGAACAGCCGACCCTGGGCCTCGGGCTGCCGAGCGATACCGGCGATCAACGCGTTACCGGCGATACCGTCACCGATACCGGCGCCGATGGCGCCACCGCCCATGATGAGACCGCCGCCGATGAGGGCACCGAGTCCGATCAGATTGGGATCTGCCATTTCTATCCTCCTTGCTTAGCTGGTAGGGCTCTACCAGGTCTGATGTGGTCGTGCAGGTCGTACTAGTGGTGGTCTTCTTCGAGCTCCATGGCCTGACTGAAGTACAGGATGGTCAGCAGCGCGAAGATGAACGCCTGGATCAGTCCGACGAACAGGTCGAAGGACTTCCAGATCGCGTTCGGCGCCACCATGTAAACGGGCCCCAGCAACGCGATCAGGCTGACCAGGATGCCGCCGGCGAAGATGTTGCCGAACAGACGAAGGGAGAGCGAGACCGGCTTGGCGATCTCCTCGACCAGGTTGATCGGCGCCAGGATCGCCACGTGGCCCTTGAGCACCCGCAGCGGGTGGCCCACCAGGCCGCGACGCCAGAACCCGGCCAGGTGATAACCGACGAAGACCAGCAGCGCGAGCGCCAGGACGAAGTTGATGTCGGCCGCAGCGGAGCTGAGCAATTCGTGGACTTCGCCGTCTTTGGAGTACTGCACCGGCAGCACGGACAGCCAGTTGCAGGTGAGGATGAAGACGAAAATGGTGACTGCCAGCGGCAGCACGAACGGCGCGATCCGCATCCCGATGGCGCCCTCGATCTGGTTGCGCATCTGGATGGTGATCGCCTCGAAGAACAGCTGCACGCCGCCGGGAACCCCGGTCGAGGTGACCTTGGCGCGCAGGAACAGCGCCAGGGCGATCACGATCGCCGCGGCGATCGCGGTGGAGGTGATGGTGTCGATGTTGACCTCACCGACCAGCGGCCATACCGCGGTCTCGTGGTGGCCGACCTCGATGCCACCCTCAGCCAGGATCGACTCAGTCATTTTCCGTCCCTTCAGCGCCGGACTCTGACGCTTGCGCGCGGAGCTTTTTTACCACTGGCAGCATGCTCGTCAGCACCAGCACCACCTCGAACAGCGCCAACCCGAACAGCGCACCGAGTCCCTCGGGCCGGAACTGGTAGGCGATCGCCAGGCCGATGGCGCTGATGACCAGCAGGCGGGACGCCGAATTCAGCGCCATCTTCTTCTTCAGCGGGTGGTCCTGGGCGGTGATTCTCAGCGCGGACCGGCGGATCAGCAGCGCATTGCCCAACCCGAGCGCCAGGCCCAGCCCGAAAAACACGCCGAACAGCGGGCGACCGAATTGAGCGGCCACGGCGATCGCAACACCGGTCAACGCGATACAGATCAGCAGCAGCCGAATCGGTTGGAATACCACCGACGGCAACACCAACGGCGCATCCTGCGCTGGTGTCGTCACCGCCTCACCCCAATCTTGAATTGCGCTGTGTCACTGTCGTGAAGTTGCCCGCCGAGCGTATCGGATACCCGATCGCGTTGCGGAACCACCTACAGCACCATCCTAGACGGTGCTACTACCGCGCGTCGTAGGGGCTGTCTTCCAGGCCGTTCTCCCGCCGCAGCAGCGGGATCAGCGTAACGACGATCGCGACGAGCATCGCCCCCAGCATCACCGCCCCGGTATAGCGCGGATCGAAGAAGATGGTGCCGGCGGTGCCGAACGCGACGATCGCCACCCACAGATAGATCAGCAACACCACCCGGCGATGCGAGTGGCCGATCTGCAACAGCCGGTGGTGCAGGTGCATCTTGTCGGGGCTGAACGGGCTGCGGCCGGCCCGGGTGCGCCGGATGATCGCCAGCAGCATGTCCAGTGCGGGCACGCACACCACGGCCGCCACCAGCAGGAAGGGCGAGAGCAGGGCAAAGACGTCGCGGGCGCCGTACGCGCTCTGCGAGATCGGGCCCGCCGCGGTCGTGGAGGCGGCGGCCAGCATCAGCCCGATCAACATCGATCCGGAATCGCCCATGAAGATCTTGGCGGGATGGAAGTTGTGCGGCAGGAAGCCCAGGCACGCCCCGGCGAGCACCACCGAGATCAGCGCCGGCGGGTAGAACAGCACGTCGCCCCCGTGATCGGAGAGCAGGCCGACGGAGAACATGCAGATCGCCAGTGCCGTGATCAGGCCCAGCCCGGCCGCCAGTCCGTCGAGTCCGTCAACGAAGTTCATCGCGTTGACCACCGACACCGTCAGCGCCAGGGTGAGCAGGATCGACGACACCTGGTCGAGCACCACGGTGCCGACCCCGCCGATCGGGATGTAGAGCACGCTCCAGGCGACGCCCATCGTGACCAGAACGCTGGCCGCGGTGATCTGGCCGGCGAACTTGGTCAGCGCATCCAGGCCCCACTTGTCGTCGAGCAGGCCGATGCCCATGATCACCCCGCCGGCCAGCACCACCGCCGGCATGCCGGTGGAGTAGACGAAGCCGCGGGTGAGCGCGGGCAACTGCGATGCCAAAAAGATCGCGGCGACGATGCCGACATACATCGCCAGCCCGCCCATCCGCGGGGTCGGCTGCACGTGCACGTCGCGCTCCCGCGGGTAGGCGACCGCACCGAGTCGGGTGGCCAGCCAACGGACGGGCCCGGTGCTGAAATAGGTGATGATCGCGGCGGTCAACCCGACCAGCGCGAGCTCCCGCAGCGGCACACCGGCGCCACGGTCGGCAAGCGCGAGCAGGCTGGTCACGGCGCCCCCGTCAGCGTGGCCGCGTCCAGGCCCAGCACCGCACCGATCTGCTCGGCCGAGACCGGCCCGGTCCGGACGATGCGGGGCGCGGGTCCGGTCAGATCGACGATCGTCGAGGCCTTCCCCTGTTCGGCCGGGCCCGCGTCGAGGTAGACGTCGACGGCCTCGCCGAGTTGGCGGCGCGCCTCTGCGGCGTCGACGGCCGGGGCGCCTCCGGAGACGTTGGCGCTCGACACGGCCATCGGGCCCACGGCTTTGAGTACCTCGAGGGCCACCGGGTGCAGCGGCATGCGCACCATGACCGTGCCGCGAGCTTCGCCGAGGTCCCACTGCAGCGACGGCGCCTGAGTGACGATGATGCTGAGGGCACCCGGCCAGCACGCCCGGATCAGCTGACGAGCGGCATCGGGTACCACCAGGGCCAGCCCGTCGATGGAGTTCCACGACCCGACCAGCACGCCCACCGGCATGTCGCGGCCACGTCTTTTGGCTGCCAGCAGCGCGGCCACCCCGGCGGCATTGAACGCATCGGCGCCGAGGCCGTAGACGGTGTCGGTGGGCAGCACCGCCAATCGGCCGCCGCGTACCGCATCGATCGCCGCCGCGATCCCGGCCGCGCGCTGGTCGGCATCGGCGCAGTCGAAAAACTGTCTCATGGTTGATCGTTCCTGACCGCTGTCACGAACCGGGGCCGGCCGGCCAGGTCCGGTCGAGACACCACATCTTCGAAAGATCCAGTGTCGCGCACGGTTTGGACCGTGGCCGCCGCGGTGGTGTCGTCATGTTCGACGGCGAACAGGCCGCCGGGACGCAGCAGGCGTGCGGCCAGGGCCGCCAGCGGGGTGATCACCGACATGCCGTCCGGGCCGCCGAACAGTGCATGCGCCGGATCATGCTGGGCCACTTCGGGGTCCAGCTCTGCGCCGTCGGGGATGTAGGGCGGATTGCTGACCATCAGGTCGACTCGTCCGTCCAGCTCCGACAGCAGGCCGGGCGCGGTGACATCGGCACAGATCAATTCCACCGCCGTGGCCGCGCAGTTGCGGTGCGCATAGCGCAGTGCGGTTTCGGAGTCGTCCACGGCGAGCACCCGGGCGCCGGGAAGACGCTGGGCCATCGCGAGCGCCAGGGCACCGGAGCCGGTGCAGGCGTCGACGATCACCGCAGCACCGGGAAGCTGTTGCCTGAGGGCCCAATCCAGCATCGCCTCGGTCTCCGGTCGCGGGACGAACACTCCCGGACCGACGTGGAGCGTCGCCGGACCGAACGGCGCGGTCCCGATCAGATGCTGCAGCGGGACCCGGGATCGGCGCGCGGCGACCAATTCCCGGTAGCGCCCGAAGAAGACGTCGCCGGGCGGGTCCAGCAGCGCCAGCCGGCCACGTTCGGTGCCGGCGGCATGCGCGGCGAGTTCTTCGGCGTCGTATCGGGCCGAGTCGATTCCGGCATCGGCGAAGACCGCTGTGGCGGAGTCGATCGCGTCCCGGAGTCTGCTGTGCTTGATGGTCCGCCTCCTCCTCATCGCTTCGTCCCCCTCGGCGCTGCGCGCCTGGGGGCACCCCCACTGCATCGTCGCCGGTGGCTACGCGGTCCCCTGCAACCGGGATTCCTTGTCGGCAGCGGCCAGCGCATCGAACATCGCGTCGAGGTCTCCGTCGAGGACCTGGTCGAGGTTGTGCGCCTTGTAACCGATGCGGTGGTCGGTGATCCGGTTCTCCGGGAAGTTGTAGGTGCGGATGCGCTCGCTGCGGTCCACGGTGCGGATCTGGCTGGCGCGATCGGCGGAGGCGTCGGCCTGCGCCTGCTCCTCGGCGACGGCCTGCAGCCGGGCCGCCAGGACCTGCAGCGCACGGGCCTTGTTCTGCAGCTGGGACCGCTCGTTCTGGCAGGTGACCACGATCCCGGTCGGCAGGTGGGTGATGCGCACCGCGGAGTCGGTGGTGTTGACGCCCTGGCCGCCTTTGCCCGAGGACCGGTAGACGTCGATGCGCAGGTCCGATTCGTCGATCTGTACCTCGGCGACCTCTTCCGGCTCGGGGTAGACGAGCACGCCGGCGGCGGAGGTGTGCACCCGACCCTGCGATTCGGTCACCGGGACCCGCTGTACGCGGTGGACCCCACCCTCGAACTTCATCTTCGACCAGACGCCGTCGGCGCTGTCGCCTTTGCTGGCGATGGTGATCGTCGCGTCCTTGTAGCCGCCGAGGTCCGAGGTGGTCTCGTCGAGCACCGTCACCGACCAGCCGTGCCGTTCGGCGTAGCGGATGTACATCCGGGCCAGGTCGGCGGCGAACAGCGCAGACTCCTCACCGCCCTCACCGGATTTGACCTCAAGCACGATGTCGTCGGCATCATGCGGGTCGCGGGGCGCGAGCATGTCGGTGAGCGCGCCGTCCAGTTCGGCGACGCGGGCCTCCAGTTCGGGCACCTCCGCGGCGAAGGACGCGTCGTCGGCGGCAAGCTCCCGGGCGGCCTCCAGGTCACCGCGGGCGGACTCGAGCTTGCGGTGGGTGGCGACGATGGGCGCCAACTGGGCGAAGCGGCGTCCGACTCGGCGGGCCTCGACCGGATTGTTGTGCAGTTCAGGATCGGAGAGTTGAGTTTCCAGCGCGGCGTGTTCGGCCAGCAGAGCCTCGATCGTCTGCATGCTGTGGGTCATCTCACCTCCATCCCCGAACGCAAGCCGACGCCCGGGTGACGTGCGGACACGTTCCGGGCGTCGGTGAGGACGCTACTTGTCGGCGGCTTCGGCTGCGTCGGCTGCGGCGCCGGACTTGCGCTTGCCGTAGCGCTTCTCGAAGCGGGCGACCCGGCCGCCGCTGTCGAGGATCTTCTGCTTACCGGTGTAGAACGGGTGGCACTGCGAGCAGACCTCGACCACGATGTGGCCGCTCTCCTTGGTGCTGCGGGTGGTGAAGCTGTTGCCACAACCGCAGACCACGGTGGTCTCGCCGTAGGCGGGGTGAATGCCAGTTTTCATGATGTCCTCTTCGATCGTGGGTCGCCGGGTCGCCCGCCTGTGGGCTGGACGTGAACCGGAACCTGAGGTGTTCGAGTATGCCAGCTACGCTGTCGCTCCCAAAAAACGGGTTCATTCGGCGGTCCCAGCTTCGGCTCTCCTCCGTCGAGCCTCGCTGAACCACCGGGTTCATTCGGCGGTCCCAGCTTCGGCTCTCCTCCGTCGAGCCTCGCTGAACCACCGGGCCGATCAGTCGTTGTCCATTCCCGGCGTGGTTTTGGAGACCTGGACCAGGAACTCGTAGTTGTTCTTGGTCTTACGCAGCTGGCTCATCAACAGGTCGATGGCCTGGTGCGAATCCAGCCCCGAGAGCAGGCGCCGCAGCTTGTGCACGATCGCGAACTCGTCCGGCGAGAGCAGCAGCTCGTCCTTGCGGGTGCCCGACGGGTTGACGTCGACGGCCGGGAAGACCCGGCGCTCGGCGATCTTGCGGTCCAGCTTGAGCTCGGCGTTACCGGTGCCCTTGAACTCCTCGAAGATCACCGTGTCACCGGTGGACCCGGTTTCCACCATCGCGGTGGCGATGATGGTCAGTGAGCCGCCGTCCTCGATGTTGCGGGCCGCGCCCAGGAACCGCTTGGGCGGATACAGCGCGGTGGAGTCCACACCACCGGACAGGATGCGGCCCGACGCCGGCGAGGCGTTGTTGTAGGCCCGCCCCAGCCGGGTGATCGAGTCCAGCAGCACCACGACGTCCTTGCCCTGCTCGACCAGGCGCTTGGCCCGCTCGATGGCCAGCTCGGCGGCCTGAGTGTGATCCGACGGCGGCCGGTCGAAGGTGGAGGCGATGACCTCACCCTTGACCGAGCGCTGCATGTCGGTGACTTCCTCGGGCCGCTCGTCGACCAGCACCACCATCAGGTGGCATTCGGGGTTGTTGCGGGTGATCGCGTTGGCGATGTCCTGCATGATCGTGGTCTTACCGGCCTTGGGCGGCGACACGATCAGCGCCCGCTGGCCCTTGCCGATCGGCATGATCAGGTCGATGATCCGGGTGGTCAGCTTGTCGCCCGAGGTCTCCAGCCGCAGCCGCTGGTTGGGGTACAGCGGGGTCAGCTTGTTGAAGTCGGGACGGTTCTTGGCGTCCTCGACGGGCCCGCCGTTGACGGAGTCCAGCCGCACCAGCGGGTTGAACTTCTGCCGCTGGTTGGGCTGCTCGCCGTCGCGGGGCACCCGCACAGCGCCGGTCACCGCGTCGCCGCGGCGCAGCCCGTTCTTGCGAACCATGTTCATCGACACGTAGACGTCGTTGGGACCGGCCAGGTAGCCGGAGGTCCGCACGAACGCGTAGTTGTCCAGCACGTCGAGGATGCCGGCGACCGGCTGCACGACGTCGTCGTCGCGCAGTTCGGCGTCTCCGCCCTCACCGCCCCGTTCGCCACGGCGGCGCCGGTCCCGGAAGCGCCGGCCGCGCCGGCCCCCGCGCCCGTCGTCGTCGTCGGAGCTCTGCTGGCCGCCCTGCTGGCCCCGGTTCTGGTCCCCGCCTTGTTCGCTGCCCTTGGCCTGAGCCGATTCCTCGGACTTGCCGCCTTCGCGGCGGCCGCCGGACTGCTCGGCCTTCTCTTCGGGCTTGTCCTGTTTGTCCTGCTTGCGGGCCTCGCCCTTGTCCTGCTCGCCGCCGTCGCCGGCGGGTGCGCCGCTGTCGCGGCGGACGCTACGCCGTTCGCGACGAGGCGGTGCATCCGTGGCCTCGCCCTCGGTGGCTTTGGCCGGCGCGGACTCGCCTTGAGCAGGCTCGGTTTGGGCGGACGCGGCCGGGCCGGGCTCGGCGCCGTTGGCAGCGCCGTTCGCGGGGGCCTCGGTTTTTGCAGCCTCGGCGTTCGGGGCCGCGGCGCTGCCGCCGTTGCCACCACTGCCGCCGACCTCGCGGATCGCTGCGATCAGCTCGCTCTTGCGCATCCCTGAGGCGCCTTTGACGCCGACGCGATTGGCCAGCGCCCGCAACTCGGGCAAAACCATCGCCGACAACTCCGGTTTGGCTGTCGCGGCACCGTTGTCCGGTGCCGCAGCGGAGGTCGACTCGGCGGCGGCAGGGGCCGAGGAGGCTTGCGCGTCGGACGCCGCGGTCACGTCGCCGCCGGCACTGGAGGCCTCCGGAGCGCTCTGGCTCGGGGTCTCGGGAGTGCTCGGGGGGGTCGACGGCGCATCCTGTGCGGTGCTGCCTTCAGCCGTGAAGAGGTCCGTTTCGGTCACGGATTTCCTTTCTTCCCTCGTCGGTTTTGTCACGCGAGGGGTTGGGTGCATCCAGCGGAATCGCCGAGTGCGTGTCACCGTCGACTGTTTAAACGGTGATACCCGTATCGACGGCGTCAAATCGCAAACCGTCAACTACGAGAAGAATTTGGTGGCATCCCAGTGACATCGCAGTCTGGTCAGGTGCTGATGCCGCGAATGCGGGACGGGACCGAGGATAACGCGCTTCGGAGCCGGACGCAAGAAGTGACGCGCGGTGTGCCTCAACTGGGCACCACGACCCCGGTAGTCCATTTGACCGCGTCGCCGGCCCGCATCTCGGTCACAGTGAACCCACGCGCCGCCGGAGCCTCAAGCACCTCAGCGGGCAATTCGGGCGCGGTGCTCAGCGCGATCACCGCGGGCCCGGCGCCCGAGAGCACACCGGCGATGCCGTGCCGGCGCAGCAGTTGCAGGTACTGCGCCGATTCGGGCTGCGCGGCGGCGCGCTGCGGCTGGTGCAGCAGATCCTCGGTCGCCACCATCAGCAGGTCGGGCCGCTCGGTCAGCGCCACCACCAGCAGCGCGGCACGGCTGACGTTGAAGCGCGCATCGCAGTGGCTGACCTGCTCGGGCAGCAGCATGCGGGTCTCCGCGGTCGAGGATCGCAGTTGCGGTATCGCCGGGAACAGATGGATGTCGGGATGCAGCCGCAACGGCGCCGCTGAATAGTCGGCCCCGCCATCGGCCTTGCTCGCGGTCCAGGAGACCACCGCCCCGCCCAGCACGGCAGCGGCGGCGTTGTCGGGGTGACCCTCGAACTCCGAAGCCAGCTGGATCAATTGGGCTTCGGACAGCCGGGGCCGGTCGATCTGCGCGACAAGGCCGTTGACCGCAGCCAAGCCGCCGACTACCGCGGCCGCGGACGAGCCCAGTCCACGCTGGTGCGGGATGGCGTTGCGGCAGCGCACCACCATCCCGGGAACATCGACGCCGACTTCCCGGAGCCCTCGCCGGATACTTTGGACCACAAGGTGATCCGACGTCAGCGGGACCTGGCCGGCGCCCTCCCCCTCGACCTGCACCACCAGCCCGGAGTCGACCGTCTCGACGATGATTTCGTCGTAGAGGCCCAGCGCCAGGCCGAGGCTGTCGAAGCCGGGGCCCAGGTTGGCGCTCGACGCCGCCACCGCGACGCTAGCCGTCAACCCGGTCGGCAACAAGTGGACCACTAGGCCAGCCCCAATTCGGCGGCCACCGTGGCCGCGTCGACGGGAACAGCGGTGACCTCGGGCAGATCCCTCAGCGCGGTGTCGGGGTCCTTGAGCCCGTTTCCGGTCACGGTGCATACGACGGTCGAACCGCGTGGCACCCAGCCGTCTTCGACTGACTTGAGCAGCCCCGCGATGCTGGCTGCCGAGGCCGGCTCGACGAACACGCCCTCGGACTCCGCCACCAGGTGGTAAGCAGCCAGAATCTCGTCGTCGGTGGCGGCCAGGAACCGCCCACCCGAATCCACCTGCGCTTCGACGGCCTGCGTCCAGGAGGCCGGCGACCCGATGCGGATCGCGGTGGCGATGGTCTCCGGGTTCTTGACCGGCTCACCGCGCACCAGCGGCGCCGCCCCGGCGGCCTGGGTGCCCAGCATCTTCGGCAGCGTCTCGGTCAGACCGTCGGCGAAGTACTCGCGATAGCCCTTCCAGTACGCGGTGATGTTGCCGGCGTTGCCGACCGGCAGCGAGTGGATGTCGGGGGCGGTGCCCAGCGCGTCGACGATCTCGAACGCCGCGGTCTTCTGGCCTTCGATGCGCACCGGGTTCACCGAGTTCACCAGGGAGATGGTCGGGAAGTCGGTGGCCATCTTGCGGGCCAGCTCCAGGCAGTCGTCGAAGTTGCCGTCGATCTGGATGATCTTGGCGCCGTGCATGACCGCCTGCGCCAGCTTGCCCATCGCGATCTTGCCCTGCGGGATCAGCACCGCGCAGGTGATCCCGGCCCGCGCGGCGTAGGCCGCCGCCGAGGCCGAGGTGTTGCCGGTCGAGGCGCACAGCACCACTTCTTGACCGCGGGCGACCGCGTCGGTGACGGCCATCGTCATGCCGCGGTCCTTGAACGAACCGGTCGGGTTGAGCCCCTCCACCTTCAGGTGGACGGTGCAGCCGGTCTGTTCGGAGATCCGCTTGGCGTGGATCAGCGGGGTACCGCCCTCGTGCAAGGTGATCGGTGTCCAGTCGTCGCCGATGGGAAGCCGATCGCGGTAGGCGCCGATCAGGCCCGGCCACGGTTGATGGATCGGTGTCCGGGTGGCGCTCACTGGTCTGTTCCTTCCAGTCGTAGCACGCTGGCGACCTGCTGGACCGCATCCAGTTCGGCCAGCGCCGCAACGGTCTCCGACAGCGCAGATTCGGCGGCCCGGTGGGTGACCACCACGATCCGGGCACCGATCAGTTGGCCCTCTTCGTCGGTCACGCCTTCCTGGCGCACCTCGGCGATGCTGACCTCGTGGGCGGCGAATTCGGCTGCCACGGTGGACAACACACCCGGCTTGTCGGTGACGTCCATGCTCACGTAGTAGCGGGTCTGGACGTCGCCGATCGGTGCGATGGCCAGTTGGGCGTACTTGGACTCGCGCGGCCCGCGGCCACCCTGCACCCGGTTGCGGGCGGCCATCACCAGATCACCCATGACCGCCGAGGCGGTCGGCGCGCCGCCGGCGCCCTGCCCGTAGAACATCAACCGGCCGGCCGCCTCCGCCTCGACCACCACGGCGTTGAATGCGCCGTTGACGGTGGCCAGCGGGTGCTCCAGCGGCACCAGTGCCGGGTAGACCCGGGCCGAAACCCGCTGTTGGCCATCGCGGGTGGTGATGCGTTCACAGATGGCCAGCAGTTTGATCGTGCACCCCAACGCGCGTGCCGCGATGAAATCCTCCGGGGTGATGTTGGTGATGCCCTCGCGGTGGACGTCGTCGGCGGTCACCCGGGTGTGGAAGGCGATCGACGCCAGGATCGCCGCCTTGGCGGCGGCGTCGTAGCCCTCCACGTCGGCGGTGGGGTCGGCCTCGGCGTAGCCCAGCGCGCTCGCGTCGGCCAGCGCGCTGGCATAGTCGGCGCCGGTGGAGTCCATTTCGGACAGGATGTAGTTGGTGGTGCCGTTGACGATGCCGGCCACCCGCAGCACGGTGTCCCCGGCCAGTGACTGGGTTAGCGGCCGGATCACCGGGATCGCGCCGGCGACGCTGGCCTCGAAGTACATGTCCACCCGCGCGGTCTCGGCGGCCTCGGCCAACGCACCGGTGGACCGGGACAGCAACGCCTTGTTGGCGGTGACGACGGACTTGCCGTGCGTGATCGCCCCCAGAATCGCCTTACGGGCGGGCTCGACGGGGCCCATCAACTCCACGACGATGTCGACGTCGCTGCGCGATACCAGGCTGTCGATGTCGTCGGTGAGCAACTCGACCGGCACGCCGCGGTCAGCCGCCACCCGGCGCACGCCGATGCCGCGCAGCACCAGCGGAGCACCGATCCGGGCCGCCAGGTCATCAGCGCTGGCCTCGATGATGCGGACGACTTCACTGCCGACGTTGCCCAATCCGAGGACTGCGACGCCCACCGGACTCGCGGATTCGGACACGCTTACCTCACCTCCAGGCTGATCAGGTCATCGACGGTTTCCCGGCGCAGCATAAGGCGAGCCTTCCCGTCGCGCACCGCCACCACCGCGGGACGGGTGAGCAGGTTGTAGCGGCTCGACATCGAGTAGCAGTAGGCGCCGGTGGCGGCCACGGCGATCAGATCACCGGGAACCAGGTCTTCGGGTACCCAGGTGTCGCGGACGATGATGTCGCCGGTCTCGCAGTGCTTGCCGACGATGCGCGCCGGTACCGGGCCGGCGTTTCCGGTCCGCGAAACCAACCGCGCGTCGTAGTGCGCGTCATAGAGCGCGGGGCGGATGTTGTCGCTCATGCCGCCGTCGACGCTGACGTAGCGGCGATGCGCGGTGGCGCTGACGTCGACGTCCTTGACGGTGCCGACCTCATAGAGCGTGACCGTGCCCGGCCCGGCGATGGCGCGGCCGGGCTCGACGACCAGCCGCGGGGTGGGCAGACCCACCGCGGCCGACTCCTCGCGCACGATCGCGGTGAGTTTGGCGGCCAATTCGGCCATCGGCGGCGGGTCGTCCTGCGGCAGATAGGAAATGCCCAGTCCCCCGCCCAGGTCGATGACCGACAGCTGGGCGGTCTTGTCGACGCCGAACTCGGTGACCACCTCACGCAGCAGGCCGATGACCCGGTGGGCGGCCAGCTCGAAGCCGGCCACGTCGAAGATCTGCGACCCGATGTGGCTGTGCAGGCCGACCAGCCGCAGGTGCCCGGTGGCGAAGACCTTTCTGATGGCCTCCATCGCCGCACCGCTGGCCAGCGACAGGCCGAACTTCTGATCTTCGTGTGCGGTGGAGATGAATTCGTGGGTGTGGGCCTCCACGCCGACGGTGACCCGAACCAGCACATCTTGGGTGACACCGGCCTCAGCCGCCACCGCTTCAAGGCGTTCGATCTCGATCAGCGAGTCGAGCACGATGTGGCCCACACCGGCCTTGACCGCGGTTGTGAGTTCGGCGACCGATTTGTTGTTGCCGTGCAACGTGATCCGCTGGGCGGGGAAGCCGGCGTGCAGGGCGACGGCCAACTCGCCCCCGGTCGCCACATCCAAGCTCAGGCCCTCCTGGTCGATCCAGCGAGCGATCTCACTGCACAGGAAGGCCTTGGCGGCGTAGTGCACGTTGTCGCCGCCGCCGAACGCCTCGGCGATCTCGCGGCAGCGGCTACGGAAGTCGTCCTCGTCGATGACGAACAGCGGGGTGCCGTACTGCTCGGCTAGGTCGGTGACCTTCACTCCGGCGATGCTCACTTGGCCGTCGTCGCCGCGAACAGCGTTGCGCGGCCACACATTCGGCGCCAGTTCCAGCAGCTGCTGCGGGGTTTGCGGCCTCGGCGGCAGACCGTCGTGGTGGATCTCCTCGGCGTGGCGTGGCCCGGCGGGGTGGACGTTCACATCCGCTCCGGTGCGCTCACGCCCAGGATGCCCAGGCCGTTGGCGACGACCTGGCGGGCGGCCTGACACAACGCCAACCGCGCGGTGTGCAGATCGCTCGGCTGCTCGTCGCCCTGCGGCAGCACCCGGCAGCTGTCGTAGAACCGGTGGTAGTCACCGGCGAGGTCTTCCAGATACCGGCAGACCCGGTGCGGTTCCCTCAGTGCCGCAGCGGTTTTGAGCACCCGGGGGAACTCGCCCAGGCTGCGGATCAGCGCGCCCTCTTTCTCATGGCTGAGCAGCCCGAGGTTGGCGGTGTCGGCGGTCATGCCGAGTTCGGCGGCGTTGCGGGCCAGCGCCGAGAGTCGGGCGTGGGCGTATTGCACGTAGTAGACCGGGTTTTCGTTACTGGCCGAGGACCACAGCGCCAGGTCGATGTCGATCGGGCTGTCCACCGAGGAGCGGATCAGACTATAGCGGGCGGCGTCCACGCCGATGGCCTCGACCAGGTCGTCGAGGGTGATCACGGTGCCGGCGCGCTTGCTCATCTTGACCGGCTGACCGTCGCGCACCAGGTTGACCATCTGGCCGATCAGCACCTCGACTCCTGCCGGGTCGTCGCCGAAGGCGGCGGCGGCGGCCTTGAGCCGGGCGATGTAGCCGTGGTGGTCGGCGCCGAGCATGTAGATGCACAGGTTGAAGCCGCGCTCGCGCTTGTCCAGGTAGTAGGCCAGGTCGCCGGCGATGTAGGCGGGCTTGCCGTCGCTCTTGATCACGACACGGTCCTTGTCATCGCCGTAGGCGCTGGTGCGCAGCCAGGTGGCGCCGTCCTTTTCGTAGATGTTGCCGTTGGCGCGCAGCCGCTCGATGGCCTGCTCGACGCGGCCGGAGGTGTGCATCGAGTCTTCGTGGGTGTAGACGTCGAAGTCGGTGCCGAACTCGTGCAGCGACTCTTTGATGTGGGTGAACATCAGGTCCACACCGATCGAGCGGAACGTCTCCTGCGCGTCGGGGCCGTTCAGGGCGTCGGGAACCTTCGCCTGGATCTGTGCCGCGATGTCGGTGATGTAGGCCCCGGCGTAGCCGTCCTCGGGGGCCGGCTCGCCCTTGGCGGCGGCGATCAACGAGTTGGCGAACCGGTCGATCTGGGCGCCGTGGTCGTTGAAGTAGTACTCGCGGGTGACCGCGGCGCCCTGGGTGGACAGCAACCGGCCCAAGGCGTCACCGACGGCAGCCCAACGGGTGCCGCCGATATGGATGGGGCCGGTGGGGTTGGCCGAGACGAACTCCAGGTTGACGTTGAGCCCGTCGAACTCGTGGGAGTGGCCGTAGTTTGCACCGGTGTCCACGATGTTGGCCACGATGGTGCCTTGCGCCGAGGCGTCCAGGCGGATGTTGACGAAGCCGGGGCCCGCGGTCTCGGCCGAGGCGATCCCGTCGGCCTCGGCCAGCGCGGCGGCCAGCCAGCCGGCCAGCTCGCGGGGGTTGACGCCGACCTTCTTGCCCAGCTGAAGGGCCAGGTTGGTGGCGTAGTCGCCGTGCTCGGGGTTTCGGGGCCGCTCGACGGTGACCGCCGCGGGCAGTGCGGCGGGGTCCAGGTCGTGCTCGGCCAGCACCGCGGCGGCGGTGGTCTTGAGCAATTCGGCCAGATCGGCGGGGGTCACGGTGCCCCATCCTAGGGTCTTCCGTGGTCAGGACCCGAATCCGTCCGGTTCTTTGGCATACGTCGCGATGCGTTAGTCTGTCAAAGCCCACATGGCGCCCGTGGTACGTGCGCCCCCGTAGCTCAGGGGATAGAGCGTCTGCCTCCGGAGCAGAAGGCCGCAGGTTCGAATCCTGCCGGGGGCACTTTAGCTAGAATGACCTCCGTACCAGGTCGGAGCGGTTTTTCAAGCTTGCTACCGCGGTCGGCAAAATCGGCCTACCTATGCGCTACCTATCCGGTTGGCCGTGGTCAGGGCCGAAACTGTTTGCTGGACACGGCCCCACACCACCGCCCTGGCGGTTCGCGCAGTTAGCGCAATTGACTAGAAATTACTCAAGTGGCGTAGGTCACACTGGCCGGTAATGTCTCGCGCAGATCGGTAATATCGGTGATGTCGCTTAGCCCGCGACATTCGGCCCTACGTGAGCGCCGAATACTGTTCGCAAGTATTCAAGTCACGAACAAAATGCCAGAGGTAAAGGTCATCCCTCGTAAGTGCGTTGGCTATTCAATTGTCAACCGCAACAGAGGGATAGATACGATGCCTAGACGGCAACTAATCTCGACAACCAAGGCAGCCGAACGCCTGAACGTCTCGCCCAACACAATCCGACAGTTCATCGCTGACGGAAAGCTCAAGGGCTACAAGGTCGGTCGCTTGGTAAAAGTTGACGCCGCAGAAATTGAGGCATATCTAGACAAGGTGGCGACAGAATGACTACGCCAACGTATCTAGGTGACGGCCTGTACGTCACGCATGACGGTTACCAGGTTGAACTTTACGCACACAACGGCCTAGAGAAAACGAACAGCGTCTACCTGGCACCGGCGGAGATTCAGTCTTTCCTGAACTACCTCAAAAAGATAGGATTACATGATGCGCCTACTAGCTAGCTCAATGTTGTTGTGTGCCTTCGCGTTTGCGCCTACTGCACACGCTGACCCTGCGCCGTCGCCGTTTGACCCGCACGTACCCAACGTCAATGTGCAGAACTGCCCCGGCGGTAACGGTGGTTTTGTGTTCGGGTACTGCGATGGCGAAAGATACCCTGACGGTTCGTACTGGCATCAGGTTTTCACCGCCGGTAACTTTGCGCCGATCAGTTACACGTGCGTCATTGACGACGGTAGCCCTACGCCACCGCCTGCACCGCCTGGCGGCTGTGACGGCAAGGTTCAAGCACCGGCAGAGTAACCGCCCATATCATTCTTTAATGCGGATCGCGTTGTGAAACATGCTGAAATCCAAACGAACCGGATTCTTGAACGCCTTGCCGTTGCTGTCCTTGTAGGTGACTTGCCCTGATCCGATCGCGGTGTCCTTTAGCTCACGTAACCCTACCTGCGGTAAAAGATTACGAACGAACTCGTATTCTGACCGGCTAACGACGGAATCCCATACAGTGCGCCATTCCTGACCGGGTGCAAGCACAACGATTTTCGAAGGCAGGTACACCGTGCCGATTCCCTCGCTTGCACCAGTTTCAGATGTACGCTCTAGCGGTTCGACGTCGGGAATGATGTCGTAGGCCGGCGTTTGTCCAAAGTTTTTGATTACCAAGTCAACAAACTGCGGCTTGACTCGGTTGAAGTCTGCGAAAATGACGACGTTGGGTTGCGCCACCTCTTCGCGTGTCTTGCGAGCTTCGCCAACTTGGCGGTATGCGAACCATGCCGCACCGCCAGCGATGACCACAGTCACCCACTGGGCTATCGCGGCCCAAGTATCAGCATCGATCAATCCGCAGGCGCAGGTAGTCATCCGTTCAATCTGCCAGATTGAATCGCCCAACCGCGCTCAACACACCGCCCGCTGGTCTGGGCGTGACCCGCTGGGATAGCCGTAGACCCGCCTGTACGCCCCGCAGAGCGGCGAACATGCCCGCCCGGTGTCATTGCCCTGGCCGCGACCGCGCTGGCGTTCTCTAGAGAACGGTTCGCCGATTCAACAGACCAGGTTGAACCGTTGACCCCGGTAGAATGGAAGTAGGACAAACTACAGCTAGAAACGGACTGAAATGACCTCTCGTATTAAACCAAAAACTTATACGATTGCTGATGAGAAGAAAATTTTTGAAGCTGCCTTGAAAGATGCTGTGGAGCTTGGTCTTCGACCATCTCCAATGACAGTGCTGGGAAACAACATTCAGGACTGTTTGGCCGAGGTCGCCGCTGCCTACCCGCGCACCGACGCGCCCGCAGTCGCCAAGGCCCGCAAGGCATTTGCCGCCTACGCGGCGCGCTACAGGTCATGACCGGTACAGAATGGCACTCATAACCGTTCGGTCAATCATTACGATGCAAGAGCACACGCGAGAAATCGATGCTGACCCTGAATTGATTGATAGGTTCCGAAAGCGGTTGATACCAGGCTTAGTTCAGGACAACTTTCCTGATCTCTCGCCGGAAGATCGTGAATTCATTTTTACCGGCATCACGCCGGAAGAATGGAAAAAGTACATGGCACCGCCGTGGTATCGAAAGCTGCTCAAAAGTCGAAACCCGCGCTAACGGGTACATCGTAGTTGCTTGAAAGTTGTTCGACCACAGCGTTTCTCGCGTAGACTCTTTCCGCGGTGTAGCTCGCGCAAATCATCGAACCGATACGCGGCATGTCAGGGTCACGAACAAACGGCCCGATTACTGCGCCGAAACTGATAGCGGGTTCATACCAACCGCGATCCTTGATGTAGGCAAGCATGGATCGAATCTCATTGATGCCGGGTACAAAGTAGGCATTTTCTAGAACTCCGTTACGGGCCAGCTCTAGAGGGTACGGCGACAACGGCGACAACAACTTGCCACCTTGCACACGATACCAGCGCCAACCGTGCGTAAGATTATCAATGTCTGCCGGATAGCGAACCGTCATAACCCGATAATTTTCTCACTGGCCGGCGTTTTGCCGTGGTAATCCGTTGGATCGCAATAGGTTTCAGGCAAACCGAATTCGCTTGCTTGTTTTGAGCGTTCAAACGCTACGCCGATCTCATCACCTGACACGTAGCCGATGCCAACTTTGCCATCACCAGATATCATTTTTGAATCCTCTTGTCTACGAACGTACTTCGCGTACTTTTCCGCACCGCTGGCTTTAGATAGCGATAGTTGGCGTGGCGTAATTGCCGCTGGCTTTGATCTGCATGACACACGCTGCGCCACGGTGCCGCGTGCCGACGCCGATAGCCCTGGCCCAAAAAGATTCTTGGATCGGGTAGCCGGGAGTCTTGCCAGGAATCGAACGCAAACCCTGATAGGCCGTATTGACGTGCTGACGCACGCTTACCACGTTGTTGTCACTGTTAGCGCCATCGGTGGCGACAACGGCAAAGTAGCCCGACGGGATATATTGACTGCGAACGATCCACAGCGGGCCGTATGACCCGTCAATCTTCAATCCGTTGATTTCCTTTGGTGCAACCTCACCCACGATATTATCGGGTTGCAAATAGGCCGGTGCGCCTGCGCTGGGAATGTAATCATGATGTGCAACAACCGAATTCGTCTCAATTCCTGCCCGAAAGCAGGCGACGGTATCCGCCAGGGCGGGCGGCATGAAAGCCAGCAATCGAGACGTTGCCTCAACACCATAACCGTGCTCGGTTACGTGTTCGATGGCGCTTTCAAGGTCACCGGGGTCAATCGAATCATTGCCGCTCACAAGGTAGTGCGTGTGGTTGGACTCGAAAACTCTGCCCAAGTGCGGCGGCGGCGTCAAACCATCAGTGCCCGTCCACAATCCATAGCAATTGTGGTTGAACTCATTGTGTTCGATTGCCGGGTCGAACAACCTTTTTAGAATCAAACCGTTGGTCAGCTTATTATCGGCTGCCAGCGCGTAGTTGGTGACTGCGCGGACCTGCTCGGCTGTCGAGTCACGTAGGAAGCGCCAGCTAAAACGGCCCGCTTTGTCGTAGTCTTCCAAAGTGTTGCCGAGCAAAAGGGCAGTGCCTGGCGAGCGGATACCTTCAGGCTCACCGAATTCGCTTGCCCGATCAAAGCTTTCATCCTGCATTGCTTGCGGAACCGCATCAGCAGCATTGATAGTCAAACGCGACAACAACTGACCAATTGCCGATCTTTCGGCGTTCCAAACCGATAGCGCCTCTTGTACCTCTGACCACAAAACGTAAAGGGCAACGCCGTCTGCCGTTACATTGACCAAAGCATCAGATTCAGCCGCAATACCGCCCTCGGCGCCATAGGGCAAAATCGCCGGCCAATGTTGTTGATCACTCATCATTTTCAAGCCTTCCGCGTTTGTGTATGAAATCCGTCATATGCTCAAGAGTTTTAGGGAAAAGGTAGGACAAAACCCAAAACCCTTGAGCGACGGCGGTTCACACTCGCGCCTGCGGTGCGTTGACCTCGGGGAGACTTACGACGGCTGGCTACGCTGCCCGTATTCCCAGTGTGCCCGCCGATGGCGAGCCGGTCAAGAGCGAATAGGCAGCAACGCGCCGATAACCCGTTGCACGCCAGCACAATTCGACATACCCTTATGGTGGGCCGTCGCAATTCGGCCCGATCAAGGCCGAACCATTCTCTTGCTGAACAGTTAATTAGGCCGTAAACCCTTGAAAAAGTGAGGTTTTAAGCATGTCTAGGGTCACATCACCTACTTTGATACCTGACACGAAAATACTGCTAGACCGTGATGAAGCGGCAAAATATTTGACTGACAAAGGTAAACGAACGTCACGACACGGAATCTTGCGCCTACGGGAAAAAGGCTTGAGTCCCGTAGATATGAAAAAGACTGACGGTAAAGCCTACTGGCGTCGCTCTGACCTAGACGCATGGATTGAGTCACTGTGACCGATTATGACCCGTTCGCAGGTTTTGACGACAACCGCGAGCTGCACCAACGGCTAGAGCAAGTTGCTTCCCAATCAGGGCAACCGGCCATCTTGGATTATGACCAGATAGACCGCCTGGCCGATCAAATCGACCAGCTGGCTCAAACGCGCAACCATGACCTACGCCGATTGGCGGCTAAGACTGTAGACGAATACCGCTGGCATCTGCGCAATGATGGACCACTGACCGGCGTTACCGGGCCGTGTGTCCTACTAGGCTTTGACCCACGAGTCGCTTTTGATATGTCAGAATACACAAACGAAAAGCTTGCTGCCAAATACCTTGCCAGACACAACCGCTGCGGCGTTGGCGCGGTTCATGACCGGACAATCTTTGCAGGCAAGGCAGAACACGCCATCAAAGTTGTTTACGGCGAATACGTCTGCCTATACAAGGCTTGTGTTGATTGCCTTGTTTGGTGCAACGGTCTAGATGATACGCCAGAATGCCTTGATTTCTCGCTGACCAAACCTGTTGCCGCATCGATCTATTCGACCCACGTTGCTACCTGAAGACGCGAATACCGGCGAGGGATGGCCGTCTCGCCGGTATCGCTATGGCCTGACCCGCTGAGGATTTGAGGTTGACCAATGACCACTGTAGCAGCGACTCGCGCTGTGCCGCAATCGCTTTCACCAGATAAATGGTTGTCCTACGCCGACCATCTGGCTATGAACGGTTGGCATCCAATCCCTACGGGCCGCGTTCCCTCGGGTGATTTATCGCCGAGCTATAAAGTTCCCTGGTTGTCGGGCATCACCGGCGATGACGCTGATTTTCCTACCGCCGATCAATATCCGTTGTGGCTAGAGCGCATAGCAGAGATGAAACGCGATGGTGTACAGGGCATTTTGTCGATTGCAGCTAGATGTCCGCAGGATCGAATCGGCATCGATATCGACAACTACGCCAACAAGGTCGGCCTAGAATCACTCGCCGAACTTGAGCGCAAATTTGGACCACTGCCACCCGCCCCGGTTGTCACTGCTAGAGGTTTTGAGAGCGGCAGTGGTATACGGCTGTTTAGAATCAAACCCGGTTGGATCGGTCAACCTAACCCCGCTGACGGGATTGAACTTATCCAGTGGTGGCACCGTTATATCCAAGCGCCGCCATCGTGGCATCATTCGGGTCGAATTGTCCAGTGCTACGCCGAAAATGGTAAGCAGCTCAATATGCCGGCCAAATTGCCAATGTTACCCGATTCCTGGCATGACGGTCTACGCTACGAACGCAAAATCAACCAGGGCGGTGGTGCGTGTTCGGATGATGATTTCGAGCAACAGTATTCAGATGGCCCGCAACCCAACGTAATCGATGGCCTGATACAGGCAAAGTTGGGCGACGATTGCGACAATACGCATACGCCGACCTTTATTCTGCTCAATGTAGCGGCACGTGAGGCTAGAGGACATCGCTACGGTTGGGCCGTTGCGCGTGACAAAGTACGCGCCGCCAGTGAGCAAGCGTACAAGCGTCGCGGCAAGCGGTTTCCGGCCGAAGATTTTGAGCGCATGACCAAAGCTGCTATCGGCAACGCTCTAGCAATCAGTGAGCAAGCGTGTTACGACCGTTGGCAATCGGCTACACCTGACAGGCAACCCGAAACGTCACGTGACGACCAACTAGGCAAGTTGGTAGAGAAGAAACTACTTGAGCGCCAAGCTCTGCAAATCGTCAAAGAGCGCGAAGCGCAAAGCCTTTTGGCATCATCTGAGAACAAGGCACTTGATGGCCTGGCGTTTCTAGAGTCCCGTCAAGCGGGCGAGCCGATTTGGGGGAGCGGTTCTCATGTGCTTTGGGCCAAAGAGCAGGGATTGATGCTGTTTGGCAGCGATGGCACCGGGAAGTCAACACTCATTCAACAGATTGCGTTGGCACGGGCCGGATTACGCGCCCCTGACGTGCTCGGGTTCCCTGTCGCGCCCGATGACCGCGTGACCGTCTATCTTGCTCTAGACCGACCTGCGAACATCCATGAGTCAATTATGCGGATGGTCGATTTGAATGATCCTGCCATCCGAGACGGCTTGAAGCGTCGATTTGTGTTCTGGCCCGGTCCTGTGCCGTTCCAATGTGACGATGATCCAAAACTGTTCGCACAGTGGGTGTTACGTCTAGGTGGCGACAACGTCGGTATGGTGATCGTTGACAGTGTGAAAGACATGCTGTCGAATCCAAACGACAACGACGCCGGTATCGGCTTTAACGACGCCATGCAACGCGTGATTGGTGAAGGTGTCGAATTCGGTTGTTGTCATCACAACCGCAAAGCGCAGCAACAGAATTCCAAACCGCGCAACTTGTCAGATGTCTACGGTTCGCGGTTCCTGGTGGCTGGCCTTGGTTCGGTCTGCAATATTTGGGCCGATAATTCCTACGATTCCCTGCGCGAGCTGACGCAGCTCAAGGCACCGTATGGCAACCCGATTAGACCGCTTGAATACCGCGACGAGCTGCTTAGCGGAACGTCCAAGGCTGCGGCAGATTGGCGAGATTTGATCGTGTCGAAGCTGGCAGGCGCTGGCGTGGACGGCTTGACCGACGCAGAGATTGTATACGGCGTCTTTGAATCGACAGCGAAAGACGCTGGCTATGAGGCGAATCGACAAAAGATTACTCGCCAGCTCGCCAGATGGGTTAAAGACGGCTGCGCCTATGAACGCATTGGTTCCGAGCGCGGCAAGATATGGCGTCTTAAGTCTGATGACTACCCAACCGCCCGCAAACCCAACCGGCAAGCACTGGACAAGAGAACTAAGGCGCAACGCGAGCTTGCCGAGATTGATGCACGGCTCAAGGATTTGGACGATGGTACCGAATGACGAATCATTGTGTGCCCGACGGGATTTGTACGCGTACAAAGTACGCGAGCTTGTACGCGCTTGTACGCGGCACGTGGTCGGCGGCCATCGGCACAGGTCAGCGCGTTGTACGCGGGGTTGTACGGGGTTGTACGGCCTACTTGTACGCGCCCCTCTTACTAAGGGGCGTACAAACGTACAAATGGATTTTTGATTTTCGATGATTGAATAGAAAGGTAATAGAAGATGGCTTTACGCAAGAGCATGATTAAATGTTCTATCCGAACGCCGGATAACGGATTCAATGCTGATGCTGTGGTAGACCGTGATGAGATCGCTTTAGCATGGGAACAATCGAACTCTTACGGCGACTATGTGTTTGTTGTATTGAAGTCTGGACTTCAATTGACATTGCGGGCAATGAATCTGGACAAGCTTTGGCGCGGGTATACGTCGTGAGTATTCAAAGTGTGACGTACAGCGAAAGCGGTAGGCGAACGCTAGCGGTTGATTGTTCGCGGTGCGGTTGTGTCCATGATGTTGATTGGCCGGCTGGAGTACGTAGAGTCGAAACATGTTGCGGTATCGAGGTTGTCGTACCTGCGTGGTGCTTTGCACCCGGTAGTTACAGGAACCGCAAGGTTAAGGTTGGTAAATAGAATGAGTGTGCGAGTCAACGTAGTTGGGGAGCAACAGAAATGAGTACGTGGGAAGAGTATTCAAAATCTACGGTTGGTGAGAACGCGCAAAGAGCGCGTGCCGAGTACAAGCGGCGGCGAACGGTGGCGATCAAGAAACTTCGCGAAGCCGGCTTGAGTGAGGAAGAAATACAGGATGAATTAGCCAAGATTCGTGAACACTTGGGCATTAGTAGTGGGGAGGCTAAAGCACGTGATTCTGTTGCGAACTTACCGGCGGTCATTGATCCGGTAGACGGGCATGGACGTGCGCGACGCAAGAAAGAGGGCTACCCAAAGAAGCCGAACCGCGACGAACGCGGTAATTCTACGATCAAAGAAAATGTCGAATACTATGATTCGGTACTCGCTAATCACGCCGAAAGACGCTGCGTAGCAACAAATGCCAAAGGTGAGCGATGCCGACGTTTTGCGATACCTGGCGGTCGGGTCTGCAAGACGCACGGCGGTGCAACACGTCATGTTGTTAGCAAGGCGCGAGTACGGCTAGAGATGGCCGCAAATCGGTTGATAGGCAAGGAATTAGAGATAGCCTTTGATGACGACAGACCGTCGGCTGTACAGCTAGACGCCATCAAAGACTCACTCAACCGTGCTGGCTTGAAACCGCGTGAACAGGTTGAAATTGGACCGATCAAGCCATATGAAGAAATTTTTGACGACATCACGCACCAACGACCGGATAGCGTTGGTAGCGGCCATGATTCAGACGGTTTGTATGGCGGTGGTCAATATGACCAAATTAATTACGGCGTACCTGACCAGGCCGAACGCCCCCGCCCTGGTCGCGAGCACGTGAGCGGGTGCAGCTCGCGAGCGCATGGCGATTACGACCGCCCACGTGGCCCGCAGAGCCGTGACCAGGTGCCGCCGGATAGAAACTACCGGGACGGCTACCACGTGACCGGCGATGACGCCATACGGGCAGCCAACGCGGTCAACGCGGAGATTGGCGCGCTGCGCGCACTGCCGCCCGGTCGGTCAGGCTGCTAGCGCGAGGTCCGCAAATGGTAAACCTGCCGGGGTTAGACCGTTGACCTGGGTTGGTACGCTGACTGGTCGTTGGTCTACCCATCCATTACCTATGCCGCTAGACAAGTAGGTGAAAATGCTCCAAAGCTAGGCCGACGCCATCTTTCGCCAGTTGAGATAGGGCACCGCCAACGATGGCCGTTGTTACCCGTTCAAGTGCCCGCGAACGACGTTTGATCTTCTCGGGTTTCGGGTCACTCTCCGACACCGCCTCGTCAAAATCATCGATTGCTTGCTCGGCATCCGCTCGCTGTTCAGGATCGTTGATGTCTGCCAACGCTTCCCGCATTTTGATGATGACGTCAGTCAATTCCGTTGGGACAGTGTTGTTTTGAATCTGCGTCGATCCTGCACCCTGACCGATGACGCCCGTATTATCTCCGGCAACGTTGATGCTGTTGTTGTCGTTCGAATTGATGTGCACCTGTACCGCCGAATCTACTTTGGCCTTGCTCGGAAGGCTGTCTAGGGGAACATCTTTCGCCAGATCAATGACGATTTCGACCAACGTTGTTCTGACCGTGCTGACGATGCCAGCGACGGCTGACCTAGCAACCTTGTAATAGAGCGCCGTAATATCTTGGAACATTGGGAGCTTCGCGCTCCATTTTGCAGCAACCAGGGCAAATGTTCCGTAACCCATTGATTGATAGTCTTTTTCGCCTGTGGCAGTCTGGATTATCTCCTCAATCGGCTGCCTGAAGTCAATCGCCTCGGGGACTCCCCCAAGCAGTTCGTCCGGAATCTGCATCCGGCTAATTTGTTGATTCTTGGAATGGAATCGACCGCTTACGGTGTCAACGAACAACGGAGCGGTGATTGTCCGGTAGGTCGGTAGCGGCGCATCGTCGTCGTAGCCCTTTAATTCGTTCGTTGCCCAAGCGCGCAGATCGTCTGAGCCTGTGACAGCACCGAGGGCGAGGCACTTGCGGAGCAAGCTCACCAATGATTCTGACTCGTCTAGAACCTGCTCACGTAGGTCTCTCAAAATGTCCGCATCCGACATAGATGCGATGATCTCACACCGCGCCGTTCAATTCTGCCAAAGCCAGCACCGACAGGTCAGCAGCTAGTTTTTTGCCGCTATCGTCGTAATCGTGCTGATAGAGCAGCGATGCCTTAGCCGTCTTGTGTCCAAGGCGGCGCATGTTCTCTGTGAGCGTTGCGCCAGCTTGCGCGTTCTTTGAGCCGGCGAACCGTCGCAAGTCATGAGCTGACAAGTCTTCGCGGCCAACGTCTTTCGCTGCCTTTTGGAACACGTCTTTGTTGAACACGCGGTCATTGAGGTGACAGCCGCCCCGCGACGGTTTGAACAGCAGATCATCGGGATTGCTCGAAACATACTCTGCTAGATGATCTTTCACGTCTTGCTGGATGTGCGGCGGAATCTCCACCTTGCGCCGCTCCCCCGTCTTTGTCGGCCCAAGTATGCACTCGCCGTTTCGGTGCCCAACCGCCCGCGTGATCGAAACGACCGTGCAACCGGCATCGAAGTCTTTCCGGCGTAGTTCGGATACCTCGCCGTAGCGTAGTCCGCACCAACCGGCCAACAAAACCAGAGCTTTGAACTTCGCGTGATTCGGTTCAGCGCCGAGCTTGTCAGCGATTGCGTGTAGCTCTGTCGTCGTCGGAATCTTGACGTTGGCTTTTGCCTTGGTGTTCATCGCGCCTTGGATCATGCAAGGGTTGCGTTGCAACAGACCATCTTTCACGGCGGTATTGCAGATCATGTTAAGAACGCCGTAGGCATGGCTGTTACGACGTTCCTTAGTTGCGTCAAGTGACGAAAACCAAGCACGTACCGCCGTAGGGTTCATATCGGCTACTGGCACCTTGCCGAACGTCGGTTCGATGAGCTGTGCCCACTTGGCCTCATACTCAATGCGAGTACGTTGCGACAACTTGCGCTGATCTATCACTTGCTTGCCGTAGACGCCGAACAGTAGAACCTCTGCTTTTTTCTCGGTTGCGCGTTCCGCTGGCGGTTTCCACTGCTCGCCGCTACCGGCGCAGCGGTCCCGGTAGTCACGTTCACGCACTAGCCAAGCTTCGGCGTTCATCTTCGATGAAAACGTGTGCGGTGCGTAGTGCCGGCATAGGTCAGGGCCGATGAAACTGGCCTGATAGCTCGGCGTCTTCGTGCGCTGCTTTTTGATGTGACCCCATGCCCGGTGACCTGATTTACCGGCCATGATTCAAACCGCCCCGATGATTGGCAAACATTCAATTCCTTACCTTGTTCCTGCCGACTAGGCCGGTGAGCAGCGGGGTAGCTGGCGCGTACCTATCCGTTACCCATGCGAGTACATACTACCCGCGTGGACTGCGCGAGGTTAGCGAACGCGGTGGGCCGGAAAGCCGTTGTGCGGCAACATCCTTGCAGTCCAGAACGGTGGTTTGCTCAAACCGCCCCGGCAAATTCGAATCCTGCCGGGGGCACCAGGTCAAATATCCGGCCATCGTGTCATGCATTGCCTCTGGACTGTGGGGAATTTCGCTGGCCGTGATCCTCTAATACAGTTCCCCCATGACTTCCCCCGGCCTACGGGTGACCCCGGCCAGTCTGCGTGAGTTGGCTCGGCGCTGCGGAACGCTCGCGGATGGGATCGCACCGCCTGTGCCGGCGGTGAGCGCGTCGGCCTGGCAGGCCAGCGGCGCGGCGGCCGGCAGCATCAATGCCGGCAGTAGCAACGCCTCGGCGGCGATGCGCGGGCGGATGGCGGCGAGCTCGCGCAGGCTCACAATCGCCGCCCACGAGTACGAGGCGATGGACAACGGCGGCGCCGCCGCCCTGGCCGCAGTCCCCCAGGGCGGAGCTGGCATCACCCCCATGGCCCCGCGCGGATCGGGCGCCGACGGCGGTACTGCCGGCGGATTCGGGATACCGAGGTAGCCCGCGATGACTTTCCCGACGCTGACGCAGATCGAGGACGCGAACGGGACTACCTCAAAACGAACGCCACCGCCTGGACCTCCCTAGCCGACGCTTGGGAAGCCGCATTCACCGAAATCCGCGACGCCTCGGTGAGCCCCGGCGGAGCCCCGTGGACCGGCTCCGGCGCCGAAGCCTTCCAACACTGCACCGCCGCCGATGTGGTGAAAGTCCATGACCCCGCCGACATGCTGCGCAACGCCGCCGGGATCGCCACCCGCGGCGCCGAGGCGCAGGTAGCCAACAAAGGACTGGTGCTGTCTGCCGTCGACGCCGCCGAACGCGAAGACTTCCGGGTCGGTGACGACTACTCAGTCACCGACACCTACACCTACTACAGCTCCGCCGCAGAGCAGGCGGAGCGTGAACAAGCCGCCCAAGGCCACTCCAGCTTCATCAAATCCCGCGCCACCAGCCTGGTCGACAACGAACATGAGATCGCCCGCCAACTCACCACCGCCACCGCAGGACTGCACGAGTTCGGATTCCCTGACGAAGGGGCCGCCGACGGCGGGGGCGGGAACGGCGAGCAACCGCGGGCCAGTACCGATTTCGTTGATGCGGCACGGCAACGTGATCAGGCGATTGCCAATGATCCCGACGCGGACCCAACCGCGCGGCAGCTAGCGCAGGAGCGTCTTGACGACTTGCGGAACTCTCAGTTCATCGGTCCGCTGCCAACCGACCCGGTTCTCGGAGGCGACGCGCGTAGCCGCGCCCAAGCCAGACGTCAGTTTCAGGATTTCTTCGAATCCGGGCAAGCCTTTCCAGACCGGCCACCTCTATCACCGGATCACGCTACCGAGATGCTCGACAGGTTTGAGGCCCAGGGCCGGGAACTGATTCTTCGCGGTTTCGCCGACCAGTTGAACGCGGCAGGCGTGTCGCCGCCGGGGATCCAGCGTGCGCTCGGAGAAATTCAAAGCGGAAAGTCGCCCGGGCAGGTAATCCACGAGGCGGCAGCCGGAATCGCCGGCTGGGGCGGCGCATTGGGCGGCGGCGCCGAGTCCCATGGCGCGGCGCTGCCAAACGGCAGGCATTGGGGCGGCACTCCGGTGTGGTCGAAGGCGGATGCCCAAGCCCTTGAGGTTTTCGGCCGAAGGCTTGGCTACGCCGGCATCGGTCTCGACGCTCTCTTGACGTACGACAACATCGCGCATGGGTCGCCGAAAGGCGAAGAGATAGCCAAGCTTGGTGGACGCAGCCTCGGTGGAATCGCTGACGGGTTTGCTGCCGGGGCGGCGTGGGGCTCGCTGGTAGGACCGGAGGGTACGTTGATCGTCGGGCTTCTGGGTGCGGTCGCAGGCGGTATTGGCGGGGAGAAGCTGGTGACGTTGGGCCTAGGCGGTTAGTGATGAGCGATTTGCTTTTCTGGGTTGTGGCCCTGTGTTTCGTTGCCGGATTTATGCTGTCATTCCTCAAGATCAGCAGGAGTGCCCAGCGGCGCCTCTACTGGACTTGTGCTTGCGTCGCGGGAGTGTCTGGCGCCCTGTCGACGTATCCGACGTGGGACGGCGCAGCGGCGCTGGGCATTCTGCCCGTGGCGGCGATGGTGGTGATGGGGTATGTGGCCACGCCCTATATCAAGATCGGCGGAAAGATCTATTCACTGACAGTTGGTGCCCGACGCCCCGACCCTGATGATGTGCGCGACGCTGAAAGCGTTTCCGCGAATCAAGGATCCGGTTCCACTCACGACTCCTACAGCGGGCTCCTCACCGCCGCAACGATGTGGTGGATGCTCGTGGTGATAGCGGTAATCAGCGCCGGAAACGTATGTGGTCTCGTCGTCGGAAAAGGGGATGCTTGGGCTGCAGTCGCGGCGGCCACGCTTCTTGCACTGTTGGCGATCGGCACCGGATACGGAGACGCTAGTTGGTGTCATCGCGTAGCCCGCGGACAGTATGTACAGTTCGGTGTCGCGACGGCGCTCACGGCGGGCGGCTTCGCCCTGGTGTACTTGACCGCCTTCTACATCGCCCAGCGCCGACCCTTGAGACACAAGCAGTCAATGGAACACCGGGCACACCCGCGCCATTGAAAGAGTGGGCCTTACAAGCTTCCTCGTGATCCACGCTTCCTCACCGGGACAACTTCAAGTGAGCGAACACGGGTGCGGTAACCGGAATAGAGGTCATTGGCGTTGATCACCTGCGTTTTGTCTCGTAACGCAGGAGGACCGTGCCACCGGGAAAGGTCCGATTCTCCAACAGTCGCAGCGAGATCCACGACGGCAGGGTCGGAAAGAACGGGGTGCCACCGCCCACGACGGTAGGCGCGACCACGATCCGGTATTCGTCCACCAGTCCCGCCTGCACGATCGGTGCGGCCAGCGGCGCGCTGGCCACTTCCAGGTTGCCGTCGGTTTCGGCCTTCAGCCTCGTCACCACCTCGACCGGGTCGCCGCGTTCCAGGCGGAGTTCCAGTCGACCGACTCCAGGGTGTGCGAGAAAATAACCTCGGGCATCGCGCACCAGATGCGGGCGAAGTCAATGATCAACGAGGTGGCATCCGGGGCCTTGTCGGCGGTCGGCCAGTATGCGGACATCAGTTCGTAGAGTCGCCGCCCGTAGAGCGACAGCGCGGTCTCCCGCTCGAAGTTGTTCCAGTACTGCTGCAGTTCGTCGCTCGGTTCGCTCCAGTCGATGTTGCCGTGGGCGTCGGCGATGTACCCATCCACCGACAGGTTGAAGCCATAGATCAGTTTGCCCATGTGGATGAGACCCCGAGAATTTCGCTTAACGCGAAGCGTAATCGCCGGGTATGAGCTCCCACGCCCCTTAGGCTCAACCGAGTGACGATTCGCCTTGGCTTCCAGATCCCCAACTTCTCCTACGGCACCGACGTTTCGGAGCTGTTCCCCACCGTCATCGCCCAGGCCAAAGAGGCCGAGGCCGCCGGGTTCGACGCGGTGTTCGTGATGGACCACTTCTACCAACTGCCCATGCTGGGCTCCCCCGACCAGCCCATGCTCGAGGCCTACACGACCCTCGGCGCGCTGGCCACCGCCACCGAACGCGTCCAGCTGGGTACGCTGGTCACCGGCAACACCTACCGCAACCCGACCCTGCTGGCCAAGATCATCACCACGCTGGATGTCGTCAGCGCCGGCCGCGCGATTCTGGGTATCGGCACCGGGTGGTTCGAGCTCGAACACGACCAGCTGGGTTTTGAGTTCGGCACCTTCACCGACCGGTTCAACCGGCTCGACGAGGCGCTGCAGATCATCCTGCCGATGCTCAAAGGTGAACGGCCGACCTTCGAGGGCAAGTGGTATCGCGCCCGCGAGGCGATGGCCGAACCCCGCTTCCGCGACCACATTCCGCTGCTGATCGGCGGCAGCGGCGAGAAGAAGACGATCCCATTGGCGGCGCGCCACTTCGATCACCTCAACATCATCGCCGGATTCGACGAGCTACCCGCGAAGGTGGCCGCGGTGCAGCGCAGCTGCGAGGAGATTGGCCGCGATCCGGCCACCCTCGAGACCAGCCACTTGCTCACCGTGCTGGCCGGCCCCAACGTCACCGCCGATCAGATCCCCGCCGAGATGAGCCAGCGCATGGTGGCCGGCAGCACCGAATCGATCGCCGAGCAGGTCAAGACCAAGGTGCTCGATGCCGGAGTCGGCGGCGTGATCATCAACATGCCCGCCTACACCCCCGGGATTGTCGCCGAAACCGGTGCGGCGTTGCGGACGGTGCTCGACAGCTGAGCCGGGCCTCAGCCCAGCACGGTGCGCATCAGCATCACGTCGTAGGCGTTCCACAGCGACAACGTGAAGTACACCTCTTTGCCCGTCGACCAGGGATGCATGTACGGCGCGTAGATGCCGCCGGGAATCTGGCCGGTGGGAATCAGCGTCTGCTCGGCGCTCCACGGGCCCTGCGGCGCGGGAGCGGTTCGGGCTACGACGTCATTGCCGCCGTTACCGTACAGCGCCAAATACTGCCGCAGATAGGTGTTGTACTGCACCGACATCTCGCCCACTGGTCCGGGGATCACCGGCGTGGCCGCAGCCGGGTTGTTGGGCACCCACGATCCGCTGTCGCCATTCCAGTACTGGTACTGCGCGACGTCGGGAATGGCGCGCTCGGGCACCCGCGACAGGTACGCCGAGCCGCCGCGGCCCGATGGGGTTCCGTAGGAGTACAGGTAGCCATCGCCCCCACGCAGGAACGCGCCCATCTGGAAATTCTCGTTACCGGGGACGAAGCGCGCCCGGGGAACGTTCTCCGGCGACGTCGAACGCACGGTGCCCGGATAGACGCCCCACGTTTCGCCGTTGTCGTTGGAGACCGCGATCGCCGAGTAGTTGGTGGACCATTCGCCGTCGCGGCCCCACTGCTTGATGGACATGAAGTTCATGTACTGGCTGCCGGCGATCCCGATGGCGGCGGTGGGGATCATGCCCTCCTGGTGCCGTGCCAGTCGGACGGCGGGCAGGATCTGCTTGGAGAAGTTCGCTTGGCGCAGTGGCGAACCCGAGTACTTGTTGCCGACGGCTCCAGGGCCCACCGTGATGCCGTCGGCCAGGTTGTTGTCCGGACTGCGGAACAGCACGTTCTGCCGCCACTGCTTGCCTTGGATGCGGCAGTAGCCGAAGGTGTCGCCGAACGCGTAGAGGACTTGGCGGTTGGCGGGATCGCCGTTGTCCCAAGGGATTCCGAGGTCGGTGCCGGAGATACCGAAGCGTTGCAGGGTTTGGTTGGGGCTGTTGGGCCCGGTCATCCACTCCACCAGCGACGTCTGCGAACCCGCGATCGCCCCGGCGGCGTCGGCGGTCGACAGGCCTGGATCTGCGCCGGCGTTGGGAACGGGCTGAACCGGTTGGGCGGCGTTCGGCGCGACCTGACCATCCGGGGACGGCGCCGGGGGCACCACCGCGGCCTGCTGCTTGATGGTTCCGTTGGGGTTGATCAGGGCGGCGATCAGCGGTCCCAGTTTGGGAAGTGGCGCTTGGTCATTGGTGCCGCGGGGCCGCCGCCCACTGGGCATCTGACCGGCTCCGGTCGAGGGCGAACCCGGCGGCGGGTCGATATTGGCCTCGGGGGCATTGCAGGTCGCCGCCATCGCCGGCGGCGCGAACTCGGTGGCGAGAATCATCCCGAGCACGACCGCCGGCACCATCGCTGCCGAGACGATTCGACGCGTCGCCGACATGTCACACCTTTCCGGGACCGCTCCGGGCCTCGCCTGCTGTGACGATAGTTGCCGGTGAGGCGGTTGTGACCAGCGAGTTGTTGATAGAGACGCTTCCGTAACCGTGTCGCAACGGCTGTTAGCGGCGATAGCTGGGCTTCAGCGGCGAAACTCGGCGACCACCTCCGCGGCGCGCCGCAGCTGGTCACGGTCGGAACTCGTTGGAATCAGGTGGATCTCGTCGGCACCCACCGCCTGGAAGCTGCGCAGCACCTCAAGGAGTTCGTCCTCGCTGCCGGCCCAGCCGGTGGTCGGGGCCATCGCCTCGACGTACTCGGCGGGAATCCAGTTCATGTAGCGCAGCAGATGCTCGCGCACCTGGTTGCGCGCGGCGTCGCGCTCACCCAGCGCGAACCAGAACGACGTCGCCAGATAGGGCTCGGCCTTGCCGGCCTGCCGCCAGGCCTGCCGGGCGACGTCGAACAACTCGTTCTGCTTGGCTACGTCGAGGTCCATCGTGATGCCGGCCAGGCCTTCGGCCCACGTCGCCGCACTGCGCAGGGTTTTCGGGCCGATGGTGCCGACCACCAGTGGCGGCCCGCCGGGTTGGGTCGGCGGCGGCCCGACCGGCAGCACCGACTCGGTGAGCTTCTCCCCCGCCCAGACCCGCTTCATGATCGCGATCCGCTCGGCCATCTCCCGCATCGTCTGCGACGCCGGATCAGCGCCCACGGCGCAGTAGTCCTCATGGCGGCCCCCCACCCCGATGCCGACGGTCAGCCGCCCGCCGCTGAGCAGGTCCGCGGTAACCAGCGCCTTGGCCAGCATGACCGGATCGTGCAGTTGGGGGACGATGACCGTCGTCACCAGCCGCACCCGCTCGGTCCACGCCGACAACGCGCCCAACAGCGTCAGGCTGTCGGGGTTGGTGAAGGCGATCCGCTCGCCCCAGCTCAGCGACGAGAACGGCCCCTCGTCTACCGCGCGCGCCCAATCCCGCAGCAGCGTTGCATCCAGATCCGGCTCCATCACCGGCATCGTCATTCCGACCTGCATGTCGGCGATTGTGGCATGAGCGCCGAGCGCGGCCGACACTTGGGGAATGAGTATTTCCTTCAATCACACGATCGTCGCCGCCCGCGACAAACAGGCCTCCGCGGCGTTTCTGGCGGAGCTGTTCGGCCTGCCTGATCCGCAGCCGTTCGGCCCTTTCATGGTCGTCGGGCTCGACCACGACGCCAGCCTCGATTACGCCGACGTGCCGCCTACCGAGGAGATCCGGCCCCAGCACTACGCGTTCTTGGTGTCCGAGGAGGACTTCGACGCCATCTACGGCAAGATCTCCGCGCGCGGCATCCAGCATTGGGCCGACCCGCGCGCCGAACGCCCCGGCGAGATCAACCACCGCGACGGCGGCCGCGGCGTGTATTTCCGCGATCCCGACGGTCATGCCATGGAGATCCTCACCCGGCCCTACGGCTCGGGTTCCTAACACTCAGCCCCGGCGGTTAGCGAGGCTCGACGAAGGAGAGCCGAAGCTGGACCACCGAATCAGCTGCCGTGGCCGCGCTGGCGTTCCTGGGTGCGGTAGTCGGTGGCAAACTCGGCGACATGCGCGGGCAATTCACCGGAGGCCACGTCGGCCAGGCTGGTCTGCTCGAGCACCGACCGCATGCTGGCCCGCAACGCCCGCCACACGTCGGTCAGCGCGGCAGTCGGGCCCGCATAGGGCAGATCACCCAGGCCGATGTCACGGACGCTGGCCAGCGGGCCGTCGATGCTGCGCAGCACGTCGGCGACGCTGATCTCGGTGGCCGCGCGGGCCAGTTCGTAGCCGCCGTCACGGCCGCGCTGGCTGCGCACCAGCCGGTCGGTGCGCAGATCCGACAGGATGTCGACCAGGAACTGCGCCGGGATGCCCTGAGCAGCGGCAATGTCGTCGGTCTTGACCAAGGTGCCCGGCTCGGCGGTGGCGAGTTGGACCATCGCCCGCACCGCGTACTCCGCCTTGGCCGACATCCGCATCATGGCGATTCTGCCATCTGCGCCCGGCGACGATGCAGACCGAAGCGATGAGGAGAAGGCGGGCGGTCGATTTTCCGGCGCCCTCAGCCGATCGCGGCGAGCACTGCTTGGGCGTATTCGGGGCGGCAGACCACCAGGTCGGGCAGCAGCGGATCGGGCCGGTTGTAGGCCAGCGGCGAGCCGTCGATGCGCGAGGTGTGCAGGCCGGCGGCCCGGGCGACGGCCACCGGCGCGGCCGAGTCCCACTCGTACTGCCCGCCGGCGTGGACGTAGACATCAGCGGCGCCCTGCACGACGGCGGCGACCTTGACCCCTGCCGAGCCCATCGGCACCAGGACACCGTCGAGGCGCTCACGCACGGTTTCGGCGATCGCCGGCGGGCGGCTGCGCGACACCGCGATCCGAGGCTGGCCGGTATACGCGGAGGGAGCGGTGACGGTCGGAGTGGCCAGGGTGATGCCGCGCGCGGGCATTGCCACCGCCCCGGCGGCCAACTCTCCGGCCTGCCACAGCGCGACGTGCACAGCCCAGTCGTCACGGTCCAGCTCGGAGAATTCCCGGGTGCCGTCCAGGGGGTCGACGATCCACACCCGCTCGGTGTTGAGCCGGACGGGGTTGTCCGCGCCCTCCTCCGACAGCACCGCGTCGTCGGGGCGTTCGGCGGCCAGCGCCGTCATCAAATAATCGTGAGAGCGCTTGTCTCCGGCGGCTTTCCGCTCGGCTGGTGGGGCATCGGCCAGTTCCTCGCGGACTGCCAGCAGCAGCCGGCCCGCGTCGGCGGCGAGCTGGGCGGCCAGCTGGTGGTCGTTCACTTGCGGCCGTCGATCGCGGCGATGACCTGGCGGGCCTGCTCGTCGACGCTGTTCTGCGAGCTCAACCGCACGTCGGGGTTGCGCGGGCGCTGATACGGGCTGTCGATGCCAGTGAAGTGGGTGATCAGCCCCGCTCGCGCTTTCGCGTACAGCCCCTTGGGGTCGCGCTGCTCGCACTCTTCGAGCGGGGTATCGCAGAACACTTCGATGAAATCGAAACCGGCGTCGGTGTGCACCTGACGGGCCAGCTGGCGGTGTTCGATCAGCGGACTGATCGCCGGCACCAGCACGATCTGCCCGGAATCGGCCAGCAGGGTCGCCACGTGCGCCAGCCGTCGCAGGTTCTCGGCGCGGTCGGCCATCGAGAAGCCGAGGTCGGCGTTGAGCCCGTGCCGCAGGTTGTCGCCGTCGAGAACGTAGGCGGGCGTTCCCCTTTCGAGCAGCAGCTGCTCGACGCGCATGGCGACCGACGACTTACCGGCGCCGGACAGCCCGGTCAACCACACCGTGCGGCCCTTCGACAACCGGTCGGCCGCGGTGACCAGCGAGTCGTGGCGCACCGTGTTGGGGCTGGCGGCACGGCCCGACACGTCACGCAGCACCATGCCGGCCGCCACCGTTCCATTGGTGACCTGGTCGATGAGGATGAACGATCCGGTGGCGTCGTTGTGGCTGAATTCGTCCAGCATCAGCGGAACTTGGGCGCGCAACGAGACACGACCGAGTTCGTTGAGCTGCAACGCGTTCGCTTCCTTGTCCCGGTGCAGGGTGTTGACGTCGAGGCGGTAGTCCAGCGCCATCACCTTCACCCGGGTGGTGCGGGTGGTGTGCTTGATGATGTAGTCGTTGCCCGGCTGCAACGTCGCGCCGTCGGCCATCCAGCACACCGTGGCGTCGAAGTCCTGGGCGATGCGCGGCTGGTTGTTGGTGCGGGCGATCATGTCGCCGCGGGAGATGTCGATGTCGTCGGTGAGGCTGACCGAGACCGCCATCGGCGGAAACGCTTCGGCCACCGCGCCATTGGGGCCCTCGATCGCCGCGACGCGGGTCGGTTTGCCCGACGGCAGCACCACCACGTCGTCACCGGGACGCAGCACACCGCTGGCTACCGTGCCGGCGTAGCTGCGGTGATCGGCGTGTTCATGGGTCTGAGGGCGGATCACGTACTGCACCGGGAAGCGCACGTCGACCAGGTTGCGGTCACCGGCGATGTAGACGTCCTCCAGGTGCGACAGCAGTGCCGGGCCGTCGTAGTAGGGAGTCTTGTCGGACTTGGTCACCACGTTGTCGCCGAGCAGGGCTGAGATCGGGATGGTCGTCACGTCGTGCACGTCCAGGCGGGTGGCGAACGAGTGGAAGTCGTCGCGGATCGCCTCGAATCGTTCGGCGTCCCAGTCGATCAGGTCCATCTTGTTCACGGCGAGCACGATGTGCCGGATTCCCAGCAGCGACGCCAGGAAGGTGTGCCGGCGAGACTGCTCCTGCAAACCGTGGCGCGCGTCGACCAGCACGATCGCCAGCTGGGCGGTCGAGGCACCGGTGACCATGTTGCGGGTGTACTGGATGTGCCCGGGTGTGTCGGCGATGATGAATTTCCGCTTGGGCGTGGCGAAGTAGCGGTAGGCGACGTCGATGGTGATGCCCTGCTCGCGCTCGGCGCGCAAGCCGTCGGTGACCAGCGCCAGGTCGGTGTAGTCGTGACCGCGCTCGCGCGAGGTGCGCTCGACCGAGGCCAGCTGGTCCTCCATCACGGCCTTGGAGTCGAATAGCAGCCGCCCGATCAGGGTGGACTTGCCGTCGTCGACCGAGCCGGCCGTCGCGATACGAAGCAGCGTGGTTGCCGCGCTCATCAGAAATACCCCTGCCTCTTGCGGTCTTCCATGCCGGCTTCGGAGATCCGGTCGTCGGCGCGGGTGGCCCCGCGCTCGGTCAGCCGCGACACCGCGGTCTCGGCGATCACCGCCTCCACGGTGTCCGCCGTCGACTCCACGCACCCGGTGCAGGTGACGTCGCCGACGGTACGGAAGCGCACCGAGGTCTCGAACACCTCTTCACCGTCGACGGGCCGCAGGAATTCGTGGTCGGCCAGCAGCATCCCGTCGCGCTGGAACACCTTGCGCTGATGCGCGAAATAGATTGACGGCAGGGTGATTTCCTCGGCGCCGATGTAGGACCAGATGTCGAACTCGGTCCAGTTCGACAGCGGGAAGACCCGGATGTGCTCGCCGGCGCGGTGCCTGCCGTTGTAGAGGTTCCACAGCTCGGGACGTTGCGCCTTGGGGTCCCACTGGCCGAACTCGTCGCGGAAGCTGAACACCCGCTCCTTGGCGCGGGCCTTCTCCTCGTCGCGGCGGGCACCGCCGAACGCCGCGTCGAACTTGTTCTCCCGGATGGCCCGCAGCAAGGTGACGGTCTGCAGCGGGTTGCGCGATGGCCCGTCGTCAATCACCCGTCCGGCGTCGATATCGTCCTGCACGCTGGCGACCACCAGTCGCACGCCGGTCCGCTCGACCAACTCGTCGCGGGCGGCGATGACCTCGTCGAAGTTGTGGCCGGTGTCGACGTGCATCACCGGGAACGGCAACCGGCCCGGCGCGAACGCCTTGACCGCCAGGTGCAGCATGACGATGGAGTCCTTGCCGCCGGAGAACAGCAGCACCGGCCGCTCGAACTCCGCGGCCACCTCCCGGATGATGTGGATGGCCTCGGCCTCCAGCGTGCGCAGATGCGTCAGCTGATAGTGGCCGGCCGTGGTTGGCGCGGTGACGTTGCTGGTCATGAGTCCTCGGCTGCTTCCCGATAATCTTGGTGAGACTTACCAGATTTATTGGTTATAGGCGGTTATGTAACCAGCCCGGCCAGCCGGCTGTCAACGTGATCTGGGCCCTCCCCGCGGGATTCTTCCCCGACGAGGGTGCGCACCTGTACGCAATTCGACGGCGTGTCGCGTACCGACACGCACCCTCGCGAAACCAGGCGGGGCTAGACGGTGATTTCGTCGAGCTTGCCGGTGGCGACGTCGAAGACGAACCCGCGCAGCGACGTGGTCTGGGTAATGAACGGGCTGGCCTTGACCCTGCGCAACGACTGCTTGACGTCTTCGGCCGGGTCGGGGAATGCCTCGGCCGCCCAGCCGGGCCGGATGCCGGTCTCCTCCAGAATGGAGCGCTTGAACTCGTCGTCGGTGAAGGTGAGCATCCCGCAGTCGGTGTGGTGAATCAGGATGATCTCGCGGGTGCCCAACAGACGCTGGCTGATCGCCAGCGACCGGATCGCGTCGTCGGAGATGACGCCGCCGGCGTTGCGGATCGCGTGCGCTTCGCCTTCATTGATACCCAGCACGCGATACACGTCCAGCCGGGCGTCCATGCAGGCGACGATCGCGACGTGTTTGCTCGGCGGCATGGGCAGCGGACCCTTGAAGGTCTTCGCATACTCCGCGTTGTTGGCCAGGTAGTCGTCGGTAACGGTCACAGGGTTTCTCCATCTGTCGCAGTCCGCATGCCGAGCCTAATAAAAGTCCCCCGGGAATCCACGGATAAAAATCATTGGAATCAAAGCGTTGTGCGCAGCGGCTCCCCCGGCTCACCCAGACGACAGCGCCCACCCTCTACCCTGTGCTGATGCCGCACGTCTGGGAGGCCGCGCCGTGATGCGGTTCCTGGCCGGCCGGGCGCTGAACTACCTGGTGCTGCTGGGCCTCGCATCGTTCCTGACGTTCTGCCTGACCTCGCTGGCGTTCGCCCCGCTGGACAGCCTGATGCAGCGCAACCCGCGCCCGCCGCAGGCCGTCATCGACGCCAAGGCCGCGGAACTGGGCCTGGACAAGCCCATTCCGCTGCGCTACGCCCACTGGGCCTCACACGCCGTCCGCGGCGATTTCGGCGTCACGGTCACCGGCCAGCCGGTCTCGGGGGAATTGGGCCGGCGCATCGGGGTCAGCCTGCGCCTGCTGGTCGTCGGCTCCCTGGCCGGCACCGTCATCGGGGTGGTGGCCGGCGCCTGGGGAGCGGTGCGCCAGTATCGGTTCTCCGACCGGGTCATCACCATGGCGGCACTGCTGGTGCTGTCGGTGCCTACCTTCGTGCTGGCCAACCTGGTGATTTTGAGCGCGCTGCGGGTGAACTGGGCGCTGGGGGCGCAGCTGTTCGACTACACCGGGGAGACGTCGCCCGGGCTGGTCACCGGCTTCTGGCCGGGGCTGGCCGATCGGCTGCAGCACCTGGTGTTGCCGTCGCTGACGCTGGCGCTGGGCGCCGCGGCCGGCTTCAGCCGCTACCAGCGCAACGCGATGCTCGACGTACTGGGCCAGGACTTCATCCGCACCGCCCGCGCCAAGGGCCTGACCCGGCGACGCGCCCTGTTCAAACACGGGCTGCGTACCGCGTTGATCCCGATGGCCACCCTGTTCGCCTACGGGGTGGCCGGGCTGGTCACCGGGGCGGTGTTCGTGGAGAAGATCTTCGGCTGGCACGGCATGGGCGAATGGGTGGTGCAGGGGGTGGCGACCCAGGACACCAACATCGTCGCGGCGATCACGGTGTTCTCCGGTGCGGTGGTGCTGGCCGCCGGGCTGCTCTCCGACGTCATCTACGCGCTGCTCGATCCCCGGGTGCGGGTGTCATGACCACCGAGATCGAGTTCGCCTCCCGGCGCACCCTGGTGCTGCGCCGCTTTCTGCGCAGCCGCACCGCGGTGGGCGCGCTGGCGCTGCTGGCAGTGATGTTCGTCGGTTGCTACGCGCTGCCCCAGCTGCTGCCCTACTCCTACACCGACCTGGACTACGACGCACTGCTGGTCCCGCCGGGCGCCCGGCATTGGTTGGGCACCAACGCCCTCGGCCAGGACCTGCTGGCCCAAATCCTGCGCGGCATGCAGAAGTCGATGCTGATCGGCGTGTGCGTGGCGCTGATCTCCACGGTGATCGCCGCGACGGTGGGGGCGATCTCGGGATACTTCGGCGGGTGGCGTGACCGGATGCTGATGTGGTTGGTGGATCTGCTGCTGGTGGTGCCGGCGTTCATTCTGATCGCGATCATCACCCCGCGTACCAAGAACAGCGGCAACATCGCGCTGCTGGTGCTGCTACTGGCCGGGTTCAGCTGGATGATTAGCGCCCGCATGGTGCGCGGGCTGACGATGAGCCTGCGGGAACGTGAATTCATCCGCGCCGCGCGGTATATGGGCGTCTCCAGCCGGCGCATCATCATCGACCACATCGTGCCGAACGTGGCGTCGATCCTGATCATCGACACCGCACTCAACGTCGCGGTGGCGATCCTGGCCGAAACCGGTTTGAGCTACCTGGGTTTCGGCATTCAGCCACCGGATGTCTCGCTGGGCACCTTGATCGCCGACGGCACCGCCTCGGCGATCACCTTCCCGTGGGTCTTCCTGTTCCCGGCCGGGGTGCTGATCACGATCCTGGTCTGCGCCAACCTCGCCGGCGACGGCCTGCGCGACGCCCTGGACCCCGACGCCGCGAGTCTGCGGAGCCGCGGATGAGTGCCCTGCTGGAAGTGACCGACCTGGCCGTGACGTTCGGCGCCGGTGCGGATGCGGTGCGGGCGGTGCGCGGCATCAGCTATCGGGTCGACCCGGGCGAAGTGGTGGCGATGGTCGGCGAATCCGGCTCCGGCAAATCCGCGGCGGCCATGGCGGTCATGGGCCTGCTGCCCGAGCATGCCCGGGTGTCCGGGTCGGTGCGCCTTTCTGGCACCGAACTGATCGGCCTGGGCGACACCGCGATGTCGAAGGTCCGCGGTGCCTCCATCGGAATGGTGTTCCAGGACCCGATGTCGGCGCTCACGCCGGTCTACACCGTCGGGGATCAGATCGCCGAGGCCATCGAGGTGCACAATCCCCAGATCGGGCGGGCCGCGGCCCGGCGCCGAGCCGTGGAACTGCTGGAGCTGGTAGGGATCTCCCGGCCGCAGGAGCGGGCGCGGGCGTTCCCGCACGAGCTTTCCGGCGGGGAACGCCAGCGGGTGGTGATCGCGATCGCCATCTCGTGCGACCCCGACCTCCTGATTTGCGACGAGCCCACCACCGCACTGGACGTCACCGTGCAGGCCCAGATCCTCGAGGTGCTCAAGACCGCGCGCGACGTGACCGGCGCTGGGGTGCTGATCATCACCCACGACCTCGGGGTGGTCGCCGAGTTCGCCGACCGGGCACTGGTGATGTACGCCGGGCGGGTGGTGGAAGCCGCGCCGGTCGAGGCCCTTTACCGACGACGCAAAATGCCTTACACGGTGGGGCTTTTGGGGTCGGTGCCGCGGCTGGACGCTGCGCAGGGCACCCGGCTGGTGCCGATCCCGGGGGCGCCGCCGTCGCTGGCCGGAATCGAGCCCGGCTGCCCCTTTGCCCCGCGCTGCCCGCTGGTCACCGATGAGTGCCGGGCACAGGAGCCGGAGCTGCTGATCGTCGGGCCGGAGCAGTCCGCCGCTTGCATTCACACCGATCAGGTGGGCGGGCGCAGCGCGGCCGACATCTATCGCGTCCCCACCGCCGTCGCGGTATCCCAGCCCGGTGACTCCCCCACCGTGGTGCGGGTGTGTGACCTGGTCAAGACCTACCCGCTGACCAAGGGCGTGTTTCGCCGCAGTGTGGGCGAGGTCCGCGCGGTCTCTGGCGTGAATATCGAGTTGCAACAGGGCCGCACGCTGGCGATCGTCGGCGAGTCCGGCTCGGGCAAATCCACCACGTTGCACCAGATTCTGGAACTGACTGCGCCGCAGTCGGGGTCGATCGAGGTGCTCGGCACCGACGTCGCGACCCTCAAGCGCGGCGGCCGCCGGGCTCTGCGTCGCGACCTGCAGGTGGTGTTCCAGGATCCGGTGGCCTCCCTGGACCCGCGCCTGCCAGTTTTCGACGTACTGGCCGAACCGTTGCGCGCCAACGGCTCCGACAAGGCGTCCACGCATCTGCGAGTGGCCGAGCTTTTGGAGCTGGTCGGGCTGCGGCGCGGCGACGCGGCCCGGTACCCCTCGGAGTTCTCCGGCGGACAGAAGCAGCGGATCGGCATCGCCCGCGCACTGGCGCTGCAACCGAAGATCCTCGCGCTCGATGAGCCGGTGTCGGCGCTGGATGTGTCGATTCAAGCCGGAATCATCAACCTGCTGCTGGATTTACAGGAGCAGTTCGGCCTGTCGTATCTGTTCGTGTCGCATGATCTGTCGGTGGTCAAGCATCTGGCGCACACCGTGGCGGTGATGCTCGCCGGGGAGGTTGTGGAACAGGGCGAGGCGGATCAGGTTTTCGGTGACCCGCAACACGACTACACGCGTCGGTTGCTGGCCGCCGTCCCGCACCCGGAGCCGGTCCCATGACCACAACCACGTTGACTCTGCGCTCACCACGAAGTTTTGCGAGAAGAGCGCCTGGTGGACGCAGAGTCAACGGGTTGGCGATGCTGGCGACGCTGGTGCTGGCGCTGAGCGGCTGCGCCGCCGTGGACATCACCGCCCCGGAGGGCGTCTCCGCGGTGGGCAGCGCCAGCGACATCAACCCGCAGGACCCGGCCACCCTGCGCGACGGCGGCAACCTGCGGCTGTCGATGAACCAGTTCCCGCCGAACTTCAACCCGCTGCACATCGACGGCAACCTCGCCGAGAACGCCGCCATGCTCAAGGCCACCATGCCGCGGGCCTTCATCATCGGCCCCGACGGCTCGGCGGCGGTGGACACCGACTACTTCACCAGCGTCGAGTTGACCGGCACCAACCCGCAGGTCGTCACCTACACCATCAACCCGAAGGCGACCTGGTCCGACGGCACCCCACTGTCGTGGCACGACATCGCCAGCCAGATCCATGCCACCAGCGGCGCCGACGGCGGGTTCGCGATCGCGTCCACCAACGGCGCCGAGCGGGTCGCCTCGGTGACCAGAGGCGTCGACGACCGGCAGGCCGTGGTCCGCTTCGCCAAGCCCTACGCCGAATGGCGGGGCATGTTCGCCGGCAACTCGATGCTGCTGCCGCACAGCATGACCGCCGACCCGGACACTTTCAACAAGGCGCAGCTGCGGCGGCCGGGACCCTCGGCCGGGCCGTTCATGCTCTCGACACTGGATCGCACCAGCCAGCGAATCACCTTGACCCGCAACCCCCACTGGTGGGGCAAGCCGCCGAAACTGGACACCATCACCTACCTGGTGCTCGATGAGTCCGCCCGGATGCCGGCGTTGCAGAACCACACCATCGACGCCACCGGGGTGGCCACCCTGGATCAGCTGACGATCGCGCGGCGCACCGAGGGCATCGCGATCCGCCGGGCGCCGACCCCGGCCTGGAATCACTTCACCTTCAACGGCGCGCCGGGGGCGATCCTGTCCGACAAGGCGCTGCGGCTGGCGGTGATGCGCGGCATCGACCGGACCACGATCGCGAAGGTGACCCAGCGCGGGCTGACCGCCGACCCGGTGCCGCTGAACAATCACATCTACGTCGCCGGCCAGGAGGGCTACCAGGACAACAGCAAAGTGGTGGCCTACGACCCGGAGCGCGCCACACGTGAACTCGACGCGCTGGGTTGGAAACTGCACGGGAAGTTCCGGGAGAAGGATGGCCAGCCGCTGGTGATCCGGCACCTGTTCTACGACGCGTCGAGCACCCGGCAGTTCGCCCAGGTGGCCCAGCACAATCTGGCTCAGATCGGGGTGAAGCTGCAGCTGGATTCGAAGGCCGGTGGTGGTTTCTTCACCGATTACGTCAACGTCGGCGACTTCGACATCGCCCAGTTCAGTTGGGTCGGTGACGCTTTTCCGCTGGCGGGGTTGAACCAGATCTCCGCGTCCTACGGGGAGGCCAACTTCGGCAAGATCGGCAGCCCGGAGATCGACGCCAAAATCGAGGAGACGCTGCAGGCGCTGGACCCGGCGTTGGCCCGCGCGCGGGCCAACGAGGTCGACGCGCTGCTGTGGGCCGAGGGGTTCAGCCTGCCGCTGATCCAGACCACCGGCAATGTGGCGGTGCGCAGTTCCCTGGCGAACTTCGGGGCGCCGGGCTTGGCCGATCTGGACTACACCGCTATAGGTTTCATGAAGCAGTGATGACCGCTCAGGCACTCAAGTCGATACGGTGCGCGTCCTTGACGCTGCCGTAGCGGTCGGGGCTGCAAGTCAACACGATCACCTGGCCCTGGGCGCCGACTGCGTCGAACACCGCGCCCATCTTCTCCAGCCGATCCGGGTCGGTGAAGCCGAGCGCGTCGTCGATCACCACCGGGACGCTGTCCTCCTTGGCCACCAGCGCGGCCCCAGCCAGGCGGGTCAGAATGCCGAGCTGTTCTTTGGCCCCGCCCGACAGCGACTCATACGGCACGGTGCGGCCGTCGAGGGTGCGGGCGCAGATCTTCAGGTCGGTGTCGATGTCGACTTCGAAGTCGGCACCGAACACCTTTGCGCCGAGTCGCTGGATCTCGGCACGGAACGGTTCGACGTAGCGGCGGCGGGTGTCATCGCGATGGCGGTTCATCGTGGATCGCAACAGCTGCACTGCGCGGGCCCGCTGCCCGATCCGATCGTGTTCGGCCGCAGCGTGTTCGCGCTTGGTCTGCGCGGCGTCGAGCTGGCCGCGCCGACCTTGGGCGCCGAACACCGACAGTTCGACATCGACCTCGTGTTGCGCGCGGGCGGTCTCGACGTGGGCGGTGCGCAGCGTCTGCGCCGCCGCCTGCGCCTCGGCGAGTTCGGTGTCGACCGCATCGGGGGCGGCGGCACCGAGCTGCTCCGATAACTCCGTGACTCGCTGCTGGGCGGTGGCTACGGCGTGCCGAGTGGATTCGGCGGCGGCCGCTAGGTTTTGGTCGCTGACCGATGCCCGGTCGGCGGTGAGGCGCTGCGTGACGGTATCGAGCTCGGCGCGCTGCGTAGCGAGGTTGTTCTGTAGCAGGGTCACGCGCGTCGACGCCTCGGTGCGCCGGGTGGTCGCGTCCAGGGCGGCTTGGCGCCGGGTCTCGCAGTCGGTGTCGGCCTGCGTGCGCAGCGCCTCGGCGGCGTCACGTTCGGCACGGGCGTCGTCGGGCGTGATCCCGGTGACCGCCTCGTCGTGGTCGCTGCGCAGCGCTGCCAGTTGAGCACGCAGTGCCGGTATTTCGTCATCGCCGCGCAACGCCGTCAGGGCGGCGGACAACTGGTCGCGGGTGCCCTGCAGTTCGCGGCGCCGCTGGTCGGCCCGCCGTGCCTGCGCCAGGTCAGTTACGCCGGCTGCCGCCAGCGCGTCGGCCAGCTCACCTTGCGCTGCGGTGTGTGTCGCAGCGGCTTCACGGGCGCTGTCCCCCGGCCTGACCCGTACGGTCAACAGACCGGGTACGTCTATTGCGGTGCCGTCGCTGACGGTCGCCGACCAGCTCTGGCCGGCCGGCAGCGCGGTGTGCTCTCCGGCGATCACCAGGTCGACGTCGGCGGCGGCGGTGACCTCCAGCGTCGCCGAGATCGCGGCCAAGGAGGCCTGTGCCCGGTCGAGCGCTGCTGCCGCGTCCTCGATCCGGCGCAGCACCGGCTCGGTCACGACGATGCCGGCCAGTTCAGCGACCACCTGCGCGAGGTCGCGTTCGGCCGCGTCGATCCGGTCGATTCGGGCGGCCAACCGGTCGGCCGTGTCCCGAGCGGCGAGCTGGTCGACGACCCGGCGAGTGGTCTCGACGTGTCGGGTGGCGGCGGCCAGGACCGCTGCGGCTTGGGCCACCGCGGCCTCGGCGGCCTCGGCGGCGGCGTCCGCGCCAGCCTGCGCGTGAACAGCCTCGGCGACTTCGGCGTCCAGGGCGGTAACCGCCAGCGTGCGGGATTCGAGTTCGGCGCAGAGCCGCTCCCGCTCGGTGTGGGCGGACTGCGCCGCGGCGCCGGTGGCCTCAGCGGCCGTGGCCACCAGCTGGGCGTCGCGCAGTTGGTCGCGCAGCGTGTTGATCCTGGCACTGGCGGCCTGGGCGGCGCTGTGCCGGGTGTCGGCGGCGGCCTGCTCTGCGGCCAGCCGGGCGAGTTCCTGGGTCAGCTCGGCGTGCCGGAGCACTCGGTCGTCGACCTCGGCCAGCAGTGCGGTGCATCGCGCCACCTCGGCGTCGGCGTCGGCCAGCGCGGCCATGGCGGCGGCCCACTCCCCGGTCGGGCGTCCGGTCGGGGTGAAGTAGCGCGCGTATTCGGCGTCGATGCGTTCGATGAGCACCGGTTCGGTTCCGCTGAGGGTGGCGGTGTCACCGGCGGCGACGTCCAGCGCCCGGGACAGCGCGTCGCATCCGGAAAGGTCCACTGCCGCGGTCGATGCCGCCTGCAGTACCCGTTGCGCCTGCCACAGTCCGGTGTCCATCGTCTCGGCCAGCATGGCGCGGACCCGCTCGTGCGCTTCGTCGCCGGTGAGCTGCTCGCGGCGCGGAGTCTGGACGGTCAGGGTCGTCTGGGGCGATTTATGAAAACGCTTGTGGTAGACGAAACGGTAAGGACCGGTGCTGATTTCAGCCGTGACCTCGGCACCGACGTCGGCGTGGGTGGGCTTGACCTCTTTGACGCCCTTCTTGGCGGAGCGGTCCTTGGACTCCAGCAGCAGATCCAGCGCCTCGATCATCGAGGACTTGCCGATCTCGTTGGCGCCGCACACCACGACCACGCCGTGATTGGGAAAGTCGATCTCGCGGTGGGCCACGCCGCGATAGTTGGTCAGGACCAGCCGGTGCAGTCTCATGCCGCACCCCGGTCGACGAGCCGCAGCAGTAGCGCCAGCGCGGCGTTCGCGTCGCCGGAGGTGCCGGTGTCCTCGCTGCGTGCCGCGGCGACCAGTTCCTCGACCGCGTCGGCGGCGAAACCACCGATGCCGAGGCCGGTGAACTCACCGTCGGCAGGGACCACCACCAGGTCGGTGTGGCGTTTCCAGGTGCCCACCCAGGCGAAGAGCCGCGAATATCGGTCCAGGCAGGCATCGAGTGCGGCCCGGTCGGTGACGCTCAGTGCGCCGGTCAGCGCCAGCCGGACCACCGTGCGTCCCTTGTCGGGCAACTGGTCGAGGTTGATGTCCAGATCGGTGACGTCACGGCCGGTGTCGAGCTGGCGGTGCAGCGTCAGGAACCGCCACCTGCCGATGCGGCGGGAGTCGACGGTGACAGCGCCGTCGGTTTCGTCGACATCGACCAGCAGGACATGGCCGGGATCGGGTTCGATGTCGTCGAAGTTGGTGACCTCCGGCGAGCCCGAATACCAGATGCGGCCCGTAGTGCCCACTTCGGTGCGGGAATGCTTGTCCCCCAACGCGACATACTGGATCGCGCCGCGACCCAGTGCGTCTTCGAGGGCTGCGAGCCGGATCAGCGCCGGGTTACCCGGGTTGGGGTCCAGCACGTCGACGCCGCCGTGGGCGACCAGAATCCGGGTGGCGCCGTCCGCGGGCAGGCCATCGAGCACAGCGCTCGCCAGGTCGGTGGTGGGCCGCTTCGACCGCCAGGGGGCGGCGACGATGTCCAGGCCGGGGCGCACCGGATGCACGCCGGCGGTGTCGAGGACGACGACGTTGTCGGGGCGCTCGGCGGTGAACAAGGTGCTGGTGTAGACCGATGCGGCGTCCAGCGGGTCATGGTTTCCGGGTAGTAGATACACCGGAATCCCGATGGTGCGCATGGCTTCCAGGGACTGGCTGATGACTTCCGGGGCGAGCTGGTTGTCCTCGAACACGTCGCCGGCGACGACGACGAACTCCGCGCCCGTCTCGGCCGCGAGCGCACCGAGGCCGGCCACCGCGTCGCGCCGGGCCGCCGAATAGCGGGGCTGAGCATCACCGGCGAGGCGGTGCCGAATCATGCCGAGCTGCCAGTCGGCGGTGTGCACGAATCGCATGTCCCTCGTCCTTCCACCCGGCCGTGAGCCGAGGCAACGCGAGTGTATGGCCGCCCACCGACAAGTCCGCGGACCTCGCTCGGCAGGTCCGGACGGCCGGGTGATCGCGTGCTCTCATGCGTCACATCAGCCACATCGGCACCGCGAGGGGAAGGGTGACATGAGTTCAAAACGGATGTCACATGCGCTATCACACCGGTCTTGGCCGGCGGCTGCTATCGCCAGCGCTATCCGATCCGGAAAGATCTATACCCCGCCGTTGCGCGGCGGATGCGGCGCATGTTCTACACGTGGCAGCGGGACGCGTTCCCGGACGGGGCCTAGCCTTGGCTGCATGAGCGATGAACACCGGACCCTGATCCTGCTGCGGCATGCGAAATCCGACTACCCGCCCAGGGCCGTTGATCACAGCAGACCGCTGGCGCCGCGCGGTATTCGGGAGGCAGCGCTGGCCGGCGACTGGCTGCGCGCCAACGTGCCCGCCATCGACGAAGTGCTCTGCTCAACGGCAACCCGGACCCGGGAAACCCTGGAGCGCACCGGAATTCAATCGCCGACGCGCTTCCGTGACGAACTCTACGATGCTGCCCCGGGTAGTGTCATCGCCGTGATCAACGACGTCGACGACGCGATCCGCACCCTGCTGGTGATCGGGCACGAACCGGCGATGTCGAGCGTCGCACTCGGCTTGGCCGGCGCACCGGGGACCGACGCCGCTGTCGCCCAACAGATTTCCGAGAAGTTTCCCACGTCGAGCATCGCGGTGCTGCACGTCAGCGGCAGCTGGGCGGCGGTGGAGCTAGGTTCAGCGCGGTTGGTCGAGTTCCACGTGCCGCGCTAGCGCGGCCCGGCAGCTACGAGTTCGTCGCGAGCGTCAGCTCCATCAGCTTGATCGCCTGCTCGCACGCGTCGATCCCCGGCGCCTGCGGATTCACCCACCAGCCGACCACGCCGGCGGCGTCGCTGGCCACCCCGCACGAGCCGTTCGGGTCCCCGGGGCGCATCACGATCGACGGCACGCCCACGATGGTCTTGTTCTCGATCTGATACTTCAGGAACTCGGCGATTTTGCGCTCGTTGTCCAGGCTGCCCTGCTCGAACCAGAACCGGGTGATGTCGATCAGCCCGGCCGGGTTGGCCGCCTGCCAGCGGCAGATCGCGCCGACGAACGTGCTCTGGATGTCCAGCGGGTCCGCCCCCACCGTCTTGGCCAAGATGTCGGTGGTCAGCACCTCGCACTCCTTGAGCAGATTGGGGTACTGCCGCTCGGAGTTGTTGTTGCGCTGGGTGTCGCCGGAGCCCGCCTTGACCGCGGTGCCGCCCACCTCGCGGGAACAGCCCGTCGGAGCGATCAGCAGCCCGAGCACCGCGAGCGCGGCCAGAATCCGGCGGCTCATTTGGCGTTCGCAATCGACTGGCGGGTCAGCTCTTTGGCGACGTCGCAGGGATCCGGGAACGGCTTCTGGGCGAAACTCACCGACCACTCGATGAAGTCGTCCTTGAACTGGATGCCGATCTCACACAGGTTGTCGCCCATGGTCGGGGCGGTGCCGATCGCGATGAAACCGCTGTGGCCGTCGATGTTGATGTCCTCGACCGACGTGCGCGACACCTCCTCGGTCTTGCGTTCGCGCCCGATCGGGCTGCCGCGGTACCAGGAGAAGGAGAAGTGCGGGCCCATGATCCCGCCGCGGGCCAGCCACTGGCAGCCCACCGAGTTCTGCGCGGTGTTGATCAGCCCGGACACCCGGGTCAGATTGGTGACGGTCTCGTCGCTGATGCCCCCGCACTGCGGGAATGACGGCCCGTGACTGCTCTGGTCGGAGCTGGTCGCCGAGGACTCGCCGGACTGGGCTTCGGTCGAGCCGGAGTCAGAACACCCGGCGAGCATCGGAATCACGGTAGCGACCGCCAGGGCCGGGACCGTCAGTTTGAGCCGCACACGATGCACTGTAGCGGCACCACCGCCGGGCAACCACGACACACCGGGTGACCAGTTGGTTTGTGTCGCCCCAGCACTGTCACCACCGCATGCAGCCCGCACGGATGTGCGACAGTAACCCCATGCTCCTGGCGCTGCTGCGCTGCTACATCAGGCCGTACCGGTGGCCGGTCGCGGCGGTGATGACCCTGCAGCTGATCAGCACCCTGGCCTCCTTGTACCTGCCGACCGTCAACGCCTCGATCATCGACGACGGCGTCATCCGCGGCGACACCGCCGTCATCACCCGGCTGGGCGGGGTGATGCTCGGCGTCACTGTCCTGCAGGTGCTGTGCGCGGTCGCGGCGGTCTACTACGGCGCGCGCACCGGAACGGGCTTCGGCCGCGACCTGCGCCGGGCGGTGTTCAGCCGGGTGATCGGGTTCTCCGAGCGGGAGACCACCCGGTTCGGCACGCCGACGCTGCTGACCCGCACCACCAACGACGTCCGCCAGATCCAGCTGGTGGTGCAGCTGGGCGCCACCGTGCTGGTCGCCGCGCCGATCATGAGCATCGGCGGGCTGCTGATGGCGCTGCACCAGGACGTCGGCCTGTCCTGGCTGTTGGCGGTGGCCGTTCCGGTACTGGCGGGGGCCAACTACGCGATCGTGGTGCGGATGTTGCCGCTGTTCCGCCGCATGCAGATGCTGATCGACAACATCAACCGGGTGCTGCGCGATCAGCTCACCGGCATCCGGGTCATCCGTGCGTTCGCCCGCGAACCCGTCGAACGCGATCGGTTCGCTCGCGCCAACCTGGCGCTGTCGGAGACCTCGATGACCGTCGGCAACCTGCAGGCGCTGATGCTGCCCGCGACCACACTGACCATCAACGCCTCCAGCGTCGCGCTGATCTGGTTCGGCGGACTGCGCATTGACGCCGGGCAGATGCAGGTCGGTTCGCTGATCGCATTCCTGTCCTATTTCATGCAGATCCTGATGGCGGTGTTGATGGCCACCATGGTCGTGGCGATTCTGCCGCGCGCCTCGGTGTGTGCCGAGCGGATCACCGAGGTGCTGTCCACCGAGCCGACGCTGAGCACGCCGGTGCAGCCGGTGACACCTGCGGCCATCACGGGCGAGGTCCGACTGGCCGGGGTCGGCTTCGCCTATCCCGGCGCCGACCGGGCGGTGCTACACGAGGTGTCGCTGACGGCGCGGCCCGGCACCACCACCGCGGTGGTCGGCTCCACCGGATCGGGCAAATCCACCCTGGTGTCGCTGATCTGCCGGCTGCGCGACGTCACCGACGGTGCGGTGCTCGTCGACGGCGTCGACGTGCGCGACCGCGACCCCGAAGAGCTGTGGTCGGGTATCGGGCTGGTGCCGCAGCGCGGCTACCTGTTCTCCGGGACCGTCGCCGACAACCTGCGCTACGGCGCCCCAGCCGGCGCCCAGGTCAGCGACGAGCAAATGTGGGAGGCGTTGCGGGTGGCCGCCGCCGATGATTTCGTGGCGGCGCACCCCCAGGGATTGGCGATGCCGGTGGCCCAGGGCGGGATCAACTTGTCCGGCGGACAGCGGCAGCGACTGGCGATCGCCCGGGCGGTGATCCGGCGACCGTCGATCTATCTGTTCGACGACGCGTTCTCCGCGCTGGACACCCACACCGATGCTGCCGTGCGCGCCGCGCTGCGCGAGGTGGCCGGGCAGGCCACGGTGATCATTGTGGCGCAGCGAATCTCGACAGTGGTGCAGGCCGATCAGGTGATCGTGATCGACGACGGGCGGGTGGTCGGCACGGGAACCCACCAGCAGCTGCTGGCCGAGTGCCCCACCTACGCCGAGTTCGCCGAATCCCAGTCGGTGCTGGCCGGTGAACTGCCGTGAGCGCGCCGGCGACCGATCCCGCCGCGCGGGCCGCTGATTTCTCGGCCACCGCAATGCGTCTGGTGCGGCGGCTGGGCCCGCAGCGCCGGTGGATCGCCGCGGTGATCACGCTGTCGCTGGGCGGCATCGCGATCGGAGTGGCCGGCCCGCGGATCCTCGGTCACGCCACCGATCTGGTGTTCAACGGGGTGATCGGCCGCGGCCTGACGTCGGGCATGAGCAAGCAGCAAGCCGTCGAGGCCGCCCGTGCCGCCGGCCGGGGCACCTACGCCGACATGCTGTCCGGGATGGATGTGGTGCCCGGCGCCGGCGTCGACTTCGGCGCGGTCGCGCGCACGCTGACCCTGGCGATGGGACTGTATCTCGTTGCGGCGCTGATGGTCTGGACCCAGGCGCGGCTGCTCAACGTGATCCTGCAGCGCACGCTGCGGACGCTGCGCCGCGACGTCGAGGACAAAATGCATCGGCTTCCGCTGCGCTACTTCGATACTCAGCGCCGCGGTGAGCTGCTGAGCCGGGTCACCAACGACGTCGACAACACCGCGACGTCGGTATCGATGACGGTCAGCCAACTGTTCAGCTCGGTGCTGACCGTGGTGGTGGTACTGACGATGATGCTGTCGATCTCGCCGCTGCTGGCGGCGATCACGCTGCTCGGCGTGCCGGTGTCACTGCTGGCGGTGCGGGCGATCACCCGGCGCTCGCAGCGGCTGTTCGCCGCGCAGTGGGCGGCCACCGGGCGGCTCAACGCCCACCTGGAGGAGACCTACAGCGGCTTCACCCTGGTCCGCACGTTCGGCCACCGGGACTGGGCGCAGCAGCGTTTCGACGAGTGCAACGACGAGCTGTACCGGGTCGGGTTCGGCGCTCAGTTTCTCTCCGGGCTGGTGGCGCCGGCGACGGGGCTGATCGCCAACCTGGGCTATGTCGCGGTCGCGGTGATCGGCGGCTTTCAGGTGGCCACCGGGCAGATCACTCTGGGCAGCATCCAGGCGTTCATCGCCTACGTCCGGCAGTTCAACCAGCCGCTGGGCAACCTCGCCGGGATGTACAACACCCTGCAATCCGGGGCGGCCAGCGCCGAGCGGGTGTTCGCATTCCTCGACGAGCCCGAGGAGCCGCCGTCGCCGGCGGTTCCACTGCCGCTCAACGGTTCCGGGCCGAGCGGGCGAGTGGAATTCCGCGACGTCAGCTTCGGCTACCGGCCCGGGATTCCGGTGATCGAAGACCTGTCGCTGATCGTCGAACCGGGCAGCACGGTGGCGATCGTCGGGCCAACCGGAGCGGGCAAGACGACCTTGGTCAACCTGCTGATGCGGTTCTATGACGTGGACGGTGGCCAGATCCTGATCGACGGTGTCGACATCACCACGGTCGACCGCTCGGCACTGCGGTCCTCGATCGGGATGGTGCTGCAAGACACCTGGCTGTTCACCGGGACGATCGCCGACAACATCCGCTACGGACGCCCCGACGCCGGCGAAGATGACGTGCTGCGGGCCGCCCGCGCCGCGCACGTCGACCGCTTCGCCGAGGCGCTGCCGAGCGGTTACGCCACCCGGGTCAGCGACGACGCGGCCGGGATCAGCGCCGGAGAGAAGCAGCTGATCACCATCGCCCGGGCGTTCCTGGCCCGCCCGCAACTGCTCATCCTCGACGAGGCGACCAGTTCAGTGGACACCCGTACCGAACTGTTGATCCAGCGGGCGACGCGCGAACTACGCCGGGACCGCACCAGTTTCATCATCGCCCACCGGCTTTCGACGATCCGCGACGCGGATCTGATCCTGGTGATGCAAGCCGGCCGGATCGTGGAACAGGGCACCCACACCGAGCTGCTGGCCCGCCGCGGGGCGTACTGGGCGCTGGCCGAGGGCAATTGATCTTGCGATCCTCGGGTTAGGGATCTTCGTCGTCGTCGCGGTCGGCGAGCAGTTTTTCGGGGTGGTGGTAGTGGTTGGTGCGGGGTTGGCCGTGGTCGTGGTGGGGTGGGGGCAGGGTTTCGGTGGTG
>NZ_LZIN01000015.1 GCF_001667375.1 Mycolicibacter sinensis | reverse complement strand
TGCGGGAGCCGGTCATTAGAGGAAGATTCAGATCGCCGCAATAGTCAAACGCCATTGGATTCCGCCGGCCGTGAAGCCACCTTCACGTTCGGCGGGGTGGGAGGAGGTCAGACGCACCCATTGCGATCGTTAGCCAAGCGAAGGTTTATGCTGCCCGGGGACGATCTTCGGGGCAGCCTTCGACGATTCCGAGCGAGGCCGGAACAAACTGTCAGCTGCCGGCGTTCGACCGCACTATCGACCAGCGGAAGGCGGTGATATGAGGAAGATTCAGATCGCCGCAATAGTCAAACGGCATTGGATTCCGCTGGTCTTCATCGTGGTCGTCTTCATATCCGCCGTGATCGTCACCCGGCTGCACAAGGTATTCGCCTCCCAGGACCTCAATCCCCACGCCGGCCTTTCAGTAGCATGGCCGCTGATGCACGGTCTGATGAATGGCGTCCGAGTCGGCGCAGTGGTCATCGTGGTAGCGCTGGCCCTGGCCGGTTGCAGCGGCAACGGCAGGTCAGGCGCGAAATCGTCGGAGTCGACCACGCCGGGGGCGTCCTGGTCGCGCCCGGATGCGCCGCCTGATCCGCACACCCTGCTGCGCGCGGGTGACCTCGCCGTTTCGCAGGTGCCCGCCAGCGTGCTGATCTTCATCGAGAGCGAAACCAACGATTCCGGCAGCTGGAAGGCGCGGGTGGTCACGCCCGACGGCGCCGAACGGCAACTCAAGATCGAATCCGACGGCGAGTCGGTGCTGGTCGGCCCGACCGTCACCGATGACAGCGACGCCGACAAGGCCAAACGACGCGCCAATCTGCACGGCGCCCACCTGGACTACCGGGCCGCGGTGAAAAAGGTGCTGAGCGCGGTGCCCAACGGCTCGGTCACCGAGTTGAGTCTGCTCGACCTGAACGGCACCGTGGTGTGGGACGCCGACGTGTGGGACACCGAACTGGTCGAGCACGACGTCACCATCGATGCGGCGTCGGGGGCGGTCACCACCAACCGCCCGGTGTAGTTGGCTAACCGCCGGCGCGGCCGGTGATCGGCGGCAGGTCGGCCAGGGTGACGATGCCCGGCGCAGCCGCGACCACCGCGGGCACCGCATTGGTCACCGGCATGGCGGTGTAGATCGAACCCAATCCGTTGAAGTTCGGCTCGCTCCAGTCCTTGGGCGGCAGGCAGTTGATGACGGTGCGCATGTTCGGCACTCCGAACACCTGGATCACGTGGCCGTGCGCCACCGGCTTGGGCGGCGTGACGTGGCTGCCCATGATCCAGTTGAATCCCACGCTGACCACGTTGCGCGCACCGACCCAGCCGCGGTGATAGCCGAAGACACTGCCCACGGTTCCGGCGGGGATCTTCATGAAGCCCAGGTCGCTGTCACCGGTCGCGGCGGTGAACTGCACGTCGAAGGTGATCCTGTCCAGCTGCGCACCGATCGCGTCGGCCATCATCGCCGCGGACTCGGCGAACACCTCGCATTCGCGGCGGACGCTCTCGGCAAGCCCCGGGGTGTCGGGGTCCCGACCGAAGCCCATCGCCGCCATGGTGGCCGCGGACTCATACGTCGAGCAGTCTACCGATTCGGTGATCCGGATCTCGTCGACCCGCTCACACGCCCCCGACAGCACCATGCCGACCATGTTGGTCAGCCCGGGGTGTGCACCACTGCCGAACATCGTCGAGTTCCCGGCCCGGCAGGCATCCTCGATGCGGGTGCGGTCTTCCGGGGTCTGTTTGCCGCCGGTGATCCAGGCGGCCGTGGAGCACACGTTGATGCCGGCTTCCAGCAGCCGGACCAATTCGTCGATGCTCGGCCACAACGGGTTATAGCAACAGGCGTCGGGCTTCAGCGCGATCAAGGCGTCGATGTCGTCGGTGGCGGTGATCCCGGTCGGTTCCGGCCAGCCGGCCAACTCGGCAGCGTCCACCCCGACCTTGTTCTTGCCGTGGGCGTAGACGCCGACCAGCTCCATGTCGGGACGGCCGATGATGGCGTGCAGCGAGCGCTGCCCGATGTTGCCGGTGGTCCATTGGATGACGCGCAGCGGTGTGCTCATGGCTCCACACCTTATGGGGATGCGGCGCGCCGCCGGTTGTGGCACCGTCGAAGTCCGTGACCGATGTGACGGTGCGGACCGCGAAGGACGACGACTGGCCGGCGATCTTGCTGTTGGAGGCCGCCGGCTTCGGGTCGTTCACCCACCCGGACCAGATCGAGGCCATTCGCACCCTGGTCCCGCCCGACGGAGCGGTGGTGGCCTGCGAACGCGGCGTGGTGATCGGCGTGGCGTTCTACCTCGACTTGCGGCTCACGGTTCCCGGCGGGGCGGTGCTGCCGGCCGCAGGCATCAGCGGCGTGGTCGTTGCGCCCACCCACCGCCGGCGCGGTGTGCTGCGCGCCATGTACATCGAATTGCACCGGCGCATCGCCGATTCCGGGTATCCGGTGGCGGCGCTGACGGCCAGCGAAGGCGGCATCTACGGGCGATTCGGTTACGGCCCGGCCACCGTCGACCGGGAGCTGACCATCGACCGGCGGTTCGCGGTTTTCCACCCCGACGCACCCGACCCCGGCGGCGTCAGGCTGGTCCGGGCCGGTGACCACCGCGACGAGTTCGCCGCGATCTACGACCGTTGCCGCGAGCGCACTCCCGGTGGGCTGGTACGCCCGACCCCGCTCTGGGACGACCTGCTCGCCGACCGGGAAGGCGACCGCGACGGCGGCACCGCATGGATGGCGCTGCTGCACCCGGACGGTTACGCCCTGTACCGGGTGCACGGGGCGAAGCCCAAGACGGTGCGGGTGGCGGAGCTGCGGGCCGTCACGCCGGAGGCGCACGCCGCGTTGTGGCGTGCGCTGTTGGGCATGGATCTGATGCAGACCGTCGTCATCGGCACCTACCCGGACGATCCGCTGCCCTATCTGTTGACCGACACCCGGTTGGCCCGCACTACCGCACGCACCGACGAGGGCTGGCTGCGGTTGATGGACGTCCCGGCCGCATTGGCGACCCGCGGCTACGCCGCAGACCTGAGCGTGGTGCTGGAGGTGTCCGATCGGTTCCGCGGCGATGGTGGCCGATTTGCGCTGGAAATCCGCGACGGCCAGGCGCAGTGCACCCGCTGCGACGCACCCGCGGACGCCGAACTGGATCTCGACGTGCTGGGCAGCCTTTACCTGGGAACCCACCGCGTATCGGCGCTGACCGCAGCGAACCGGTTACGGTGCCGACAGCCGGGACTGGTGCAGCGGCTTGACGCGGCGTTCGCCAGCGCGGTGCCGGCTCAGCTCGGCTTCTTCTTCTAAAGCGGCTACAGCTTGGCCAGGCCGTAGCGGTCCAGGTTGTCCATCAGCACGTGCACCTGATCCTGCGAAGAGCCCAGGGTGTGCTCGATCGCGGTGAGCCGGGCTGCGAGGTGGCCGACCGGATATTCCCAGGTCATCCCGATCCCGCCGTGCAGCTGGATGGCCTCCTGAGCGATGTGTCGCCCGGAGCGGCCGATCTGCAGCTTGGCGCGTGCCGCGATCACCGGGTCGAGGTTGCCGTCGGCGATCGACATGGCCGCGTACATGCTCATGCTGCGGGCCAACTCCAGCGAGACGTACATGTCGGCGGCGCGCTGAGTCAGGGTCTGGAAGGTGTTGAGCGTGACGCCGAACTGCTTGCGGGTCTTGAGGTAATCGGTGGTCAGCCGCAGTGCCTCTTCCATCGCGCCGACCGCCTCGGCGCACAGCGCCGAGGAGATGCGGATGAGCGCGTGCTCGATGGCACCGGTGGCGTCGGCGGCCGCACCGAGCGGAGCGCCCGGGGTGTTGTCCAAGTCGATCTGGGCGCCGCGCCGGCCGTCGAAGGTTCGGTAGGGCGACCGCGTCAGACCGTCGGCGCCTCCGTCGACCAGGAATAGTCCGGTCCCGCCGTCTGGCAGGGCGGCGCTGACCACCAGGGTGTCGGCGCGGTCGCCGGTCAGCACCGGGTTCTTACGCCCACTGAGCAGCCACGAATCACCTTGCTGCGCAGCCGCGGTGGTTACTTTGACGTTCCCACCGCGCGTGCCCGGCTCGGTGTGGGCGAATGCCAGGATCTGCTCGCCCTCGGCGACCGCGTCGAGCAGTTTGCGCTGCTCGGCATCGCCGTGTTCGGCGATCAGCGCACCCGGCCCGAGCGCTCCGTGCAGGACGGGCTCGGGGGCCACGCGCCGGCCGATCTCGGTGAGCACCACCATGATCTCCAGCGGTCCGGACTCCTCCGGTTCGAACCCGAGACCGAGAATTCCGGTGTCGGCCAGCTGTTTCCACACCTGCGGGTCGAAGCCTGGGTCGGCGTCGACGACCGTGTTGCGGGTCTCGGTGTCGTAGCCCGACAACATCGAACGGGTGGTGTCGCGAAGCAGGACCTGCTCGTCGCTGAGTTGAAAGTCCATGACCGTCGTACCTCCTACAGGCCCAGAATGGTGGACGCGATGATGGTGCGTTGCACCTCGTTGCTGCCGCCGTAGATAGATGTTTTGCGGTAGTTCAGGTAGGTCGGGGCAGCATGCTGCGCCCACTCCGGTGTGGCGATGCCCTCGCCCGCCTCGAACGGCAGCACGTCGGGACCGGCGAGCTCGACGAACAGTTCGGTGACGGCCTGCTGCAGTTGGCTGCCGCGCAGCTTGAGCACCGACGACGCCGGGTTGGGCTTGCCGTCGGCGGAGTCACTCGACACCCGCATCTGGGTGAGTTCCAGTGCCAGCAAGTCGTTTTCGACCTCGGCCAGCCGTGCCGCGAACAGCGGGTCATCGAGTGCGCCGAGCTCCGTGGCGCGCTCCTTGACCTCGGCGAGTCGCACCTTGGTGCGGGTCACCCCGGCGATCCCGGTGCGCTCGTTGCCCAGCAGGAACTTCGCGTAGGTCCAGCCATGGTTCTCCTCGCCGACCAGCTGATCGGCGGGCACCCGCACGTCGGAGAAGAAGACCTCGTTGACCTCGTAGCCGCCGTCGATCAGCTTGATCGGCCGCATGGTGACACCCGGCGTGTTCACCTCGAACAGCAGGAACGAGATGCCGGCCTGCTTTTTGGGGGCCTGCGGGTCGGTGCGCACGAGACAGAAAATCCAGTCCGCGTACTGCCCGAGCGTGGTCCAGGTCTTCTGCCCGTTGACGATGTAGCTGTCGCCGTCGCGTATCGCTGTGGTGCGCAGCGACGCCAGGTCGGAGCCGGCGTCCGGCTCGGAAAACCCTTGGCACCACCAGATATCCAGGTTGGCGGTGGCCGGCAGGAAGCGTTCTTTGATGGCCTGCGAACCGAATTCGGCGATCACCGGACCCACCATCTTGGCGTTGAAGGTCAGCGGCTCGGGCACCGACGCCAATTGCATTTCGTCGAGCCAGATCTGGTGCTGGGTCAGCGTCCAGTCCTTGCCGCCCCACTCGACCGGCCAGTTGGGCACCGCGAGACCGTTCGCATTGAGGATCTTCTGCGTGGCCACGATGTCGTCGGGGAAGATCGATTGGCCGAGCCGGCCGCGCTCCCGGATGTCCGCGGGGATCTCGGTGGTGAAGAAGGTGCGCATCTCGTCGCGGAATGCGGCCTCCTCGGCGGTCAGTGCCAGTCTCACGTCGGCCTCCGGGTGGGTGGGTGAACACGGGTTGATATGCACCCTAATCGGAACCCGGCAGGCACTGCGGGGGAGGGCTTACCATGCGCTTTTGTACGCTGGAGTCCATGAGACGGTGGGTCGTCGCGCTGGGTGTCCTGGTCTTATCGCTGGTGTCGTGTTCGGCGGAGCCGGCCGGGGAAGCGCGGCCGGCGCCGTCGGCTTCGGCGCAGCAGCCCCCGCCCGCCCGTCCGGTCGCCCATCTCGGTCAGACACTGGACCTGATGCGGATCGGCGGGCAGAAGATCGCGGTGACGTTGACGGAGGTCCTCGACCCCGCCACGGTGCCCAACGGCTGGGGCGAGGCCGGCAAAACCTACATCGCGACCAAACTACGGATCGAGAACGCCGGAACGACGACCATCGTCGGCAACAGCAACAGCGACGTCTCGGTGGTCGGTTCCGATGACCAGAACTACCAGGCCGATTTCGCCACCGTGACCGAGTGCCAGGACTTCGCCTACGGGTGGTTCCTGCTCGCCGCCGGATCCTCGAGCACCGGCTGCGTCGTGTTCGCGCTGCCCGCGGGGGTCACCGCGACGAAAGTCCGCTACTCACCGTCCTCGGGCATCTCCCGTGACATCGGGGAATGGGTGAACCCGTAGCGGGTTCCTGCACAATCGCGGGTTGATCCACAATTCGGGCTCCCAGCCGCTGCGGAGCCGGCCGCGCTGCCAGAGCCGCGGCCTACCGTCGCCGCATGGCACCAGAACTTCCCGGCGAGCGACTGCAGCGTCGCCTCGGCCTGCTGCCCGAGCCCGCCCACAGCGACGACACACCCGAGCCCGATGACGAAGCCGGCCCGAACTCATTGCTGCCGCGCTGGCTACCCGACGGGACGGCTGAGGCCGGTTGGCTCGCCAAGGTGCGGGCCGACCCGGGACGGGCCGGCACGATCGCCCTGGCGGTGATCGCCGCGGTTGCGGTGCTCGTCACCGTTTTCACCGTGCTCCGCGACCAGCCTGCGCCGGTGCGCAGCGCCAAACTGCCGCCGGTAGAGATGGTTTCGACCGCCAGCCCGCGCGCCGACGAACCCGCTGCGGCGCCGGTGGCATCCGGTGCCGATCAGGTGGTGGTCAGCGTGGTCGGGTTGGTGCACAAGCCGGGGCTGGCGACGCTGGCACCCGGCTCGCGGATCGCCGACGCGCTCACCGCCGCCGGCGGGGCGCTCGATGGCGCCGACACCATCGGGTTGAACCTGGCCCGGCCCCTGGTCGACGGCGAACAGATCGTGGTCGGGCTGGCGCCGCCGTCGGGTCCGCCGGTGCTCGGCAGCTCGGTCGGCGCCCCCTCGCCGGCACCGGACGCGCCGCGGACCAGCACCGCGCCGGCCAAACCGGAGCCCAAATCCGGTGAACCGGTCAACCTCAACACCGCGACCGTCGAGCAGCTCGACGCGCTGCCCGGCGTCGGCCCGGTGACTGCCGCCGCCATCGTCGCGTGGCGGGAGACCCACGGCAAATTCGCCCAGGTGGACCAACTCGGCGAGGTCGACGGCATCGGCCCGGCGCGCCTGGAGAAGCTGCGTGCCCTGGTCCGCGTCTGACGGTGACCTCGCCCGAGGCCGCGCCGGCGGTCCGGCTGGATGTTCGGCTGGTGCCGGCGGCGCTCACCGGGTGGCTGATCACCGCTGCGGGCATCCAGTGGCAGATCGGCGGCGCACTGGCGCTGCTGTGCGCCCTGCTCGGTGCGTTGTGCGGTGCACTGTGCTGGTACGGCGCGCGGACGCGGCGGCCCCGGTGGCGGCTGGCCGGTGCGGCACTGGCAGCGGCGGCAACAGTGGGGGCCGGGTTCGGATGGGCCGTTGCGCTGCGCACCGACTCGGTCGCCCACCATCCGATCACCGCGGCGTTCGGCCGCAGTGCGGCGGTGACGGTCACCCCGAGCGAGAGCCCGATGGCCGCCGGTGCCCGCCGGGTGATGTTCCGGGCCACGCTGCAGTATCTTGACGGCGCCGAATCCTCCGGCCGCGTCGTGGTTTTCGCATCCGGCATGGAATTCGACGAGGCGATGGTCGGCCAGTCGATGGCGTTTCGCGCCAAGGTTGCCCGCCCGGCCCGGCGTGACCTGACCGTCGCGACGCTGACCGCCGCGGGCGAACCCGCCTGGGGCCGGCCCGGACTCATCGCCCGGTCAGCCCATCAGGTGCGTGCCCGGTTTGCGGCGGCCGCCGCGCGGGTGCTGCCCGGCGACCAGGCCCGGATGTTGCCCGCCCTGGTCCTCGGGGATACCTCGGGGATCACTGCGGCGACCGGACGCGAGTTTCGGGCCGCAGGTCTGACGCACCTGATGGCGGTCTCGGGTGCCAATGTGACCATCGTCTGCGGCGCGATGTTGTTTTCGGCGCGTCTGGTCGGGCCGCGCGCGGCGGCGGTATTGGCCGGGTTCGCGTTGGTGGCGTTCGTGGTCGTCGTGCAGCCGACGGCCAGCGTGCTGCGGGCGGCGGTGATGGGGGCGATCGCCTTGCTGGGGGTGCTCTCGGCGCGCCGGCGCCAGGCGATTCCGAGCCTGGCCGCCAGCGTGCTGGTGCTACTCGCGCTGGCCCCGCACCTGGCCGTCGATGTCGGCTTCGCACTGTCGGTGGTCGCCACCGCGGCGCTGGTGCTGATCGCACCGGTCTGGTCGGCGCGGCTGGTAGCCCGCGGCTGGCCGAAACCCGTGGCCGTCGCGGTCGCGGTGGCATGGGCCGCCAACCTGGTCACCGCGCCGCTGATCGCCGGGATCTCCGGGCGGCTCAGCCTGGTCAGCACGCTCGCCAACCTCGCGGTGGCGGTGCTGGTCGCGCCGATCACCGTGCTGGGCAGCGCGGCGGCGGTGCTGTGCGGATGGTGGCCGGCGGCCGCCGAACTGTTGATCCGCTTCACCGGGCCCGAACTGTGGTGGGTCTGCCACGTCGCACACTGGACCGGCGGGGTTCCCGCCGCCACCCTGCCGGTGCCGGCGGGGACGGCCGGGGTGGTCGGTGTGGGCGCTGCCGCGGTGCTAATCGTGGTCTGCTGGCGATGGCGGTGTGGCCGGTGGGTGCTGGCCGCGCTGGCGCTGTGCCTACTGGCCTGGTCGGTCTCCGAGGTGTTGACCGCCTGGGCGGGTGTCGGCACTGCGTGACACGATTGGCGGGTGAGCCAACCGGTTTCGCTGCTGCACCTGATCCTCGGTGATGAGGAACTGCTGGTCGAGCGGGCGGTCGCGCAGATACTGGCGGCGGTACGGACCCAGGCCGGCAGCACCGACATCCCGGTGGACCGGTTGCGGGCCGGCGAAGTCGAGGCGGGTGAGCTTGCCGAGCTGCTGAGCCCGTCGTTGTTCGCCGACGAACGCGTGGTGGTGCTCGAAGCCGCCGGCGAGGCCGGCAAAGATGCCGTGACCCTGATCGGGTCGACGGCCGCCGATGTGCCGGCGGGCACCGTGCTGGTGGTGGTGCACTCCGGCGCCGGGCGAGCCAAGGCGCTGGCCGGGCAGCTGCGGGAGCTTGGCGCCCAGGTGCACCCGTGCGCGAAGATCACCAAGGCCGCCGAGCGCGCTGACTTCGTTCGCTCCGAGTTCCGCCGGCTCAAGGTCCGGGTTGACGACGCCTGCGTCACGGCGCTGCTGGATGCGGTGGGCTCCGATATCCGTGAGCTGGCCTCGGCCTGCTCGCAGCTCGTCGCCGATACCGGCGGCCAGGTCGACGCCCTCGCGGTGCGCCGCTACCACAGCGGGAAAGCCGAGGTGAAAGGCTTCGACGTCGCCGATCGGGCCGTCGTCGGCGATGTCGAAGGCGCCACCGAGGCCCTGCGCTGGGCGATGATCCGTGGCGAACCGCACGTGGTGCTGGCCGACGCGCTGGCCGAGGCGATCCACACCATCGCCAGGGTCGGCCCCAAGTCCGGTGACCCCTACCGGCTGGCCGGCGAATTGGGCATGCCGCCGTGGCGGGTGCAGAAGGCGCAGAAGCAGTCCCGCTATTGGTCGCGCGACTCGGTGGCCGTCGCGGTGCGGCTGGTGGCAGCCTTAAACGCCGACGTCAAGGGCGCTGCCGCCGACGCCGACTACGCACTGGAAGCCGCGGTCCGCCGAGTCGCCGAGCTGGCTGCCCGCTGACTGGTGTCGAGCAGACACGAAAGCCCCCAAATTCCAACCGGAATGGGGGCTTTGGTGTCTGTTCGCGAGTGGATCAGAGCTTGTTGAGGGCCTGCGCCAGCGCCGACTTCTTGTTGGCGGCCTGGTTCTTGTGGATCACGCCCTTGCTCGCGGCCTTGTCCAGCTTGCGGCTGGTCGACGCCAGCAGCTCGCCGGCCTTGTCCTTGTCGCCGGCCTCGGCGGCCTCACGGAAGGCGCGGATCGCGGTGCGCACCGCCGACTTCACCGACTGGTTGCGCAGCCGGGCGCGCTCGTTGGTCCGGTTGCGCTTCACCTGCGACTTGATGTTGGCCACGAAGTAGTTCCTTCTTAAAAGCTTGCGTTGGGTTCGCCTCCCGACGTGGGGGCAACGGCTGTTCAGATTACCAGCTGGGCTATCAACTCCCCAACTTGGCTCAACCGCGGCGCTCCACGCTCAGCCTTCCGCATGCACATCGACCCGGTGCAGGTCATCGCCGAGCTCGATCGGCCCGTCGAACTCTGCGGCCGCCAGCGCCCGCCACTGCTCCTCCTGCCCGGGTGCGATGGCCGGCACGTAATGGGTCAGCACCAGCGTGCCGACCCCGGCGCGCCGGGCGGTCGCGGCGGCTTCGGCCACCGACGAATGGTAGTCGCAGATGTCGCGGATCCGCTGCTGGGGGAGCGCGTCGATGAGGTCCTTGCGGATCACGGTGTGGACCAGCGCGCCGGCTCCGGCGGCCAGCTCATCGAGGCTGTCACAAGGCACGGTGTCGCCGGCCAGCACCACCGAGGCGGTCCCGGATTCATCGGCGTACTCGACGCGGAATCCGATCGTGGGCGCCACCGGCCGATGATCGGTGGGTGCCACGGTGATCTGCACCCCGTCGCGATCCCACACCTGGCCGGCGGTGTGCTCGTGCACCTCGACCGGGGGCGGGGCCGTCAGATCGTCGTGGTGGGCGATGCGGTAGCCGATGTCGCGTCCGAAGGCTCGCAGCGTCGCCTCCACCACCTCCGCTGTTCCCGGCGGGCCGATGATCGGCAACGGCGCGGGGTCGGGGGTGAACGTGGTGACCCACCGGGTGATCAGCACGTCGCCGAGGTCGGCGATGTGGTCACTGTGCAGATGGGTGAGTAGCAGCGCCGACAGCGTGTTGGCCGACGCCCCGGCGGCGGCCAACCGCTGCAGCACCCCGCGTCCGCAGTCCACGAGCAGTGCCTGGCCCCCGGCCCGGATCAGGGTCGACGGTCCGGCGCGGTTCGGGTCGGGGATCGGGCTTCCGGTGCCCAGCAGGGTGATCTCGATGGTCATGAGGTCACATATGCCACAGATGCGCACGCCGCGGTGGAGTTTCAACATCACCGCCCCGTATCCGCGCAAATGGCCTAGCCTGGTGTGAAGCAGATCACTGCGGCGGGAGGCTTAAATGCGGATCGCGGATGTATTGCGGAACAAGGGCGCGGCGGTGGTGACCATCCATCCGGAGGCCACCGTCATGGAGTTGCTGGCGGGTCTGGCCGAGCACAACATCGGCGCCATGGTGGTGATCGGACCCAACGGCCTGGAGGGGGTGGCCTCCGAGCGGGATGTGGTCCGCCAATTGCATGCCCACGGCGCCAGCATGCTGGCCCGGCCGGTGTCGGCGATCATGACCCAGTTGGTGGCGACCTGCACCAAGTCCGACACCGCCGACGAGGTCAGCATGCTGATGACCGAGCACCGGGCGCGGCACATACCGGTGCTCGAAGACGGCCGGCTGGCGGGGATCGTCAGCATCGGTGACGTGGTGAAGTCGCGGATGGAGGAGCTGCAGGCCGAGCACGCGCAGCTGCGCTCCTACATCAGCCAGGGCTAAAGCGCGGCCGGTCAGCTCCAGGAGTAGTCGCTGCGCAGCCGCGCGGCCACCACCTCGAACACCGTGCGCTCCAAAATGGCGCCCTCACGCCGGATCGACTCTTCGGGCACGTCGAGCACCCGGTCCAGCCGCACCCAGCTGAGCCGGTGGGCCTCATCCCAGCTGCCCGCGCCGATCCCCAGCCAGTTGGTGTCGTCGGCGTGGCGCGGCTGGCTGGACAACATCAGCCCCAGCAACATGCTGCGGTCGCGCCCGACCACCAGCACCGGCCGGTCCTTGCCTTGGCCCGGGTCATCCTCGTAGGCCACCCAGGTCCAGACGATCTCGCCCGGATCGGCTCGGCCGTTGAGGTCGGGCGCGTAGACCAGGCGCCGCGCGCGGTGCGCGCTGGGAACACTGCTGTTGGTGACCGGCCGGCCCGCCGGGACCGCCGGCGACGGGTCCGGCGCCGCGCCGCTGAGCACTTCAAGGCCGATCTTGATGCCCTGCTCGATGCCCCGCTGGATGCGCTGCTGCACCAGTGGAGCCTGCTCGAGCTGACGGATGAACCGTGGAGCTTCGTTGAACACCAGGTTTTCCGCGAATCGCTGCACCGTTTGCCAGGGGCTCTTCCGCGGGGAAGCCATGATCGCAGCATAGGCGAGGCGGGTTGAAACAGCGGTGTACTGAGTTGTTGGCGGTCTGGCCAGGCCAGAGTTTTCTTGACGCGGGGGTAAACAAACCGCACAGGAATCTGTACGAAAACTGATGTGCCACTTGGGTTGTCCCGTGAAGGGTAGCGGCGTACGGTACGAGAATAATCGTTAACACGGGGGCTTCTGAACCTGGGGGAGGGGCAGCGTAATTTCTTCCAGGGGTGCCTGAAATGAGGCGGGCCGTCGCCTGGGACAGTTTGTGCGCCAAGGCATTCGTCGTTGATTGACCGCCGGGGACCGGGGGGCCCCGGCGGGTAAACGCCCGGCCTCTTCCCTGCACTGAAGGGCTATCAGGGGGTTTATGGGTTGGGCGCCAAGCGCGCGGTTCGAACCGCAACAGGGTTAGGAAACCGATAGAGCATCTTCGGCGTTTGACTTGGCAGTGCTAGGGGCATGTGAGCCGGGATCCGGCCGCAGGACAATCATGAAAAGGGAAATGAGCATGAGCATGCGCAAAATCACCCTATTCGGCGGACTCGCGGCCGGCGCCGCGTTCGCGTTGGCGCCCTTGGCATCTGCCGAAGATCCCGACCCGTTGGGCTCTCTCGCGACCAGTGAGATCGGGTCGATGAACTTTCTGTTCGAGACCGACGCCGCACTGGCGGGTGTTCCGGGTGACGTCGTTAAGCACCCAGGCACCTTCGACACCATTCCTCCGGCGGACGCGCCGCAGACGGCCCCGGCGAGTCCTCTCGACTACCTGCTGTATGGGCTCAATCCCATCGCGGCGGGCCCGGCCTCGGATCCCGGCGCATACAACGTCATGAACGGCTCGATGGTCCAATTCGACGACGGCATTAACTCGCTGTTGTACGCGCTGTCGAACAACGACCATGTGCTCGCCTGGGACAGCGGTGACCTGTTCGGTGGGAACAGCGCGATGGACATCGCTACCGGCGCCAGCAGCGGATGGGAAGAGGCCGGTCAATACTTCCAAGCGGGCATGGCCGATCTGTTGGGGTACTTCGGCATCTTCGGCTCGTAGTCACAGCTGAGAATCGAATCCCCTGGAAGGTCCCTTCCGGGGGATTCGTTTTGTCACGGTCTCCGCGTGCTCCGGCCGGACAGACGGCGCTTCGCGACGCGCTTTTGTGACGCGCTGGCTTAGGTCCCCTAAGAAGGGCTGGATGTGTGCCTTCCGAACCCTTTACCTGGGAAGACTTCGCTAAACCATCGCGTTCTTGACAGAGATGTGAATGTGCGGTTGCGCTTGGTCACAGGTAGCTGTTAGATTTGAGCAGCTTTGCAGCGGACGGTGCTGGGGGAGCATCCGGCAAGGGCAGACGCTCGCCGGTTGGACATCGTGAAAGGCATACATCCATGGACATTCGCAAGATCGGCATCATCGGAAGCTTCGCTGCGGGGGCGGCATTGGCCTTGGCGCCGCTGGCGGCCGCAGACACCCCCGCCAATCCTCCCGACTTCAGCAACATCCTGCTGGCCGAGGTGCAGTCGTTTAACTGGCTTTTTGGAACCCAGGCCACGCTGGCGGGTGTCGATGAAGGCGTCATCACACCCGGTGACCCGACGGCCGCCAACCCGCTCTCGTTCAGCACCATCACCGCTGCCGACCTGCAGGCCAACGCGGCCTTCGCCGCGCTGGTGTACGGCCCCAACTGGGCGGACGAGATGTCCGACGGCGTCACCGGCTCCTACAACCTGTTCAACGGCGCGCTGACGCAGTTCACCGACGCCAGCAACGTGCTCATGTACGCGTTCCTGACCGGTGGCCAGGAGATTGACATCAACAATGCCGGCGACTACCTGATCGGTTCGGAAGACGGTATCGAGCACGGCTTGTCCGGCGACGGATTCCTGGCGGACTTCGGCAACTTCACCACCGCCGGTTTCAGCGACCTGTTCGGCTACTTCGCCCCGGCCGACCTCGACCCCGGCGTCTAAATCGTCGTAAGCACGCAAACCCCCGGAGGCCCGGCGCCTCCGGGGGTTTCGTTTTGCAGCCGTCGCCTCGCTACCCTGAGTAGATAGTAGGCAGCACCGCCGCTCCACCCGCTCACCAGGAGATTCCCATCAGTAGTTTCGCCGACCAGACCTTCACCGCGCCGGCGCAGATACGGAACTTCTGCATCATCGCCCACATCGACCACGGCAAATCCACGCTGGCCGACCGGATGCTGCAGCTCACCGGCGTCGTCGACGACCGCTCGATGCGTGCCCAGTACCTGGACCGGATGGACATCGAGCGCGAGCGCGGCATCACCATCAAGGCCCAGAACGTCCGGCTGCCGTGGACGGCCAACGGCGAGCAGTACGTCCTGCACCTGATCGACACCCCCGGCCACGTCGACTTCACCTACGAGGTGTCCCGCGCGCTGGAGGCCTGCGAGGGCGCCATCCTGCTGGTCGACGCCGCCCAGGGCATCGAAGCCCAGACCCTGGCCAACCTGTACCTGGCGCTCGATCGCGATCTGACCATCATCCCGGTGCTCAACAAGATCGACCTGCCCGCCGCCGACCCGGAGCGCTACGCCGCCGAGCTGGCCCACATCATCGGCTGCGAACCCGAGGATGTGCTGAAGGTGTCCGGCAAGACCGGCGAAGGTGTGGCCGAGCTGCTCGACGAAGTCGTCAAGCAGGTGCCGCCGCCCACCGGCGATGCCGACGCGCCCACCCGGGCGATGATCTTCGACTCCGTCTACGACATCTACCGCGGCGTGGTCACCTACGTCCGCGTCGTCGACGGCAAGATCACCCCGCGCGAGAAGATCACGATGATGTCCACCGGCGCCACCCACGAGCTGCTCGAAGTCGGCATCGTCTCCCCGGAACCCAAACCCACCAAAGGCCTCGGCGTCGGCGAGGTCGGCTACCTGATCACCGGCGTGAAGGACGTGCGTCAATCCAAGGTCGGCGACACCGTCACCACCTCCCGGCACGGGGCAACCGAGGCGCTCACCGGCTACCGCGAACCCAAGCCGATGGTCTACTCCGGGCTCTACCCGGTGGACGGCTCGGACTACCCGAACCTGCGCGACGCCCTGGACAAGCTGCAGCTCAACGACGCCGCCCTGACCTACGAGCCGGAAACCTCGGTGGCACTGGGCTTCGGATTCCGCTGCGGCTTCCTGGGCCTGCTGCACATGGAGATCACCCGGGAACGCCTCGAGCGCGAATTCAACCTGGACCTGATCTCCACCTCGCCCAACGTCGTCTACCGGGTGATCCGCGAGGACAACACCGAAATCATCGTCACCAACCCCTCGGACTGGCCGGAAGGCAAGATCCGCAACGTCTTCGAGCCCATCGTCAAGACCACCATCATCGCCCCGAGCGAGTTCGTCGGCACCATCATGGAACTGTGCCAGTCCCGGCGCGGCGAACTGGGCGGCATGGACTACCTCTCGCCCGAACGCGTCGAGCTGCGCTACACGATGCCGCTGGGCGAGATCATCTTCGACTTCTTCGACTCGCTGAAATCGCGCACCCGCGGCTACGCCAGCCTGGATTACGAGGAGGCCGGCGAGCAGGAGGCCGACCTGGTCAAGGTCGACATCCTGCTGCAGGGCGAGGCCGTCGACGCCTTCAGTGCGATCGTGCACAAGGATTCGGCCTCGGCCTACGGCAACAAGATGACCACCAAACTCAAGGAGCTGATCCCGCGCCAGCAGTTCGAGGTACCGGTACAGGCCGCGATCGGGTCGAAAATCATTGCCCGCGAAAATATTCGGGCCATCCGCAAGGACGTGCTGTCCAAGTGCTACGGCGGTGACATCAGCCGGAAGCGCAAGCTGCTCGAAAAGCAGAAGGAAGGCAAGAAGCGGATGAAGACCATCGGCCGCGTCGACGTGCCGCAGGAGGCGTTCGTCGCGGCACTGTCCACCGATAGCGGTGGAGGCGCCGGGTCGGGCGGGGAAAGAGCCAAGAAGTAGTGGCCGCCCGGGCAGGCGCAATCGCGGCCGGCGCGGCGGCGGTTGCGCTGCTGACCGGCGGGTGCACCACGGTGGTGTCCGGAACGGTCAGGCCCGCACCGGGATTGGCTCCGACACCGGTCACCGGGATGGCGGTCCGGCAGGTGTTACTCGACGACGCCGAGCTGTCGAAGCTGGTCGGTCAGCCCTTCCGCAGCGACCCCTCCCTGCCGCCGCGGTTCGGCGGCGTCGACGAGCTGCCCGACGCCTGGGAGGAAGCCGAACCGGAGGACTGCGTCGGCGCCGCGGTGGGCGGCCAGAAAAATGTCTACGGCGCGGCAGCCGTCCAAGATGTCGCCCACGAGTTCTGGGACAGCGCTTCGACGGCCGGCGCCTCGTCGCTGACCGGGGTAGGCGAGGCCGTGATCGCACTCGCCAGTGCCGCCGACGCCGACGCGCTGTTCGAGAAGTTCTCTCAGCAGTGGGGCCAGTGCGACGGAGTCACGGTGATCCGGCACGGCGAGGCCAGCAGCGCCGCCAGCGGGGAGATCACCGATGTCTCCACCGGCGACACGGTACTCACCGCCACGGTGCGCACCACCGTGGACGACGAGGTAGGCCTGCGGGTGACGCGGGCGCTGGCCGCGCGGGTGAACTGCATCGTCGACATCGACGTGTTCTGGTTCGTCGGCGAGGATGACCACGCCGACGTCCCACCGCCCGGGGACACCACCGCCGCCGATATGGCGCGCGCGATGCTGGACAAGATCCGCAACCTCAGCGGGTAGGTTCCTCGGCCGAACGTGAAGATGGCTTCACGTTGGGCATCCGAACGTGAAGCCACCTTCACGCTGGGCCGCCCTAATTGGGGGCGTTCGCGGGCTGGAAACCCCCGGTGGAGTCGGCTTCCTCCTCGGCACGGATCACGTGCACGACGGCGTTGATCAGCGCCAGGTGGGTGAACGCCTGCGGGAAGTTGCCCAGGTGCCGGCCGGTGCGGGGCTCGATCTCCTCGGCGTAGAGGTGCAGCGGGCTGGCGAACGACAGCAGTCGCTCGCACAGATGCTTGGCCTGGCTGACCTCACCGATCTCCACCAGCGCTGAGACCAGCCAAAACGAGCAGATGGTGAAGGTGCCCTCGGTGCCGGACAGTCCGTCGTCGGTCTCCTCGGTCCGATAGCGCAGCACCAGACCGTCCTCGGTGAGTTCTTCGGCGATCGCCATCACGGTGGCGCGTACCCGCGGATCGTCGGCCGGCAGGAACCGGGTGAGCACCACCAGCAGCAGCGAGGCGTCCAGTGCATCGCTGCCGTAGCTCTGGGTCAGCACACCGCGGGAATCCACCCCGTTGGCCAGCACATCGGCCTTGATCTCCTCAGCGATCACCCGCCACTGCCGGGCGTAGGACATTTCGCCCTGCAACTCGGCCAGCTTGGAGCCGCGGTCCAGTGCCACCCAGCACATCACCTTCGACGAGGTGAAGTGCTGCGGTTCGCCGCGCACCTCCCAGATGCCGCGATCCGGCTCGCGCCAGTGCGCGATCGCCTCCTCCACCTGACGCTTGAGCACCGGCCACAGCGTTTCCGGAATCTGCTCACGGGACTTGGCGTGCAAGTAGACCGAGTCCAGCATGGTGCCCCAGATGTCGTGCTGACACTGGTTGTAGGCGCCGTTGCCGATCCGCACCGGGTGGGCGTTGTCATAGCCCGACAGGTGCTCGAGTTCCTCTTCGGCGAGTTCGTGTTCCCCGCCGACGCCGTACATCACCTGCAGGGGACGCTGCTGGCCGTTGTTGGCACCGGACACGTCGGCGATAAAGGAGAAGAAGTCGTCGGCCTCGCGGTCCAGCCCCAGGGTGTAAAGGCCCCATAGTGCGAACGTCGAATCCCGCACCCAGGCGTAGCGGTAATCCCAATTACGTTCGCCCTGCGGCGTTTCCGGCAGTGACGTGGTAGCCGCTGCCAGCAGGGCTCCGGTCGGCGAATAAGTCAGCCCCTTGAGCGTGAGCGCGCTGCGCTGCAGATAGACCCGCCACGGGTGGTCGGGGAAGTTGCCGATGTTGATCCACTGCCGCCAGCACTCGGTGGTGTTCCACATCTTGTCGGCGGCTTCGGCGTAGGTCTGCGGCGCGGGGTGTTTGGACCAGCTCAACGCCACGAAGACGTCGTCGCCCTCGGTCAGCCGGGTGCGGGCCCGCGCCTCCCGGCCCTCCAGACCGAGCCGCAGGTTGGTCGTCAACCGCAACGTCGGGTGGGCGTCGGGGTCCTGCCGGGCCCGCGCGATCGCCTCACCGTAGGCGTTGGCCGAGTACTCCCAGGTGGCGCTGGTGCGGTGGTAGTCGAACGCCGGCTCGCAGCTCATGGTCAGCTCGACCGTGCCGCTGACGCAGCGCACCGTGCGCAGCAGGATGTGCTCGGCGTCCCAGTCCATCGGGGTACGCCGATGAGTCTGCGACCGGGTTTCGATGTCGTGCCACTTGCCCATCACCAGCGCGTCCCGCACGATCAGCCAGCCGGTGTGGGTCTGCCAGGTGGTCTCCATGATGGGACTGCCGGGCAGGTAGCGCCGCGCCGCGGGCACCGCGACCCCGTACGGGCCGAGCCGAAAATGCCCGGCGCCGCGGTCCAGGATCGAGCCGAAGACGCTAGGGGAGTCGGGCCGCGGCACGCACATCCACTCCACCGAGCCGGCCGCCGAGATCAGGCAGTTGGTCTCACAGTCGGACAGGAACGCGTAGTCGGCGATCGGGGGAAACGAGTTGCGGACTTGCCCGGGCGTCGCGGAGTACGGCACCGGCGCGGTGGCCGACAGCGGCGGGGTCTTGGGGGCAGGGGCGTCGGAGGTTTTTCCAGTAGCTTCGAAAGCGGTCTTGTCGGGTGCATCGCCCGGCGGGGTGTGCAGGACCATTCCGACATCATTGCTGGCGGCTCGCCGCACGTCCAACCTGACCCTCCTGTTCCTGGTTGCCGCCGGCCGCGCGCATCCGGCGACGGCGGTGCCCCCATTCGCCCGGCTTCGCCGAACTTGGGATCGCCGCTACAGTGGTCCGGATGGTTGGCTTCCTGAGCTGGTGGGATGGCGTTGAGCTGTGGCTGTCGGGGCTCGGTTTCGTCGTCCAGACCGCGGTGGTGATGCCGGTGGTGCTGGCGTTGGCCTACGGCCTGGCGTTCGTGCTGGACGCTGCGCTGGGCCAGGGCATCCGGGTGCTGCGACGGGCCCGGCACGACGACGGGGTGCGCTGATGCCGCGCTCGCAGGTGACGCTGATTCTGGTCGCTTTGATCGTCCTGGTCATCGTCAGCTGGCTGTTGACCCGCTGAGCAACCGGGGAGTTCTGTTACGCTTCCCGGCATGCTCGCAGCGTCCGGTAATCAAGAGTGCTATGTCTTGGCGCTCATTGCCGTGGGTAATTGCGCTGTGTCCGACGTGCACTGTTGTCGCTGAACACCCGCCCGTCGACGCTTTGAAGTCGTAATCCCCGGCAGGTAATCCCTGGGGCCAACCATCTTCGCGAAGCGACGGGACCGAAGTTCCTCAGCCTGCACTGAAAGGTCACCCATGCTTCACATCGCCAGAGGCGCCGCGGTAGCGCTGGCCGCTGTACTTATCGCCGGGTGCGGCGGCGGCCCCAGCGATGTGGTCGGCGGTGCCGAACACTCCGGCGCGAGCACCACCTTGACGCTGGTGGCCTACGCGGTTCCCGAACCCGGCTGGAGCAAAGTCATCCCGGCCTTCTACGCCACCGAGGACGGTGCTGACGTGCAGGTCGTCACATCCTACGGCGCCTCGGGGGATCAGTCCCGCGGAGTCGCCAACGGCAAACCCGCCGACATCGTCAACTTCTCGGTAGAGCCCGACATCACCCGGCTGGTGAAGGCCGGCAAGGTGGCCGAGGACTGGAACGCCGACGTCACCAAGGGCATCCCGTTCGGTTCGGTGGTGACGTTGGTGGTGCGGCAGGGCAATCCCAAACACATCAAGGACTGGGACGACCTGTTGGCACCCGGCGTCGAGGTGATCACCCCCAGCCCGCTGAGTTCCGGATCGGCCAAATGGAATCTGCTGGCGCCTTACGCGGTCAAGAGCGAGGGAGGCAAGGATCCGCAGGCCGGCCTGGACTTCGTCGACAAGTTGGTCAGCGATCACGTGAAGCTGCGCCCGGGCTCGGGGCGGGAGGCCACCGACGTGTTCCTGCAGGGCAGCGGCGACGTGCTGATCAGCTACGAGAACGAGGCGATCGCCGTCGAGCGCAAGGGCAAGCCGGTAGAGCACGTGAACCCGTCGCAGACCTTCAAGATCGAGAATCCGCTGGCGGTGGTGAGCTCCAGCCGGCATCTCGACACCGTCACCGCGTTCAAGAACTTCCAGTACACGCCCGTTGCGCAACGCCTGTGGGCGCAGGCCGGCTTCCGCCCGGCCGACCCGGGCGTCGCGGCGGAGTTCGGCGAGCAGTTCCCGGCACCGGACAAGCTCTGGACGATCGCCGATCTCGGCGGGTGGGACGTCGCCGACACCGGCCTGTTCGACAAGGAGAGCGGCACCATCACCAAGATCTACACCCGGGTCACCGGATGACGGCCATCGTGGTCACCGAGGCGACCCGGCCCGGCGAGGGCGGACCGCCGGTGCACACCGGGTTCCGGCGCGAAGGCGTCTCGTTGCGGGTGGGCGCCGCGGTGATATGGCTGTCGCTGATCGTGCTGGCGCCGCTGGCCGCGATCGCCTGGCAGGCCGCCGGCGGGGGCTGGCAGGCGTTCCGGCTGGCGGTCACCTCGCACGCCGCGCTGGAGTCCTTCCGGGTGACGCTGACGATCGCCGCCGGTGTCACGGTGGTCAACCTGGTGTTCGGCCTGCTGATCGCCTGGGTGCTGGTGCGTGACGACTTCGTCGGCAAGCGCTTCATCGACGTGATCATCGACCTGCCGTTCGCGTTGCCCACCATCGTGGCCAGTTTGGTGATGCTGGCGCTGTACGGCCCGGCCAGCCCGGTGCGCCTGCATCTGCAGCACACCGCGTGGGGCGTCGGCTTGGCCCTGGCGTTCGTCACATTGCCGTTCGTGGTGCGGGCGGTGCAACCGGTGCTGCTGGAAATCGATCGGGAGGTCGAAGAGGCCGCCGCATCGCTGGGCGCCTCCGGGGCGACGGTCTTTCGCACCGTGGTCCTGCCGTCGCTGACCCCGGCGCTGCTGACCGGGGCGGGCCTGGCGTTCTCGCGGGCGATCGGCGAGTTCGGCTCGGTGGTGCTGATCGGCGGGGCGGTGCCCGGCAAGACCGAGGTTTCCTCGCAGTGGATCCGGACCTTGATCGAGAACGACGACCCCACCGGGGCCGCCGCGATCTCGCTGGTGCTGCTCGGTATCTCGTTCCTGGTGCTGCTGGCGCTGCGGCTGCTGGGCGCGCGGGTAATCAAGCGGCAGGAGCGCTCGGCATGACTCCGTCGCCGAAAGTCCGTTACCTGCTGCGGTTCGTGGCGCTGGCCTATGTCGGCCTGCTGCTGATCGTTCCCGTGTCGTTGATCCTGTGGCGCAGCTTCGCTCCCGGGTTCGGGCAGTTCTTCGCCTACATCTCCACCCCGGCGGCGATCTCGGCGCTGCAGTTGTCGCTGCTGGTGGTGGCGATCGTGGTGCCGCTGAACGTCATCTTCGGAATTCCGACGGCATTGGTGCTGGCCCGCAACCGATTCCGCGGCAAGGGCGCGCTGCAGGCGATCATCGACCTGCCGTTCGCGGTCTCGCCGGTGGTCGTCGGCGTCGCGCTGATCGTGCTGTGGGGGTCGGCCGGCTTGCTGGGCTTCGTGGAGAACGACTGGGGCTTCAAAATCATCTTCGGTCTGCCCGGCATCGTGCTGGCCAGCATCTTCGTCACGCTGCCGTTCGTGATCCGGGAAGTCGAACCGGTGCTGCACGAACTGGGCACCGACATGGAGGAGGCGGCGGCGACGCTGGGCTCGAGCTGGTGGCAGACGTTCTGGCGGATCACGCTGCCCTCGATCCGGTGGGGTCTGACGTACGGGATCGTGCTGACCGTGGCGCGCACCCTGGGCGAATACGGCGCGGTGCTGATCGTGTCGTCGAACCTGCCCGGCAAATCCCAGACGCTGACGCTGCTGGTGTCCGACCGTTACAACCGCGGTGCCGAATACGGCGCCTACGCCCTGTCCACACTGCTGATGACGGTGTCGGTACTGGTGTTGATCGTTCAGGTGGTGCTCGACATGCGGCGGGCCGGAAAGGGAAGCAGATGAGCGACGCGATCACCGTCCGGGGAGCCAACAAACGCTACGGCGACTTCGTCGCCCTCGACAACGTCGACTTCACCGTGCCGTCCGGTTCGCTCACCGCGCTGCTCGGCCCCAGCGGCTCGGGCAAGTCGACCCTGCTGCGGGCGATCGCCGGTCTGGACCACCCCGACAGCGGCACCGTCACCATCAACGGTGCCGACGTCACCGGGGTGCCCCCGCAGCGGCGCGGCATCGGATTCGTGTTCCAGCACTACGCGGCGTTCAAGCACATGACGGTGCGCGACAATGTGGCGTACGGGCTGAAGATCCGCAAGCGGCCCAAGTCCGAGGTCAAGGAGAAGGTCGACAACTTGCTGGAAGTGGTGGGGCTCAGCGGTTTTCAGACCCGCTACCCCAACCAGCTCTCCGGTGGGCAGCGCCAGCGGATGGCCTTGGCGCGGGCGCTGGCGGTGGATCCGCAGGTGCTGCTGCTCGACGAGCCGTTCGGTGCGCTGGATGCCAAGGTCCGCGAGGACCTGCGGGCCTGGCTGCGCCGGTTGCACGAGGACGTGCACGTCACCACGGTGCTGGTCACCCACGACCAGGCCGAGGCGCTGGACGTCGCCGACCGGATCGCGGTGCTCAATCAGGGCCGCATCGAGCAGCTCGGCACCCCGACCGAGGTCTACGACGCCCCGGCGAACGCCTTCGTGATGTCGTTCCTCGGTGCGGTGTCCACGCTCAACGGCACCCTGGTGCGCCCGCACGACATCCGGGTGGGACGCACTCCCGAGATGGCGGTGGCCAACGCCGACGGCACCGCAGAGTCCACTGGGGTGTTGCGGGCGGTGGTCAACCGGGTGGTGACGCTGGGGTTCGAGGTGCGGGTGGAGCTGACCAACGCCGCCACCAAGGTGCCGTTCACCGCCCAGATCACCCGCGGTGACGCCGAGGCGCTGTCGCTGGTAGAGGGGGACACCGTCTACGTGCGGGCCACCCGGATACCGCCGCTGAAGGACGCGCCCGTCGCGGACGCGCCGGTGCTCGCCTAAAGCTGCAACCTCGCGGCGTCAGGCGGCGGCGCGACCCGCGGCCAGGGCCGCCTCCACCCGGTCCAGCACGGTCGCGGCCACCAGGCGGTGGGCGCCGAGCGGCTCGGCCATCGGAATTCCGGCGGCCGCGGCGTAGGCGGCGATCCCGTCGGTGATCCTGCCGTGCGCCAGGAACCACGGCGCGATCATCAGCCTGGTGGCCCCGCGTTCCCGCAGGCGCTCGACGGCCTCGGGCACCGACGGTCCCTGCGTGGCGAAGGCGACTTCCACTCCGGCCCAACGGGTTCCGCGGGACAGCGGCGCGGCGACGCGGGCGGTCTGGGCGTTGGCGGCGGCGTGCGAGGAACCCACCGCGGCCACCACCACGCCGAGCTCCGGGTCGAAACGGGATGCCCCGGCGGCGCTGAGCCGCTCACCGAGAACCTGCACCAGCCGGTCGTCCTCGCCCAGGGTGGGCGCCACCTGCACGGCCGCCCCGGACTGCGCGATCACTCCCGGGATGTCGACGCGGGCGTGATAGGCGCTGGCCAACAGGAACGGGACGACCATCACGTCGTCGTCGGCGTTGCGCACCTCGCCCAGTACGTCGCGCAGGCCGGGCGTGCTGTGTTCGCAGAACGCCACCCGCACCGTGAACTCCGGTGCCACCCGGCGCAAGTGGCCGGCGATCGCCTCGGTGTTGGTAGCCGAGCGCGGATCCCGGCTGCCGTGCGCGGTCAAGACCAGCGTGGTCACGAGGCGTGCAACCCGCATTCGGTCTTGGTCAGCCCGGCCCAGCGTCCGCTGCGCGGGTCGGAACCGGCCGCCGGTTTGACCGTGCACGGTGCGCAGCCGATCGACGGGTACCCCTCGTCGATCAGCGGGTTGACCAGCACATTGTTCGCGGCGATGTAGGCGTCGAACTCCTCGTCGGTCCAGGCGGCGATCGGGTTGATCTTCACCAAACCGAACTGCTCGTCGAAGCTGATCAGCGGGGCGTTGGCGCGGGTCGGCGCCTCCACCCGGCGCAGCCCGGTCACCCACGCCGAGTAGCCGCGCAGCGTGCGGGCCAAGGGCTCGACCTTGCGCAGCCGGCAGCACGTCGCCGGATTGGACGCGAACAGGTCTTTGCCGTGCGCGGCGTCCTGCTCGGCCACGGTCTGCTCGGGGGTGACGTTGACCAGCGAAATGTCATACATCGCCTCCACCGCGTCGCGGGTGCCGATGGTCTCGGCGAAGTGGTAACCGGTGTCGAGGAACAGCACCGGAACCCCCGCGCGGACCTTGGCCGCCAGATCCACCAGCACCGCGTCGGCCATATTGGAGGCCACTACGTAGTTACAGGTGGCGCCGCCGCGTGGGCCGTTCACCCCGCCGAAGTTCGCGTCGGTCCACTCCAGCAGCTCGGTGGCGCGGGCGCCGTCGAGCTCGGCCGCGCCGCGGGCCGCCAGCTCCCGCAGCTCCGCTTCGCCGTGCGGCCTCATCGCAGGTCGTCCTCTTCGGCCCGCACGGCCCACTGGGCGAATCGCTCACCGGTGTTGCGGCCCTTGATGAAGTTGCGCACCACCCGCTCGATGTAGTCGCCGAGCTCGTCGCTGAACACCTTGTGCTGGCGCAGTTTACGGCCGAAACCGCTGTCGGCGCCCAGGCTGCCGCCCAGGTGAACCTGGAAGCCGGGGACCGAGTTGCCGTTGCCGTCGTCGATCATCTGGCCCTTGAGCCCGATGTCGGCCACCTGGATTCGGGCACACGAGTTCGGGCACCCGTTGATGTTGACGGTGACCGGCACGTCCAGCAGGGCGTTGAGGTCTTCGAGGCGCTTCTCGAGCTCGGGGACCAGGCTCTGCGCCCGGACCCGGGTCTCGACGAACGACAGCTTGCAGAACTCCAGCCCGGTGCACGCCATCAGATTGCGCCGCCACGCCGACGGGTTGGCCGGCAGGCCCAGCGCGTCGAGCTCGGTGAGCAGCCCGTCGAGCTTCTCGTCGGGGACGTCGAGAATGATCAGCTTCTGGTACGGGGTGAACCGGGCCCGGTCGGAGCCGACCTGCTCCATCAGCTCGGCGACCTTGAGCAGCGTCGCCCCGTTGACCCGTCCGGAGATCGGGGCCACCCCGACCGCGTTGCGGCCGTTGCGGGTCTTCTGCACCCCGACGTGGTCGATGGGCGCGGCGGGCTGGGCGGGGGCCGGCCCGTCGATCAGTTTGCGGCCCAGGAATTCGGTTTCGAGAACTTCCCGGAATTTCTCCGGTCCCCAGTCCTTGACCAGGAACTTCAGCCGGGCTTTGGAGCGCAACCGGCGGTAGCCGTAGTCGCGGAACAGGCGGGTGACGGCCTCCCAGACGTCGGGCACCTCGTCCAGCGGAACCCAGGCGCCGAGGCGCTGGGCCAGCATCGGGTTGGTCGACAGGCCACCGCCCACCCACAGGTCCAGCCCGGGGCCGTGTTCGGGGTGGTTGACGCCGATGAAGGAGATGTCGTTGATCTCGTGGGCGACGTCCTGCAGACCCGACACCGCGGTCTTGTACTTGCGCGGCAGGTTGGCGTACTCGGCTTTGCCGATGTAGCGCCGGACGATCTCGTCGAGGGCGGGGGAGGCGTCGAGCACCTCATCGAGGGACTCCCCGGCCAGCGGTGAGCCCAGCATTCCGCGCGGGCAGTCGCCGCAGGCCTCCATGGTCTGCAGCCCGACCGCGGCCAGCCGGTCCCAGATTTCGGGAACCTTCTCGATCTCGATCCAGTGGTATTGCAGGTTGTTGCGGTCGGAGATGTCGGCGGTGCCGCGGGCGTACTCCTGCGAGATCTCGCCCAGGGTGCGCATCGCGTCGGCCGACAGCGCCTTGCCGTCGCAGCGCACCCGCATCATGAAGTACTTGGCCTCCAGCAGGTCGGCGTTCTCGTCGCCGGTGAAGGTGCCGTCGTAGCCCTGTTCGCGCTGGGTGTAGAGGCCCATCCAGCGGAACCGGCCACGCAGGTCGTCCTTGGTGATGGAGTCGAAGCCCTGCTTGGAGTAGACCTCGACGATCCGGGCCTGCACGTTGAGAGCCGGGTCGTCCTGCTTGAACTGCTCGTTGTGGTTGACCGGTTCGGTCTCGCCGAGCGCCCACTGGGCCTCACTGCGCTTGGCCCTGCTCGCGGACGCAGTCGGAGTGGTGGTCATCGATTCTCCTTACACAAAGGAGCTGGCGGGATGAAGCGCGGGTAACCGGCGACTGAGTCCGGCGGCGCAGATCCGGCGGCCAGCTGGAAGATACAGGTGGGCGGCTCTACGACATCAAGGCAGACAGCGGCAGCTACAAACCCGCTTGAGATCGATGTGCCGCCGAGCCACCAGGGCAACCCCGGATGCGGTGCAGTAGGCGGCAGTCACGCGGCCGATTATGCCATGGATGCCGAAAATCTTCCTTACCGGCGCAAAGTTGTGATCAGCGTGCGCAAAACTCATTTGGGGCCCTACGGCGAGGCGGTCGGGACGGGAGGGCTGAAATCGGAAGGCGGGTGGGCCAGTGAGTGTCGTCGACCTCGGCTGGGAGTTGTGGGAACCGCCACCCCCGGCACCCGAACCGCCCCCGCGGGCCAACGGGCGCGCCGTGCTGCGGCGCTGGCTGGCGATCGCAACATTGGTGGCAGCGGTGGGCGGTGGCGGATGGCTGGCCGTCCAGCACTACGAAATCCATCTCGCCGGCGAGCAGGCGCTTCACGCCGCCGAGGCATACGCGTTGCGGTTGACCAACATCGACGCCGACGACGTCGACCGCAACTTCGCCGGCATCGCCGACGGGTCGACCGGTGAGTTCAGCCAAATGCACGCCCGATCGGGTGCCAAGCTGCGTCAGCTGCTGATCGACAACAAGGCGACCGCGCGCGGCCACGTCGCCGAAGCCGTGATCAAATCCGCGGACCGGAGCCATGCCGTAGTGGTGCTGCTGGTCAACCAGGCGGTGCGCAATGCCGACAACCCCGAACCGGTGATGGACCGCAGCCGGATCCGGATGACCATGGACAAGGTCGACGGCCGCTGGCTGGCCAGCAAGGTGGAGTTGGTATGAGGAAATTCACAGTGCTGGCAGCCGGTGTGCTCCTGATCGGCGCCGAACTGACCGCCGCCGCCAACGCCGATCCGATCAACTGGGAAGCGATCGCCAAGTGCGAATCGGGTGGAAACTGGGCGGCCGACAGCGGTAACGGCGATTACGGCGGTCTGCAGATCAGCGCGGCGACCTGGGACGCCAACGGCGGCGTCGGGTTGCCGTCGCAGGCCAGCCCGCAGCAGCAGATCGCCGTCGCCAAACGCATCATGGCCGAGCAGGGACCCGGTGCCTGGCCGACCTGCGCCTCCCGGGGCGCATCGGCCACGGCGGGTGCCGGGGCGGCCCCGGTCGGATCGCTGACCCACTATCTGGCGGCGTTGTTCGACGAAGCCGACGGGCTTCAGGATCGGGCCGGCTGACTTCTGCGCCGCCCGGCGCGCCGTGGGAGGATCGGACCCCATGACGCTCACCCCGACCGCGGTGACGCTGCCCGAAGTCCGCCGCAGCCACGACGGTCCGTTCGGGGTGTATGTGCACGTGCCGTTCTGTTTCACCCGGTGCGGCTACTGCGACTTCAACACCTACACCCCGGCGGAGCTGGGCGGTGCCAACCCGGACGCCTGGGTGGCGGCGCTCGCCCGCGAATTGGAGTTGGCCGCCGCCCGCCTGGGCGGCCCGCGCGCCGACACCGTGTTCGTCGGCGGCGGCACCCCGTCGCTGCTGGGCGGCGCGCGGTTGGCGCTGGTGCTCGACCAGGTGCGGAAACACTTCGGGCTGGCCGAGGACGCCGAGGTCACCACCGAGGCGAATCCCGAGTCGACGTCGCCGGAGTTCTTCGACACGATCCGCGCCGCCGGCTACACCCGGGTGTCGTTGGGCATGCAGTCGGTGTCGCCGCGGGTGCTGGCCACCTTGGACCGCATCCACTCACCGGGGCGCCCGGTGGCCGCCGCCCGCGAGGCACGCGCCGCCGGTTTTGAGCACCTCAACATCGACTTGATCTATGGCACGCCCGGCGAGACTGACGACGATCTGCTGCGTTCGGTGGACGCCGCGCTGGAAGCCGGTGTCGATCACCTCTCGGCCTACAGCCTGATCGTCGAAGAGGGCACCGCGCTGGCCCGTCGGGTGCGGCGCGGGGAACTGCCCGCTCCCGACGACGACGTGCTGGCGCACCGCTACGAACTGGTCGACACCACCCTGCGCGCCGCCGGGATGGACTGGTACGAGGTGTCCAACTGGAGCCGGCCGGGCGCGGCCTGCCGCCACAATCTGGGCTACTGGGGCGGTGGCCGGTGGTGGGGGGCCGGCCCCGGGGCGCACAGCTATGACGGCGATCTGCGCTGTTGGAACGTCAAGCACCCCAATGCCTATGCCCAGCTTCTGGGGGAGGGGACGCTGCCGGTCGCGGGCTTCGAGGAGCTCTCGGATTCCGACCGGCACACCGAAGACGTGATGCTGCGGTTGCGCATGTCCGACGGATTGGCGCTGGCGGCGCTGGATTCCGGTGAGCGGGAGCGCGCCGCGGTGGCGGTCAGCGACGGTCTACTGGGCAGCGACGGCGACCGCCTGGTGCTGACCGACCGGGGCCGGCTGCTGGCCGATGCGGTGGTGCGCTCGCTGCTGGGGTAGCCCGGCGTGTTCTCAGCCGCTGAACCAGCCGCGGCCGCCGTCCCAGCTGCCGCAGACTCCGCCGATGCAGCCATGGCCGAAGCCACCCTGGCCGGGAATGAAACCGCCGCAGCCCTGCCAGCCGGCGTCGTGGCCGCAGCCGCTGCCGCCGCCGTTGCCGTCGGGGCCGCCGGCGCCGTGCGGTTGGGCCACAACCGGCGGTGCGCTCATCGCCATCACGCCGGTCGGGGCGACGGCGATCGCCACCGCGGCTGTCGCTATAAACATCGAACCCACGAACTTTCGAATACTTAGCATGCCTCCATATTTCATACTGACGCCGTCGTTGCCAACCCTTGTGTGACGACCGATACCGAATCGTGAACGCCTGTAACACATCACTGCGACCGGGGGCTGCGGCGCGCGGCGCCACCGGCGCCGGCGGCTCCACCAAAAACCGTATATCCGGTTCCGCGCCGTTATTGTCATCGGATTCACAGCTACGGCTGCTGTGGGCCGGAAGGTCCGCCGGAACGGAGGCCCCGGCCTCTCATGCTACAATTGAAACCAGCTGGTATAAAACAGATTTCGCCCGATGTGTGGAATCTTGGCGAGATATCGCCGGCGCTGCGGATGGACCATGTAGCAATAGCGAAGAGTCCACTTATTGTGTGCCGCATATACGGGTACTGTTCGGGTGATAATTCCGCAAATGGCGAGTGACTACGAGCGTCGTGGGAGGGTTGACGGGATGGCAGTTCAACGGGTGTCGTGCGCCGAGGGCCGGGCGTCATGCGCCGAGGATCGGGCACCGTGTGCCGATGGCCGCGCGTACGGCGCCGGCAGGCGGGTGCTGGACTTCCTCGGGCGCCAGCAGTGGATGGACCGGCCGAGTTACCGGCTGGAGCACATGCTCAGCTTCGTGTTCAACGCGTTCGGCGGAGCCCGCAACCGGGTGACCAACCTGTTGAACGGCGTCTGGCTCGGTCATCCGGTGCATCCGCCGCTGGCATCGTTGACCACCGGCGCGATCGGGACGACAGTGGCGCTGGACGCGCTGAGCCTGCTGCCCGGCCAAGCCGCGACCGAGACACGCGATGCGGCCCGATTCGCCGAGCGGGCTTTGGGACTGGGCATCCTGGCCAACTTCGCATCGGCGGCCACCGGGGTGACCGACTGGCAGCACACCCACGAGAAGGACCGTCGGATCGGTCTGGTGCACGGTGTGCTGAACCTGATCGCCACCGGCCTGTACATCCAGTCCTGGCGGGACCGGCGCCGCGGCCGGCACCTTCGCGGTGTGGTGACCAGTGCGGTCGGCTACGGAATCACCAGTGCCAGCGGCTTTTTGGGCGGCGCGCTGGTGTTCGGATCCGGCATCGGTATGGACCAGTCCGGTGAGCGGCTGCGCATCGCGGACTGGACACCGGTGCTTCCGGAGGCGGAACTGCCGGCCGACCAGAAACTCAAGCGGGTCGAGGTAGACGGTGTGGGCGTGGTGGTGTGCCGCGACGGCGAGACGGTATCGGCGTTCGCCGGGCTGTGCCCGCACCTGGCAGCGCCGATGGAGGACGGCTGGGTCGACCGCGGCCGGGTCGTATGCCCCTGGCACGGCTCGCAATTCAACGCGCGGACCGGCGAGGTGGTCCGCGGTCCCGCTGCTGCGCCGTTGCCCTGCTATCAGGCGCGGCTGCGCAACGGGATGGTCGAACTGCGCAACGGCGCTCCGAGCCCGCTCGGCGTGGCCCGCGAGAAGCACCTGACCGTGCAGCCGCTGCCGTGCCCGAAAATCTCGGATGTGAAGGAGATCGCCCGGTGAGCAACGCCTACGACGTGTTGCGGGAACACCACGACGTGCTGCGCGGCCTGGGGGCCAGGTTCAAGGCCGCGCCGGTCGGATCGCCCGAACGACAGCAAATCCTCGATGAGCTGTTGCGCGAGTTCACCATCCACATGCGCATCGAGGACGACATCTACTACCCGGCGCTGGCGGCGGCCGGCCGGCTGATCGCGATCGCGCACGCCGAGCACCGGCAGATCTACGACCAGCTCGCGGTGGCGCTGCGCACTCCGGCCGGTTCGCCGCACCACGTCGACGAGTGGAATTCCTTCCTCACCGTCCTGGAGGCCCACGCCGACGAGGAGGAGCGCGACCTGATACCGCCACCGCCGCCGTTCGAGCTGTCCGACGCCGAGTTGCACGACCTGGGCGAGCAGATGACCGCGGAGATGGAGCGGCAGCGCAAGTCGAAGTTCCACCAACTGCGGGTCAAGGCGCGGGCGAAACTGCTGGCCCTGATGCCCGGCTGAAGCTGCGCGCCGGGTTAACGGGGCCAGGGCGCGCGGGATTTAATAGGTTAGGCTACATTTACTAACCGTGACCGAGCTCGGTGTCGAAACAGCCTCCGAAAATCTATCGGTGCCGCTGCCGCCGGGCGTCGGGCCGGCCGACCTCGCGGCGGCGCTGGCGGCGGCACTCCCGGAACGCGATGGCGAGGAGTACCTGCTCTACGAGCGGTGCGGAACCTGGACGCTGGCTACGGGCGTGCGCGCTGCCGTCGAACTGGACACCGACGAGTTGCGCACCATCCGCGATGGAGTAGTGCAACGCCAGCACTGGCGCGGCCACCCGTCCGCGGTGCTCGGCGAAGCTGTCGACCGGCTGCTGCTGGAGGCCGAGCAGGTGTTCGGCTGGGTCGCGTTCGAGTTCGGCACCTACCGTTTCGGGCTGCAGGATCGCCTGGCACCGGGAACCGCGCTGGCGCGGGTGCTCTGGCCCCGGACCCGGATCGTGGTCACCGCCGCGCAGGTCGAGATGTTCGGTGCCGGTGACCGGGAGGCCGCGGTGCTGGAGCAACTGCTGGCCGACGGCGTCCCGGTATTAGCCGACCCCTCCCGGATCGCGGTGGATGCCGACGCCGCCGGTTATCGCGGCCGGGTGGCCACCGCCGTCGGCGAGATCTGCGCCGGCGCCTACCGCAAGGTGATCCTGTCGCGCTGCGTCGACGTGCCGTTCACGCTGGACTTCCCCTCGACCTATCGGCTGGGCCGGCGGCACAACACCCCGGCCCGGTCGTTTCTGTTGCGGCTGGGCGGTATTCGAGCGCTCGGTTACAGCCCGGAACTGGTGGCCGAGGTGCGTGACGACGGCGTGGTGGTCACCGAGCCGCTGGCCGGGACGCGGGCGCGCAGCGGCGATCCCGCGGTCGACGGGCCGGTTCGCGCCGAGCTGGAATCCGACGCCAAGGAGATCGTGGAGCATGCGATCTCGGTGCGCACCTCGATGGAGGAGATCGCCGAGGTGGCCGAACCCGGCAGTGCCGCGGTCACCGACTTCATGACGGTGCGGGAGCGGGGCAGCGTCCAGCACCTGGGCTCCACGGTGTCGGGGCGGTTGGATCCCGCGCGGAACCGGATGGACGCTTTGGTGGCGCTGTTTCCGGCGGTCACCGCCTCGGGCATCCCGAAAGCGCCGGGGATCGAGGCCATCCTGCGGCTCGACGAGTGCCCGCGGAGTTTGTATTCCGGCGCGGTGGTGATGTTTTCGGCCGACGGCGGGCTGGACGCCGCGTTGACGCTGCGGGCTGCCTACGAGCAAGACGGGCGGACCTGGCTGCGGGCGGGCGCGGGCGTCATCGACGCCTCCCGTCCGGAGCGGGAGTTCGAGGAGACCTGCGAGAAGCTGGCGACGCTGGCGCCGTATCTGATCGCGCGCCGCTGAACCGCCTTCCCGGCGCGGTGATACCCCGCCGGGTATCGTGGGTCTCTAGCGGAGAGGAGCTCATGTGGTTGGCGACGACGACAGCGTCAAGTCAGTGTTGAACCGGTTGCGCCGCGCGCACGGCCAGCTCGCCGGGGTGATCACGATGATCGAGAGCGGCCGAGACTGCAAGGATGTGGTCACCCAGCTGGCCGCGGTCTCGCGTGCCCTGGACCGGGCGGGTTTCAAGATCGTGGCCAGCGGGCTGCGCGAATGCATCGCCGGCCAGTCCGGCAGCGGCAACGCTCCGCTGACCGAGGATGAGCTCGAGAAGCTGTTCCTCGCCCTGGCCTGACCCGGCGGTTCAGCGAGGCTCGACGGAGGAGAGGCGAAGCTGGGACCGCCGCATCCGAGCCCTATCAGTGCTGCAGGGACTCGGCCAGCAGGCCGGTGACCATTGACTCGATGGTCGACTCGATCGATGACGCCAGGGTGGCGGTCACCGACGCGACGGCCTGGGTGCGAAACCGGACCAGCATGCCGATCAACTCGGCGATCTCGGTGTCGGCCGGCAGCGGTGCACCGGGCTGCACTCGGGTGAGCACATGCTCGGCGCCGGCGCGCACCAGCAGCTGGCTGATCGCGTCGATATGGGGCAGCGTCTGCTCGTAGAGGTCGATGAGCTTGTCGACGCCGATGCCGTATCCGCGGATCTCGTTGAACGCCTCGATCAGCTTGGGCCGGGTGATGGTGGCCCGGGAGCCGTCGGCCCCGTCGAGGCGGATCACGCCGAGTTCGACCAGCCGGCGCAATGCCTGCGGGTCGTCGATCAGCCGCTCAGCGTCGGCGCGCGGCATAGTGTGGGGCCGCTCGGTGGTCCAGCTGCCGGCGATCGCGCTCTCCAGCCCCAGGATGTCGCCGAGGTCCTTGCCCTGCTCCCAGGCGCCGATCATCTCCTTGACGTGCGCGATCGTGTAGCCGCGATCGAGCATCGAGGTGATCAGTCGCAACCGCGTCAGGTGCGTGTCGTTGAACAGCGCCACCCGGCCGACCCGCCGCGGCGGCGGCAACAGGTCCCGGTCCCGGTAGACCCGGACGTTGCGGGTGGTGGTGCCGGCCATCCGGGCCAGATCGTCGATCCGGTATTCGCGCGACGCCGTGCTGCCGCCCGGGTGACGCACCACGACTTCGAACAGCTGGGTCACCGCGGCTTCGATCACCTCGCGGGACTCGCGCCGCACCCGCCGGGGAACTTTGCGCAGGTTCGCCAGTACGCCGGCGATGGAGTCGGCCTTAGGGGGACGATCCGGTGCGGTCATGCCACCGCGTGGTAGTCGGCGAGCCGGAAGGTGCGCATCTGCCGAAGATACTGCGTCGCGAACCCCGGGTACATCGAGGCGTTGAAGCCGTCCTCGGTGAGATACCAGCTGCGACAGCCCGACATCCAGGTCGTCTTGCGCAGCCGGTGCTGGAGCTGCTCGTTGTGACGGCGCTGCACGTCTTCGCGGACGTCGAGGTAGCGCAGGTCCCCGGTGCGGATGGCGCTGACGGCGCGCACCAGGTAGTCGAGCTGGCCTTCGACATACACCAGCAGTGAGTTGTGGCCCGGGCCGGAGTTGGGGCCGGTCATGAAGAACAGGTTCGGATATCCGTGCGCCTGAATGCTCTTGAACGCCTGGCCGCCGCGGCTCCAGTCGGCGGCCAGCGATCTGCCGGCCAGCCCGGTGACCGGAAACGGCGGGCCCGTCAGATGCACGTCGTAGCCGGTGGCGAAGACGATGGCGTCCAGGTGGTGCTCCACCCCGTCGCTGGTGCGGATGCCGGCCGGGCTCAGCGTGGCGATCGGCCAGTCGATGAGCTTGCAGTTATCGCGCTGCAGGGCGGGGTAGTAGTCGCTGGAGATCAGCATGCGCTTGCAGCCCGGAGTGAAGTCCGGCGTGAGCTGGCGACGCAGCCACGGATCCTTGACGGTCGCGCGCAAGTGAGCTTTCCCGAGTCGGGCCACTAACCCGCTCAGCGGGGTGTTCCAGACCAGCGCGGTGGCACTGGCTTCGTGTCCCCAGAACAGTGCCTGGCGGGTAAGCTGCTGGGCGGCAGGAACTTTCGCGAACAACTCTTGCACCACCGGGGGCATGGCGATGTCCAGCCGCGGGATCACCCAGCCCGGGGTGCGCTGGAAGACCTTGACGAAACCGGCCCGCTCGACCAGTTCCGGGATGATCTGCACCGCGCTGGCACCGGTGCCGACGACCGCGACCTTCTTGCCGGCGAAGTCGTAGTCGTGATCCCAGCGGGCGCTGTGAATCTTGTGGCCGGCATAGGTTTCCAGGCCGCGGATGGCCGGAAAGCTCGAATCGGGCAGCGGGCCTGACGCCAGCACCACGGTGCGGGCCCGAAACTTTCTGCGCCCGGCGGTGACGGCCCAGAGGCCGGCCTGCTCGTCGAACACCAGTCCGGTGACCTCGGTGTTGAACCGGATGTGGCGGCGCAGGCCGAACCGGTCGACCATGTCCTCGATGTGCTGATAGATCTCACCGGCCGACGGATACGCCCGCGACCAGCCCGGGTTGGCGACGAATGAGAACGAGTAGAGCAACGATGGAATATCGCATGCCGCACCGGGATAGCGGGTGTCGCGCCAGGTGCCGCCGACCCGGTCGCTGCGCTCCAGGATCACGATCTCGTCGTCGCCGATGCCGGCTTCGGCCAGCTTGATCGCCGCACCGATCCCGGAGAAGCCGGCGCCCACGATCAGCGTCTGATAGACGTGCGCCCGGGCCACGTCAGGCCGCCGGTTCGTGGGTGAGCTCTTTGAACCAGCTCGGAATGGGCTTGAGCAGCCGCTTGGGGTAAAAGCCCGACAGCCATGCTGCGGGATTGGCCAGCAGATGATAGGGACTGTCCGGGTTGGCGAACCAGTTCGAGTAGCGCTTGACCACCTGGTAGGCCGGTACCCGCCGGGTGTGTTCGCCGCGTTCGCCGAACTGCTGGAAGCGCATCAGCGCCGAGTAGAGTCGCTGGGGATCGAGTCCCATGCCAATGATCTCGTTGCGGATCCGGTTGAGCAGTGGAATCGAGATCAGCGCGCCGATGATCAGTGACGGGGAGGCGACGGTGCCGACGAACTCGATGGCCAGCCGGCGGGCATCGGCATGTCCGATCAGCTCCAGCACCTCGAAATCGAGGGCGATATGGCGGGATTCGTCGTTGTTGATCTTCTCGAACACCTGGTGGCAGACCGGGTCGTCGACCTCGTCGAGCAGGAACTTGAGCAGCGCGCCGTCGAGTGCCACCTCCAGCATCGGGATGACGGTGCCCAGCACCGACAGCGGCAGGTCGTCGGAGTACTCGTCGAGCCACTGCATCGCCATCCGGATGTTGACGTTGGGCTCGGGGATTTCGCCGTCGTCGAGCATGCCCCAGCGCTTCATCAGCGCCAGCTCGGCATTGGCATGCCGCTGCTCCTCAGCGTGGAAGTACCGGTAGATCTCGGCCAGCGTTTTGGTGGGCGCCTTGCGGGCCATGGCCGCGAAGCCGCGTGCGCCGACGTTCTCGATCCAGCACAGGTCGGCCATGAACTTCTTGAGCTTGGGCACCATCTCGGGCCGGATCAATTCGGCTCCCGGTGCGTCCCAGTCGATGTCGGCCAGCGCCCACTGCCGGTCCTTGATCTTGGCGAGCATCACGTCCATGTCGATGGCCATCTCGTCCTCCTTCAGTCGGCGTTGTCGGTCAGTGCTGCACCGGCCCGGAATGCCAGCCCGATGGTTCGGGTGAACGTCTCGGGCGCCAATCGTTTGACGTTCCAACCGATTTTTGCGTCGAGTTGCGGCATGCAGTACAAGCCGCCGCGGTCATGGGTGTTCAGACAGTCCCGGGCCACTCGGGCGGCGGAGATCCCGGTCCAGCGCATCAACGCGTTCGCGGTGTCGCTGGATCGTGCGGTGCTGCGGCCGGATTCGACGATGTTGGTCTTGACGAACGTCGGGCACAGCACGGTCACGCCGATTCCGGTGCCCGACAGCTCGGCGGCCAGGGTCTCCGACAGCGACAGCACCCCGGCCTTGCTGACGTTGTAGGCCGCCATCTCCGGGGCGGCGCCGAACGAGGCCGCGGAGGCGACGTTGATGATCCCGCGCGGGTGGTCGCTAGCCGCTTCGCGCAGGACCGGGGTGAACACGTGGCAGCCGTGGATCGGGCCCCACAAATTGATGCTCAGGGTCCAGTTCCAGTCGTCCAGTGACATGTCCCCGATCAACCGGCCGCCGGTGCCGACGCCGGCGTTGTTGATCACCAGGGTGGGTGGGCGCCCGAACCAGGACTGCGCGGCGTCGGACAGTGCGGTGACGTCGTCGAGTTGCGAGACGTCGCAATGCACGGCGGTGGCACGTCCGCCCGCGGCGGCGATTGCGTCGACGGTGCGTTGCGCAGCGGTGTCATCGATGTCGCTGCAGACCACGGCGCTGCCGCGGCGGGCGAGTTCACGGGCGAATGCGGCTCCGATGCCGCTGCCGGCGCCGGTGACGACCGCGGAGGCTCCATGGCTGCGTTTCGGCGATCGCCCGAGAATCATGTGATCAAGTCAACTGCCAATGGTGACATTAGTCAATGGCAATGTTTTGGGCGGGGCCCAATTCCTGCGCGAGCGTGCGCAATCCCGGAGGATTCCTCGGCGTGTTGGCCGGGGGCGCGCACGCTCGCGCAGGGGCTAAAGCTAGCTGAAGAGGCCGGTGAGCCAGTCCAGGTCGAACAGGTTGGGATCGGCAAGCGAGGCACCGAGGTCCGGATCCACGGCCTCGTCCACCGGCAGGTTGGCGGTGAGCGCGTCGGCGATCATGCTGGGCAGCTTGTCGAACAGGTAGGCGAAGGTGCCGTCCGCGGTGAGCAGGCCGATGAACGCGGCGTGCGGCTCTTCGGCCTCCGAGCCGGCCGGGACGTCCCACGGCACGTAGCCATTGAGCAGCGCATCGAACGGGTCCTGCGCCACGTGGTCACCGGTGTCGCCCAGGCTGTCCGCCAGCGCGTACTGCATGCCGATGAACGGCTCCATCAGGTACTTGGCGCTCTCCTTCCAGAAGCTGTAGTCGCCGAAGAACACGTCCTGCACGTTGGCCATGACGCGAGTCAGGTCGGGGCCCATGCTGAAGATTCCGGGCACCTCGACCTCGCTGCCGCGCGGGGTGTGGTCGAACAGCGGCTGGAAGATGTTCTGCATGTTGAACAACATGTCGATGTTGATCAGGTTGTAGGCGTTGCTGGTGTCGCCCTGCTGAAGGAATTCCATGACCTGCGGCAGGATCGTCTCCAGGCCCTTGGCGCCGCCCAAACCGGACCAGATGCCTTCGACGCCGGCCAGCGAGTCCTTGATGCTGTTACTGGCGACATCGCCGTAGTACGAGGTGAGCTCGCCGATGGCGTTGCCGAGCGGGTCCGGGTTGGCCGCGAAGATCTCCTGTAGGCTCGCCCAGTTGTCGGCGGCGGTGTCCCAGGTGCCGGTGAGCTGCACGGCGGGCTGTTGGCCCGCCACCGGGATCAGCGGTGCGACCGGGTTGACGGCGATCACGCCGGCGCCGGCCAGGGCGACACCGACGGCCAGGAGCCGGTTGGTGCGGGTCGTCGGAAGAAAGTCAGGTGCGGGAACGCGATCGAGGGAGCCGTCCGCGAGGGCGAGCTTCATTGCTTCTCCTTATTGTGACCTCATCTGGTATGAGGTTGCTGTGCGGGTAGAACGCTGGGCTACCTTAGGCAGATTCTTACTCAACAGGCAAGCCTTACCTAACCGTGTGTCGACCGTCACAAACTAGGGTAAGGCTAACCTTACTTTCAGTGGTCGTGTAGCGTCCCTCGACATGAGTTCTTCGCCGACCGATGCCGTCAGCGCCGCGCTGCGTCAGATCCTGCGCGACGACCTGAGTGTCGACCTCAATCGGGTGACTGCGGAGTCCCGGCTGGTCGACGACGTGGGCCTGGACTCCGTGGCCTTCGCGATCGGCATGGTGGCCATCGAGGACCGGCTCGGGGTGGCCCTGTCCGAGGAAGACCTGCTGACGTGTGACACGGTCGGCGACCTCGAGGCCGCCATCCGGGCGAAAGTGCCCGCCGACGCGTGAGCGTGCTGGCAAGCGCCCTGACCAGGGCGATGACCGCCTCGGACCAGGACCTGGTGATCTTCGATCAGGGCAGCGGCACTTGGCAGCATCACCCGTGGGCGCAGGTGCACTCGCGCGCGCAGGGCGTGGCATCGACGATCCTCGACTCAGATCGCCCCGGCGCGGTCGGACTGGTCGGGGAGCCGACCGTCGAGCTGGTCGCCGCGATCCAGGGGGCCTGGCTGGCCGGACGCAGCGTGTCGATACTGCCCGGGCCCGTCCGCGGCTCCGATCCACAGCAGTGGGCCCACGCGACTTTGAGCCGGTTCCGCGGCATCGGTGTCGACACGGTCTTCAGCCAAGGCGCACCGCTGCCGTTGCTGGCTGAGCACGATGCCGGCGCCGCGGTGCACGACGTCGCCGCCGCCGCCACCGAGCGTTCGGCCGCCTTCACGCCGGTGCCCGGCGCACCGGAGGTGCCGGCGGTGCTGCAGGGCACGGCCGGGTCCACCGGAACCCCGCGCACCGCGCAGTTGTCGCCGGCCGCGGTGCTGAGCAACGTCGCCGGACTGCTGGCCCACGTCGACGTCGACGCGTCCGCCGACGTCGGTTGTTCGTGGCTGCCGCTGTACCACGACATGGGGCTGACGTTCCTGCTCAGCGGCGCGTTGTCCGGGTCGCCGATGTGGCTGGCGCCTACCGCGGCCTTTGCGGCGTCGCCGTTTCGCTGGCTGACCTGGCTGCACCAGAGCGCCGCGACCATGACCGCGGCGCCGAACTTCGCCTACAGCGTGCTGGGCAAATATGCGCGCCGGATACCGGACGTCGACCTGGGCCGGGTGCGGGTGGCGATCAACGGCGGCGAACCCGTCGACTGCGCGGCGTTGCAGCGGTTCGTCACCGAGTGCGCGAAGTTCGGTTTCGACCCGGGTGCGGTCACCCCGTCCTACGGCCTGGCGGAGGCCACCTGCGCGGTGACCGCGCCGCGACCGGGCACCGGTCTGCGGTATGACGAGATCGCCGGCGCCGCAGACGCGGTGCGCCGACACGCGCTCCTGGGGGTGCCGATCCCCGGTATGCAGGTCCGGATCGCCCCGGCCCCCGGTCACGATGCCGGCCAACCCGGACGCGACGTCGGCGAGATCGAGATCCGCGGCACCTCGATGATGTCCGGTTACGTCGGCGAACCGGCCCACGATCCGGAGTCCTGGTTCGCCACCGGCGATCTCGGCTACCTCACCGATGAGGGCCTGGTGGTCTGTGGTCGCGCCAAGGAGATCATCTCGGTGGCCGGACGCAACGTGTTCCCCACCGAGATCGAACGGGTCGCCGCCGAGATCCGTGGCGTGCGGGAGGGCGCGGTGGTGGCCTTTGGAACCAGTGAGGCCACCGACGACGTCCGCCCGGCGCTGATCGTCGTCGCCGAATTCCGGGGCCCCGACGAGGCCGGCGCCCGCAGCGACCTGGTCTCCCGGGTCGCATCCGAATGCGGGGTGGTGCCGGCCAAGGTGGTGTTCCTGACGCCCGGCTCGCTGCCCCGAACGTCGTCGGGCAAGTTGCGGCGGCTCGAGGTCAAACGCAACCTGGAGGTTATGACGTGACTGACGATGCCTATCGCAATCTGCTTGACGAGGTCTTCGACCAGCAGGTGGTGGAGTGGACCGCGGAGGCCGAGGTCAGTGGGCGCTTCCCCCGCAAACTGATCGAACACCTCGGGCAGGCAGGGGTTTTCACCCGGAAATGGGCTGACGCGGCGCCCACCGACGTGGCCAAGCTGGTGGAGCTGGCCTACGCGCTGGGGCGGCTGGGGTCGGCCGGCATCGGCGTCGGGGTGAGCTTGCAGGACTCGTCGATCGCGATCCTGCATCGGTTCGGGCGGTCGGAGTACCTCAAAGACATCTGCCAGCAGGCCATCCGCGGTGAAGCGGTGCTGTGCATCGGCGCCTCGGAGGAGTCCGGCGGATCGGACTTACAGCGGGTGCAGACCGAAGTTCGTTCCTTGCGTGACGGTTTCGAGGTGCGCGGCCGCAAGAAGTTCGTCTCGCTGTCGCCCATCTCCGACCACATCCTGGTGCTGGCGCGCAGCATGGACCACGACGAGAACAGCCGGCACGGCAACGTCATGATGGTCGCGGTGCCGACCGCGCAGGTGCAGGTGCACGCGCCGTTCAGCAAGGTCGGGGCGGCCCCGCTGGACACCGCCCCGGTCGACATCGACACCTGGGTGCCGGCCGACGCCCTGATCGCCCGCCCGGGTACCGGACTGGCCGCGATCTCCTGGGGGCTGGCGCACGAACGCATGTCGATCTCCGGGCAGGTCGCCTCGTCGTGTCAGAAGGTGCTGGGCATCACCCATGCCCGGATGATGCACCGCAAGCAGTTCGGCGCCAGCCTGTTCGAGCATCAGGCGCTGCGGTTGCGGCTGGCCGACCTGCAGGCCCGGGTCGATCTACTTCGGCACGGGCTCAACGGTTTCGCCGCCGAGGGCCGGCTCGACCTACGGACCTCCGCGGCGATGAAGGTCACCGCGGCGCGGCTGGGCGAAGAGGTGATCGCGGAGTGCATGCACCTCTTCGGCGGCGCCGGCTACCTGGTCGACGAGACGCCGATCGGGCGCTGGTGGCGCGACATGAAGCTGGCCCGGGTGGGCGGCGGCACCGATGAGGTGCTCTGGGAACTGGTGGCCGCCGGGATGCGCCCGGACTACGACGGTTACGCCGAGCTGTTCGACAGCGGGTCGTCGGGGTAGCGCAGCACCGCGTAGAGCGCCATCCGTCGATTGCTCATGTCGTGCTCGCCGAGGAAGGTGCCCCCTACGTACTCGGCCAGCCGTCGCATGGCGGTGTTGCGGTACTCGGGGTCGAACATCATCCGCCGGCACTGCGGTTCGAGGTCGAACACGCTGGCCATCACGCGCGGCAACAGGATCGCGGCGAACCCGCGGTTGACCACCGCCAGATCAGCGACCGCGGCATGAACACCCAGATCGTAGGGATGTGCGGCATAGCGGGTGGCGATGCAATCCTTTGCGCCCCGGTATATCTCGACATAGCCGCCGTCTTCCCCGTTGCGGCTGACGATCAACGGCCGCGAGTAGCTGCCGGCGACCTGGGCGCTCAGGTAGGCATGCCAGCGCGCGGCCGGCCAGGCGGACTCCCACGTCTGCGCCAGATGCGGCCGGCTCATCCACTCGGCGACCATCTCCGCGTCGGCATCGGGGTCGGCCACCCGGATCGCGTAGGGGTCGGCCAATACCGGGATCGGAGGTGCCGGGACGCTGCGGACCTCGTCGGATATGTCGGTGAGCTCGCGGGGCAGGATGGCGGCGGCGTCAGTCATAACGAACGGTGAGCCTACCCCGAGGCCCTGTTCGGTTTAGTGAGGGTAGGGTAACCTAGGTCGGGCTTGGCGGCGCGAGTACCGGGTCTCACCCCGCGGGGCGGGAAACCGTAGGCGAAAGGACCTTGATGGCGCGCGGTTTGCAGGGCGCGATACTGCGGGGCTTCGGCGCCCGGGACCACGTCGCGACGGTGCTCGAAACCAGCTGGATCGCTCCGCACTGCATCCGAGTGTGGATGCATTCACCGACCTTGTTCACCGACGCGACCGTCGAACCCACTGCCTGGCTGCGGTTCTGGTTCCCGGACCCGGACGGCTCGAGCACCGAGTTCCAGCGTGCCTACACCATCGCCGAGGGGGATGCGGCCACCGGACGCTTCGCGGTGGACATGGTGCTGCACGAACCGGCCGGGCCCGCGACCCTTTGGGCGCGCACCGTCGAACCCGGAGCGCGCATCGCGGCGATGTCGCTGATGGGCTCGTCGCGCTTCGAGGTGCCGGACGCCGACGCGCAGCCCGCCGGTTACCTGTTGCTGGGGGACTCGGCCTCCATTCCGGGCATCAACGGCATCATCGGAGCCGTCCCGTCCGATGTGCCGATCGAGCTGTACCTCGAACAGCGCGAGGACAACGACCTGCTGATCCCGCTGCAAGAGCATCCCCGCCTGCGGGTGCACTGGGTGCCGCGCCGGGATGCGAACTCCCTGGCCGCCGCCATCGAAGCCCGCGACTGGTCGGACTGGTATGCCTGGGCGACACCGGAAGCCGCGACGTTGAAGGCTTTGCGGGCGCGGCTGCGTGACGAGTTCGGCTTCCCAAAATCCGAGATTCACGCGCAGGCCTACTGGAATGCCGGCCGCGCCATGGGCACGCAACGCGAGCTTCCCTCGTTGACTCTGCCGCCACCAGAGGAAAGTGCGAGTGAGCCCCCTGCTGAGCGCAGAGTCAACGCCAAGGGGGAGTGGCGCGCGCAGGCCGCGGGCCGGCTGCTCGCCCCGCTGAAAGCGCCGCTGATCGTCTCCGGCGTGCTGCAGGCCGTGATCACGCTGCTGCAGCTGGCCCCGTTCGTCCTGCTGGTGGAGCTGGCCCGGCTGCTGGTTTCCGGTGCCGACGAGTCACGGCTGTGGACGGTCGGCATCGCGGCGGTCTCGCTGCTCGGCCTGGGGACGCTGCTGGGCGCGGGGCTGACGCTGTGGCTGCATGTGGTCGACGCCCGCTTCGCCAGCGGTTTACGCAACCGGCTTTTGGGCAAGATGGCCCGGCTGCCGCTGGGCTGGTTCACCGCCCGCGGATCCGGATCGATCAAACAACTCGTCGCCGACGACACCCTGTCCCTGCACTATCTGGTCACCCACGCCATCCCCGATGCCGTCGCTGCGGTCGTCGCGCCGGTGGCGGTGCTGGTCTACCTGTTCGCGGTGGATTGGCGGGTGGCGCTGGTGTTGTTCGTTCCGGTGCTGGTCTACCTGGTGCTGATGTCGGTGATGACGACCCAATCCGGGCCCAAGATCAGCCAGGCCGTGCGCTGGGCGGAACGGATGAACGGCGAAGCCGGCACCTACCTGGAGGGCCAGCCGGTGATCCGGGTGTTCGGCGGGGCGGCCGCGTCGACCTTCCGTCGCCGCCTCGACGACTACATCGACTTCCTGGTGTCCTGGCAGCGCCCGTTCGTCGGCAAGAAGACGCTGATGGACCTGGTCACCCGCCCGTCGACCTTCCTGTGGCTGATCGTGCTGACCGGCGTCCCACTGATCGTGGCCGGCCGGATGGACCCGGTGAGCCTGCTGCCGTTCCTGTTGCTGGGCAGCACCTTCGGTGCCCGGCTGCTGGGCATCGGGCTGGGCGTCGGCGGTATCCGCGGCGGCATGCTGGCGGCGCGGCGGCTGCAGATCGCCCTGGACGAGCCCGAACTGGTAGTGGGTGAGCCGGAATCGGCGCCGGCGCAGACGCAGCCCGGCACGGTGCGCTTCGGGTCCGTCAGCTTCGGCTACCGCCCGGGTGTGCCGGTGATCTCCGAGGTGTCGCTGACGCTGCGGCCGGGCACGGTGACCGCGCTGGTGGGGCCGTCGGGATCGGGCAAGTCCACCCTGGCTGCGCTGCTGGCCCGCTTCCACGATGTCGAGTCCGGCTCGATTCTGGTTGACGGGCAGGACATCCGGTCGTTGACCGCCGACGAGCTCTACCGCCGGGTCGGTTTCGTGCTGCAGGAGACCCAGCTGGTGCACGGCAGCGTGCGGGACAACATCGCGCTGGCGGTTCCGGATGCGACCGACGAGCAGGTGTGGGCCGCCGCCCGCGAAGCGCAGATCCACGAGCGCATCCTGCGATTGCCGGACGGCTATGACACCGTGCTGGGTGCCGCCGCCGCGCTCTCCGGCGGTGAGCGCCAACGGCTCACCATCGCCCGCGCCATCCTCGCCGACACTCCGGTGCTCATCCTCGACGAGGCCACCGCCTTCGCCGATCCCGAATCGGAATACCTGGTGCAGCAGGCCCTGAACCGGCTGACCAAGGATCGCACCGTGCTCGTCATCGCCCACCGGCTGCACACGATCACCGGCGCCGATCAGATCGTGGTGCTCGACCATGGCGCCGTCGCCGAACAGGGCACCCACGAGGAGTTGCTGGCCGCGGGCGGGCGCTACCTGCAGCTGTGGGAGACCGGGCGGCGGGCGGTAACCGCTGGAGCGGAGGCGGCACCGTGATCCGCACCCTGATCCAGCTGATCCCGCACGAGCGCCGCGGCCGGGTACTCGGCTACACCGCGCTGACGTTGTTGTCGGTGGCGGTGCGGGCGGTGGGCACTGTCCTGCTGGTGCCGCTGGTGGCCGCGCTGTTTTCCGAGACCCCGCGGCACGCACTGACCTGGCTGGGCTGGCTCACGGTGGCGACCGTGGCCGGTTGGCTCATTGACTTCGCCTGCGCGCGAATCGGATTCGCTCTCGGATTCGCCGTCCTCGACCACACCCAACACGACGTGGCCGACCGGCTGCCGACGATCCGGTTGGGCTGGTTCACCCCCGACAACACCGCCACCGCGCGGCAGGCGATCGCCGCCACCGGCCCCGAACTCGTCAGCCTGGTCGTCAACCTGCTGACCCCGCTGCTCAGCGCCATCCTGCTGCCACCGGCGATCGCGGTGGCGCTGCTCGGGGTGTCGTGGCAGCTGGGTGTCGCCGCCCTGGGCGGGGTGCCGCTGCTGCTAGGCGCGTTGTGGGCGGCCAACCGGCTCAGCGCCCGCGCCGACACCGCCGCCGGGGAGGCCAACACCGCGCTGACCGAACGCATCATCGAGTTCGCCCGCACCCAGCAGGCGCTGCGCGCGGCACGGCGGGTCGAACCCGAACGCAGCACCGTCGGTGCGGCCCTGGCCGCCCAACACGGCGCGGCAATGCGACTGCTGCGCATGCAGATTCCGGGTCAGCTGTTGTTCAGTCTGGCCAGCCAGGGGGCGCTGATCCTGCTTGCCGGCGCCACCACCGCGCTGACCGTGACCGGCACCTTGAGCGTTCCACAAGCCATCGCGCTGATCGTCGTGATCGCCCGCTATCTGGAACCCTTCACCGCCATCAGTGAGCTGGCGCCGGCCCTGGAATCGACGCGGGCCAGCCTGGAACGGATCCGGGCCGTGCTCACCGCACCGGCCCTGACGGTGGGAGACGGCGGGCTAACCGACACGGCGCCGCGCATCGAGTTCGACAATGTCACCTTCGGCTACGACGCCGGCGCCCCGGTGCTCGACCGGGTCAGTTTTGTGTTGGAGCCGGGCACCACGACCGCGATCGTCGGACCGTCTGGTTCGGGTAAGAGCACGGTTCTGGCCCTTATCGCCGGCCTGCACGAACCGACCGGCGGCCGGGTCCTGCTCGACGGGGCCGACGCCGCCGGGCTGACTGCCGCGGCGCGGCGCGCGGCGAGCAGCATGGTGTTCCAGCATCCCTACCTGTTGGACGGCACGATCCGCGACAACGTCCTGGTCGGTGATCCCGGCGCGGATCCGCAAGCATTCGGCCGGGCGGTCGAACTCGCCCGGGTCGATGAGCTGACCGGCCGGCTGCCCGACGGCGCCGATACCGCGGTGGGGGAGGCCGGGAGTGCGCTGTCCGGCGGTGAGCGCCAACGGGTCAGCATCGCCCGCGCGCTGCTCAAACCGGCGCCGGTGCTGTTGGTCGACGAGGCGACCAGCGCGCTGGACACCGAGAACGAGGCGGCGATCGTCGACGCGTTGAGCGCCGAGCTGCGGCCCCGCACCCGGGTTATCGTCGCGCACCGGCTGGCCAGTATCGCCCAGGCCGATCGGGTACTGTTCCTCGACGACGGCCAGATCGTCGAAGACGGCACCATTGAGGAATTGCGTTCCGCCGGTGGGCGTTTCGACGAGTTCTGGCGGCAGCAGAACGACGCCGCCGGTTGGCAGATCCACACCGGGTAGCGGCGGTCGCAAGCGCGCCGGAGCCGGGCGCAACGGCCCACCGCCATCGCGTCGGTTGTGCGATCATCGCAGGTGTGAACGCCGACGACGACCCGGAAGCCCGGATTCGGGATCTGGAGCGCCCGCTGTCGGACTTCGCCAGGGCCGCGGAACTGACCGTGCCGTCCGCCGGCACCGAGGGGCAGGTGCTGCCGGCGCTTCGCGTCCGACGAAGAATCGCCGTTGCGGTCAGTGCGATGGCGGCGGTGTTCGCCGTCGGTGCCGCCGCTGCCGTGTTCCTGATCGCCGGCAGCTCGACGAACACCACGCCGGGGCACCCGGCCATGCCCAGCGGCGCGGCACCGGAGCCGCCGGCCGCGCCGGTCGAGGCCCCAGAGCCGCCCGTCGCGGCGCCCCCGGCCGTCCCGGTGCCCGACAGCGCCGCCACCATCATCATTTCCGGGGCCGGGGAGAACAAGACACTGGCCTGCGTCGGCCGCAAGGTCTCCGTAAGCGGTGTCAGCAACACGGTGGTGCTCACCGGGCCATGCGGCGACCTGACGGTGTCGGGAATCGGCAACGTCATCACTGTCGATTCGACGCCCAAGGTCACGGCATCCGGCCTCAACAACCGGGTGACCTACCGCTCCGGGAATCCGGAGGTACAAACCTCCGGGTTCGACAACGTCGTCGAACGAGGTTAAGCCGGGTGCCCCACCTGCCGCACGATCGCCTTCTTGTCGATCTTGCCGACCGCGGTCGTGGGCAGTGCCGGTAGCGGCGCAAGCTGATCGACCCGGACATGGGTGGCCGCGCCTTGGGCTTCGAGATGGCTGTTCAGCTCTGCAAGCGTCAGCGGAGGAGCATTGAAAACGACTGCAGCGCAGACCCTTTCGCCCAGGTATTGGTCCGGCAGGCCGACCGCGGCAGCCGATCGGATCGCCGGATGGCTCAGCAGATGCGCCTCCAGCTCGTCGGCCGCGATGTTCTCGCCGCCGCGGACGATGACGTCTTTGATCCGCCCGGTCACCTCCAGGTAGCCGTTGGGCAGGCGGCGGACTCGGTCGCCGCTGCGGTAGAAGCCGTCGGGGCTGAAGGATCGTTCATTCGCCTCGATTGCGTTGTAGTAGCCGTTGATCGTGTACGGCCCGCGCACCATCAGCTCACCCTCGGACGCCTCGGCGCCGTCCTCGTCCACCACCCGCACCTCGTCGTCGGCGCACAGTGGCCGACCCTGGGTGGTGTCCAGCACCTCCGCGGAATCGCCGGGCCGGGTGTAGCAGAGCAGGCCCTCGGCCATGCCGAACACCTGCTGCAGGCCCGGGGTCACTACCTCCCGAATCCGGCGGGCGTCGGCTGCGGCCAGCTTGGCGCCGCCCACCTGCAGCAATCGCAGCGTCGTCGGCTTCTGCGGTTCCCAATCGCAGGCCTGCGCCCACAGCGTGGCCAGTGCCGGCACCAGCGCGGTGACGGTCACCCGGTGGCGGGCGATGGTGGCGAATGCCGCCTCGGGACTGGGATCGGTGCCGAAGACGGTGGTCGCACCCATCGACATGGCGCCCAACAAGCCCGGGCAGGCCAGCGGAAAGTTGTGGGCGGCCGGCAACGCCACCAGGTAGACGTCCTCGGTGGTCAGCTCGCACAGCTGGGCGCTGGCGGTGGCGTTGTAGACGTAGTCGTTGTGGGTGCGGGGGATCAGCTTGGGCAGGCCGGTGGTGCCGCCGGAGACCAGCAGCACCGCCGGGGTGGCCGGATCGGGGCTGCAACGTGGTGCGGGCGGGCCGGCGGCCGTGTCGTCGATGGTGATGCGCCGCAGCCCCAGGTCGGCGGCCATCGCCGGGTAGTCGAAACCCGCAGTGGCATCAGGGATCACGATCCCGACCGCATCGCTCACCGCGGCCAGATGCCCGATCTCGGCGGCACGGTGACCGGGCAGGCACAGCACCGGGATGGCGCCCACCCGCAGCAGCCCGAACAGCGCGACTGCGAAGGCAGCGCTGTTGGGCAACTGCAGCAGCACTCGATCCCCGGGCTTGATATCCAGCGCGTGCAGGCCCGCCGCTGCCTTCTCGGCCGCCGCGTCCAACTGCGCATACGTGAGCGTCGTGGTGGCATCGATGACCGCCACGCGGTCCGGCCAGCTTTCGGCGGCGTCGTCAAGCAGCGATGCCAGCGGCCGGCCACTCCAGTAGCCGGCCGCGCGGTAGGCGGCGGCCCGCTCGGCCGGAAACGGTACGAACCCGTGCATGAGACTCCCTAGCTTTGCGGTGACCGAACCTAGATAGAGTAGCTTCGACGAAATTAGGGCAGCCTTCACTAATGAAAGGTGGCGGGGTGGGGCCGGACGACATTCGCGCGCAGGTCGCTGAGCTGCTCGGCGTCCCGGCCGGTGCCCTCGACAGCGATGCTGATCTGGTCGGACAGGGCCTGGATTCCATCCGGATGATGAGCCTGGCCGGGCAGTGGCGGCGCCGCGGCCTGGACGTCGACTTCGCCACGCTCGCTGCCGAACCGACCGTCGCCGCCTGGGCGGCACTGGTCTCGGGGGCGTCATCGGCAGCGCAGCCGACCCCGGGCCCCGAACCCGGCGACGAGACTGCACCGTTCCCGCTGGCTCCGATGCAGCACGCCATGTGGGTGGGACGCGACGACGACGTCGCGCTCGGCGGGGTGGCCGGCCACCTCTACGTCGAGTTCGACGGCCCGGGGCTCGATCCCGAGCTGTTGTCTGCCGCTGCCGACGCGCTGGCGGCCCGACACCCGATGCTGCGCGTTGAGTTCCTGCCCGACGGCACCCAGCAGATCCGGCCCGACGCCGGCCTGCCGGTCGCGGTGCAGGATCTGCGCGGTAGGGGCGCCGACGACGTTTCCGCGGGTCTTGCCGCTACCCGGGAGGCGAAATCCCACCAGCAACTCGAGGGGGCGGTCTTCGAGCTCACCGTGTCACTGCTGCCGGATGGCACCGCTCGGCTGCACGTCGACTTGGACATGCAAGCCGCCGACGCGATGAGCTACCGCACCCTGATGGCCGACCTGGCCGCCGCCTACCGAGGTGCGACGCTGCCGCAACTGGACTACACCTACCGGCAGTACCGCCACGCGGTGGCCGACCGGGCGCCCGACGAGAACCACCGGCAGTGGTGGACGCAGCGCATCCCCGACCTGCCCGACCCGCCCAAGCTGCCGCCGCCGGCCGGTGCTCCCGCCGACCCGCGCCGCAGCACCCGGCGCTGGCACTGGCTGGACCCGGCCACCCGCGACGCACTGTTCGGGCACGCCCGCACCCGCGGCGTCACCCCGGCCATGACACTGGCCGCATCGTTCTCGCACACCCTGGCCTGCTGGTCAGACGGACCGCGATTCCTGCTGAATGTGCCGTTGTTCGGCCGGGATCCGCTGCACGACGACGTCGATCGGCTGGTCGGTGACTTCACCTCGTCGCTGCTGCTGGATGTGGATCTGGGCTCGGCCGCCACCGGTGCCCAACGGGCCCACGCCGTGCAGGACGCCATGCGGACCGCCGCCGCGCACGCCGACTACCCGGGGCTGGCGGTGCTGCGGGATCTGGGCCGCCACCGCGGCACGCAGGTGCTGGCCCCGGTGGTGTTCACCAGTGCGCTCGGGCTCGGCGAGTTGTTCGCCCCGGAGGTCACCCAGACGTTCGGCACCCCGGTGTGGATCATCTCCCAAGGCCCGCAGGTGCTGCTGGACGCTCAGGTCACCGAGTTCGACGGCGGTGTGCTGGTGAATTGGGATGTGCGCGACGAGATGTTCCCGCCCGGCGTGATCGACGCCATGTTCGCCCACCACATCGCCGACCTGACCCGGCTGGCCGCCGGCGACGGCTGGGACGAACCGGCGCCGGCTGCCCTGCCGGCTGCGCAGGCGCGGGTGCGTGCTGTCGTCAATGCCGGCATGTCCGAACCGAGCCGGGAAGCCTTGCAGGACGGGTTTTTTCGGCGTGCCTCATTGGCGCCCGATGCGCCCGCCGTGCTGCATGGTTCGGGCGGGCTGAGCTACGGCGCGCTGCGTGACCAGGCCCTGGCGGTGACCTACACGTTGCGTGAGCGCGGCGTGCGGCCCGGCGACACCGTGGCACTGTTGGGGCCCAAGGGCACCGAGCAGATCCCGGCGCTGCTGGGCATTCTTGCCGCCGGGGCGGTGTATCTGCCGATTGCTGCCGACCAGCCCCGTGAGCGGGTGGACCGCATACTGGATCTCGGTGGTGCCTCGGTCGCGGTGGTAACCGGGGAATCGATTCCGGCGCTGCCGATTCCGGCTGTGAGCGTCCGGGAGGCCATCGCGCAGTCCGGTGCGGCCGACCCGGTGACGACCGATCCGGGTGCCTTGGCGTACGTGGTGTTCACCTCGGGGTCCACCGGCGAACCCAAGGGTGTGGAGCTCACCCACGACGCGGCGATGAACACCGTCGAAACCCTCAGCGCACGTTTCGGATTCGGGCCGGACGATCGCAGCCTGGCACTGCTCACCTTGGACGCCGACATGTCGGTGCTCGACGTCTTCGCCATGCTGCGCGCCGGGGGAGCGATCGTGATGGTCGACGAGGCCGATCGCCGCAGCCCCGAGATATGGGCGCGGCTGGTGCGACAGCACGGGGTCAGCGTGCTCAACTTGATGCCCGGCGCGCTGGAGATGCTGGTTTCGGTCGGGGGTGAACTGCCCTCGGTGCGTGCGGTATTGACCGGCGGCGACTGGGTGAGCCCCGAGCTGGCGCGCCGCTTTGCCGCCCTGGCGCCCGGAGTGCGGTTCGCCGGGCTGGGCGGGGCCACCGAAACGGCCATCCACGCCACCATCTGCGAGGTCGACGGCGAACCGCCGGCCGACTGGGCGTCGGTGCCCTACGGCACGCCGCTGCCCAACATCGCCTGCCGCGTCGTCGGCGCCGACGGGACCGACCGCCCGGACTGGGTGGCCGGTGAGCTGTGGGTGGCTGGGCGCGGTATCGCATCCGGGTATCGGGGGCGGCCCGACCTGACCGCCGAGAAGTTCGTCGAGCATGACGGCCGAACCTGGTATCGCACCGGCGATCTGGCCCGCTACCGTCCTGGCGGCATCCTGGAATTCGTCGGCCGCGCCGATCACCGGGTCAAGATCAGCGGGTATCGCATCGAACTCGGCGAGGTCGAAGCCGCGCTGCGCCGGCTGCCCGGGGTGGCCGAGGCGGTGGCGGTGGCGCTGTCGGAGGCCGGGCGTGAGGTGCTGGCCGCCGCGGTGCGGGCCGACGATCCGGCGCTGACCGTGACGGGGCTACGTTCCGGGCTGGCCGAAGCGCTGCCCGAGCACATGATTCCGCGGCAACTGGTGCTGGTTCCGGCGATTCCCTATACCGTCTCCGGCAAGATCGACCGGCGCGCGGTGACTGCCGAGCTGGCCGCGGGTGTCGCGGCCTCCGACGGCTACCGCGAGCCGGCTACGCCGTTGCAGCGGGCGTTGGCGGCGATCATTGCCGAGGTGCTCGGCGCGGATCGGGTGGGCGCCGACGACGACTTCTTCGCTCTCGGTGGGGATTCGGTGCTAGCCACCGCAGCGGTGGCACGTATCCGCGCTTGGCTGGATGCACCCGGCGCGGTGGTCGCCGATATCTTCGCCACCCGCACCGTGGCCGGGCTGGCTTCTCGGCTGGCCGCCGCGGAGGCCGATCCGGGCCGCCTGGATGCCGTCGCCGAGGTGTACCTGGAAGTGGCGCAACTGGATTCGGCAGCGGTGGCCGAGGCGCTGGCTGAAGTCGACTGATATTTCGTTGGCTCTTGGTCAATTCCTCGCATCGCGTGGTGTTAGGTCGTCAAGTTCACTGCTTAGATTGGCACGTGCCCGTGTTTCCCAGTTGTCGCGGGCATGCGGTGTTTGGTATATGGCGGGTCCCCTAAGCAGTGCGCGCAAGATTTTGGCCCGGCCAGCCCGGAAGGCAGTCGTCCGAGACGTGGGTGTACTCGGCGCGAACCGCGGCGACGTAGGCCGAGTATCGGTGGGGTGGTGCGGCGAGGATCGCCAGGTCGGCATCGGAGAGGGTTTCACCATTGCGGTCACCGGTTGCCGGGTCGTGAGACGCGGTTAGCCGGATCAACCGACAAACCTCCCGGACGAGAACAGGCGTTAGTCCGAGGGCATTGAGGTCGGCTTCGGCCCGACGCGCGCTGTTTTCCTCGTCGTCGGGTAGACCGCGGTAGACGACGTCGTGATACCAAGCGGCAAGTCGTACCGCGTCCGGGTCGACAGCATGTCCCGCTAGTTTGTCTACGCGAAGCAGTACCTCGCGAAGGTGGGCAGTGGTGTGATATCTCCCGTGCGGCTCACTCCACGAAGCCAACAGCTCCTGGCCAATGTCCGCAATTTCCGCTGCGCTGCAATGCGTTCGGATGAGCGCTCGCCATACCGAGAGCAGGTCCCTCAATTCCGCAACTCCTGACCCCGGCGGAATCAATCTTCGCTACAGAGAGCCAGCTGGTCGAACGCAACAAATGCGATCCGTGTGGGATCGCCCACAGGGTGGACTTGGAGGCTGAGGGTGACGTTAGGGGTGTCATCAACTGCAATGACATCCGTGATGCCTGCCGGCAGATCGGCATTTATCCCAGCGTCATCTGTGGGGTAGGCCGCCATCACGCGCAGTCTCCTGCCCCGCAGTCCGGTTGTGTCGTAGGGAAACGGCCGGAATTCGGGCTTTTGGCCTGGAACATGCTCTGCTCGGCTCATTCGTTCATGGTTCCTTATCCCGCGATGGCGGTGAGAAATGCGTGGTGGACGGCATCACTGAGGGCGATGATGTTGTCACGGAGTCTTTCGAGAGACCTCGACTCGATGAATAGGTCGTGCAGGATCAGGAGGCCGCGCCCCTTGTCGTAGTTGGCGACGTAGGTGCTGTGCTGTGCCCAAACCTGGAGTCCAGCGGTGTTGAAGTACCCGCTGCTGCGTAGCGCGATAGTGCCTGGGACGGGGGGAAGGGCGACGTCCTGCGTGTTGATCCCAGTAGCGCGGAGATCACGCAGGGTGCGGTCGGCCTCATCCCGAATGACATCGAAAGGAAGCACACCTGTGAAGCCAAGGATGCTGATGGTTTCGCAGCCGAGCCCCCGCGGCCGTCTGGCGGTAGGACCGCGATCCGTGAGGGCTGTGCGGCCGGTTCTTCCAGGTGCGCGAGATGCCAGCCGGCCGGTAAACCCAAGATAGCCAACCACTCCGGCAAACCCTCGGGATCAACTGGGGCGAGGTCATTCACATGGCCGGCCGCCACCTCGACTAGCGATGACACCGCCGCTAACCGCCCCCATTCGCCAGAAGGGTCTTGTGTTGTCGTGGTCATGGACTGAATGGGTGTACGAGCTTAGGCAGCTGGGACAAGATCCACACTCCGACTGCTCCAGCGCCAGCGAGTACGCCTCCCTTTGCTGGTGAAGGATCCTGTAACCAAGATGGGAGCGGGCGGCCGCGCCGGCCAGATCCGCGCACGCGCCAGCACGTGCGGTGCTCACCGCGGTTGCGTTGGTCTGCCATGTAAGGGCGGCCACTGCCGGCGCGGCAGCAGACGCGGAAAGCCCGCCGGCGATGGTGTCGCAACGCGCGCCCACCTGGCGCAGGCCGGCAGCAACTAGCTTTATGCGGTGGCCGGTCGTGTCGGCGGGTATGGGCTGAATATAACGCTTCATTCTCGGCGAGGATTACCGAGCAGGTCGGCGGCCAGCGGGCGGTGACCGATCACGAACCACGCAGTTCGTGCTCCACTGCCTGGCGCACCCACACCGATAAGGTGCGGTCATCAGCTTGGGCGGCCTTGCGGACACGTTCCAGCAGCTCGGGCGGAAGGTGCACCGATATGGGAACGGGCATCGTGCGGCGTCGTCGGACGGGCGTCCCTTGCGGCACTTGGTTTTCGGGTCGTGCATAGAACGCGTAGCCCTGGCCGGGGGTGAATCACCCATGGCATAAGCGTCGTCGCGCCCACGTCCTCCGGCTATGCGTTGCGCACTCCGACGGTTTGGCTTTCGGCCGTGATTCTGACGCTCGGTGACGGAAAGCGATGCAACGACCTGGTTATTCTCCAGCGTATTTGAGGATCGACGAGGCGGTGCGCTGGCTGGCCGGGGGGCGAACCTAGTTGGTGTTCGGTGGTGGTTGGGGTTGGAAGGGTTGGTACCACCACCATTGGGCGCGTTCGCCGGTGGGTCCGGGGCAGGGTGGGACGGCTGGTGGGGGTCGCTTGGGTGGTCGGGCTAGCGATGCCGACTCCAGTGGTCGGTTGGTGTTGTCGGTGATGGTGAGGTTGGCGGCATCGCCGGTGATGGTGATGATGCCGCGGTGGTGCAGGCGATGGTGATAGGGGCAGATCAGTACCAGGTTGGCCAGCTCGGTGGGGCCGCCGTCTTCCCAATGCTGAATATGGTGCGCATGCAGGCCGCGGGTGGCGCCACAGCCGGGAACCGCACAGCAGGAGTCGCGGTGCTCCAGGGCCCGGCGAAGCCGGCGGCTGATCGTGCGGGTCGATCGACCACAACCGATCACTTCGCCATCGCGTTGGAACCACACTTCGCAGGTGGCATCGCAGGCCAGGTACTGCCGTTCGGCGTCGGACAGCAGCGGGCCTAGGTGTAAGGCACCGACCTGCTGCTCGACGTCGACATGCATCACCACGGTGGTGTGGTGGCCGTGGGGGCGGCGGGCGGCCTCGGTGTCCCAGCCGGTTTCGATCAAGCGCATGAACGCATCGGCGGTGCTCGGCAACGGCGGCCGCTGCTCTGAGGCACCGCCGCCATCCTCGTGATCGCGCTTCCATTCAGCCATCAGCGCATCGAGATGGGACTGCAGGGCGGCGTCGAACTTTGCCGCATCGAGGGGGTTGAGTTTGATGCGCCAGCAGCTGCCGTGTTCGTCGCTGGTCTTGGTGATCGAGCGTTCCGGTTCGGCTCGCGGGTCGGGGTCGGGGCGTGGTTCGAGCTTGACTGCGGTGCGCAGTTGGGTGACGGTGGCGACCCCGACCAGTTGCGCGTAGTGCTCGTCGGATCCGTCGGCGGCGCGCTGCGCGATCACGCCGACTTGATCGAGGGAGAAGCGGCCTTCGCGCATGCCTTCAGCGCAGCGGGGGAATTCGTCGAGCCGGTGGGCGATCGTGGCGATGGTGTGGGCGTTGCTCGGCGACACCCCCGTTCGCCAGGCCACTAGGGCCGGGATTGAGCGGACGCCCGTGGCGCCCCACAGCTTGTCGCGGTCGATCTCGGCGACGATCTCCACGATGCGCCCATCAATGGCGTTGCGTTGACCGGTCAGCTCGGATAACTCCTCGAACAGCACGTCCAGACGCTGGGCAGGACCCCTCCGAGGGGTGCCGGACAGTGCGGTCGTTGACATGAGTTCATCATCGCAGCGGGGTCCGACAACTTCGGGCCATCGGGTCCTTGATGGATGGCCGACCCCACTTCAGGCGGCACATCCGCGTCTCGATGCCCGGAAAGTGTCTGAAAACCCCAGCTAGATGTCGCGATCAGGGGTGGTGGACCGCCGTCGCGGTGTGCCAGCATCGATGACATGACAACGGGCCGATCGATCGTATTGCTCGGTGTTCCGGTGCTGACCGCCGTGGCGACGCTGGCCGGTGCTCCAGCTCCCTCGGCGTCCGCTGCCGCCTGTCCCGACGTCGAGGTGACCTTCGCCCGTGGCACCGGCGAGCCACCCGGCCTCGGCGGAGTCGGCCAGAGATTCGTCGATGCACTGCGCCCCCAGGCCGGAGGGCGGTCCGTCGGGGTATACGCGGTCAATTACCCCGCCACCGACGATTGGCCGCCGTCGGCGTCCGCCGGCGCCGGCGATGCGAACGCTCACGTTCAATCCATGGTCGCGAACTGCCCCGACACCAAGCTGGTGCTCGGCGGATACTCCCAAGGCGCGATGGTCATCGACCTGATCACCATCGCGCGGGCATCGGTGGCGGGCTTCAACGCTGCCACCCTGTCGGAGGACGAGGCGCAACATGTGGCTGCGGTCGCTGTCTTCGGGAACCCGACCGACAGGTACCTGGGGGGACCGATCAGCGAGATCAGCCCGTGGTACGGCGCCAAGGCCATTGATCTGTGTGCGGACGGCGATCCGATTTGTACACCGGGCGCCCTGGCGCTGCCTTCACCGGAGGAGATGGTCTCCGCGCCGCACCTGTCCTACGCGCAGTCGCCGATGCCCGGTCAGGCCGCGACCTTCGTGGCGAGCCACCTCTGACGCAGGACGTATACCCAACCCGCTTTACCCGACGACCTCTGAAGCCCAGTACTCGCGCAGGCTGGCGATCCGCTCCCCGGCGAACTCCAGGATCGCGACCTCGCGCATCCGCTTGCGGTGGCCCTGCACCCGGTCGTCGAAGGTAGCCTCCCACTCGGCGATCACCGTGGTGCCGTCGGTGGCGGTGTAGAGGTTGAGCAATCGGGCGTCGATATTGGCCTGTCCCTCAACCACCTTGCTCTGCCAGTAGTCGCGGATCCCGGCCCGGGTGCGGATCGGTTCGCCCAGCACCCGCTCGTGATACGTCGCGTCGTCGGTGAAGATCGTGACGATCAGGTCCGGGTCCTGCTGCATCCAGGCCCGAAGGTAGGTATCGATCGTGGCGCGGACGTCCATCAGGGGAGTGTGGCCCATGGCGCGGCGCCGCCTTCGCCGAACGTGTATTCAGTGCGAAAAAACCGCGCTCAGTGCACGTTCGGCGCGGCAGAGGGGCCAGGGCCAGCCAAGAGCCCGCCCGGATTTCCGGCGCGCCCGCCAGAGGGGTAATCTAACCCGGGAAATTAGGGCAGCCTTTACTAACAGACTGACTTGCATGCGAGGGGACCGGATGGACGACACCTCGGCCGTCGCGCAGTTTCCGACCTGGATGGGCCGCTTTTCCGGGCCCGGGCCGGCAACCCTGGTATTCCCGCACGCCGGGGGAGCGGCGGTCAACTACCGCCCCTTGGCGCTGGCCTTGGCCGCCGGCGTCGACACCTACGTCATGCAGTATCCGCAGCGCGCCGACCGGTTCCGCGAACCGCCCGCCGAAACCGTCCCGGAGCTGGCCCGCAGCCTCTTCGACGCGGCGCCCTGGCACCAGGTCGGGCCGCTGCGGCTCTTCGGGCACAGCATGGGCTCGCTCGTCGCCTTCGAGTTCGCCCGGATCGCCGAAGAACGCGGCATCGAGATTCAGCGGCTGTGGGCCTCGGCCGCGCCGGCCCCGGGCGTGGTGGCCGGGCTGCGCAAGGTGCCCACCGGTGATGCCGACCTGCGTGCCGAACTGGAGGAACTCGGCGGCACCGACCCGCGCATACTGGCGGACGAGGAATTCCTCACGCTGTTGCTCACCCCGGTGCGCTCGGACTATCTGGCGTTCAACCGCTACCAGTGCGCACCCGAGGTGCGCATCCGCGCCGCCATCAATGTGCTCGGCGGCCGCTCCGACGACCGCGTCGGCACCGACCTGCTGGAGGGCTGGGCCGAACACACCACCGGCGCCTGCACCGTCTCGCTGTACGACGGCGGGCACTTCTACCACTACGAACACATCGACACTCTGGCGAATCGGATCATCGCCGATGCCTGATCGGTGCGAGGATCCGGTCGTCATCGTTGGCCTGGGCATCGAGGCGCCCGGCGGAATCGACACGGCCGAACAGTACTGGTCGCTGCTGGCCGACGGACGTGAGGCGCTGAGCACTATTCCCGAGGACCGGGACTGGGCGGTGCGCGAACTCATCGACGGATCACACCGCGACGGCTTCAAGCCCATCTGCAACGCCGGCGGATTCCTTTCAGGCGCCGCCGAATTCGACCCCGGATTCTTCGGAATCGCGCCGCGTGAAGCCATCGCGATGGACCCGCAGCAGCGGGTCGCGCTGCGGGTGGCCTGGCGTGCGCTGGAGGACGCCGGCATCAACCCCGACGAGCTCACCGGCCACGACGTCGGCGTCTACCTGGGCGCATCGGTCACCGGCTACGGCCCGGACATGGCGCAGTTCTCCGCCCACAGCGGTCACCTGCTGCCCGGCACCGCGTTGTCGGTGATCTCCGGCCGGGTCGCCTACACCCTCGGGCTGGCCGGCCCGGCCCTGACCGTCGACACCTCCTGTTCCTCGGCGCTCTCAGCGCTGCACCTGGCGATCCAGGCAATCCGGACCGGTGACGCCGACATGGCGCTCGCCGGCGGCGTGTGCGTGATGGGCTCGCCCGGATTCTTCGTCGAATTCTCCAAGCAGCACGCGCTGTCCGACGACGGACACTGCCGGCCCTACAGCGCCGCCGCCACCGGAACGGTCTGGGCCGAAGGCGCCGGAATCTTTGTGCTGCAACGCAAGTCAGCGGCTTTGCGCGATGGCCGGCATATCTACGGCGAAGTGCTGGCCAGCCGGCTCAACCAGGACGGTCACACCACCGGCTTGCTCACCCCCAGTGAGCAGGCCCAGCAGCGACTGTTCCGGCACGCGCTGGCCGACGCGGACGTGCACCCCGGCCAGGTCGGCATGATCGAGGGCCACGGCACCGGCACCCGGGTCGGCGATCCCGTCGAACTGCGGTCGCTGATCAACGTCTACGGCGCCGACACCGAGCCGGCCGCCGGCCCGCGGCTCGGCTCGGTGAAGTCCAACATCGGGCACACCCAGGCCGCGGCCGGAGCGCTCGGGCTGACCAAGGTGCTGCTGGCCGCCGAACACCAGATGATCCCGCCCACCCTGCATGTGCGCGACGGCTGGCACGACGGCATCGACTGGGACGGCGGGGCCGGCGGCGGCATCACCCTGGCCGAGACCATCACCGCCTGGCCGGCCGGCGACGGCCGCCGGATCGGCTCGGTGTCGGCGTTCGGGATGAGCGGCACCAACGCGCACGTGATCGTCGCCGTCGACGACGCGGAAATGGCGCCGTCGTGCTGAGCACCCACCCGACCGCCCTGCCCGACGGCCGCATCCCCGTCCTGATCTCGGCACACGCCCGCGACCTGGTCCAGGCCGAGGCCGGCGCACTGGCGCGCTACCTGCACACCCGCCGGCCCGGCGTCGCGGCCGTGGCGCAGACGCTGCGGGCCACCCGCCCGATCCGCCGCTACCGCGCCGTGATCCGGGCCCGCGACGCGGGCGAACTGATCAGCGGCCTCGACGCCGTCTACCACGACGCCGACCACCCGCTGGTGGCCCGATCCCATCAGCAGGAGGCCGCCCGCACCGCCTTCGTGTTCCCCGGCCAGGGAAACCAGTGGTCCGGCATGGGGGCCGACCTGTTCGGCATCGCGGCCTATCGCGCCGAGGCGGACCGCTGCGCGGATGCCTTCCGCCGCGCCGGGCACGCCTCGCCGTTGACCTATCTGCGCGGCACCGACGACCCCGACCCGGTGGTGGTGCAGGCCGCGCAGTTCACCCACGCCGCGGCGCTGGCCGCCACCTGGCGGCATTTCGGGGTGCTGCCCGACATCACCGTCGGCCACAGTCTGGGAGAGCTCGCCGCGGCCTACACCGCCGGCGTGGTGGACCTCGACGCCGCGGTCGCGGTGGTGATCGCGCGAGCGGAGTTGACCGATGACGCCCCGGGACGATTCGGAATGGCGATGATCGCGCTGGGCGCCGAGGCCGCTGCCGAATTCATCGCCGGCACTCCCGGCTGGGTGGAGCTGTCGGTGGTCAACGGCCCGCAATCGGTGGTGGTCTCCGGCGAATGGGCTGCGGTGCAGCAGATCCTGGCGCGCGCCGACCGTCGCGGGGTGTTCGCCCGCGAGCTGGCGGTGCGCTATCCGGCCCACACCAGCGTTTTGGAGCCCCTGCGTGATCGGATGATGGCACAGCTTCCCGACGCGCAATTCCACAGCGCCCCAGTGGAGTTCATCGGCTCGGTGTACGGCGGCCCGATCCCGCCGGGTAAGACGTTCCGGCAGTACTGGTTCGACAACCTGCGTCAGCGGGTACGGTTCGACCTGGCCACCGCGGCCGCGGTGGCGCGCGGGGTCACCACGTTCGTCGAGATGTCGGCGCACCCCACCCTGCTGGTGCCACTGGGTGACATTGCCGATTCCGCGCAGGTATTGGCCAGCGCCGACCGCGATCGCCCGGCCGACGAGGCGCTGTCGGCCAACATCGCTGCTGCGGCGATCTCCGATCCTGGCTATCGTTGGCGGGACTTCGCCGCACCCGGCGCAGGAGCACCGCTGCGGCACTTCCCGCACGCGCCGATGCACACCACCAGGCTGTGGGCCGGTGTCGAGCCGTCCGCGCAGCGCTACCGGCAGCCGGTCGTCATGACCGAACAGTGGGCGCCGGTCGATGAACCCGCGGACCGGCCCGTCGGGGTAGCCGTCATCGACTACACCGGCGAATCCGCTGACCTGGCCACGCGGCTGGCGGCCGGTCTGGACGCCGGTGCGGTCGCCCCGGCGGACGCCGAACTGCTGGTGCTCATCGCCCCGCCCGCCGAGGATGTTGAGATCACCGCGGCGGCAAGGGCCTTCGCCGGCCACGCGGGAAGACAGACACCGCCGGCGCCAGGCCTGAACTGCAGACGGGTGTGGCTGATCACCCGCGGCGCCGAACGGCTCGACAGTGATCCGCTGCCGCGGCCCGGGGCCGCCGCCTTGGCGGCGCTGCACCGCAGCACCGGATTCGGCTACCCCGACCAGACGTTCGCCCACCTGGACCTGCCGGCCCAGTTCACTGCCGCCGACCTCCGGGCCGCGATCACCGCACTGACCCTGACCGACACCGAGGTCGCGGTGCGCGCCGGGCGGGTGTGGGCGCGACGACTGGTCGAGTCTTCCACCGCCCCGGGAGTGCCCGCGATTCCGGAGACCGTCGTGATCACCGGTGGCACCGGCGCCATCGGAATGGCCTTCGCGGCGTTCTGCGCCGAGCGGGGTGCCCGCAACATCGTGTTGCTCAGCCGCAGCGGGGCCGCCGGTGCCACTGCGGCGCAACTGGATGCGCTGCGCGCGCGCACCGGGGCAAACATCAGCGCGCTGCGATGCGATATCACCGACGAGGCGGCGCTGGCGGCGCTGGTCGACGAGCACCGCCCGGCACCGGCCGGGCTGGTGGTGCACACCGCGTCGGCCGAAGCCGTCGCCGCCGAGCAGATCGGCGATGCTGCTGTTCGCGACGCCTTCGGCGCCAAGGTAATCGGACTGGACAACCTGGTGCGGCACTGGCCGCGAAACGCCGACGCACACGTGCTGGTCTGCTCGTCGGTGCTGGCACTGTGGGGCGGATCGGGCCACGGCCTGTACGCGGCGGCCAACCGGATGGCCGACATCCTGGCGGAGCGGCTTCGGGCAGCGGGCGTGAACGCGAACGCGATCCGCTGGGGGCTGTGGCAGGACGTCGCCGTGGTCAGCGGCGAAGAGAAGAACCGGATCGCGCGCACCGGCCTGACCCCGATGCCGCCCGAAGCGGCGATCACCGCCGGACTGCTGGCCGCGCCGAACAATCCGGCGATCCTGACCGCCGACCTCGACCGGCTGGCGGTGTTCTTCGACAGCCAAGGGGTGGCCAGCCCGTTCGCCGAATCACTGACCGCGTCATCGGTGGCTACCGACACCGGCCGCCCGGTCGGCGAGCTGGTGGCCGCCGAACTGGCGACGGTGCTCGGCCTGGACTCACCCGACGACATCGACATGCACCGGGCCCTGGTGGACCTCGGCCTGGACTCATTGCTCGCCCTGGACCTGCGCAGGCGACTGGGCCGGGCGACCGGCCGACGGGTAGCGCTCGGACCGCTGCTGGCCGGAATGACCGGCGCCCAGCTGACGGCGACGCTGCATGACGACACCGCGCCGGCCGCGGTGACGGAAAGGACTGTCTTCACCCATGACTGACACCGTCGACCAGTCGACCGACGCGACCGAGCTGCGGTTGGAGTTGCTGCGCCGCCGGCTCGCCGAACGCGGGCTGAGCGCCTCCGCGCCGGCCACCGAACCCGCGGCACCCGCGCAGCCGGAGATGAATGACGGGCAGCGCCGGATGTGGTTCGTGCAGGCCCTGGACCCCGACGGCACCCTCGCCAACATCTCGGTCTCCTACCGGCTGACCGGCCCGCTGGCGCCTGCCCGGCTGCGCTCCGCCCTGGCCGCGGTGGCCGCCCGACACCCGGTGCTGCGCACCACCTATGCCGTCGACGACAACGGGGAACCCCAGCCGGTGATCGGCGACGTGACACCCGGGTTCGCCGACCACGACCTCACCGACCTGGCCGAGCAAGCCCGGGCGCTGAGGCTGGAGGTGCTGGCTCAGCGCGAATTCGCCACCCCGTTCCGGCTGGAATCCGATGCCCCGCTCCGGCTCACCCTGATCCGGGTCCGGCCCGACGAACACATTCTGCTGCTGGTGGCCCACCACATCGCCTGGGATGACGCCTCCTGGGCGGTCTTCTTCGCCGACCTGACCGCCGCCTACGCAGACCCCGATGCGTTCGCCGCCCTGGCCCCCGTACACGCTGTGGCATCCACGCCCTGCGCCGATCACGAGGCCGACCTGAACTATTGGCGCACCCTGCTGGCCGATCCGCCCGACCCGCTGGAACTGCCCGGCCCGCGCGGCTCGGCGGTGCCCCACACGCTGCGTGCTGGAATATGCACTCGCGCAGTGCCCGCCGAGTTGATGGACGGCATCGCCGAGCTGGCACGCGACAACGGCGCGACGCCCTACATGGTGGTCGCCGCGGCGCTGTCCGCGCTGATTTACCGCTACACCGCCACCGACGACTTCCTCATCGCCTCACCGGTTCTCAACCGCACCGCCGGCACCGAGGACGCGATCGGCTACTTCGGCAACACCGTGGTGCTGCGCGCGAAGGTGGACGCCGCTGCCCGCTTCGTCGAACTGCTGGCTCAAACCCGCGACACCGCGCTGGGTGCGTTCGCGCATCAGGGCATCAACCTCGACCGGGTGGTCCGCGAACTCAACCCGGACCGGCGCAACGGGGGAGTGGAACGACTCACCCGGCTCAGCTTCGGCTTCCGCGCCGGCGACGGCGTGCACTCCGGCGGCTTTCGCCCGGCCGGAATCACCTGCGAGCGTGCCGATTACCGCGGCAAGATCGCGCAGCTGCCGCTGGGAATCATGGTCGAGACCGGTGATAACGGTGCGCTGATCGAAGCCGAATACCTGCACGATGTGCTCGACGCGGCCCTGGTCGGCCAACTGCTGCGGCATCTGGTGCAGTTGCTGGCCGCCGCGGTCGCACAACCGGAGACCATCATCAGCGAACTGGACATGCTCGGCGAAGCGGACCGCTCCTGGCTCGACGCGGTCTCGTGCGGACCGGACTTCGCCGGCCCGCCGATCACGCTGGGCGCGCTGGTCGCCGACCGAGCGGCGCTGACCCCCGACTCCATCGCCGTCGTCGACGACCACGGCCGCTACAGCTACGCCGAGATCAACGCCCGCGCCAACCGGATCGCCCACCACCTGATCGCGGCCGGCATCGGCACCGAGGACAAGGTCGCCGTGCTGCTGGGGCGCTCGCTCGACCTGGTGGTCATCGCGCTGGGCATCGCCAAGGCCGGCGCCGCCTACGTGCCCGTCGACCCGGAATATCCGCCGGACCGAATCGAATTCATCCTCGGCGACGCCCGGGCGAAGTTGGTGATACGCGAACCGCTCACCTCAGCGGAGTTGGCCGGCCGGCCCGACACCGACCCGACTGACGCCGATCGGGTACGCCCACTGCGGCCGGAAAGCCTGGCCTACCTCATCTACACCTCGGGTTCGACCGGGCTGCCCAAGGGTGTGGAGGTCGCGCACGCCCCGATCGCCGAATACCTGATGTGGTTCGGCGAGGAGTACGGCATCGACGACACCGACGTGCTGCTGCAGGTCGCCTCGCCGAGCTTCGACGTCTCGATCGGAGAACTGTTCGGCACCCTGGGAAACGGTGCCCGGCTGGTCATTCCACGTCCCGACGGGCTGCGTGACATCGGCTACCTGACCGACCTGCTGCAGCGCGAAGGCGTGACCGCCATGCACTTCGTGCCCTCGCTGCTCGGCCTGTTCCTGTCGCTGCCCGGAGTCAACCAGTGGCGCACCCTGCGACGCATCCCGATCGGCGGCGAACCGTTGCCCGGCGAGTTGGCCGACAAGTTCCACGCCACCTTCGATGCGCTGCTGCACAACTTCTACGGCCCCACCGAGACCGTGGTCAACTCCAGCCGCTACAAAGTCGAAGGCACCCAGGGCAACCGGATCGTGCCGATCGGCAGCCCCAACATCAACACCACCATCCGGCTGCTCGACGACGCGCTGCAACCGGTACCTGTCGGTGTGATCGGCGAGATCTACATCGGCGGAACCCATCTGGCCCGCGGCTACTTCGACCGGCCCGGCCTGACCGCGGAACGCTTCGTCGCCGACCCGTGGGCGCTCGGGCAGCGGATGTACCGCACCGGTGACCTGGCCCGCCGCAACGCCGCCGGCGACCTGGAATTCATCGGCCGCGCCGACGATCAGGTCAAGGTCCGCGGTTTCCGCATCGAACTCGGCGAGGTGGCCGCGGCCATCTCGGTGGACCCCAGTGTCGGGCAGTGCGTGGTCGTGGTCTCCGACCTGCCTGCGCTCGGTCGCAGCCTGGTCGCCTACCTGACCCCGGCCGGCGACGGGTCCGAAGTCGACATCCCACGGATCCGGACCCGGGTCGCCGCCGCGCTGCCGGAATACATGGCCCCGGCCGCCTACGTGGTGGTCGACGACATTCCGATCACCGCCCACGGCAAGATCGACCGCGCGGCCCTGCCCGACCCCCAGCCGATCGAGACCGCGGCGTACCGGGAACCGGAGACCGACACCGAACGCACGGTGGCGCAGCTGTTCTCGCAACTGCTCGGCCGCGAACGCGTCGGCGCCGACGACTCGTTCTTCGATCTGGGTGGCCACTCACTGCTGGCCACCAAGCTGGTGGCGGCAATCCGCGACCGGTGCGGGGCGGAGATCGGTATCCGTGACATCTTCGAGGCGAGCACGGTGGCCCGGCTGGCCGCCGCGATAGAGCGGGCGCTGGCCGGGGAGAACGGGCCGGGCCGCCCGCCGCTGGTCGCGGTGCCGCGGTCGGGTCCGGTTCCGGTGTCGGCGTCGCAGCTGCGCACCTGGTTCGCCTACCGGCTGGACCCCGACGCGACCGGCGACAACATCCCGCTATCGGCCCGGCTCACCGGACCCTGCGACACCGCGGCCCTGGTGCTGGCGATCAACGACGTGGTGGCCCGCCACGACAGCCTGCGCACCACCTTCTGCGAAATCGACGGAGTGCCGCACCAGATCATCAACCCGCCCGCTGCAATACAGGTGACCGAGCTGCGCTGCCCGGCAATCGATCCCGCAGAGGTGGCGCAGTGGACCCGGGCGCGCCTCGATGAGCAGCGCGGCGCGGGATTCGATCTGGAACACGAATGGCCGATTCGGGCGGCGCTGCTGCACCTGCCCGGTGATGAGCGGGTGCTCTCCCTGGTGGTGCACCACATCGCCGCCGACCATTGGTCGGTGGAGGTGCTCTTCACCGACCTGCTGATCGCCTACCGGTCCCGGGCCACCGGCGCCGAACCCCCCTGGGCCCCACCGGCGTTGCAGTACGCGGACTTTGCGCACTGGCAAGGCGAATTGCTGCGCGACGAGTCCGGACTGATCGAGACGCAGCGCCGCTACTGGATGGAGCAGTTGGCCGGCCTGGCCGACGACACTGGGCCCCGCCCGGACTTCCCGCGCCCGGCCACCGCGAACGGCGCCGGCGACTCCGTCGCATTCACCATCACGCCGCAGGTGCGGGCCGGACTGGCCAGCTTGGCCCGCGAGACCGGCGCCACCGAATTCATGGTGCTGCAGGCCGCTGTGGCGGTGCTGCTGCACTTGGCCGGCAGCGGCGAGGACATCCCGCTCGGCGTGCCGGTCGCCGGCCGCGACGACAACGCGCTGGACAACCTGGTCGGGTTCTTCGTCAACATCGTGGTGCTGCGAAACCGGTTGTCGGGCAATCCGACGTTGCGCGAGGTGGTGCTCCGGGCCCGCGAGGCCGCGCTGGGTGCCTACGCGCACGCCGACCTGCCGTTCGACCGACTGGTGGAGGCGCTCAACCCGGTCCGGACGCTGTCGCGCAACCCGCTGTTCCAGGTGGTGGTCCACGTCCGCGACGCCGCCGAGGTCAGCCACGTGGTGAACAGCAGCGCCGATGGGGACCTGGTGTTCCGCACCGTGATGCCGACGTTCGACATCGCCCACGCCGATCTGTCGGTGAACCTGTTCGCCACCGAGGGCGGCGAGGCCGCCGGGTACGACGGGCATCTGATCTACCGCACCGACCTCTACGAGCGCACCACCGTGCAGCGCCTGGCCGACTGGTTGGGCCGGGTGCTGGCCGCGATGGCCACGGCCCCGGAGCGAACCCTGCGGGACATCGGGCTCGTCGACGACGAGCAGCGTGAGTGGATCCTTACCCAGAGCCGCGGCGCCGAGATCCCGCAGGGGGATCCGCGCACCATCGCCGAGGTGCTGGCCCCGAGCCGAAGCTTCGACGGCGTCGCGGTGCGCTGCGCCGGTGCGGAGCTGACCTACCCGCAGCTGCACCACCGCTCAGATCGGTTCGCCGAACTGCTGATCAAGGCCGGCGTGCAGCCCGGGACGCTGGTGGGCCTGTCGGTGCGACGGGACCTCGACCTGGCGGTGGCGCTGGTCGGCATCATGAAGGCCGGCGCCGGCTACTTCCCGCTGGACCCGAGCTACCCGCGTCAGCGGCTGGAATTCATGGTCGCCGATGTCGCACCGAAGGTGATCGTGGTCAGCGCGGCGATGCGTGACGCGATGCCGGCGCCGGCCGGCGTGACCCTGGTGTGCCCCGACGATGTCGACGTGCAGGCGGAGCTGTCGAAAGACGCTGCCGCTGCAGATCTTCCGGTGCCGCACCCCGATGACCCGATGTATCTGGTGTTCACCTCCGGCTCCACCGGTGTGCCCAAGGGCGTGGTGGGCACCCACCGGTCGATGAGTGCCCGGCTGAACTGGCAACTGGCCCACTATCCGGTGGAGGGGCGCGACATCCGGCTGGCCCAGTCGTCGATGACATTCCTGGAGGGCGGCATGGAGCTGCTGGCCGGGCTGGCCGCCGGGGCCACAATGATCCTGGCCGATGACAACGAGTTCCGCGACCCTGAGGCACTGGCCCGGCTGATCGTCGATGAGCAGGTGGCCCAGGTGACCGCGGTCGCCAGCCTGATCTCGGTGCTGGTGGACTCCGCACCCCAGGCCGTGGCCGGCCTGAGGCGCCTGGTGTGCAGCGGTGAGCCGGTCTCGGCGGACCTGCTGGCCCGGCTGGCCGCGGTGCTCGGACCGAAGACGCAGCTGCTCAACAACTTCGGCGCCACCGAGACCTCCGGCGCGGTGGTGCGCGGCGAATTGGCACCGCCCACCCCGAAACTGGGCCGCCCCACGCCCGGCGCGCAGGCCTACCTGCTCGACGATGCGCTACAGCCGGTGCCGCCAGGAGTGGTCGGCGAGGTCTACTACGCCGGCCCGCAGGTTGTCCTCGGCTACTGGAAACGCCCCGCGCTGACCGCAACCCGGTTTGTCGCCAACCCGTTCAATCCGGGTGATCGGCTCTACCGCAGCGGGGACCGCGCCCGCTGGAGCAACGACGGCGTACTCGAATTCGTCGGCCGCACCGACCATCAGGTCAAGGTGCGCGGTTTCCGGGTGGAGCTGGCCGAGGTGGAAGCGACGTTGCGGGGCGCCCCCGGGGTTGCGGCGGCGGCCGCCCGCACCTGGGAACAGCGCGGCGGCACCACGCTGGCCGGCTACGTGGTACCGGCCGGCCCCGTCTCCGATGCGGCGGAGTTCATCGCGTCGGTACGTGCCGCGGTGGCCGCGACTCTGCCCGGCTACATGGTGCCGTCGTCACTGACGGTGCTGGAGACGATGCCGCTGACCGACTCCGGGAAGCTGAACCGGCCCGCACTGCCGCAGCCGGCGGTGGCCACCCGCGGCGAAGTCGACCCGCCGGTCACCGCCACCGAACAGACCCTGGTCGGCATCTGCGCCGAGTTGCTGGGCGCCGAGCGGATCGGGCGCAGCGACGGATTCTTCGAACTCGGCGGCGACAGCATCCTCTCGGTGCAACTGGCCGCCCGGGCGCGGGCGGCCGGAGTGGATATCGACCCGCGGATGATCTTCGAGAACCCGACGTTCGCCGACCTCGCCGCCGCCGCTGACAGTCGCGCCGTCGACGACAGCGAGCCGCACGACACGGCGTTCGCCCCGATGAGCGTCTCGGGTCTCAGCGGCGAGACACTGGCGGATCTGACCGCATCCTGGGGCGATTCGTCGTGACCGAGACATCCCAACGGCCGGTGATCGAGGACGTGCTGGCGCTGTCCCCGCTGCAGCAGGGATTGTTCTCGCTGGCCAAACTCGCCACCGACGACGGTGTCGATGTCTACACCGTGCAGTTCGTCATCGATATCGTCGGCACCGTCGACCCCGCGCTGCTGCGCCGCAGCGCCGAGGCGATGCTGGCCCGCCACGCCAACCTGCGGGCGTCGTTCTGGGATGTCGACCTGCCACACCCGGTGCAGATCATCCCGGCGACATCGGACCTTCCCTGGCGGGAGACTGCGGCTGCACCAAGCGAATTCGATGAGATCGCGCGCATCGAACGCACCACGAACTTCGACTTGGACCGCGGGCCGCTGCTGCGCTTCCTGCTGGTCCAATCCGCTTCCGAGCAGCACCGGCTGATCCTCACCGTGCACCACCTGCTGATCGACGGGTGGTCGATGGCGGTGTTCTTCGACGAACTGGTGGCGATCTATCGGGCCGGCGGCGTCGATCCGCTGCCTCCGCCGCGCCCCTACCGCGACTACATCGGCTGGCTGACCAGCCAAAACACCGAGGAAGCCGCCGCCGCCTGGCGCGATTACCTGGCTTCGTTGAGCGCCCCGACCATCCTGGCCGGCGGTGACCGGGCCGAATTGGGCAGCGTCCTACCGCAAACCCACGAGGTGGCCCTGGAGCCCGACGACACCGCTCGGCTGACCGAGTGGGCCCGCCGGCACGGCCTGACCCTGAACACCGTGCTGCAGTTCGCCTGGGCGGTGCTGCTGGGACGGCTCACCGATCGCAACGAGGTGGCCTTCGGTGCGGTGGTCTCCGGTCGGCCCCAGCAGCTCACCGGCGTCGAAACCATGGTCGGTTTGTTCATCAACACCGTTGCAGTGGTCGCCCCGACACCGCCGCGTGCCGAGGTCGTCACGACCTGCCGGGCGCTGCAACGTGATACCGCAACCATGCGTGACCTGGCCTATGTGAGCCTGGCCACGGTCCAGCGGGACAGTCCCAACGCGCTGTTCGACACCCTGCTGGTGTTCGAGAACGCCCCGATCGGCTCGGCGGCCACCGGGGTGACCACTCCCGACGGCGTGCGGTTCATTCCGGTCACGGTGGAAAGCCTCACCCACTATCCGCTGACCGTGGTGAGCTACCCGCCACGAGATGGCCGGCTCACCGTGCTGCTCGAGGCCATCCCAGATGCGCTGGGGGAGTTGTCGGTTCCGGATCTGGGGCAGCGGCTGCTGCAGGTGCTGCGCCAGCTGGCCGATCCCGCGCGGCCCCGCGTCGCCGATCTGGATGTGCTGCTGGCCGCTGAGCGGGCCCGGATCGCCGATTCGGCGGCGCCGGCGGCCACCTCGGTGCCCGCCCTGTTCACCGCGGCCGCCGCCGCGCACCCGAACAATCCGGCGCTCACCGGCGAGGACCGCAGTCTGACCTACGCCGAACTGGCGGCCGAATCGGCCCGGTTGGCGCGGGCACTGGCCGGCCGGGGGATCGGTCCCGAAGACCGGGTCGCGATCGCGCTGCCCCGTTCGCTGGATTCGGTCATTGCGATCCTGGCGGTGCTGCAGGCCGGGGCGGCCTACGTCCCCATCGACATCAGCTTGCCCGAGATTCGCATCGAATCGATCCTGCGCCAAGCCGATCCGAAGCTGACACTGACCGCCGAGGTGCTGGCCGAGCTGCGTTCGGAAGGTGCCGCGCAGCGCCCTACGCCGACCGAGATCCACCCCGACTCGGCCGCCTACGTGATCTTCACATCCGGATCCACCGGAGAACCCAAGGGCGTCGTCGGCACCCACCGCGCACTGACCTCGTACTTTGCCGACCACCAGCAACGCATGTATGCGCCGGCAGTGGCGCGCCTGGGCCGGGCACTGCGCGTCGCGCACGCCTGGTCGCTGAGTTTCGACGCGAGCTGGCAGCCACTGGTCGGCTTACTGGGCGGTCAGAGTGTGCACCTGTTCTCCGCTGAGGAGATGCGTGATGCCGACGCGATCATCGACGGCATCCGCCGCCACCGGCTGGACATGATCGACACCTCACCGTCGATGTTCACCCAACTGTTCGACGCCGGCCTGCTCGATGCCGAATCCGAGCACCGCCTCACGGTGCTGGCGCTTGGCGGGGAGGCGATCGCCCCGCACACCTGGGCGCGGCTGCGGGCGGTGCCCTCGACGGCGGTGCACAACTGCTACGGGCCCACCGAAACCACCGTGGAGGCCATCGTCGCCGACGTCGCCGACACCGATGTTCCGGTGATCGGAAAGGCGGTGCGGGGCATGAGCGCCCACGTGCTGGACTCCGCGCTGCGGGAAGTGCCCGACGGGGTGGCCGGCGAGTTGTACCTGGCCGGCGCGCAGGTCACCCGCGGCTACCTGGGCCTCGCCGGGGCGACCGCGGTCCGCTACGTCGCCGACCCGTTTCGTGCCGGCGGCCGGATGTATCGCACCGGGGACCTGGTCCGGCGTCGCGCCGACGGGCAGCTCAGTTTCCTGGGGCGCAGCGACGATCAGGTCAAGGTGCGCGGCTACCGAGTCGAAGTCGCCGAGATCGAAGCGGCGCTGTCGGCCAGCCTGGGCATAACCGCGGCCGCGGTGCTGCCGCTGCGGAGCGGCAACGGCACTCGTCTGATCGGCTTCATCGCGGGCCCGGCCGGTGCAGACCCGTCGCGGGTGCGTGCCGACATCAGCACCCGCCTACCGGCCTACATGATGCCGGCAAGGATTATCGCGGTGGACGCAATGCCATTGACCCCCAACGGAAAACTGGACGCTGAGGCGCTGCTGGCTCGGGCCGGCGACATCGCCTGGCAGGACGCCGGCCGAGCGCCGAGCACCGACACCGAACGGGCACTTGCGGTCGCGCTCGCCGAGCTGTTCGACGGTGCCGCACCCGGCGTCACCCGCAACCTGTTCGAGCTGGGCCTGGACAGCATCATGGCGATCTCCCTGGTGAATAAACTGCGTGGGCTGGCAGTGACACCACGCCTGGTGCTGGCTAATCCGACGATCGAACTGCTCGCTGCCGCAATCGATCTGGCCGAGGAAGCGCCGGCGTTGCCCGCCGCCGAGGACGCCGAGCGATTCGGTGAGGTGATGCCGGCACCGATCGTGTCGTGGCTCTATGAGTACGGCAACTTCCGCCGGCTGTCCCAGTCGATGCTGATCACGTTGCCGCCGGGTATCGAGGCGGCGCAACTGGAAATGGCGCTGCAGGCGGTGCTGGACCGGCACGATATGCTGCGCGCCCGCCTCGACATCGTCGACGGCGACTACCGGCTGGTCACCAGGCCGCCCGGTGCGGTGGCCGCGGCCGACGTCCTGACCCGGGTGGACGGTCCGGCGGCAGAGGCGTTGGCCGGCCACGTCCGCGAGGCGGTGGACGGCATCGATCCGTTCGCCGGGACAATGGTGCGGGCGCTGTGGTGTGACGCCGCGGCGGGGGGCCACCTGCTGCTGGTGGTGCACCACCTGGCCACCGACGTGGTCTCCTGGTATGTGCTGCTGGCCGGGCTCGCCGCCGCCTGGGCACAGCTCGATGAACACGAATCGCCCTGGCTGACAGGGGAATACACCACTTACCGGCAGTGGACCCACGAACTGGGGCAGCGCGCCGAAAGGCCGGAGGTCGCCGCGCAACGCGACTACTGGCTGGAGCAGTTGCGCGGCCCCGACCCGGCGCTGGGCGCCCGACTGCCGGACCCGCGCCGCGACACCTGGGCCTCGCTGCGAACCACCGAGGCCCTGAGCGAGGTGCGCGACACGACGGTGATGCTGGACAAGGTGGCCGCGGCCGGTGTGGGGGTGCGCGAATTCCTGCTGACCGCGCTGACGATGACGCTGACGGCATGGCGGGCCCGGCGCGGCGAACCCACCGAACACGGCGTGCTGGTGGCCCTGGAGGGCCACGGTCGCGAAGACGACCTGCTACCCGGGCTGGACACCTCGGCCACGGTGGGCTGGTTCACCAACGTCTTCCCGGTGAGACTGGGCGGCGGGACGCCGGTGGACATCACGTCGGCCCGGCGCGACCCGGCCGCCGCGCGTGCCCTGCTGCGTGCGGTGGCCGACCACGTCGCCGCGGTGCCCGGCAACGGACTGGACTACGGGCTGCTGCGCTACCAGCGCCGCGACCCCGAACTGGCCGCCGCGCCGCACCCCCAGGTGGAGTTCAACTACGTCGGCCGACTCGACCTGACCCCGCAGTCGGCGCCGTGGACGCTGTGCACCGATCCGGAGGTGACCGCGCTGCTGCCGCTGGTGTCCGAACCCGACCTGCCGCTGCGCTACACCTTCGATGTGATCGCGGCGATCCAGGTCGGCGCGGCCGGCCCGCAGCTGCGGACCACCTGGTGCTGGAGTGACCAACTGACCACCGCGGCGGAAGCAGCCGACCTGGCGGCGCTGTGGCGCGACGCGGTGACGACACTGGGGGAGGCGCTGTGAGCACACTTGCCGTGGTGGGCGCCGGGGCCAAAGCCGTCGCGGTGGCCGCCAAAGCCGCCGTGCTGCGCGAGATGGGCGTCGCCGCACCGGACGTCGTCGCCGTCGAACGCACCGAGGTGGCCGCCAACTGGCGCGCCTCCGGCGGCTGGACCGACGGCGCGCACCGGCTGGGCACCAGCCCGGAGAAAGACGTCGGCTTCCCCTACCGGTCGGCGGTGGTGGCCGGCCGCAACGCCGAGATCGACGAGCGGATGACGCGCTACAGCTGGCAGGCCTACCTGATCGCCACCGGCCAATTCGCCGAATGGGTGGATCGAGGCCGGCCCGCCCCCACCCATCTGCGGTGGAGTAAGTACCTGCGCTGGGTCGCCGATGCGGTGCAGCTGCACGTCATTCCCGGCGAGGTGGACCGACTGTCGGTCAACGGCACCGGCTGGTCGTTGCGGACCCGCGAGACCGAGGTGGCCGCCGATGCGGTGATGATCACCGGCCCCGGCCAGGCCGAGAAGTCGATCCTGCCCGGCAACCCGCTGGTGCTCTCGATCGCCCAGTTCTGGCACCGGGCCGCCGCCGACCGGATCAGCGCCGAGCGCGTCGCGGTTATCGGCGGCGGCGAAACCGCCGCCTCGATGCTCAACGAACTGTTCCGCCACCGGGTTTCGACGATCACGGTGATCTCCCCGCAGGTGACGCTGTTCACCCGCGGGGAAGGGTTCTTCGAGAACTCGCTGTTCTCCGACCCGACCGATTGGACCGCGCTCACCCTCTCCGAGCGCCGTGATGCGCTGGCCCGCACCGACCGCGGGGTGTTCTCGGCGCGAGTGCAGGACGCGTTGCTCGCCGATGACCGGATCCGGCATCTGCGGGGCCGGGTCGCGCACGCGGTAGCCCGGGACAGCCGAATCCGGCTGACGCTGAGCACGAACCGGGGCGGTGAGAACTTCGAGACCGTGCACGGCTTCGACCTGGTCATCGACGGGTCCGGCGCCGACCCGCTGTGGTTCGTGCCGTTGTTCGGCCAGGACACTCTGGATCTGCTGGAGCTGGGCCTGGGCGGCCCGCTGTCCGGGGACCGGCTGGCCGAGGCGATCGGCCACGACCTGTCCGTCGCCGGCGTCGCCCCGAAGTTGTTCCTGCCCAACCTGGCCGGACTCACCCAGGGGCCGGGTTTTCCGAACCTGAGCTGTCTGGGACTGCTGACCGACCGGATCCTGGGCACCCATATCCCGGCGAGCAGTCGCGAAAGCTCCCTTTCGGCGGCGTCTGAGGGGGCTTTGGCGACTGCTCGCGGTCAAAATAACGAGGAGAACTCATGAGCACCAACCCCTTTGACGACGAGACGGGCACCTTCTACGTGCTGGCCAACAACGAGGATCAGCACAGCCTGTGGCCGACTTTCGCCGACGTTCCCGCCGGCTGGCGAGTGGTCTACGGAGGCGAACAGGGTGCCGACCGCGCGGCGTGTCTGGAGTACGTCGAACAGCATTGGAACGACCTGCGGCCCAAGAGCCTTCGGGATGCCATGGCGGCCGACCAGCGGTAGCTCTGCACAGGGGTCAACGGGCCGGCGCCAGCCGGGCGAACATGCCTTTCTGTGTCTTGTAGAGCCCGGGGAACTCGGCGAAGAGCCGGTCATAGACCGCCCGGTTCGCCGCGACCGGCTCGAAGACGCCGTCGAGCGGGATCAGATCGCGCAACTCGTCGCGGTCCAGTTCGCCCATCCCGATACCGGCGAACAGTGCGGCGCCGCGCAATTGGGCGTTGAGCGGGTCGGCGACCCGTTCGCAGGTACGGCCGCTCACGTCGGCGATGATCTGGCACCACAGATCCGAGCGGGCACCGCCGCCGACGATCCGGATCGGCCCGGTAGTGCTGGTGAACCGGTTCACGCAGTCGAGCAGCCAGCGGCTGTTGTACGCCACCCCTTCGAGCACCGCGCGCACCAGATCGGCGCGGGTGGTGTCCAGCGACAGGTTATGGAAGCCGCCTCGGGCGTTGCGGTCGTCGATGGGAGAGTGTTCGCCTTTGAGCCACGGGGTGAAGATGACCCCGTTGGATCCGGCCGGTGCGCTGGCGGCCAAAGCGGTCAGCGCGTCGTAATCCAGATCGTCGAAAACGTTGTCGCGCAACCATTGCAACGCCCGACCGGCGGTGTCCTGATTGTTGACCAGCAGGTAGCTCGACGGGTCCAGACCCGGCACCGTCGCGAGCTGGTGCAGCGCATCGGTCTTCTTGACCGCCACCGGGCAGCTGATCCATGAGGTGGTGCTGATGGTCATGTGCAGCTCGCCGAGGCGTACCGCGCCGGAACCCACCGCCGCGCTGTGCAGATCAGGGGTGCCGGTAACCACTTGCGCCGCAGGCGAAATGCCCAGATCGGCGGCGACCGCCGGGGCTACGATCGAGATGATCGAACCGGTCGGAACCAGCGGGGGCAGCCGGAACCGGTCGACGCCGGACAGCCGCACCAGCACGTCGTCGTAGTCGAGCACACCCAACCGGCGGTTGTCGGTGAGCCAGGCGCCCATCATCGAGGCGCGCGATGCCGCGGCGCGCCCGGTGAAACACATGCTCAGGTAGTCCACCGGCTCCAGAAACCAACGGACCCTGGCGAACACCGCCGGATCGCCGTGCGCCAGATACAGCATGTGTCCGACCGGGTCGTCGCCGCTCGGACTCGGGATGCCGCCATTGCGCCGCAGCCAGTGCAGCAGCGCCCGTGGCCGGTAGCCCTGCAGGCGCCCACCGAAGGCCTTGCGGCTGTAGGGCGCTCCACGGGTGTCCATCCACATCACGCACGGGCCCACCGGACGGCCGTCGGCGTCGACCGCGACCGTGCTGGCCCACTGCCCGGTGATCGAGACCCCGGTCACCTGATCGCCGCGCACCCCGCTTTCGGCGAGTCCGCGGCGGGTGGCGTCGCGGATGATCGCCCACCACAGACCGGCATCCTGGGTTGCCGCCCCGCCCGGCCCGTAGGAGGTCGGCACCGCGACGAGGTCGGACCACAGCACAGTGCCGTCCAGGGCGACGAACCCGACCTTGGGGCCGCCGGTGCCCAGGTCGACGGCCAGGACGACGCGGTCGCGGTTCATAGGGCGCCGCTTTTCCTCATCACTCCGCCGGCGTTCCGTTCGGCATCGTCTCGGCGCGGGTCATAGCGGCGGCAGTGACTGCTGGGTGTCGAGCATCTGCTCCATGAAGCCCTCGATGAATTGGGCTGCCTCATCGGTCATTCCGCCGGGCACGCCGCCGTAGATCGCGGCGCTGATCGGCGCCTGGCCGGCGGCGGTCTGCTTCTTGGCGTATTCCACCGCGTCGGCCAGGTCGGCGGCGAAGGCCTCGGCCACGCCGGCCTGGGTCTGCGGCCGGGTGACCGCCATATGGATGGCGTTGGGGTACTGCTGGCCGTTGAACCGCCAGCCCTTGGGCTTCATCGCGTCGGCGACGTGGTAGATGTCGAACTCGTCGGAGCGGAAGGCGAAGCAGAACGTCGGCGAACCCATGATCGTCAGCTCCGGGTGGCTGCGCACCGCGCCCTGCATGGTGAACGCGGTCTCCAAGATGGCCTTGGCATACGACCGGTAGCCCTCCCGGCCCAGCTGCACCATCGAGGCCCACGCCGCGGCGATCAGGCCACCCGAGCGTGAGCCCTCGATGCCCGGCGAATGGTATTTCCCGCCGCTCCATTCCGGCAGGTAGAAGTACTGCGCGTTGCGGTAGGCCTTGTCGCGGAACAGCAGGGTGGAGGCGCCCTTCAACGCATAGCCGTACTTATGGTTGTCCGCCGAAATGCTGGTGACCCCGGGCACCCGGAAATCGAACAGCGGGACGTCATAACCGAGCTCCTGGGCGAAGGGCAGCACGAACCCGCCCAGGCAGCCGTCGACGTGCAAACCCACCCCGCGCGACAAGGCCAGCTCGCCCAGCGCCGGGATCGGGTCGACGGTGCCATAGCCGTAGTTACAGGCCGAACCCATGATGGCGATGGTGTTTTCGTCGATGTTGTCGGCCACCCAGTCGACGTCGACTTCGGTGGTCTGCGGATCGATCGGCGCGGTGCGCATCTCGATGCCGAACAGGTGACAGCCCTTGTCGAAGGCCGGATGACCGGTCTCGGGCTTGATGAAATTGGGCCGGGTGATGCCGCGGTGCGCCGCGGCGTGCTCGCGGTAGGACAGCAGGGCGTGGATGATGCTGCCGGTGCCGCCGGTGGTGACCATCCCCACCGGTTCGGTGTCGGTGACGGCGTCGGCGTGCATCAGGTCCAGGGCCATCGCGATGATCTCGCCCTCGAACTTGGTCGCCGACGGGCAGATGTCGCGCTGCAACACGTTCACATGGGCGAACAGCCCGAACGCCTCGTCCAGGAAGCGGTAGTGCTCATGGTCCCCGCAGTACATGGTCCCGGACACCTTGCCGGTCTCCCAGGTGAGATCTTCGGCCCGTGCCATCTCCCGCAGCTCGGCCAGCACCTCCTCACGCGGCCTGCCGTGCTCCGGTAACACGCGATTGACGGTGAAGCGGTCGGTGTAGGGAAAGTCGGACATGCCGATCCTCTCGTCTGCGCCAGCGTGCGGAGATGTACAGAAATCGCGGCGTGTCAGCGTGCAAACCCGCACGTTCGCGCCGGGAAATAACCCAGAACGTAATCTAGTGCCTATGAGTGTGGCTGATGATCGTCGCTTCGAGGTGCTGCGCGCCATCGTCGCGGATTTCGTCGCGACCAAGGAACCGATCGGGTCCAAAGCCCTGGTCGAGCGGCACAACCTCGGGGTGTCCTCGGCCACCGTGCGCAACGACATGGCCGTGCTGGAGGCCGAGGGCTACATTGCCCAGCCGCATACCAGTTCGGGGCGGGTGCCCACCGAGAAGGGCTACCGGGAGTTCGTCGACCGCATCGACGAGATCAAACCGCTCTCGAGCGCGGAGCGCCGGGCGATCCTGTCGTTCTTGGACTCCGGTGTCGACCTGGACGACGTGCTGCGCCGCGCGGTGCGCACCCTGGCACAGCTGACCCGCCAGGTGGCCGTGGTGCAGTACCCCACCCTGTCGGTGTCCACGGTGCGCCACCTCGAGGTGATCGCGCTCACGCCGGCGCGGTTGCTGCTGGTCGTGATCACCGACTCCGGCCGGGTCGACCAGCGCCTTGTCGAACTCGGGGACACCATCGACGAGCACCAGCTTTCCCAGCTGCGGGAGCTGCTCGGCGTCGCCTTGGAGGGCAAGCGGATCTCGGCGGCCTCCACCGCTGTCGCCGAGCTCGCCGGGCACCTCGATGGACGCAGCGGCCTTTCTCCGGGCCTGGCCAACGCGGTCGGGCGGTCGGCGACGGTGCTGCTGGAATCCTTGGTCGAGCACCGCGAGGAGCGTCTGCTGCTGGGCGGGACCGCCAACCTGACCCGCAACGCCGCCGACTTCGGCGATTCGCTGCGCTCCGTGCTGGAGGTGCTCGAAGAGCAGGTCGTGGTGCTGCGGCTGCTGGCAGTGCAGCAGGAAGCCGGTAAAGTCACGGTGCGCATCGGTCACGAGACCGAGGCGGAGGAGATGGCCGGGGCATCGGTGGTGTCCACCGCTTACGGTTCCCAGGGCACCGTATTCGGCGGTATGGGAGTGCTGGGCCCCACCCGGATGGACTATCCGGGAACTATCGCCAGCGTCGCTGCAGTTGCAATGTACATCGGTGAGGTGCTCGGGAGCCGATGATCTCCGGTCGGCAGAAGTTGGGAAAGGTCAGGCGTGGCACGCGATTATTACGGACTGCTCGGCGTCGATAAGGGCGTCAGCGACACGGAGCTCAAGCGCGCATACCGCAAGCTGGCTCGCAAATACCATCCCGACGTCAATCCCGACGAGGCGGCGCAGCACAAGTTCAAGGAGATCAGCGCCGCCTACGAAGTGCTGTCCGACCCGGAGAAGCGCCGCATCGTCGACCTCGGCGGCGACCCGCTGGAGAACGGCGGTGGCGCCGGCAACGGCTTCGGTGGGTTCGGCGGCGGCTTCGGCGGCCTCGGGGACGTCTTCGAAGCCTTCTTCGGTGGCGGCGCCGCCTCGCGCGGGCCGGTCGGACGAGTCCGGCCGGGGTCGGACTCGCTGCTGCGGATGCGCCTGGACCTGAGCGAATGCGCGACCGGGGTGACCAAGCAGGTCACGGTCGACACCGCCGTGCTCTGTGATCGCTGCCAGGGCCGCGGCACCCACGGCGATTCCCGCCCGACGGCCTGCGACACCTGCCACGGCCGCGGCGAGGTGCAGAGCGTGCAGCGCTCGCTGCTCGGCCAGGTGATGACATCGCGACCGTGCCCGACCTGCCGCGGCGTCGGTGAGGTGATCCCGGATCCCTGTCACCAGTGCGGCGGCGACGGCCGGGTGCGGGCCCGCCGCGATATCAGCGTGAAGATTCCCGCCGGCGTAGGCGACGGCATGCGGGTCCGGCTGGCCGCCCAGGGCGAGGTCGGGCCCGGCGGCGGCCCGGCCGGTGACCTTTATGTCGAGGTGCACGAACAGCCGCACGAGATCTTCGCCCGCGACGGCGACGACCTGCACTGCCACATCTCGGTGCCGATGGTCGACGCGGCGCTGGGCACCACCGTGGCGGTGGACGCGATCCTCGACGGCCCCACCGACATCACCATCCCGGCCGGCACCCAGCCGGGGGCCGTCATCGCGCTGCGCGGCCACGGCATGCCGCAGCTGCGGTCCGGGTCGCGCGGCGACCTGCATGCCCACATCCAGGTAGTGGTGCCCGAGCATCTGGACCACCACGACGTGGAGTTGCTGCGCTCGTTCAAGCAGCACCGGGAACGCGAGACCGCCGAGGTCCGCTCGGCGAACGCCCCGCACAGCGGCGGGCTGTTCAGCCGGCTGCGCGAAACCTTCAGCGGCCGCTGAGTCTTGGGCGGCCTGTTCTACGTCGAGGCGCTGCCCGAGGTGGGTGAGCTGGCCGACGTCAGCGGCGATGCCGGCTTTCACGCCGCGACGGTGCGCCGGATCCGGCCCGGAGAAGACCTGACGTTGAGTGACGGCGCCGGTGCGGTCGCCGAATGCCGGGTGGAGGAGGCCGATCGCGGCGGGTTGCGGGTCCGGGTGCTGCAGCGCCGGATGGTCGAGGCGCCCGCACCGCCGGTCACCGTGGTGCAGGCCCTACCGAAATCCGAACGCTCCGAGCTGGCGGTGGAGCTGGCCACCGAGGCCGGCGCCGACGCGTTCGTGGCCTGGCAGGCCGAGCGCTGCGTGGCCCGCTGGGACGGCGCGAGGGCCGACAAGGGCCTGCGGCGCTGGCGGTCGGTGGCCCGTGCGGCGGCCGGACAATCCCGCCGGGCCTGGGTGCCGCCGGTGGACGGCGTCTGGGGGACCGCCGCGCTGGTGGCGTGGGTCGCCGAACAGGTCGCCGGAGGCACGACGGTGCTGGTGCTGCACGACGCGGCGGCGGCCGGGTTGCCCGACGTTGCCGCTGCTCCGGCGCTGGCTGTGGTGGTCGGCCCGGAGGGCGGGATCACCGAAGCCGAGATGACGGCGCTCACCGGCGCCGGGGCCGTCGCCGCGCGGCTGGGACCGGCCGTGCTGCGCACTTCGACCGCGGCAGCGGTCGCGCTGGGCGCGCTGGGGGTGCTGACCCCGCGCTGGGGCAGTGCGTAGCCCCACGCACCGAAACTGCGGTTTGTCGCTGATAGCCGGGCAAACGCGCATATGGCCGCGATCCAGTTACTGCCGTGGCGCTTGTCCGACACCGCCTGGCGGTGCCCGACGGTAGACTCGCAGCAATCGTCTGGCCCGCGGATCACCCGCGAAAACCAAGAAAGCAGGTATCGGAAACCCCGTGACACCCCGCGATACCCCCGCTGCCGGACCGGCCTCACAGGTTCGCAGCAGCGTCGAGATTCCGCCTGACCTGGTCGTGGGTCTGCTGGGTTCCGCCGACGAGAACCTGCGCGCGCTGGAACGCCTGCTCGCCGCCGATCTGCACGTGCGCGGCAACGCCGTCACCTTCTCCGGCGAGCCGGCCGATGTCGCTTTGGCCGAGCGGGTGGTCTCCGAACTGGTCGCGATCGTGGCCCGCGGCCAGGCCCTGACCCCGGAAGCCGTGCGGCACAGCGTCGGCATGCTGGTGGGTGTCGGCAACGAGTCGCCGGCCGAGGTGCTCAGCCTGGACATCCTGTCCCGGCGGGGTAAGACGATCCGGCCCAAGACGCTCAACCAGAAGCGCTACGTCGACGCGATCGACGCCCACACCATCGTGTTCGGTATCGGTCCGGCCGGCACCGGAAAGACCTATCTGGCGATGGCCAAGGCGGTCAGTGCGCTGCAGAGCAAGCAGGTCACCCGCATCATCTTGACCCGGCCGGCCGTGGAAGCCGGTGAGAGCCTTGGGTTTCTGCCCGGAACGCTGAGCGAGAAGATCGACCCGTATCTGCGCCCGCTCTATGACGCGCTCTACGACATGATGGACCCGGAGCTGATTCCCAAGCTGATGAACTCCGGGGTGATCGAGGTGGCGCCGCTGGCCTACATGCGCGGACGCAGCCTCAACAGCGCCTTCATCATCCTCGACGAGGCGCAGAACACCACCGCCGAGCAGATGAAGATGTTCCTGACCCGGCTGGGGTTCGGCTCCAAGATGGTGGTCACCGGCGATGTCACCCAGATCGACCTGCCTGGTGGCGCGAGGTCGGGTCTGCGGGCCGCCGTGGACATCCTCGACGACGTCGACGACATCTGCGTCGCCGAGCTGAGCAGCGTCGATGTCGTGCGGCACCGGCTGGTCTCCGAGATCGTCGACGCCTACTCCCGCCACGAAGCCGACAGCACCGGGCCGGGTCTGACGATGAACCGGGCGGCCAGGCGCGCGTCGGGCGGCAGGTCGCGCCGGTGAGCATCGAGGTCTCCAACGAATCCGGCTTGGACATCTCCGAAGTCGAGCTGGTCAGCGTGGCCAAGTTCGTGCTGGCCAAGATGGACGTCAACCCTGGCGCCGAGCTGTCGATGGTGCTGCTGGACACCGCCGCGATGGCCGACCTGCACGTGCGCTGGATGGACCTGCCCGGGCCCACCGACGTGATGAGCTTCCCGATGGACGAGCTGGAGCCCGGTGGTCGCCCCGACGCGCCCGAGCCCGGCCCGTCGATGCTCGGCGACATCGCACTGTGCCCGGAGTTCGCCGCCGAACAGGCCGCGGCCGCAGGCCATTCGCTCGGCCAGGAACTGGCCCTGCTTACCGTGCACGGCGTGCTGCACCTGCTGGGCTACGACCACGCCGAGCCGGACGAAGAAAAAGAGATGTTCGCCCTGCAGCGCCGGCTGCTCGAGGAATGGGTCGCCGATCAGGTAGAGAGCTACCGGGCCGAGACCCAGACCGAGAAAGACCGCAGGCTGCTCGACAAGTCCCGGTACTTCGACGAACTGTGACCGGAACACCGCTGCTAGTCGGCGTGATCGCGTTGATCGGTCTGGGTGGACTGTTCGCGGCGATCGACGCCGCGATGAACACCGTCTCGCCGGCCCGCGTCGACGAACTGGTCCGGGCGAAACGTCCCGGCGCGGTGTGGCTGTCCACACTGATGGCCGAACGGCCCCGCTACATCAACCTGGTGGTGTTGCTGCGCATCACCTGCGAAATCACCGCCACCGCGCTGCTGGTGTTCCTGTTGCACGCGGTGCTCGGGCTGGACTGGGGACTGTTCGCCGCCGCCGCGGTCATGGTGGTGATCAGCTTCGTGGTGATCGGCGTGGGGCCTCGTACCCTGGGCCGGCAGAACGCCTATTCGATCGCGTTGGCGTCCGCGCTTCCGCTGCACGTGCTTTCGGTGTTGCTCACCCCGATCAGCCGGCTGCTGGTGGTGCTGGGCAACGCGCTGACGCCGGGGCGCGGCTTCCGCAACGGGCCGTTCTCCTCGGAGGTCGAGTTGCGCGAGGTGGTCGACATGGCCCAGCAGCGCGGAGTGGTTGCCGCTGACGAACGGCGCATGATCCAGTCGGTCTTCGAACTCGCCGACACCCCGGCCCGTGAAGTGATGGTGCCGCGCACCGAGATGGTGTGGATCGAAAGCGGCAAATCCGCGGGTCAGGCGACCTCGCTGGCGGTGCGCAGCGGCCACTCCCGCATCCCGGTGGTCGGCGAGAACGTCGACGACATCCTCGGTGTCGTTTACCTGAAAGACCTTGTTCAACAAACTTATTACTCGACGAACGGCGGGCGGGACACCACGGTCGCGCAGGTGATGCGCCCGGCGGTGTTCATGCCGGACTCCAAGGCGCTCAACGCGCTGCTGCACGACATGCAGCGCGGCCGCTACCACATGGCGCTGCTGGTCGACGAGTACGGCGCGATAGCCGGGCTGGTCACCATCGAGGACGTGTTGGAGGAAATCGTCGGGGAGATCGCCGACGAGTACGACCAGGGCGAGGTGGCCCCGGTGGAGGAATTGGGCGCCAACAGATTTCGGGTTTCTGCTCGGCTGCCCATCGAGGACGTCGGCGAGCTGTACGGGGTGCAGTTCGACTCCGCTCTCGATGTCGACACCGTAGGCGGCTTGATGGCGCTGGAGCTGGGCCGGGTTCCGTTGCCCGGCGTCGAGGTAACCTCACACGGGCTGCGACTGCAGGCCGAGGGCAGCCGCGACAGTCGGGGGCGGGTGCGGGTCAGCACCGTTCTGATCAGCCCGGCGCAACCCGCCGGTGAGGAGACCGCAAATGAGCAGTGAACCGGCCAAGCCGGCGGTGAGGATGCGCCGAGTGTGCGGTTTCGTACGCGACACACCGGTGCGGGCTTACCAAAGCGCACACTCGGCGGAAGGCGGCTTGTGACCGAGTTCCATTCGGGCTTCGTGTGTTTCGTCGGCCGGCCCAATACCGGCAAGTCCACCTTGACCAACGCCCTGGTCGGCCAGAAGGTGGCGATCACCTCCAACCGGCCGCAGACCACCCGGCACACCATTCGCGGCATCGTGCACCGGGAGGACTTCCAGATCATCCTGGTCGACACCCCGGGCCTGCACCGCCCGCGCACGTTGCTGGGCAAGCGGCTCAACGAGTTGGTCAAAGACACCTACTCGGAGGTCGACGTCATCGGGTTGTGCATCCCCGCCGACGAGGCGATCGGCCCGGGAGACCGTTGGATCGTCGAACAGATCCGGGCGGTCGCGCCCAAAACCAAGCTGGTGGTCGTCGTCACCAAGATCGACAAGACCAGCCGCGACAAAATCGCCGCGCAACTTGTCGCCGTCGGCGAACTGGCCCCCGAGGCCGAGATCATCCCCGTCTCGGCGGTCAGCGGCGAGCAGGTCGACGTCCTGATCGACGTGCTGGCCGCGGCGCTGCCGGTCGGCCCGGCCTTCTACCCCGACGGTGAGTTGACCGACGAGCCCGAAGAGACCCTGATGGCCGAGTTCATCCGGGAAGCCGCTCTGGAAGGAGTGCGCGACGAACTGCCGCATTCCCTGGCGGTGGTGATCGAGGAGGTGCGCCGGCGCGAGGACCGTGACGATCTGATCGAGGTGTACGCGCTGCTCTACGTCGAACGGGACAGTCAGAAGGGGATCGTGATCGGCCGAGGCGGCGCCAGGCTGCGCGAGGTGGGCACCGCCGCGCGCGCCCAGATCGAAAAGCTCTTGGGCACCAAGGTTTTTCTCGACTTGCGGGTCAAGGTGGCCAAGAACTGGCAGCGCGACCCCAAGCAGCTGGGCCGGCTGGGCTTCTGAAAGGGGTGTGCCAACCAGCGCCGCAGACTGCCATTGGGTACATTCCAGGGGTGCTGGAACCCAAGTCGTTGGTCGTCTCCTCTGTTGCCCTGATCATGTGCGCGCAAGCACTGACCGGTTGCGGGGGATCCCACAAGCCGTTCGATACCACCAAGCTGTTCAACGTCGAGTCGACGTTCGGCTCGGACTTCAAGACGCAGACCAAGGGTCCCAACGAAATCGATCCCAAGATCCTCGGGCCGCAGAAGATGCCCCCCGGCGTGATCTTCGACCCCGCTGACTGCGCCGACTACGCGGCCAGCAGCGGTCGGCCGCCCAAGGGCATCCGGGGCAAGATGTCGATGGTGTCGGTCGTCGGCAACGGCAACCAGTTCGTCGCGATCGCCATGCAAGCCGACCAGGACCTGCCGTTCGACTCCGCGGCCGCCGAGAACTGCAAACACGTCTCGTTCCAGGCCGGCAAGCTCACGGGCTACCTGGACGAGACCGACGCCCCACACATCGACCGCGCCCAGACGACCGGTTCGCACTCGGAGATCGAGATCACCGGCAAGGACGGCCAACAGCAGTCCCGGGAGTCCTACACCTTCACCGCCTACCTCGGCAGTGCGCTGGTGCAGGTCACCGCGAACCCGCAGCCGGTGCGCGGGCAGCCGCTGGCGATGGTCGACGCCGACCGGGCCCGCCAGCTGCTGGTCGATGCGGTGTCGGCGCTGCGCAGCTAGCAGGCCGCCGTGGCCGCACGCGAGCCCCGGGTCATCGTGATCGGCGCGGGCATAGCCGGTATCACCACCGCTTATGTCCTGCGTGAGCGCGGTTTCACCGACATCACCGTGCTGGAGAAGGGTTCCGACGTCGGCGGCGTCTGGTACTGGAATCACTATCCGGGACTGCGCTGCGACGTGCCGTCGCAGGCCTACCAGTTCGGGTTCGCGCCGAAGCCCGACTGGCGGGACACCTGGGCGACCGGTGCGACGATCCAGCGCTACCACCGCGACGTCGTCGATCGGCTCGGACTGGCGCCGCTGATCCGGCTCGACACCGAGGTGACCGCCGCGCGGTGGGACGAGCACCGGCATTGGACCCTCACCATCGCCACCGGTGAGGAGCTGATCGCCGACTTCGTGATCTGTGCGACCGGCGTCCTGCACCACCCGTTCACCCCCGACATTCCCGGCCTGGCGGACTACGCCGGGCCGGTGGTGCACACCGCCCGCTGGGACGACGATCTCGACACCGCCGGGAAGCGGGTCGCGGTGATCGGTACCGGGTCGACCGGTGTGCAGGTGGTATCCGCACTGCAGCCCGACGCCGCGTCGATAGACCACTACGTGCGGTCGGCGCAGTGGATCCTGTGGGCGCCCACGGCGCTGCGGCAGCTTCCGGGGGCGGCTGCGGTGCTGGCGCGGCTGCCCAAGATGCACCGGGCGCTCTACCGGTTGCTGGCGCTGGGCGGGTCGGCCCTGCTGACCGACGTCACCACCCGGGAATCGTGGCGGCGCCGGGCGGTGCAGGCCTATGCCCGGGCCTGCCTGCGGATCCAGGTGCGGGACAAAGCCTTACAGGCCAAACTTGAACCCGACTACCAGCCGCTGTGTAAGCGCCAGGTGGTCTCCGGAAGCTACTACCGGGCGATCCGCGCCGACAACGCCGAGCTGATCACCGACCGCATCGCCGAAGTCACCCCGCGCGGTATCCGCACCGCCGACGGCACCCACCGCGACACCGACATCATCGTGCTGGCGACCGGATTCCACGCCCACAACTACATGCGCCCCATGCGGCTGATCGGCCGGGACCGGATCGACATCGACGACGCGTGGGCCAAGGGGCCGCGCGCCTACCGGATGACCGCGATCCCGGGGTTCCCCAACCTGTTCACCGTGCTGGGCCCGAACTCACCCACCGGATCGATCTCGCTGCAGTACACCTCGGAACTGACCGCGCGTTACATCGCGCAGTGGCTGGAGAAGTTCCGGGCCGCCGAGCTGACCACCGTCGAGGTCACCGAACAGGCGACCACGCGGTTCAACGACGACGTCGCCACCGCGATGGGCCCGACGGTCTGGAACACCGGCTGCAACTCGTGGTACCGGACCGAGGGCGGCGCGGTCGACCTGTGGCCGTTCGACCGCGCGACGATGGACGCCATGCTGGGCAGCCCGAACCCGGCGGATTTCCACCTGGGCTGAGGGGAGTTCTCAGTCGTCGCCGCGGGCAACCGGGCGGGACGGGTCCGAACTCCACTGCGACCACGACCCCGGGAACAGCGCGGCCGACCGGCCGGCTGCGGCCAGCGCCGCCACGATCACCGTGGCGCTGATTCCCGATCCGCAGTACGCGCCCACCGCGTCGTCGGCGCCGACGCCGCGTTCGGAGAGCAGCCGGGCGAGATCATAGTCGGGCAGGAAGGTTCCGTCGGGTGCCAGCAGGGCGGTGAACGGCAGGTTCTTGGGGCCGGGTATGTGGCCGGCGGCCGCATCGACCGGTTCGTTGTCGGCGCGGAACCGCTCGGGGGCGCGGGCGTCGAGCAATGTCACGGCGCCGGAGCCGGCCTCATCGGCGGTCAGCGTGGGCCGGACGCCGTCGTAGAGGTCTTCGGGCAACACGGTGACGTTGCCCGGTTCGGGACTGATGTCGCCGGTTTCCAGCTCGCCGCCGGCCGCGGTCCAAGCCGCCAGGCCCCCGTCGAGAATGCGCACGTCGCGCAGGCCGGACGTGGTCAGCAGCCACCACAGGCGCCCGGACGCGGCGCGGTTCCAGTCGTCATAGACCACCACCGGCCTGGTGCGCCGCACCCCCCACCGGCGGGCGGCGGCTTCCAGGTTGCGGCCGGTCGGCAGCGGATGCCGACCGCGGCCGGGGACCTCGTGGTCGGACAGCTCGTCCTCGAGCGAGACGTACACCGCACCCGGGATGTGACCCTGCAGATAGGCGGGACGCCCGTCGGGAACCTCCAGGCTCCAGCGGACGTCGAGGACGGTCACCGGATCACCGGCCCGCAGCAGCTCAGCGAGCTCGGCGGCGCTGATCAGGACCTTGTCACGCAGGCCCATGGCGACGATCCGCTCAGTAGTTGTTGCAGGAACCGGCGACCGAGGTGATGGTGCCGATGTACGGCTGCGCCTCCGGCATGCTCTGGATCATGGTGGCGTACTTCTGCCGCTTGTCAGGAGGCGAGTTCAGGAACATCTGCAACATGCCACTGGCGTTGCCGGACGCGTTGAACTCCGCGGCCGCTGCGGGGTTCTCCGCATTGAGGGCAGCCACCACCTGCGAGTAGCTGCAGGTGGTGTTGATGATCGGGCCGAGGTCCGGGCTCGCGGAAGCCAACCCGGCTCCTGCGGAGAGCGCCAAAGCCAGTCCGCCGGTTGCGACAGCGAGCTTGGTCAAGGACAGAGTGGCCATATTGCAGACGCCTTTCCCCTGTTGGACTGTTACGTGATTTACGAAGTCCAAAACGACCGTGTCAGCTTAGCGGAGAGTCGAATACGACGCAGAAGGCAAAGGTGACGGGCTTTTCGGTGGGTTACCGGCAGGTATCGGGCTCGGTGCGCCACCACGGTGTGGGCTGCTGCGCCGCCCAGCCGCTGATGCCCTCCAGCTCCGCGGCCAGCGACACCAGCAGACCGTCGCTGTGGGCCGGTCCCATCAATTGCACCCCGATCGGCAGTCCTGCGGAGGTGAACCCGGCCGGCACGTTGATCGACGGCCACCCCAGCAGGTTCCACGGCCAGGTCACCGGGCAGGCCGCGACGATGGCGCGGTCGGTCTCCAGGGCGGTCAGGTCGTCGAAGGCCTGCACGAGCGGCGGAGGTTGGGCGGTGGTCGGCGCCAACACCACATCGACGATGCGGAAGATCGACCCCACCCGGCGCTGGTCCTTCGCCTCGTGGGCGCGCGCCTTACGCAGTACGGCCTGCGACAGCAGCCGGCCGGTGCGCATATGGGCCAGCGTCCGCGGGTCCAGCGTGACCCCGCCGCCGAGGCTGCTCGCCGCGGCCAACACCCCCGCGGTGGAGCGGGACAAAAAGTTCCACGACAGCCGCACCCCGTAGTCGGGATTGCCGGGCAGCACGACGTGCCCCAGTAACCGCAGCCGCCCGGCCACCTGCTCCAGGGCCGCGCCGATCTCCGGGTGCAACCGCGCCGGGAACGCGGTGTAAGGAAAGCGGGTCGACAGCGCGATCCGCAGTTGGCCCGGTGCGCTTCCCACGTAATCGGAGGCGGTGACCGGCGGCGGTTTGTGCCGATCGCCTTCGGCGTTGCCGGCGGCCGCGTCCAGCACCAGCGCCGCATCCGCCACGGTGCGGGCCAGCACCCCGTTGACGGTGAGGCCGTTGAACGCCTCGGGCAGCGGCCAGGTGGAGATGCGGCCGCGTTGCGGTTTGATGCCCACCAGATGCGTCCATGCGGCGGGGATACGCACGCTGCCGGCGGTGTCGGATCCGATCGCCGCGGCCACCAGGCCCGCGGCGACTGCGGCGGCGCTGCCCCCCGACGAGCCGCCCGGGGTGTGCCGGCGCGACCAGGGATTGCGGGTGTGGCCGAAGCCGGGGCCGCTGGTGAACGGCCACTGGCCCAGCTCGCAGGTGTTGGTCTTGCCGACGATCACCGCGCCGGCGGCTTTGAGCCGCCGCATCACCTCGGCGTCGCTGCCGGCGGGTTCGACGTAGCCGGCCGTGCCGAACCAGGTTGGCACGCCCGCGATGTCGGTGTCGTCTTTGACCGCGATCGGGACGCCCAGCAGTGGGGCGCGGTGGCCGGCGGCCCGGCGCCGGTCGGCTTCGGCGGCACTGCGCAGCGCCGACTCGGTGAACACGACCCGGAAGGCGTTCAGCGTGGACTGGCTGTCATCGATGGCGTGCAGGCAGCGGCGGACCAGACCGACCGAGGTCACCTCGCCGCTGGCCAGCTGGTAGAGCTGCTCGGTGAGAGTGGGAAAGCGGGTGCCGGGCGCCGCGGGCGGGTGGGTCATCGGTGACGAGAGTATCCGGCGTGCCACGCCGGTGACCGTCCTCGAAACGTCCCTGCGGTGATGCGAAACTGTTGCGATGCGGCTGTACCGGGACCGGGCGGTGGTGCTGCGCCAGCACAAGCTCGGCGAAGCCGACCGGATCGTCACTTTGCTCACCCGCGACCACGGCCTGGTCCGCGCGGTGGCCAAGGGAGTGCGCCGAACCCGCAGTAAGTTCGGCGCCCGGCTGGAGCCGTTCGCCCACATCGACGTGCAGCTGCATCCGGGCCGCAACCTCGACATCGTCACCCAGGTGGTGTCGGTGGACGCGTTCGCCACCGACATCGTCAGCGACTACGGCCGCTACACCTGTGCCTGCGTGATGCTGGAGACCGCCGAACGCCTCGCCGGCGCCGAGCGGGCCCCGGCGACGGCGTTGCACCGGCTCACGGTCGGTGCGCTGCGGGCGGTGGCCGACGGCAACCGCCCCCGCGAGTTGGTGTTGGACGCCTATCTACTCCGTGCGATGTCGGTGGCCGGCTGGGCGCCGGCGCTGACCGCATGCGCCCGCTGCGCCACCCCCGGCCCGCACCGGGCATTTCACGTCGCTGCCGGCGGCAGCGTCTGCGGCCACTGCCGACCGGCCGGCGCGACCACCCCGCCGCTGGGGGTGCTGGATCTGATGTCGGCGCTGCACGACGGGGACTGGGAGGCTGCACAGGCTTCGACACCGGCGCACCGCAGCCACGCCAGCGGATTGGTGGCCGCCCATCTGCAGTGGCACCTGGAGCGCCGGCTGCGAACATTGCCGCTGGTGGAACGGATTCAGCGGGCAGCGGGACAGGCCGCCGCGGCGGATGCTGACACCAAGGCGACCGGCAGCGACGGCTGACCCACCCCTACCGACCTGGCAATTGTGTCCGTTTCGGTGGACTACCCACGCGTCGGCGGTAGGCTGATGCGACTTCACGATCTCCAACGCTCAATTTGGAAGGCAGGCCGAATGATTCACGACACCGGGTGGGGGCGCTGGGCGCACTACACTGCGCCGCGTTACGCGGCCGGCCTCGGCGCCGCGGCGGGCGCCCTGCTGGTCGCGGGAATGGTCCCGGTGGTCGTACCGGTCGCGCAGGCGGGCATCGGACCCGTCCCCGGATTCGGGATCATGGCCCCACTACCGGCGCATGGCCCCGGCGCTGACGGAGCCGACGGCGCCGACGGCGCTGACGGGGCTGACGGTGCTGATGGCGCCCCGGGTGCTGCCGGCAAGGGTGGTCAGGGTGGCAAGGGCGGCAAGGGTGGCCAAGGCGGCAAGGGCGGCCAGGGTGGCAAGGGCGGCGACGGTGGCAAGGGCGGCGCTGGCGGACACGGCGGTGCCGGGGGTGTCGGCGGCAAACCCGGCGCGGGCGGTGCCGGTGGCGCGGGCGGTGCTCCCGGAGCAGGTGGAAAGCCCGGCCAGCCCGGTCTGCCGGGCCAACCCGGCCAACCCGGGCACGCCCGCTGAGATCGCAAAACAGAATCAACCGGCGCGTCTGGCATGCCGCTCCGAGGTGAGCCGCACCCGTCGCGCCGGCCCGAATGACCCCCGCTAGAGTCTGACTCGATCGCCGGGGGCTACGCAACAAGGAGCCACAACGAAGTGACCGAGAACCCACGCGCCGACGTCGTCTCCCGTCAGTACGAGCGGTGGACGTACCCGCCGCCCATCCACGACCTGCAGGCGTGGTCGGCCGGCAACTGGGAGTGGTTCGACCCGAGCCATGCGCACCGGGTGCTGTGGCCGGACCGGGACTACCGGCCCGACCTCGACATCTTGATCGCGGGCTGCGGCACCAACCAAGCGGCGGTCTTCGCCTACAACAACCCCAAGGCCCGGGTGGTGGCCGTCGACATCAGCCAGTCGTCGCTGGGGCATCAGCAGTACCTCAAGGACAAGCACGGACTGTGGAATCTGGAGCTGCACCAGCTGCCGATCGAGGAGCTGTCCACGCTGGGGCAGGACTTCGACCTGGCGGTCTCCACCGGGGTGCTGCACCACATGGCCGACCCGAAGGTGGGCATGAAGGCGGTGGCGGACTGCCTGCGGCCCGACGGCGTCGCCGGCATCATGCTCTACGCGCGCTACGGCCGGATCGGCATCGAGATCCTCGAGGGCGTCTTCCAGGACCTCGGGTTGGAACAGAGCGACGAGTCGATTCAGACGGTTCGCCAGGCCATCCGGATGCTGTCGCAGGACCATCCCGTCCAGCCGTACCTCAAGATCGCCGGCGACCTGGCCTCCGACTCGGGTCTGGTGGACACCTTCCTGCACGGCCGGGCCAAGAGCTACGACGTCGACGGCTGCATCGACCTGGCCAATTCGGCCGGGCTCGACTTCCAGGGCTGGCTGCTCAAGGCGCCGTACTATGCCCACGATGTGGCCGCGCCGGGCGGTGGCTTCTACGAGAAGGTGAACGCGCTGCCGGAAGCCAAGATCTGGTCGGTGATGGAGCGCATCCACACCCTCAACGCGCGGCACTTCTTCATTGCCACCCGTCCCGAGCGTCCCAAGAACAGCTACGTGATCGACTTCTCCACGGCCGATAGCCTCGACTACGTGCCGCTGTACCGCTTCAAGTGCGGCCTCAACGGCAACGAGATCTTCCGGCCGGGCTGGCGGATGCCGCTCAACGCCACCCAGCTGCCGTTCGTCCAGAGCATCGACGGCCGCCGCAGCATCCGGGAGATCGCGGCGAACCTGGCGCAGGCCGGCGGTTCGGTGCGGGCGAGCGCGGCGGACCTGGAGAAGTTCGGGCGCAGGCTGTTCCAGTCGCTGTGGCGGCTGGACTTCGTCGCGATGGACCTCAGTGCCGATTCCTGATCGTCGCGCTGACAGGTAAGCCGCCGCGGCGGATACGTGATCGCCGCGGGCGGCGCGGTACCGGTCGGGCAGGATAGGGCAGATGGTGTTGAATCGGGCTGGGCGCAAGGCTGCGTTCCCGCAGCTTCCCGCGGCCCCCGACGACTATCCGGTGTTCCCGGACAAGTCCACCTGGCCGGTGGTCTTTCCGGCGTTGCCGGTGCCGCCGGGAGGTGGACCGTGCCGTCCGCCGCAGCACACCTCCAAGGCGGTGGCCCCGCAGATCCCGGCCGAGGCGCTGCCCAACCACGTCGCGGTGGTGATGGACGGCAACGGCCGCTGGGCCACTCAACGCGGGCTGAGCCGCACCGAGGGGCACAAGATGGGCGAGGCGGTGCTGATCGACATCACCTGCGGCGCAATCGAACTCGGCGTCAAATGGCTGACGGTGTATGCGTTCTCCACGGAAAACTGGAAGCGCTCCACCGAGGAGGTGCGCTTCCTGATGGGGTTCAACCGTGAGGTGGTGCGCCGCCGCCGGGAGAACCTCAACGCGATGGGGGTGCGGATGCGCTGGGTTGGTTCGCGGCCGAAGATGTGGCGCAGCGTCATCAAGGAATTCGAGATCGCCGAGGACATGACCGTCGGCAACGACGTCATCACCATCAACTACTGCGTCAACTACGGGGGGCGCACCGAGATCGCCGAAGCCGCGCAGGCGATCGCCGCCGAAGCCGTTGCGGGCAAGCTCAAGCCGAACCGGATCACCGAGGCCACCGTCGCCCGGCATCTGCACCGGCCGGACATGCCCGATGTCGACCTGTTGATCCGCACCTCCGGGGAGCAGCGGTTGTCCAACTTCATGCTGTGGCAGGCCGCCTACGCGGAGTACATCTTCCAAGAGAAACTGTGGCCGGACTACGACCGCCGCGACTTGTGGGAGGCGTGCGAACAGTACGCCTCACGCCAGCGCCGATTCGGGACGGCGTGATGACAGGGCTGGCCGACCGCCTCGCCACGGTGCTGGCCACCGTGCTGACCACCGACGCCGAGCCCGACGGCGCGTTGACCATCCACCACGAGGGCACCCTGGCCTCCTTGCGGGTGGTGCCGATCACCGACGAGCTTGAGCTGGTGTCACTGACCCAGATCTTGGGCTGGGATCTGGCGCTGACCAAGAAACTTCGCGAGCGGGCGGCCGAGCAGGCGCGGCTCAGCCAATTCGGGACCGTCACGGTGGTCGAGAAGGGCACCACCAAGACCGCAGATGTGTTGCTGCGCTACAACTTTCCCGGCTCGGGCTTGACCGACGACGCGCTGTGCACGCTGGTGCTGCTGGTGCTGGCCAAAGGGGTTGACATCCGCCAGGCGCTCACGTCCTGAACGGGGCTTCTTTGACGGCCCCCCTCCGAAGCGTTAGCTTAACGTGATCTGAGGGTTCACTGATCTGTCCCCAAAGGCGGGAGATTGGGGGCGACGTGATCGCCAAGCATCGCGGCGGCCGGGCCGCGGTCACTGCCGTCGGCACCGTGCTGGCATTCGGCATGTCCCCGGCAGCCGTCCCGCCGGTACGGGCCGACGTCGTCGATACCGACTGGCTACTCGACCTGCTGGCCCCCGAGCCGGCTCCGGCGGTCGCCTTCGACCCCGTCGATCTGAGTCACCTGTTCGACCAGTGGTTCTACACCCCGCTGCATGCCGGGGTGGCGGAGTGGCTCGACAGCGCTGCCGGCCAGCAAATCGCCGACGCGGTCAACGTGGTGCTCGGCAGCTTTGCCATCGGCAACGGCGCGGCCGGTACCGCCGATCACCTCGATGGGTTCGCCGGTGGCTGGCTGCTCGGTGACGGCGGTGCCGGGTACGACGGCGGCACCGGCGGCGATGCCGGGATGTTCGGCAACGGCGGGGCGGGCGGCGCCGGAAGCGACGGCTTGGCCGGCGGCGACGGCGGTGCCGGTGGCTGGCTGCTGGGCCGGGGTGGCGACGGCGGGGTCGGCGGCGCCGGAATCACCGGGGCGGCCGGCGCGGCGGGAATCAACGCCGCCGGCGGCGACGGTGCCGACGGTGGTAACGGTGGCGCCGGCGGCCGCGGCGGCGCGGGTGGGCTGCTGTTCGGCATCGGCGGCCGGGGCGGTTCCGGTGGTGCGGCCGGGACCGGGGGCAACGGTGGTACCGGTGCCGACGGCGCCGACGGGCACCTCGATGGCTGGGCGGGCGGCGCCGGCGGCAATGCCGGGCTGGCCGGCATCGGCGGGCGCGGCGGCATCGCCGGTCTGTTCGGGGCAACCGGGTCCGACGGGGCGACCGGCGATGCGGTGGACGGGATCAGCGGTAACGGCGGCGACGGCGGCAACGGCATGGACGCCGGCGTGGACGGCGCGACCGGAGGCAACGGTGGCGCCGGCGGCGCCGGTGGCGATCACGGCGACGGCGGCGCCGGCGGGAACGGCGGTAACGGCGCCGGGGGCGCGGATGGATCCGATGCCGAACCGACCATGACCGGCGGCGCCGACGGCGAGGCAGGACAGGCCGGTCAGACCGGGGGCGCCGGCGGTGACGGCGGCGCCGGCGGGGCCGGGGGCGCGATCGCGGGCAATGGTGGCGCCGGCGGCCGCGGCGGTGACGGTGGCCGGGGCGGCGTCGGCGGTGTCGGCGCAGACGGCGGCGACGGGGTATTCGGCGGCAACGGCGGCAATGCCGGGCTGGGTGGGGCCGGCGGCGACGGCGGTTCCGGTGGCCGGGGCGGCGACGGCGGGGCGGCCGTCCACGGGCTGGCCGGCGCCAACGGCGGTGGCGGAAACGGCGGAGCCGGCGGGAATTCCGGCTCGGGAGGCAACGGCGGCGACGGCGGCGCCGGCACCGCGGCGCACCCCGCGGGCGGCAACGGCGGCGACGGGGCCCGCCCCCGCGCCGGGGGTAGTTAAAAAAATAACCCA